>JAHDID010000046.1 GCA_020630975.1 Verrucomicrobiota bacterium
TCGGTGCGATCGGTGAAAAGCGTGGCGACAAGGCCTACGATCCCAAGAAGTGGGGCGGCTTTGCCTTTGGCATGGGCATCGAGCGCATGGCGATGATCAAATATCAGATCAGTGATATCCGGCATCTTATCGACAATGACACGCGCTTTTTGCAGCAGTTTGCGTAGAGTCGAGTAGTCAGTGCGATAGGTCCTATAGGCCGAATAAGTCCTATCTGATTTATTGAGAGGCATGCCAGTTGATGAGTCTTATCCGAGTCGAGAAAGCGACTTTGGTGACTATGCCCATCCACCAGACGGTGGCTGGGTAAAGCTAGCTCTGCTAGGTGTCGCGCTGCCGATTGTGATCTGGTATTTCGCCGGCAAGGCGTGGATCACCGAGGAGGCGACGTGGATTGGCTCGCGTCAGAATATGCTGGTAGATGGTAATGCGGCCAAGTCTATCGCGGTGGTCTATCTCAGTGCAGGGTTGTTTTGTCACTTCCGTTGGTGTTGGGGGATTATACCGGTCTATCGTGTTTTTGAGATCGGTACGGTGGTTAGCCTGTTGGGAGTGATCGGGGGATTGGGCTACTCTGTGTATTACCTGTTTTTCTGGTAGAAGGTACAAGAGAGTGCTACGCTAGAAAAACTGGCGAACTTAGTCAAAGAGAACGCGGCAAAAGGTCGAGTAGGTGTCGAACGGGTTATTGATCTTGAAGCGTCTTAGCTTTAATCTCGAAACTGTTATGACAAATCTGAGATCGGCAATCAATTGCATCAGGAAATCTTGTCGATCGAAACCAGTTCACATTTGCATCGTTCTTGTTGCCGTGATTTGCGCTATTATTGGGCTGAGTCGAGGATTTAACGAAAGATTGAATTCCTTTACTATCTCATTTCATGCAGTGGATGAGGACGGGGCACAAATGGCAAATGCACTAGTGAAAATATACGAAATAACAGATGGTGGGCTCAATTTGATTTTGACAGACAAATGCGATGAATCCGGGGGATACGATAAGAAAGTCAAATCGTCTGTAGATTGGCTACAGATCTTGGTTCAGTATTCTCCTTCCAATAAAGTAGGGGGTGGAACTGTGTATTTTGGTAAGCCTGCCGGGTTTAGTTGTGAAATTGCTCAAGGATCAAAGGTAGTTTTGGCTCCGGCTGCGAAAAAGACGATGCGGCTAGGATTGAATGAGGATGTCCATAGCGGTTCTTCATATCCATTTAAAACAGGGTTATGGTCAATTAGTGAACTTGAAGTGATTGAGTTTCCCAAGGACGCCACTGTTGAGCATTTAAAGCTGGTGGGACCACTTACTTCTGCAAAGGAAGTGATAGTTCACGGAGGGGTGGCTACCGAGGAGGGGATAAAGCAATTGGGAGAAATAGCGCCGGATCTCAGGTGGTTATCGTGTTTCGAGCAGGCTTCGATTCCCGATCTGGCTTTTGACTATCTGCCTGGTGGCTTGGAGTCTCTGTGCTTATCAGAGCCTGTATCATCGGATGGGATCTATAGGATAGCAAAGGCTTGCCCGAATATTTTAGAATTAAATGTAACAATAAGGGATCAAGAGTGCTGCGATGCTTTTCAAGAGCTAGGTAGGTTAAAGAAACTGTCTGTGTTGCTCCCGGCTGGAAGTAATATATCAATCAGGTCGTTATCTGTGAAAGGGTTGACTGATTTAAAGATATTCGGTGATCACAATATAGCGTTGCACCCCTGGTTAGATCAGTTGGATGGTGTTTATCCAGGTTTGAAGTCCTTAGGGATTAATCATCATCATACTTCGAATGATGAATTTAGGGAGATTGTTCGATTATTTCCTAATTTAGAGTCGCTTGGACTACCGTATTCGGAAATCGATGACGAAGGGCTTAGGTATTTGAATTTGCTTAATGGTTTGATGTTTTTCGACTGTTCAAATAATGGGGCAATTACTAGAGATTCGAGAGATTTTCTGATTAGTTTGAAGGCTAGAAACCCAGCAATGGCGATCGACTTAGCAGGGAACCCGAATGTTTATGATATTTGGAAACCACAAGACTGGTTTTCGTCTCATTCTTACGATTTTTAAATGGGGTCTGGTGCGACCGATGGAAGAACTAACGGTATGTTCTGTGAATTGTGAAATTAGAGCATAAGCTAGCTTTCTGCCTAGCTCTTCCCAAAAAAATTGCCGGACATGGTCAAGTAACCGACCATGTCCGGCGACGCCCCCGAGTGTGGACTTTGGTTTTGGTAAAGTGATTTTCGGGGGATTACGAGCGGGGGACTGTTAAACGCTCTAGATCGAATAGTGAAGGGAAATTTGATTGCCTTTCGTATGTATTTCTACGTTTTTCATCTGGTGGCTGGCGTGCAGGATGTCATTTTCCGTCACCGAAATCTGGTGCTTTAGCAGCAGTTCGTTGCGCACTTGGCGCATGGATAGGAATAGGGCCGACTGGGTCATCGACTCGATCTTCTCTGCCAAGCCGCTGAAGGCCTCATCTGAAGGTCGGGCGACCTCCTCAGGCAGGGCGCGGCCTAGGATGAGCTCGCTGATGTGGCGCAACTCATTGGCTCCAAACTTCTTAATCTCCTCTGGATCGAAATCGACGGTGCGATCGTGAGCATCGAAGGTCAGCTGACGCAGCGCGTGCATGGCCACCAGATCTTCGAATGGGATGGTGATCACCCGGAAAGTCTCGCTAGCCGCTGCAAAGTCGCCTGCTGTCTTCCAGGTCGGAGGCGGGATCTGGCGGGTGCCGGCGATGCGTAGGTGCACGGTGTGGGCGCACATGTCGCTGAGCAGGCGGGTGGATTCTTTCAGACGTGCCTTCCAGGTAGCGGCATTGTCACCAGACTCAAAGCCAAAGACGATCGGGGCCTCCTCGCCAGTGGTGATCCAGCGTAGTGGGTAGTAGTCTTTATGCGAGGTGAATGGCGTCGAGCTGTACTCGGCCAGATTCAGCGTGAGGATCTCGTCGACGATCCAGCGCATCAGGCCGACATCGTAGTTGAGCACTTTTTGGCGATCTGCCTGCAGCTCACTGACTCGGCTCTCAAAGACCGACTCGATGTCGATCTCGTCATCTGGGATCTCAAAGCCTAGGAAGCGACTCTCGCAGGCGCGGAGAAAGTTTCGGACCACGACGGTACCAGTCAGATCGAACTGCGACTCGAGCCACTGATCGTCGAGCATGTAGTCGATTTTGCGCTGGTCGGCATCGGCCATGCGCAGCTCGATCAGCTCGCGGGCTTGTTCGATCTGGATGCCTCGTAGGTCGTTTATCTCTTTGCTGATACCATCGAGAAATGCCTCCTGGAAGCTGCCTTTGATGGTATCCCACACCTGCTTATTACAGGCGATGATGGTGGCCTGATTCGGCGCAAAGCGGTGCAGGTAGTCTAGCACGCTGGCAAAGGTGCCGGCGAGTGACTCGTCGTTCACATAGTAGTCCGCCTGGTCGAAGCAGAATACGAATGGGCGGTAGTAGGAAGCTAGGATACACAGGTCGACGATGCGCTGGCGGCTATTGGCCTCGATGGTGGAGTTTTCCGACTCGGGCTGCACCAGCTCGGATGCCTCTAGATCGATCGCAGCATAGGCCTCTGGTCCCTTGTAGGGGATCGATTTTAGCCACATCACGCAGAGTTTGCGGCTCTTGTAATCTTGGCGATTCTTCGCGTAGTGGCGTAGCACACGCAGGATGGGGCTCAGATTGTTGCACTTGATCTGTAGCTCGCTCTGCAGCTCGTCGATCGATTCCTCGAGAAAGATCTCCAGCTCGTCGAAGGAGTCGTGAAAGGCGCGGGTGAGCGGCAGCTCAGGTTTGGCGAGATCCCAGTGATCGCTGAGACCGGCACGCAGATACGGCACGGGATCGACCTCGTCGTCGCCTAGTTCGAGGTGTACTCGCTGCATGTCGATGAGCTCAGCCAGCGCATGGCCGAAGATACCGTGGGCAAAGGCATCGAGCTGATCGGGATCGTTGGGATGTTTGAGTAGGGCATTGAACTCTGGGCGGCGAAACTCCTCCACCAGCAGGTGCAGGATGTGGCTCCAGGCGGTTTTATGATCTTGGAAAGGAGGGTAGTAGATACGTGTCGCACGGGTGGACACCGCGCTGAACAGGCGGCCTAGGACGTGGGATTTGCCGGTGCCACGGTTGATCGAGCCGAGGTGTTCTACCTTGGGTGCCGGAATCGGCTTGTGGGGAGCATCCATGCACACGCTGTGGACGAAGCGGGTCAGCTTTTGCAGGATATCTTGGTTCAGGCTCTCTACAGTGGGCCCGAGGTTTCGCGGATTGGTTACGATATCGGCGGTAAACGGTGTCATGCGTGGTGTCGTGTGGTGGTAGTATGAGAAATGGGTGTTGGAGCGTGGGAGAAGAGGGGCGTAGGAGAAAAGGAGTTAAGTGAGTGAACCCACTGTGAGGTAGTGGATGCCATTGATCTTCATCGCAGCTTCGCGCTGCTCTGCGGTCGCTAGCGACCAGTCGGCCTGGCCGAGCTCAAATTCGCGGTTGCGAGCTTTGTTGGCGGCCCAGGCGTGGACGACCTCGGTGCTCAGTCCGCTGGTGGTGCAAATGTCGGCCAAGTAGACGTGGCGAAACTGGCTCTCATCGCGTAGGGCCTGGTAGGCGGCAAGGATCTCGGTGCCATGATCATCCGGCTGGGCCGCAACTGGCGCTGCTGGCTCTGGCTCTGGCTCTGGCTCTGGCTCTGGCTCTGGCTCAGTAGCAGGCACGGGGGCCGGCGGGGCCTCATCGGCAGAGATGGTACTGGCTTTGAGACGATATTTGAAAGAGCGCTCCCTGTCTTTGGGTGGGATGATCTCGACCACGCCATTTTCCCACAACTCATTGACCAGATTCTTCAGATCCGTGGTTTTGATCTGGCCTGGCGATTTACGTAGATTGTGAGCAAAGGCGTTTTTAGTCTTCGCCTTTTTCAGTGCATCACCCAGCAGCCAAGGCTCCGAGCCAAAAGTAGCGTCGATCGCGGCTACAATCGCATCCTGATTTTGATCCATGGTTACTGTCCGTGAGTGTGTTTGTTTCGAGTGTGTGTCTCAGAAACGATAATTACTCATTTTTCAGGCCATGCAAGAGATCGTTACAGTAAAGTTTTGTTGAATATCGGTCGATGTAGCACACTTGGAGCTGGAATGTCGTTACTGTCTTGGTCCAATCGGCATGGGAGTTTTAGTGCTGTGACTTGAGATGGCTGTGCTGCTAGAAACTGAAGGGAGGGCGCAGTCATTTTTTCTTGAATAGCTTGAAAAACTTTCTGGGTTTTTCGTCTCCGCTTATCCGTCGTTCTTGATCTCGCCGAACACGAAACCTTTCTTCGAGAAACTCTGAAACCCACTCTAAATAGCCAATCTCGGGAAGGAAGTGAGGTGGCGCGTTAGGAGTGTCGCCCCATCTAAATATCCGCCCTTGAAAAGGGCCGTTAACGATTAAATAAAAGAACGCTCCGCATCCAATTTCGCCGATAGTGATTGTGCCATAAAGAGGGTCCCATTGATTGCTATCCCATTTAGTGATGGCATCTTCAACACCTAAAGCCTCTAGCCAGTCGCCTCCTTCGGACTCTGTGTCAGGTGTGATGAGACAAGGGGATTTGATCGCTGTTGAGATAGAAACTGGTGAATAATACCCTAGATCCCAATCATCTAATCGCATAAGGCTGCAGCCAGCGCGTCCGCCGTCCGCAAACTCAGTTATAAACTTTCTGTAATCTTTTGGAAGCTCTTGGCCGCACTGCAATTCGAAAGCCGAAACTGATGCCTCAGTGGTGGGGGCCCGAAGAAAGACCCCTGAACGATCTACGTCAGCTTTGAGTTGGAGTAGGTCTATCATTAAATTCGTTCCATATCAGTGAGCTCTTCTCGGGTAGCTTTTGATCACTACCATTCTTTTGAGATAGGCTGGACCTCACTTTAGCGCTCTGAGGGCGGTGATATTTTGCTGCATCACACTCATCCAATCGCCGTTTTCGGGTCGATTGCCGCACGGATCGAAGACGATACTGACGATACCTTTGGCCTTCAGGAGAGCCTCTGTCTGTGGATCTGGAGTCGCTTCCCACAGCATCCATTGGGCAGGGTGCTCGGGGAGTATGGTGTCGAGTTCGGCGATACCTTCAGCATCGGGGACGATGGATGGCTCCCAGTGGACGGTCTCGATGTCTAGACCGTAGGCTTTGGCTAGGTACTGGTAGAGTGGATGAGAGGTGAGTAGTGGGATACCGGCGATGAGGGTGGCGGCTTCGATCATCTGGTGGTCGAGTTCGTCGATTTCTGTGAGCAGAGGCTCGGCAGCTGTTTTGAGATGTGCCTCGGCATCCGGTAGCAGCTTGATCAGGGCATCGCGCACGGCTTCTGCTTGGCGTTTGGCGAGATCCATGTCCAGCCAGGTGGTGGCTGCCAGCCCATCGTGAGAGTGGACGATGCCATCGCCATGGCTATGGGTGACACCACCGGTGATCGAGATCAGTCGACTACTGTAGGCGCGAGAGGTGTCTACGCGGGTGTTGGTGGGGAGGCTGACTTGGGTGAGCCAGGTCTCATACTCGGCGCCATTCATCAGGATCTGATCTGCCTGCTGCATGGAGGCTACGGTATCGTCGCTAGGCTGCCAGATAGCGGGATCGATGCCTGCCGGGGTGTCGAAGCGCAGGTCGATCAGATCTCCGCCGATACGCTGGGCAAAATAGTAGAGCGGATAGCTGGAGGCATGCACTAGCGGGCGGTCTGAGCTGTCCTGTGCCCCCTCTGACTCTCTGTGAGATCCATCGTGGCACGACGAGAGCAGGCAGGTCGCGAGGGCGATTCCCCCAAAAATGCGAGTAAGGAATAGTTGATTCATCTTAAATGACCGCGAAACTTGGATGGGCCCCTATAATTTTCAGCACAAAAATGGCTTTTGTTTCGCAGTCTCAACTGTTTTTCATCGAGATGCCCATCTATCTGGGCAGGTTTGGGTTTGTCGGCCTACCATACATCTTCTCCATCCTCATGCTGTGGTTGCTCACTCAGGGGTTGGTTTGGCTAGCTGAGCGCTACTCTCGTATGCTCTCGTCCACTGCGTGGTGGCGCTCGGGGCTCATGGCGCTGCTGGTGACGTTTTCTATGGTGCTGGCTTGGTCTCTGCCGGCCAAGATGATGGGCCTAGAGATCGATAACCTCGTCTATGGGCTCACAGCGACGATCATCGTGGGGGGCATGATGACATGGTTTCTCACGGGTAGCCTCTACTCGCTGGAGTTCACACATCGTGCTGTGCTGACGATCGGTGTGCCGATTATGGCCATCATGGCACTGGCTGTCGGTGCCAATCTGCTGGGCGGGTATCATTTGAAGAGCTGATTCGGGGTCAAAAATAAGGCCGAATATTTCGGTTAAGAAACCTTGATTATCCTTGAGGAGTGGTCCATTACCTCATCGACTAACCCTATCCTCACACCCATCGAGTGACCGAACACGACACACAGAACCGATCGCCAGAGACAGCTGCCGCTGATAGGCCGCAGTCTCCGGAGCCTGCGCGTAAGCAGCCGGGGATCTTGGCAGAGATCAAGCTGGATCGCCCGCCATTCTCGGGTGGGCGCGGCTGTTTCTTTGAAGACGCGGCCCTGAGCAGCGCTAGAAAGCTGATCTCCAGTGGCGGCGTGCAGATCGAGTCAATCAATCTACAGGGATGTTTCGCAGGTGTATTCGGATCTGTGCGGTCTGAGGAGGGCGAAGAACAGGCTGTGAGTCTGCTGGTGCAGAAAACCATCCAGGGACAGTGGCTGATCGATGGTAAAGCCGGAGCTGCTAGGGCACAGACAAAAGAAGTGACGGCAGTGCTGATCGCTGCTCTCATCGATGTCGGCGTGCACCCGCCGATCGAGTGTCTGCCCTCCGATGAGCCTAGGCCAGCTGATGAGGCCTCGCCATGCGTAGAGACGCCAGCTGCCCCATATAATTTCGAGGATGATCTGCGGCCCTACATCAATCTTTTTTGTGAAGATGTGCGTGCAGGCATTCTGCACTGGGATGAGTCGGAACTGCGCAATATCTTGGAAAGCCTGATCCTGATGCGGATCGACTCGCCATCGGACGAACTGCTGGGCGTGCTGCGGGGGATGGGCATCAAGCAGGTGGCCGAGATCTATCCCTGCGATGAGATCCAGCCAGAGTTTCTCGATTGCTACGCCTACACCGGGGCGCGTCGAGCGACTCAGGAGCTATTTTGGGCCGACTTTCTCGCCAATCGCCGTCGCGAGCTAGAGGCGCTCGATTGCGATATCGATATCGACGATGGGCTGAACCTCAACGTCATCGACGCGGAGGAGTGGTACGGCGAGATCAAGACCGATGGCGATCCTGAGGAAGCGACGGATTGGTTTAGCTTTGAGTGCGGTATCAAAGTGGATGGCCAGCGGGTCAACATCATCCCAGGTATCGCTAAGTATCTAGAGGGCAAACCTACGGGCTTTAGTCTGACGGAATTTGAGAAGCTGGATGCCGATGCCAAAGTGCCGGTGCTGGTCGATACCGGGCGCTATGTGGCGATCCCTGCCCACAAGCTAAAGAATATCTTAGGTATCCTTACCGAGCTTTTTGATCGCACGCCGCTGACTGTCGATGAGCAACTGATGGTGCACCCGGTGCGTGCTGCCCAGCTCACCACTTACGAAGGTGAGGACAAAATCGTAAGCAAAGCTCCGAAAAAGCTGCTCAAGCTAGCGGAGGATATCGAGACGCTAAAGCCTAAGGTAGACGTAGACGCTCCAGAGGAATTTCAGGCTACGCTGCGACCGTACCAGCAGGATGGCTTTGAGTGGCTGCAGTTTCTCCGCGAGCAGGGAGTCGGCGGTATCCTGGCCGATGATATGGGGCTGGGCAAAACGATGCAGACGCTGTGCCATCTGCACGCCGAAAAGTTATCGGGTCGAGCCGATCTGCCTAGCCTAGTGCTAGCGCCGAAGAGCGTGGTGCCCGGCTGGGCAAAGGAGGCAAAGAAGTTTGCCCCAAACATGCGCGTGCTGACCCTACAGGGAGCTGACCGGAAAAAGTATTACTCGGTATTAAACCACGCGGACCTAGTCGTCACCTCCTACCCCGTGCTGCTGCGCGATGCCGAGGAGCTGCTGAATCAGCCATTTCACTACGTGGTGCTGGACGAGGCGCATACCATCAAAAACTCGAGATCCTCCATCACTCGTACGGCCTATCGTATCGATGCGCGCCATCGGCTGTGCCTCTCGGGCACACCGATCGAGAATCACCTCGGCGAGATGTGGAGCCAGTTTCACTTTCTGATGCCTGGTTTCCTCGGCTCAGAGGAGGCGTTCTCGCGCTGTTTTCGCAATCCGATCGAGAAATATCGCGATGAAAACCGCCGCAAACGCTTGGCCGAGCGTGTCGCGCCATTCATGCTGCGCCGAGTGAAGTCTCTGGTGGCAAAGGATCTGCCTGAGAAGACCGAGATCATCAAGAAAGTCGAACTCAACGATCAGCAAATCGAGATCTACGAGGCCGTGCGCGCCAGTCTGCAGAAAGAGGTGCGCGAGGAGATCGCCCGTCATGGCGTGGAGGCCTCGCAACTACTCGTGCTCGAGGCGCTAATGAAGCTGCGCCAAGTCTGCTGTCATCCGCGTCTGGTGATGCTGCCGACCGCGCAGAAGGCCGAGACTTGTGCCAAGTTTGAGATGATGATGGAGTGGCTGCCCGACATGGTCAAAGAGGGCCGCCGGATCCTAATTTTTTCTCAGTTCACCCGAATGCTCGACATCATGGAAGAGCGTCTGGATAAGCTGGGTCTGAAATACCAGACTCTGACCGGCCAGAGCAAAGACCGTGGTGATATGGTCGATACATTTCAGGCCGGTAAGGTGCCGATCTTTCTCATCAGCCTGCGCGCTGGTGGTACCGGCATCACTCTGACCAAGGCCGACACCGTGATCCACTACGATCCGTGGTGGAATCCGGCACTGGAAAGCCAGGCCACAGATCGAGCTTACCGCATCGGCCAGCAGAATCCGGTGTTTGTCTACAAGCTGATCAGCGAGGGCACGATCGAGGACAAAATCCTAATGCTACAGGAAAAGAAGCGCGCCTTGTTTGAGGGTATCCTCGAGGGCACCCCACAGAAGCTGGCTTTCTCTGAGAAAGAGCTAAATAATCTGCTGGCTCCGATCGGGTAGCTATCTCCTGGGTGGTGGGAGAAATAACGTCTTGCAATGTATCGAGACGAGCTTTCAATTATCTTACTTTGAATCGTTATCACACAACAGTTGCTACTCTTTGGCTACTTCACACCACATCGGTGGAGTAGGAGGAGTGTGTGTGATGATTAACTGAATGACATGCACGGCCTGCTCTTCTCTCGGAGCAGGCTTTTTTGTGTCGAGAGAATTGGCGGGTCGATTTCCGATTTTACCGATGACATCGACGACTCAATCTAAAGCCCTGACTTTCCTGATCATTGCAGGGGGATCGATCTTCTACTCTTCAAAAGGCGTATTTGTGAAAATGGCCTATCAGGAAGGGGTAGATGCTATCAGTATCCTGATGCTGCGTATGGGGCTTGCGTTCCCGGTCTTTTTAGTGATCTCGGTGGTTAGCAGTGTGAAACAGCCTAGTCTTTCTGCTAAAGATTGGTTGCGGCTCATGCTATTGGGCTTTTCTGGGTATTATTTATCGAGTTTTATCAATTTCACTGGTCTACAGTATATCAGTGTCGGGTTGGAGCGGATCACGCTATACACCTATCCATGTATGGTGTTCCTCATTGGTGTTTTGTTCTACCGCCGGGTGGTCACAGCCAGGCAATGGCTGGCACTGGGGTTGGCTTACATCGGGGTAGTGGTAGCGTTTTTATCTGAGATTGTAGGGGTGAGCAGCCTAGAGCTTTCAGTTCTAGGCGTTGCTCTCGTGCTGCTTAGCGCTTTGATTTATGCTGCATTTATTTCTGTTACCGGGCAGTTGATCCAGCGTCTGGGGACATTTCGTTTCACTTCGATTGTTGTGGGCTTTTCCTGTTTGTTCATGGCGACGCACTACACCATTGTTCATGATTGGAGCGTATTGATGCAGGCATCTCCTCGAGTGATTGGCCTTGGCGGTGTGTTGGCGATATTTGGGACGATATTGCCATCGTTTTTGATGGCTGCGGGTATCCGGCGAGCAGGACCTGAGATGTTTGCTGTGGTGGGTTCTATCGGGCCAATAGCCACGATCTTCCTGGCCTATTACTTCCTAGGAGAGGTCGTAGAAGTCTTGCAGGCAGTCGGGTTCATTCTGGCTATCGCAGGGGCTGTTGTGATGACGTTGGCCAAAACAGCGTAAGATGAGAGAGCGTTAAGGCAGTCAGTTGTTCGGAGTTGTTTCAAAAATGATAATTTTAGCCATAATTGTATTCATTGTGGAAAAAATATAGAATTCGCTTTACATTGGTCACGCTTCTTGATGTGCTAGCAATTGATACTGATGGGTTTAGTTCCTCCAGAACCTACTCCTGAGCTTTTAGGCGTTACCGATATATGCCTAGAGGGGAGTGCTATGCCCATCGTGTTTTGTAGCTTTGAGGAAGACAAAACAGTTGCTGCTTGCTCTAGTGAGAATGAGTTCAATTGGACACCGTCAATCGTGTGGTACGGCCTGTCGACTGCATTAAAAGAGAGGTTGGGTGTTTATCGTAGACAAATCACTGAATACGTCAGCGGCTGCGTTGGTTTTTGGGCTTTGTCACCCCGTGGGGGAGATTCTCTGCTGGCTAGTCCTGCGCATCCCACACGTGCTGGGCCGGAGGGAGAGCCGCTGACCATCGATGTTTCCCCATCAGATAATAGCTCCGACTATCTCTCCTCGTTTCTTTTTCACTGTGCCCAACGCTCTCAGGCACCAGTCTTCCGCCAATTTCCCGGCTGTAGGCAATTAGCTGATTTGCTTTTTACCCGTATTTCTGTGCCGTCATCGGTGCGGAACCCTCTCCATATCCACTACCACTCCAAATAAAGATGAATAATAACGACCCTTCACATTCCTCACACAACTTTGAAGATGATAGGCAGTATCTTGCTGAGGTACTAGAGCCCCGAGTACTCTACTCAGCTGCGCCGATCGCTGCGCCTGTCGAGATGGAGGTAGTTGAGAGCGATGTCGAGCAATCTGTAGCTGCGAGTGCTTTTCAGTCGATCAGCGAATTTGCCGAGGTTCCGACTGCTGAAGCGGGGGATGTATCGGCTGAGATACCAGATGTGGCAGTCCATCTGCTCAATCCTGACGATCTGAATGCGATGGTGGCCGAGGCGAAAGATCGCTGGGCAGCGGCTGGATTGAGCGAGGAGCAACTCGCTGCACTCGACCAAGTGACCTATGAGGTAGTAGATTTAGACGGAGCCGCTCTGGGGTATGCGGAGGGCAGTCGTATCGTCATCGACGTCGATGCTGCAGAGTCTGGCTGGTATGTGGATGAGACACCGGCCGACGACAGTGAGTTCACCGGCAGTACGATGGGCGAGGTAGAGGGGATAGACCTGCTATCAGTAGTGGTTCACGAGATGGGGCACATTATCGGTTTGCAGGATGTCTATGAATCGGCGGATTCCACCAATGTCATGTTCGGTTGGGTCGGTGAGGGCGAACGCCGTCTGATTGCTGATGGTCAAGCAGACGGTGCCGAGGCATTCAGTCTGGAGGGGCGACACTATGTGAATAATCGTGTCGTCTGGGACGGTAGTGGAGCTGATAATTCATTTAGTAATCCAGCTAACTGGACTCGGATCGATGGTGTCGGCGGCGATGGTCTGCCTGGCTATATTACCGATACGGGTGCGACCAATGCCATTATTCAAAGTAACAGCGGTCCGACCAATCCCGCGACGGTAGACGTGGCTTTCACACCTGAGTTTCGTTTCGATGTGCTTATTCTTCGAGGAGGGCGAACCATGCATATTGAAAATGATCTGAACCTGCATGTGACCAATCAGCAGGGTGATGTGAATGATATAGCTGCATATTTTGGGCAAACCAACTTAGGGAATGTGACCAATCACACGGCAGGGACTGTTTCGACCGGCACATTCACTTTAGCCCACAATAATGGTAGTGGCTCTGAGTACAATTTCACTGGAGGTACGGTGAATACCACTGGTCACGTATCCGTGGGTAACAATGGTGCAGGTGTGCTTAATATAGATGGCGGCGACTTCAATGTGACTAATTCTGCAGTGGACCTGCGAATCGGGCAAAATACGAATGCGGTAGGTATCGTGAACCTAGACAGTGGTACGATCACTCTGGCTCGGCACCTAAACGTCGCTCAAGCCGGAACGGGGACTTTTAATCAAAATGGTGGAACTCTTACCGTGAATGAAGATCTCAACATCGCGACCACTGCGAGTACGGGATTTACCGGAACAGTCAACCTCAATGGTGGCACGGCGAATCTAAACCACGGCGTGGATAGTGCTGCCGCCGTCGGTACCACGGCGGTCTTTACCATAGATGGTGCGACCGTCAATGTCTCTGGCGGTAACACTGAAGCCGCATTGACTGGTAACGGAACGTTCACCTTCAGCAGTGGCGTCTATAATCAGCTGGATAATAACTTCATAGCCGGCCAGAATGCAGGATCTGTTGCGACAGTCACGATAGATGGAACGGCTGATATGAACATTGCCAACCACTGGAATACCAATTCTGGTCAGGCCACAATCGTGATCAAAGATAATGCGACTGTCGATATAGGTGCCAACCTACAGTTAGCAAATGGTGCGGATGGCTCTGCTGATATCACGATTCAAGACAGTGCCGTGGTGACGGTACAGGGCGGTTTAATTTATAGGGGCGGTAACACGGGCACCGATGCGGTTCGCCTGACTGGCGGTGTGCTCAATATGACCGATGGGAATATCACCTTTGCTGCCGCTAGCGACATCTTTGAGTTTACTGGTGGCACGCTCAAAGATGTAAACTTAATCAACGGCACTACGTTGACCAATGTTCTTACCCAGTCTGGAGGAATTTTCCAGATAGGCGGCGATGACGGTGTTTCAGATCACACTCGAATCAATCAAGCCTTTACGATGACTGGCGGATCGCTGGCTATCGGTTTCGAAGGCAGCGCATCGAAGAATACCGGAACTCCAGCAGACTCGGCAGCATCAGATGTGAATAGCGGCGGAAACGATATGCTCAGCGTAGGTGGCACCTTTACCGCAGGCGGGACTTTGGCGCTGACATCTCCTACAGGCGGCTGGGACTCTCTGGAGTTCGCTGAGTACACCATAGTCGATGCAAACTCGACATTGGGTACTTTTTCTGCGATCACTGGTGGCACCGATGGTACGGACTTTGTCGTCGCTTACAATAAGGACGCAGATGGAGATCCGGGCACGACTGGAGGAGATGTGATCCTCACTCCCAAGGTATCTGCCGAGCTCAGTCTCGTATCGAATGGTAACGAGGATGGATCGACGGATCTGACGTTTCGGATCGATTTGCTCGACCCCACCGGCACCACTGCCGTCACCAATGGTATGACCGATGGGCTTGACTTTGATCTGGCCTTATTAGGAACGAGTACGGCTACCGATGGGGTGGATTTTTCAGCATTGCCGAGCACGCTCACGATCGCTAGTGGAAGTAGTTTTGTAGAATACACGGTGACTGTGACCGATGATCTGTTGATCGAGGCTGTGACGGAATCTGTGAATCTGCAGATATCAAATCCTGAGATCAACGGTACGAGTGTCTCCGATTTGGTCACCATCACCACCGACACGGCATCGGGTACGATTACTGATAATGACACCCCTGTAGCAGAGTTATCGGTGATCCAAAATGGAGTCGATCCCAATGGCTCGGGTGGCACAGCGACCGATATCCAATATCAAGTAGAGCTGAAGAATGCAACAGGTCAGACTCTGACAAATAGCACAGGGGTGCCGATCACTTTCGATCTGACGAAGGGGGGCTCTAGCACGGCCGAGGCAAGTGACCACGGTACGATAGGGCAGATCTCGGTCGCTAATGGCGCCAGCAGTGGGGTCTTGGTAGTGACGGTGACAGACGATGGTATCGTGGAGGATGATGAGACCGTCGTGGCGACTCTGTCGAATGCTAGTATCGGCACCATTAGTAGCACTGCGGCTACGGTTACTGCTACCATCACCGATGCGGATGAGGCACAGGTGACCATAGGCGATGTGACTGTCGATGAGTCTGGTAATATGGTGTTCACTGCGACTCTCGATAATGAGGTGGAGGGCGGTTTCAGTGTGGATGTAACGACCACCGATGTCACTGCTCTCGGCAATGGGGTCGACTACCTGTTAGAGACGTCGCTATTTGAAGATGACTTTTCATCAAGCGCAGTGAGCGGTGCTTTCCGTTTGTTCCAGAGTAATCTAGACGGGGATTGGCAGGCAGACTTTACCAGTAACTCGGGTAATCCAACGGATTGGGAGATATCGGGAGGACAGTTGACAAATCCGGGTGTCGAGGCAGGTAAACCAAGCGAGGGCGCTGTGGCGAAGTTGTTTTCGGTCAATCAAACCGATCCCAACTTAACGGAAGTCACGATCTCATTCGATTACTCCGTAGGTGCCGGCACGACGATGTATTTCCACGCCATTGGGCTGGTGAATAATCCGACATTCGCTAATGCTAATCCTCAGATTTTAAACACACAGGACCAGAATGGCAATATTCAGGAGACTCAGCGGGAAGCGAATTACACAGATGTTAGCCTCTTTGATGGTAGTGATCCGACAGGTAATAGGTCGGGAGCTATCGCGCTGACGGGTAGCGGCACCTACACAGGTACATTCGATTTATCTGCCTATCCGGGGATCTCCAGTGTGGGCGACCTCGACTCTATTGCCTTGGCGTTTGGTAATGACATGACTGCTTCGGATGGATCCGGTGCTGTTTCTTTAGATAATGTCAAAGTCGTGGCTACCGGGTCGAGCAGCACTACTTTGCGTTTTTTAGGGAATGCTGGTGAGACTCAGGAGTTTACAGTAGCGATTACGGATGACGCACTGAATGAAGGCTCGGAGACTTTCACTGTATCTATGGGCAGTGCGTCGACCCTGGATACTCGTATCGATACGAGTGATACGGCTACTGGAACCATTGCCAGCATCAATGCGGTGGACGATACCAGCTACACGGTGAACGAGGATGATACGCTTACCACCACTGCTGCTACCGGTGTATTGGCTAATGATAGTGATCAATTCGGCTCTGGTTCTTTGGTGGTGAACACCACTCCGGTGACGACTACTAGCAATGGTAGCCTGACGCTGAATGCCGATGGTTCGTTCACCTACACGCCGACGGCGAATTTTAATGGTACCGATAGCTTCGTCTACCAGGTGACCGATGGGCAGGGCAGTGAGCAGACAGCTACCGCCACTATCACTATAGCAGCTGTCAATGATGAAGTAGTCATCGATAGTGCGGCTCAGGCTGGGACGATCACCGAGAGTGCGGACTCAGCACCAGCTACAGACGCCGATCCGGCAGACGCGACAGGTACTATCACCTTTGACGATATCGATATCGAGACACACACGGCATTGGTATTGGCTGGAGCAAGTGTGACCGGCGGTACGACTACCATCAGCGGTGCGCAGGCCGCTGCTCTTCTTGATAACCTGACTCTCGGTGCTGTCACCGACAATGCCGATGGCTCGGGCTCGGTTGGCTGGACTTATGATGTGCCAAACTCGGAGATCGACTTCTTAACCACAGGTGACACGGTAGAGCTGACCTTCACCGTGCAGATCGACGATGGTAATGGCAGCACCGATACCCAAGATGTGGTGATATCGATCGTCGGTACCAACGATGGACCGATCGCTACTGGAGACACGGCCAAAGCCGAAGAACAAGGCCACAGTGTGACGGCGGTGAATCCAAGCGGCAATGTATTGACCAACGATAGCGACCCAGATGATACGCAGTTTCACGTGATCAATGTGGGCGTGGGCGGCACTGCTACCGATGCAGTCGGCATCCGCACGACTAGTGCTACAGGAGGGACGACGGTAGCAGGTACCTACGGGAACCTAGTGATCGGGGCCGACGGCTCCTACACCTACACTCAGGGAGTGACGGCTGCCCAGGCGGCTGCTGTCGATGCTCTGGACGAGGGCGATTCGGATGTTGAGACCTTTATCTATGAAGTTTCAGATAGCTCTTTAGCTTATACTCGCGATTCGATTGGATTGGTTAATAGCGGTAATCTAGGCACTTTCACGGCACCAGATAATAACCGCTTTGATGATGTGACTCTAATCACCGAAGTGACACTGACGACACTCGGCTCCAATAACGTGATCTTTGAGAAAGGCGGTGGCACTGGCACCGGGTTGATCACTAACAATGGCGATCTAATATTCAGTGTGATCGGTGGGGGCAGTTTCTCTAGAGTCAGCTACGACATGGTGGCTGATCCAGCTGGACTCGGCTTGAGCGATGGGGTAGCCATGACGATCGTAGCCAACTACGATGTCACGCCTGGCGTGCCTGCCCAGCTGTTCATCAATGGCGTGAACGTGAATGATTTTTCCACAGTGACTGGTACCCACAATACCGCTAACTGGGATGGTGGCGACGATGGTGGTGTGGGGCAGGTAGGTGGCGCTAATCTTGGTGGTTTTGGCAATCTCTTCAATCATCTAGGACACGATTACAGCTCCGCCCCATTCAATGGCTCGATCACTTCGTTTGATCTTTACACTCGTATTCTAGAGGCAGCACCAGACCCAGCTTTGACGGATACGGCACAATTGGTGGTGACCGTATGTGGTCACGATGATCTGCCGCAGGGTAGCTTCTCCGCAGGCGCCGTCGAAGATGGAGGCGTGGCCAATGCCACAACAGGTTCGAACCCCAGTGGTAGCATCTTTACCCAGATCATCGATCCAGATGCAGATGATACCGCTGCCTCGATGACAGTGACTGACGTAGGTTTGGCAGCAGGGCAGACTCAATTCGGTGGTGCGACCAGCTTTGGTGGTAGTGTAGCCGCTGGTGGGACGCGTATCGACGGGCTTTACGGAACGCTAGTGATCGATTCGGCAGGTGATTACACTTACACACTCAATCAGGCACTAGCCGATCATCTAGATGCGACTGATACGGTGGTGGAGAATTTCACCGTCAGTGTGCAGGGCAGTAGTGGTGGCCCTTTGGCGACCACGCTAGATATCTATGTGCATGGTGCCAACGATGCTCCAGTCGCCTCTGACGATACTGGTGCTGCACAAGAGACTGGTAAGGTGAATACCATCGGCAGCGACGCGACAGGTAATGTGATCTCAACCACCCAAGAATTATCTCTGAGTAATCCTCAGCAGATTGCGGGAGGAGAGTTCCTAGCGGGTGTGGTTAGTTCCCTCGCAGATACGTTAAATGATAGTTTTGCCTACGATCCAGAGGCTCCCACTTCTGTTCTGCCGGATCAGAATTTCGATAACAATCCCGACGGTGGTACTCGGGATGGCTTTTCTGGAGATGGACCAGACGATGTGATCCTTCAGTATGACTTGGTCGCGACCACGTTGACGGGCAGTAATGAAGTGGTGATCGACCTATATGGCCGAAGCGACCAAAGGCGTGGAGAAGATGATAATATTGATATCATTTTTCTCGATGCTGCGGGCGACGTACTAGGTCGAGTGGACGGTCAATCGATATTGCCAAATGGATTAAATCAAACTCCATACCATCTAAGGGTTTCGACGGACGGTGCTGTTGCAGCTGGGGCTACTGTAGCTGGTGTACAGATTGTAATTCACGATACAAATACGGATAACAGAAACTTCGGTGCGATCATGGAGGTGCGTGCTGCCGAGATAGGCGATACCGATGTGGATGGGGACGACGGATTCACGCTGACCCGTATTGCCGCCGGTACCACAGGTGCTGGGGTGGACAATGTCGCAGCAGGGTCGGATGGAACTGTAGGCGGTAGTGGTACTGCTACAGCTGGTAGCTATGGTACACTCACAATCGGAGCTGATGGTAGCTATACCTATCAGGTCGACAATGCTAATGGGGCAGTAAATGCTTTGGATCCAGGGGAGACGCTTGTCGATACCTTCACGTATACGATATCAGATGCTGGGAACAATCAGCCTGTCGATACGGCAGATGTGACTCGCTCTGCAGCAGGTGTGTTCAACGCATTCGGGACAACGGGCGACGGTACCTTCGAAGCTGTCTTTCAGCCTACCGATCTTGTCGGCAATGAGATTATTTTTGAAACGGGCGGTGGCTTAGGCGCAGGTATGGTTATGGAGGGCGCAGACTTGGTGTTTAGCGTCACATCTAACAGTGGCGACCCAGCTGCTACCGTGCGGATCGTCCACACCCTGTCAGAAGGGGATATCGCAGCCCCTCTACACGTGATCGCGACCTACGATAATACCTCAAAGGCTGCACTACTCTATGTGAATGGAGTAGCCGTCGGCACGACGACGATTGGCGGTAGTCCGACCGGATACAATGGTGGTGATCAGGCAGGCTTCGGCCAGAATGGCGGTGCCAATCTAGGCGGCTTTGGTGGGCCTACAGCGACTGTGGCTTACGATGCTAATAACGATGGTTTTTCGAATTTGTTTGGTGCAGCTAGCTGGGTAGCGGGCGCACCGACTACGTTTAATTTCTATGACGGCGATGTTTTCACGGCGGCACAGGTCGCTCAGGCCGAAGCTTCGCTAGCCACGGAGGAGACAGATACAGCGACTCTTATGATCACTGTGCGAGGAGCGAACGATGACTTCACTCTAGAGTCCGACATCCAGGCGACAGCAGTGGAGGCTGGTGGCGTGGCCAATGGCACAGCTGGCACAGATCCATCGGGTAATGTGTTGACCAATGCGACAGACATCGATACTACCGACGTGCTCAAAGTGACCCAGGTCGGCTCTGGGACGACTGCCGATACAGCGGTGGTAGCAGATTCGGATGGATCGGTAGGGACATCTGATGGTACTCTAATAGGCACGACCTCTGGTAACAATGGAACCGCTGTAGCGGGAAGTTATGGTACGCTGGTGATGGGGGCGGACGGTACTTGGAACTACACAGTCGATCAAGCGGCGGCTGATGCTCTGGATGCTGGCGATTCCGTGGTGGACACTTTCACCTATGAGGTTACCGATGGTAGCTTTGAGGAAATAGGTGGGGTGATAGCAGGGGAAGCCGAGGAGTTTTCTCGTACTACTAGTGCGGATTGGTTAGTCATTGATACAGGCGCAACGCCAGGCGATAACACCGACGAGAATGCAGGACTGACAGCACCAGGCGATGCCACCAATGCGCCTTTGACGGCGGGTTTTGGTGGAAACGTTGGTGGTGACGAGTATGTCTATTTTGAAGAGGGAGCAGGTTCGAACAGTGCAGCTTTTGGCGCCGTGGCTGGGGTGAATTTCTTGGAATACGATATTTCAGTAGAGACGGCTGGCGAGTGGCAGCTGTTCGTGAAATCCTCTGGCTTTAATGGTATTTCGGATTCTCTGTACGTGACTATCGTCGAGCAACGCGATGGTCCAGGTGGAGGGAGTAGTGATTGGTATTTTGCAGACTCTAGCGGTAACCCAGCAAGTATCGGTTGGTTCGGAGATGGACGAGCAGAATCCACAAATTTCTCCGTAGGATCATCGCCAATGACCTGGGATTTGGCGACCGGTGATTATACTCTACGGATCTGGGCTAGGGAGGATGGCGTGGCTGTGGATAGCTGGGCGCTAGTCAATAGTGCAGCGGGTGGATCCAACCCAAGTGGAGATGGGTCTGTCGTTTCGACTGCCTGCGTGAAGACCGAGACTATCGACATCACTGTGACCGGGGCCAACGATAATCCGGTGCTAGCCAGTATCGAGACTGTAGCTGCTACCTTTACTGAAGACGATCCACCGCTACAGATCACCAATACGATAACTGTCGCCGATGTCGATCACACGACTGATGCAGACAATACCGCTCCTCATCCTGCCAACAGTGATGCCAGTGGCGATGATCTGATCGTCAGTGCTACGATCCAAATCACAGCAGGGCTCGATTCCTCTGAAGATGTGCTGGCCGTGGCAGGCGCTCTGCCAGCGGGTATCACTGCAGGTGTATACGATGCCTCCACTGGTACGCTCACCTTGACGGGGAATGCCACACCGGCCGATTACCAGACGGCGCTTCGACAGATCACTTATCAGAATACCGACACAGTGGATCCCGATAATACCACGCGGACTGTGACCTTTACGGTAAATGATCATCAGGGCGACTCGAATAGTCAAACCAGAGATATCAATGTGGTCGATGGTAATGATCTGCCGACAGCGGTGAAAGATGTGTATGACGAGACCTTTGGCGTGACCGAGGATTCGCCTGGTTCGGTTGAGGGGCAGGATGTCACACCTGGTACGGCAGGGCAAGACTCGGATCCAGAGGATGGTGGCAATGTGATCGTGGTCGGATATGATCGCCATAGCGCCACCGGTGCCAATGTGACCATCGATGCAAATGGCATCATCACAGATTACAATCCGAACATCGGAAACAATACCTTCACTCTGCAGCAGATGCGGGCGGGGGAGACACTGACGGATGACTTCACCTACACGATAGCGGATCAAGATTCGACTGTGCCAGATGGCTTTTTCACGATCGATGCTTTTCAGCTTGGAGGGGGGAGTGATGATGTGTCGATAGGTAATACCACCGAGGCTGAGGAGATCTGGGGGGCGATCGATGCGGGAGATATAGGAGCCACGGGCACCTTTACAGCGTCTTCGACGAATGGCAACACTTACAATGTAAGTGGCTTTGAGTTAGGTCATACTGATACAAGTGTGGACTATTCGGGTGGCTGGATGCCAGGGACTGATAATCCTAATTCGATCGGTTCGGGTTCGATTACGGACGGAGCCCATTTTTCAATTCGCGCACAGACTTTCCTTAGGTTTGCGGAGGCAGGCACCTACACCATTGCCGTTGCTAGTGATGATGGTCGTCTGATCACGATGGATGACGTAGATGCACCGGGCACATTCAGTTTCGACAGTAGTGCTGGACAGATCGACGGAGGAACTGGCTCTGGTACCAATCAGTTGCGTCGCGAGGCTGGTACAGGGCATCAGGCATCGATGGGGACCTTTACGGTGACTGCAGGTCAGATTCTTTCATTCGATTCGTTTTTCTGGCAGGGGGCTGGAGGTCAGTCCTTCGAGATAATGATTAAGAAAGGCGTTGATACGACTATCAATACCGGTGGTGTCTCGGCACCTGACGATCAGTGGGAGTTGTTGGCAGACGGAGTCTACAACGTTAATGTCTCTAGCGATGTCAGCCTGCTCCAGGGGATGGCTACCGATACGGCCGAGGTATGCATCCATATCGCGGGTGTGAATGATCGTCCGGATGCTGTAGATGATGGAAATTCAGTGGTCGAGGGTATAGATGGTGTCGATGCTGGGATTATAACGGGTGCACTGCGGTCCAATGATACCGATATCGACGACACGGATAATACGAACCCGGGTGCCACGAGTTTCGTGAATGATGATGTGACGGTTCGTCAGATCCGTGCTGTGACGGCGGGGACTGGTTTTCAGACCATCGATAGTGATGCCACGTTGAATGGCGAGAGTATCGTCGTGGTTGGGCAGTATGGCACGCTGACGATCAATGAAGATGGTACCTACACCTACGATCTGGATGATGCCAATGCTGCTGTGCAAGCGCTGAACTTGGGTCAGACGCTGGTCGAGGAGTTTGAGTACACCCTCGATGATAATCACACCAATGTGGTGACGGGGACTGATGCGTCGGAAGAGGATAATGCTCGCCTGCGGATTACTGTATTTGGTTCAAATGATACGCCAGTGGCTGCAGACGACAGTGCTTCAGTCGTGGAAGACACGACTTTATCTGATACTGGCAATGTGATAACTGATACCGCCGGAGCGGATACCGATGTCGATAATCCAACCTTGACTGTAAAGGAAGTGAATGGCGTGGCCGCCAATGTCGGCACTGCTGTGGCTGGTACCTACGGCAGCGTGACGATAGATGCTGATGGAGGCTACACCTATACCTTGGCTAATGGGACAGACGGTGTCGCCCCGCACAATGTCCAGCAGCTAGCCCAGGGCGAGACTGCTATCGATACCTTTACCTACGCAGTGGGCGACGGCCTCATCACTGGTAATGGGTTGTTTGATGTCGAGGTCATTGAGTTGGGATTTGGTAATGGCCAAAACGACAATTGGTTTAACAATACCGTAGAGGCGAGAGATCTGTGGGATCAGGTGGATGCTCAGGGTGTGACCTCGAGTGGTCCCGTGTCTGTAGGGGCGAGGACCTACGACGTGATCTACGAGAGCGATACTGTGACCGAGGTGAATCTGGGCGAGAGTGTAGATGCCGGATTGATTGGCGATAGTGATCTGCTATCTAGTGTAGGGGGAGGCACTGCCAATGGTCCAGATCGTTTCTCGATCCGCGCGACGACTTATCTCTATTTTAATGAAGCCGGGACCTATAGCATCGCTTCTACTAGTGATGATGGTCGCTTTATGCAGCTCACAGATGTCAGCGGTGCGCCGTTTGGGTTTACCGCTTCAGCTGGGCAGAGAGACTCGTTCACTGCAGGTCAAAATTTCCTTCAACGCAATGGGGGGAGTTCCTCGCAGGCTTCGATTGGTGAGTTCACAGTAGCAGCTGGCACCACGCTGCAGCTGACATCTATCATGCGCGAGGGCAATGGAGGCCGTGCAGGTCTAGAGATCAGTATCCGAAATGGCTCCATCCCAGCGGGCGCCAATCAGTTCAATGTGACTGAGGACAATGGCTGGAGTCTGTTGAGCCAGGGCACCGCTGTCGGTGTCGCGATCGCCAACGATCAAGCGCAGTTTACCGAGAAGGCCTGCGATGAGGCGACCCTGCGAGTGACGATAACTGGAACCAATGATGAGCCCGTAGCTGTGGCTGATACCGCAAGCGTCACTGAGACCGGCGGGGGGAATATCGGCGAGTCAGCTACGGTGAGTGGCGATGTGTCGACCAATGATACTGATATCGACACCAATGGAGTGGGTATCGAGGATAGCACACTCACAGTTACGGGTGTCACCACTGGGGCTGCCACGACTGCTCCGTCAGGAGGAGTGGGAGCATTACTGGTAGGTACCTATGGTGATTTATTGCTCAATGCCAATGGTACTTACACTTATAGTTTGGTGGACTCTAGGGTGGATGCGCTGGACGCTACCGATGTGGTGAGCGAGGTATTCACCTATACGGTGTCTGACGGTTTTGGTAGCACCGATATCGCCACACTCACGATACAGGTGAATGGAGCTAATGATGACCCTGTGGCGGTGAAGGATACAGCCAGTGTGACTGAAACAGGTGGGGCGGATACTGGAGAGACAGCTAGTGTCTCTGGATCGGTCGTAGGGAATGATACTGATGTGGATGATGATGATAATTTGGCATCGGGTGCGATCGATAATACATCGGTCCTCGTAGCGGGTGTGACAGCCGGTTCATCGGCCAGCGCACCTGTCGGAGGGGTAGGTGCCGTGGTGGCTGGTGCATTTGGCGATCTGGTGCTTAATGCTGATGGCTCCTATGTCTACAATCTGGTCGATTCTCGAGTGGATAGCCTAGATACAGGAGATGCTATTGATGAGGTATTCACTTATGTGATTAATGATGGTCAGGGTGGCTCCTCGCTGGCGACTCTGTGTATCAAAGTAAATGGAACCAACGATGATCCTCTGACGAGTCCGGATACTGGTGCCGTGTTTGAGGATGGTGTAGGTGGTCCGGCCATGTTCTCGGGGCAAGTCGGGACAATTGATGTGGACGATCAGACTGGTGATGGCACGCTGAGTATCACCACTATCGATGGTGCGCCGGTTTCGGCTGCCAGTCCGACTGTGGTTACATCCACCTACGGCTCGATCGAGATGGATGCCTCTGGGGCATGGGTGTACACCGTGAATAATGCTCTGCCTCAGGTGCAGGCTTTGGATGACGGACAGTCGGTCACTGAGGTGTTTACCTTCATCATAGCTGATGACGATGGGGTGACGGCCACGTCCACCGTGACTGTGACGGTGCATGGGGAGAATGATCCGCCTGTGATCTCTGGGGTGCAGCCAGAGATCGAGACCGGTGGCTTCAATACCGCTACGGTCATCGTACCGAGTATCACGATCAGCGATGTGGATGATGGCGATATCGAGAGCGCGACTATTCTGGTGAAAGGCTTTGTGCCTGGGGAAGATGAGTTGTCGATTGCTGGTGGGCTGCCTGCGGGGTTAACTGCTGTGATTGATAATAATGCGGGTTCAATCACCATTTCTGGCGCCGCTAGCCCCGGTGTGTATGAGGCGGCAATCGCACAGGTCCAATATACTAATACGCTAAGCCAGCCGACAGGTGGGGCGCGGACAGTGTGCGTGCATGTGAGTGATGGTGAGGATATCTCAAATGTAGCAGAGGTTCAGCTAAACCAAGGCACGTCGTTTGTTGGGATTTTGAGTATCTTCCGGGATTTGGCTGAGACTACGATCCTCGTAGGTGCTCAAGTCGGCGAGCAAGATGCTTTCGATTTTGATCCTCTTCGGAGTGTTAGTATCACCCCATTTTATGCGGGACTCACCACTCCTGGTGCCACAGTCGAGGTGGTGCTGCGGGATGATGTGGGCAATGAGATAGGTACTGCCACGACTTTCGCAGATCCTGCGGGGAATTGGTTTACGCCAGTGCACACGGAGATCGATCGCGATGCCAACTACAGTGTGGAGGTGCGTCAGCGACCTAATTTCTGGGGGGACACGCTATTTAGTGGTGTCGATCTAGAGACGCTTGTGGTGCATTTCGATGGTGGGGTGATAGCGCACCCAGATTATGCGATTGGTGTGGGGGCAGGGGATATCATCGGCAAGATCTTTAAAGCTCAAACGATAGAAGAGCACATCGCTTCGCTATCAGGATTTTAGAATAGGCAGCGATTTATGGCTGGTTCAGGAGCCTCCTGGAGTCAGCCATCTCGCTCTACTGTTATTTGGGTTCTTTGTATTCGGATGGAGTGATGACTCCGTTTTTGATAGTGGCGCGTGATACTCCCGATGCTTCTAGTAGGTCGGCTAGCTGGGCCTGGTGCCTTTTGCTCACCCACACCACTTGGTATTGGGCGATTTTTTTCGTGTAGGTCAGGGAGAGTAGTTCGTAGCCAGAGTTCAGATAGGTGTTGTGTTTCTCCAGTAGCCCACTGCGGCCGAGGCCGAAGTAGTACCAGCCCATACCGCCAGGCTTCTTGGCAAACATGGCGCGTATTCTGCCACGGCGGTCATACTCCCAGAATGGGATGAAATAGCCGTCTGCTAGTTTAGAGGTTCGCTCGGTCTCAAATTCATCGCTATCCAGCCAGTCAGTCATTTTTAGCAGGCCATCGCTGGTCATAGTCGAGTCCGGTGCCGGCTGGTTCGCCTTTGCGATGGCCTCTGCGATCAGGTTGTTGACGAAGTTTTGGTCATCGCCACTGAGTTTGTGGAGTTGATAGGGGAATGGGGCACCGGTTGCGCGTTGGAGGAGTATTTCTCCATTGTTATAGCCTTTTAGGGCAGCTTCGAGAGAGCGGCCATCAGCGGAGGTCCAGGTACGCCGTGGGCTTTGGATATCGATTTTGCCGGTGGTGTCGATTTTGGGTTTGGTCTCAGGTTTTGAGTTGCTGAATTCATTGCCACTGGTGATCTCGATTTTCGGGAGTTCGACACCGAGGGTGCTCAGGTGTTGGCCGGCCGCGTTGTATCCTCTGGAGTGTATCCAGACCGCGCAGTAGGTATCGCTTCGGTCATTCTCCTGCAGGTAGATCAGTCGGTAGCCTTGTAGGCTTTTGCTGGCGTGTTGCTCGAGCACGGATTGCTTGGAGGCTGCTAGCGTGTAGCTGTTGTCGGCAGCACCGCGTCCATTAGGTTTTATCAGGACGGCTCGGCCTCGGTATTTTTCGGGATCATACTCCAGCATCACCAGTTCCTGACGGGCTAGTTCGGCATTTAGCAGCGCTTTGTTGAGTTGAGTGGCACTCATCCATGGGCCGAAAGCGGTCTCTCGCTCTGCTGCCTTGCTTTTATCGAGTGTGGACTCTGTGAGTTTACCCCGGATGATCGCTTGAGCGCTGGGCATCGCGATGGCGTGTAGGGACAGGGTGATACAGGTCCAGATCAAAAATGAGTATGGTTTCATAGTCGGGATGTGCTGGTCGGAGCGAGCCGATAATTTGGGTTGTGTTTGGTTGTGGACGATTCAGGTTGAGTGGCGTCTTGGTTTTTATGAAAAACAAATTGGCTTTTTGGAGTGTTTTCGGAGTTTTGGGGCTCTTTGTGACAAGTTGTCAGTCGACTTCGACCGGCGATCCTGAAAAGCCATCGAATCACCTAGCGGTGAAGTCTAGAGTCGCGCATAATGCAGAAAAGTATGCAGGTCTGAGCAGTCAGCACAAGGCTGCAGTTGATGCAGGTAAGGTGGTGCATGGGATGTCAAAGCAGGCCGCTAGGCTAGCCTGGGGGAAGCCTAGCCAGACCCAGCAGATGGCCAATGGCCGAGAGATGTGGGTCTACTACCGGCGCGAGCAGACCACAGTCGACTATCACCATCGTTACGACCCTCTGAATTACTTTGGCCGCCGGCATCACTATGGCTACCCTACGAGCTACACGACCAGTCATCTGCGTCCCACGCAGCATCTCGATCGCAGTATCACCTTTGCCCATGGCAAAGTCGTCGCCTGGACGCGGGACCGGCACTGAAAACGGCCGATTCAATAGGGTACAAAATAAATTCAATAGGGTACAATCCTGACTGAATAGGGTACAGTGCCGCTCTCAGGGCGTATGCTCTAGGGACCAATACGACTTTTATGGCATTTGATGTAGAGAAGATCCGCGAGGATTTCCCGATACTGAGCCGCCCCCTCCCTGGGGACCGCAGGCTAGCTTATCTGGATAATGGGGCGACATCTCAGAAACCCCAAGCCGTCATCGATCGGATGTCGCGTTTTTGGCTGGAGGAGAATGCCAACATCCACCGGGGGCTGCACCACCTGAGCGCCGAGGCTACCACTGCGCACGAGGCTGCGCGGGATACGGTGAGCCAGGCTATCGGCGTGGCCGATGATCAGGTCCTGATTTTCACCCGTGGTGCGACAGAGGCGATCAATCTGGTGGCAAATGGGCTGGAGGGCGAGTTGCGAGAGGGCGACGAGATCGTCGTGACGCTCATGGAGCATCATGCGAATTTCGTGCCATGGCAGATCCTAGCAGAGAAAACCGGAGCGATCGTGCGCTACATCTCGGTATTGGAGAATGGTGAACTCGATCTCGAGGCTTGGCAGGCCGCTCTAAACGAGAAAACCCGGGTCGCAGCCTTTGCCCACATATCGAATGTGCTGGGCACGGTGAACCCTGTAGCGGAGATGACAGCTATCGCGCGTGAGCGGGGCATCATGACCCTGGTAGATGGCGCGCAATCGGTGCCACATGGGCCTGTAAATGTCGCAGACTTGGGCTGTGATTTCTTCGTCTTCTCTGGGCACAAAGTTTACGCCCCAGATGGCATCGGTGTGTTGGTCGGCCGTAGCGAGTTGCTGGATCGGTTTCAGCCCTATCAGGCCGGAGGCGATATGATCGATCGTGTCGCAGTAGAGGGCACCACCTACCGCGAGGCTCCTGAGCGCTTCGAGGCCGGCACACCCTTCATCGCCGGCGCTTTAGGGTTGGCCGCGGCATTCGACTACATGGCAGGTATCGACTGGGTGGCTGCTCACGAGCATGAGCAGCATCTACTATCCCAGGCTACCGCAGGTCTAAAACAGATCGGCGGAGTGAAAATCTGGGGCGAGGCACCGGGAAAGGCTTCGGTGATCGCTTTCACCATGGACGAAGCCCATCCGCAGGATATCGCCACTATCCTCGATCAACTCGGAGTGGCGGTGCGCACCGGGCATCACTGTGCGATGCCGTTGATGACTCACTTCGGTATCACAGGTACCGCGAGAGCCTCCATCGCCTTCTACAACAATCAGGAGGATATCGATGCACTACTCGATGGGATCCGCCGGGTGAAGCGGATGTTCGATTTTTGAGTTATGAGCTCAGGGCTCGGGTGATGTGGAGTGACGGCCTTGACGTTAACTTATTTGAAATTAGCTTAAGCATATGAACAGTCGTATCTCCATAAATCCTAACGTCTGTCACGGCAAACCTGTGATCAAAGGGTCACGTGTTTTGGTTTCGACAGTTCTGGGTGCGATGGCGGGTGGGGATTCTTCAGAGATGATCCTAGAAGACTACCCGAATCTGACTGCGGCGGATTTGGAAGCCTGTCTTCAGTTTGCAAGCAGCCTATCGGATTATCAGGAGGGCAGCTATGGAGATGCGGCATGATGTTTTTCTCAGATGAGAATTTTCCTAAGTCAGCCCTTAAAGTCGTGGCGGCTAGGGGGCATGATTATTTCGATGTGAGGGAGCATGGCAGTTTGGGAGCAGAAGATCATAGCTTGTTTCAAATGGCTATAGAAATGGATGCGGTGATGCTTACGACAGACCGCGATTTCTTTCATACCATTCACTTTCAGTATGATGAGCACCCCGGCATCATTGTTGTGGCATTAAAGCAGCCAAATCGTGCAGCGATATCGAAGCGTCTAGAGTGGTTTTTGGATAATTTTGAACTCACTCTTCTGCGAAATCGAGCTTTTCAGCTCAGGGATTCGACGTGGATTGCTAGACCTCCGCTCCCAGCTTGATATGTCGGGCATAATTTCCATAAGGATCACCCATATTCCCTCTGGAAATTTATTTAAGATATCTTAACCTTATTGCCTTTAGCATAGCATTGACTTGCTTTGCTAGTAGGGCTCTGCTTTTCTAAGCCTTCGTTAATTTTATGAGTGATTCAGATTTAATGGTCTATGTCGATGGGCAACTCCTGCCTGAAAAGGACGCCAAAGTTTCAGTTTTTGACCACGGATTGCTCTACGGAGACGGTGTTTTTGAGGGGATCCGTTTTTATAACAGTCGGGTTTTCAAGCTAGAAGAGCATATCGACCGCCTCTATGACTCGGCCAAGGCTATCCACTTGGATATCGGTATGGATCATGCGGCAGTGTGTGCTGCTGTCTGCGATACCATTCGCGCCAACGATCTGCACGATGGCTACGTCCGCCTAGTGGTGACTCGTGGTGCCGGTGGCTTGGGTCTCAGTCCCTATCGCTGCGAAACAGCGTCTGTGATCGTGATCGCATCGAAGATCACCCTCTACCCAGAGGAAAATTACCGCGATGGTCTAAAACTAGTGACCTGCGCGACCCGTAGACCGACAGCAGATTCGCTATCGCCAGCTGTGAAGTCGCTGAACTACCTGAGCAATGTGATGGCCAAGATCGAGGCAATCGCAGCAGGGGCAGAGGAGGGCGTGATGCTGAATACCCAGGGCCTCGTCTCTGAGTGCACAGGCGACAATGTCTTTGTGGTGAAGGATGGAAAGATCTCCACCCCACCAGTATCAGCAGGTATCCTCGATGGTATCACTCGCCGAGTGGTCATCGATCTCGCGCGCGAGGCTGGGCACGAGCTAGTCGAGCGCGACCTGTCTCGCTACGACCTGTACACCGCAGATGAGGTCTTTTTGACCGGTACTGCGGCAGAGGTGATACCGGTGCGCGTATATGATGAGAGAGAGATCGGTGATGGAAAGCCTGGCCCTGTGACGACAGAGATGATGACTGCATTCCGCAGTCTGGTGGAGTCGACCGGCACGGAGATCTACTCCTAAGGATTTGGGTGAGGTGAACTCCACCGAACTGCCAAATTTAATAAAAATTATAGAAAATATAATATTTTAAGCGTAAGTTTAACCGGATGAAGTGTGACGCAGGCTGCCAATGGGGCGAAGAAGCCACCATTTTTTTCAGCTATATTGAGGATGGCAAGGTTCGAAAAGTGAACCTGTGCAAGCGTTGTGCTCAGGAGAAAGGGGTAGATGACCCCACCGGCTATTCGCTGGTCGACATGCTACAAGGTATGGGAGACGAGAAACCAAGCAGTACAGCCCCAGGAGGCGGCACAGACGAGCTAGTCTGTGGCGACTGTGGGTTTAGTCAGACAGACTTTAAAAAGACCGGCCGCTTCGGGTGTGCCAGTTGTTATTCCGTATTCAGCGATGGCCTAGAGACACTGCTCGAGGCCATGCACAAGAATACTGAGCACACCGGCAAGGTGCCGACTTTTATCGAGGATCTACCAGAAGACGGTGAGGATATCATCGACGAGAGCGACCTGCTCGACGATGCGGGACTGGATCTCGGGTTTCATCTCGATGAGCAGGACCAGTCCACCGAGGAGGCACCTCAGCAGGAGGCCGGTCTCTCACCAGATGTGAGTATCGCCGTGCTGCAGGACCAGCTCGATGTGGCGATATCTGCCGAGGACTATGAGGAAGCCGCTAGGCTCCGCGACGAAATATCGAGGATGGAGGCCGAGGGGGCTTCCTAGTCACCATCGTTTTTTGAAAAGATAAATGAATGTTTGGGAGCCTCATGGCGTCCCTTATAAAGGAATCACAGATGCAATTTTCGACTCTGCTAAATACACCAGCTGAATGGATGCGCTCGGATGGTCCGCGTAGCAATATCGTCATCACCAGTCGGGTGAGGCTAGCGCGCAATCTGAATGCCCACCCTTTCCCCGGCTGGGCGGAGCGCGAGGCTCGTGCCAATGTGATGAATACCATCTGCCCCGTCCTCGAGGAGTTGGGCGAGATGAAGAATGCCTTTTCCGAAGAGATGACCGATCTCTCGGCCATCGAAAAGCAAGTGCTGGTCGAGCGTCATCTCGTTAGCCGCGAGCACGCTGCCAAAGGGCCAGGCTGTGCCACGGTGATGAATCGCAACCAGACCATCTCCATCATGGTCAATGAAGAGGATCATCTGCGCATGCAGGCGATCCGGCCAGGTCTGCAGTTGATGACTGCATTCAAGTCGCTAAATGCGATCGATACCGACTTAGATAAACATCTCGATTACGCTTTCGACAGTCGCTACGGCTATCTGACCGCCTGCCCGACGAATCTCGGCACCGGCATGCGCGCCTCGGCTATGCTGCATCTGCCAGGTCTTGTGCTGAGCGAGCAGATCAATCACACCATCCAGGGTGCCAACCGTATCGGTCTGGCTGTGCGCGGTCTCTATGGTGAGGGCACCGAGGCCATGGCCAATCTTTTCCAAATCTCTAATCAGACCACACTGGGCACCAGTGAGGAGGAGGTGATCGAGCACCTCGGCAAAGTCATCGATCGAGTGATCGAGAATGAGCAAAACGCTCGCCTGAAGATGCTCGAAGAAAAGGTGACAATGATGCAGGACCAGATAGCCCGTGCCTACGCCGTGCTACGCTACGCCCACATCATCCCATCGAAAGAAGCTCTAAACTGTCTGTCGATGATCCGTCTAGGATGTGACCTAGGTTTCTTCGCCGACGACGATCGAGAGACCATCAATATCCTGCTCACCGAGATCCAGCCGGCTCACCTACAGATCTTGGCCAAACGGAAACTCACTCCAGAGGAGCGCGACTCTCTGCGAGCTGAGATCATCCGCGCGAAACTAAAAAGCCTGACGGCTCCAGATTTTTCAACTATAATTAAAGATTCTGACAACCATAACAACGAACTATGAATAACTTTACCCCCCGAGCTCAACAGGTGTTGGCGTTGGCCCGAAAGGAGGCCGATCGCTTCAATCACAATTATGTCGGCACGGAGCATCTGCTGCTAGGACTCATCAAGCTGGGTCAAGGGGTAGCCGTGAATGTGCTGCAGAAAATGAATCTCGACCTCGAGACCGTACGGATGGAGGTAGAGAAGCAAGTGGGCAACGGACCAGAGACTAAGATGGTGGGGAATATCCCCTACACACCACGCGTGAAAAAAGTCCTGGCACTAGCTGGCAAAGAGGCCAAAAACCTCAACCACAGCTATGTCGGTACCGAGCACATCCTACTAGGCCTACTCCGCGAGGGAGATGGCGTGGCTGCCCGCGTGCTGAAGAATCTAGACGTAGACATCGAGCGCACTCGCAATGAGATCCTACGCGAGCTCGATCCTAATTTCTCCGGTGGCGAGGACGATATTCTCGGTGGCGGTGGTGCCGAGGGCGACTTCGAAGAGTCCCTAGCTGGCCGCAGTAGCAACAAAGATGGCAAAACACCTGCCCTCAAAGCATTCGGTCGCGACCTGACGGAACTAGCCGTAGCTGCCGATCTCGATCCCGTGATCGGTCGCTCCGAGGAGATCGAGCGAGTCATCCAGATCCTCTGCCGCCGCACCAAGAACAATCCGGTACTGATCGGTGAAGCAGGTGTCGGAAAGACAGCTATCGCAGAGGGCCTCGCCCAAGAGATAGCCAGTGGCAATGTGCCAGAGATCCTGCGCGATAAAAAGGTCATCACTCTAGACCTCGCACTGATGGTCGCTGGCACCAAGTATCGTGGTCAGTTCGAGGAGCGCATCAAAGCAGTGATGGATGAGATCAAAAAGGCTGGCGACGTCATCCTTTTCATCGACGAGCTACACACCATCGTGGGTGCAGGCTCTGCCGAGGGTGCCATGGATGCGTCGAATATCATCAAGCCAGCTCTCAGCCGAGGCGAGCTTCAGTGTATCGGTGCGACCACTCTGAATGAGTATCGTAAGTTTATCGAAAAGGATTCCGCTCTCGAGCGTCGATTCCAGCAGGTGAAAGTCGAGGAGCCTAGCGAGGCCGATGCGATCCTGATCCTCCAGGGTCTCAAAGGCAAGTACGAGGCACACCACAAAGCCGAATACACCAACGATGCGATCACTTCCTGTGTGAAGCTATCCTCACGCTACCTGACCGGTCGTTTCCTGCCAGACAAGGCGATCGACATCATGGACGAAGCAGGCTCTCGTGCCCGTATCTCTTCCATGACTCGTCCTCCCGAGGTGAAGGAGCACGAGCTGGCGATCGAAGAGATCGTCACCGAGAAAGAGGCTGCGATCCGCGACCAAGATTTCGAAAACGCTGCCGCCCTGCGCGACAGCGAGAAGAAGAAGCGCCAGGAGATGGAAGACATCCTCGAAGAGTGGCGCAGCTCCAGCGAAGAGCGCGTGCTCACTGTCGACGACGAAGACATCATGGCTGTCGTCGCCAAGTGGACCGGCGTCCCACTCCAGCGCATGGAGGAGAAAGAAGCCGAGAAGCTCCTGCGTATGGAAGACGAGCTGAAGAGTCGCGTGATCGGCCAGGACGAGGCAGTCACTGCCATCTCCAAAGCTCTCCGCCGTAGCCGTGCCGACCTGAAAGACCCACGTCGTCCCATCGGTTCCTTCATTTTCCTAGGACCTACTGGTGTGGGTAAGACCTATCTCGCGCGCAATCTGGCCGAATTCATGTTTGGCGATGCCGAGGCACTCATCCAGATCGACATGTCTGAGTACATGGACAAGTTCACCAGCAGTCGTCTGATCGGTTCGCCTCCGGGCTACGTAGGATACGAGGAGGGCGGTCAGCTCACCGAGGCCGTGCGCCGCCGTCCATACTCTGTCGTGCTATTCGACGAGGTGGAGAAAGCTCACCCCGATGTGATGAACCTCATGCTCCAGATCCTGGAAGAGGGGATGATCACCGATTCATTGGGGCGTAAGATTGATTTCCGCAACACCATCATCATCCTCACATCGAATGTCGGTGCGGAGCTGATCAAGAAGCAGAACTCCGTCGGCTTTGGTGCCATGGGCGATGTGGATACCAACTACGATGGCATGTGCGACAAGATCCTCGGCCGCGCCAAGGATGTGTTTAAGCCAGAGTTCCTCAACCGTCTCGACGACAAGGTCGTCTTCCACGTGCTAGAGAAGGAAAACCTCACCAAGATCGTCGATCTCGAGGTGAAGACATTCCTCAAGCGTCTCGAGGACAAAGGCGTGCGTCTCGTCCTCGACGAGAGTGCCAAAGACTACATCATCGACAAAGGTTACGATCCTGACTACGGCGCTCGTCCGATGCGCCGTGCCGTCGAGCAGCTGCTCGAGGATCCTCTAGCAGAGATGCTGCTCCGAGGCGATGTGGAGAATGGCCAGATCGTCAACGTAACCTACGCCGAGGGTGAGAAAGAACTCACCTTCAGCCCAGGCGGACAGTTCGAGACCGAGTCAGACAGCGAGACCGACGGCGAGCCTCTCGAAGAGGTTTCTGCAGAAGGTTAATTCGTTCAGCTACACAGTTCCTATTTTTTCCGGCTGCTGCGAGATCCCGACCATCGGGTGTCTCGCAGCAGTTTTTTTGTGGCCGTCTCCAGCGTCCCGTGTGCCACGAGGCACAATGGAACTATCAGAACGGGACCGAGTAGAGGAAAGAAAAAAGAAACTGCACAACCAAGCAAAAAAATCTGTGCAATCTGTGCCCAATCCTCAATAAATCTGTGAATCAATAGCACAACCCAAGCCGTAAATTCGACTTCAGTCGAATCATCCACCACCAAAGCCTCCCACCCAAGGAGGGCCGACGTCTCGTCGCCCAGCTACCCCGGCCAACCTTCGAGCCGAATCCCGTAGATTTGACTTCAGTCGAATCAATAACATCCCCCCCAGCAGCAACCTCATCAAAGCCCCCGTACTGGGAGCGGCGGTTTGCAACCGCCGGACAACCCCAGCCCACCTTCGAGCCGGAAGACAAGCATCACCTTAAGCTCCGCAGTTATTCACAGATTTGCTCAGATGGATCACAGATTACACAGATTTGACGCACCCATCGCCCCCAGCACAAAAAGCCCATCAGAAGAAAATCTGTGCAATCTGTGCCCAATCCCCAATAAATCTGTGAATCAATAACACAACCCACAACCTAAGCATTCCGCACTGGGAGCGGCGGTTTGCAACCGCCGGACAACCCAAGCCACCCTTCGAGCCCAGAGACAACCATCCCCAGCAAAGCATCACGCTCAAGGAGGGCCGCCGTCTCGTCGCCCGGACAACCCCAGCCAACCTTCGAGCCAACAAAGAACAACCAACAAAGAACAAAACTCAATCATCCCAATCATTCTCCTCACTAGGCAAATCACTCGGCGGAGGTATCCGATACACCTGCCCATCGTCACCGTCTCCATACCCAGCCTGCACGCCCGCATTACCCACCACGATCGGTGTGTACACTCGATCATCATTCTGAATCAGCGCCTGCTCAGGCAAACTATCCAGCGGACTCCTCACCCCGCAATAGCTCAGATTCTCCGCCACGTGACAGTAAATCATCGTCGTCTCGATCTTGCTATGCCCTAGCAGCTTCTGCAGTGTCCGTATATCGACACCCTGTTCCAGCAAATGGGTGGCAAAAGAATGACGGAGCACATGAGAAGTAAAATGCTTCTCCACACCTGCCTTTTCCGCAGCCTGACTCAGTAGCCGACTGTAGTGTTTCACATTCAGATGATGCCGTCGCTCGATACCTGTCTCCGGATCTTTGGATAGTTGAGCTGCCGGAAATAGCCAAAACCACGACCACTTTTCGCCATGCTTAGGCCACTTCCTAGATAAGCCATTTGGCAGATAGACCCCAGGCACTTGGTTCAGTCGATCCTTCTCATGGATATCCTTCAGCTCCTTTTTCCATTCAGGCAGCAGCTTCGCCACCGACTCAGGCAGCACCGTCACCCGGTCTTTCCGACCTTTACCCTGCCGCACTGTCACCTGGCCTTTCTCGATATCGATATCCTTAATGCGCAAGCGCATCAGCTCGCTGATCCTTAGCCCGCTACCATACTGCAGCTCCGCAGCCAGCCGATACCTGGGCGGGAGTTGCTCGAAGATAGCGCTCACCTCACGATAGTTCAGCACCACAGGCACCTTCTTATATGTCTTCCGAAAGGTTACCCGTAGATTCACTTCCTCTCGACCACACACGTCGCGAAAGAAAAAGTTAAGTGCGTTGAGAGCCTGCTTTTGCGTGCTGTAGGCGACATCCGTATCATCCACAATCATCGCCAGAAAGGCGCGCGCATTGCTCTCATCCATCACCGCTTTAGCACTGCCATCCAAGGTTTCCGTTACCCACTTACCATATCGTGCACTCCAGTAGGCATAGGGCCTCTTCGTGTTCAGCGCCAAGCCTCTTAGAGATCCCTTCTGGTGCACAGCCGCCTTCAGGCGTTCACCTAGCCCTATAGTAGGCTCCGTTCTTTGTTCCCGGATCTCTAGCCAGCGCAGATACCACCGAAATGCCTCCGCCCACTGCTCCTTGTGCCAGGGTTCACGAGGCTTCGCTAACACCTGCGCCCTCCAGAACTGACCAGCGGCCTCACGTCCAGGCGCCAACATATGCCCCTGCCGCCAACGCTCGAACCACGAGAGAATGATCTCAAAGCCTGTTTTATCAGACTTATCTAGATCCCGAGATGCCAAGAGATCATCTATCCACAGATACTCTACCTCCCGATATTTGTATTTATATGCACGTTTAGACACTGGTTTCATAAGCACAGTTTTTATAAACAAATGTGATTCCAGTCAACTGTAATTTTAAAATACGCTCCGTTTTCAAAAGGGAGTCCTATAAAATTTTGTATATCACAATATCAACCGCTCAAAAGATCGTATATATCAAAAATTTAAGCTAAAAATGTAATCTATGACTCCGAAACAAAATTTCTCAGAAAACAATCGCCTCAACCGCCTGAATACGAGTAGATTAAAGAAGTTAGCAGCAAAAAGGCTGCAAATTCCTCTAGAAATGCAGGGGGAGTTATTTACACTGTTAGGCTCGGAAAAAATGATTAAACTAAGTGGATTTGTTATACTGACTTTATTGCCGTTTTATCTTGCCGGCCAAGAGTCCTCGATACCAAAAGAATCGCACGAGTTGATTAAGAAACTTGAGAAATGGGAGGCTATGCAATACGAAAATGTTGCTACAGCCGTGGTAACCAAAAGAAACGAAGTTGCAAAGATTTTGAGTCAGCAGCTGGAGCAAGCCAGAAATAGAGGGGACACCAAGGCCGTGGAACTTCTGGAGGCAGAAATAAAACAACTTAAAATTGAACATGAAAATCTGCTCACCGAGAACCAAAAACTAAAGAAAGAGCGACTCGAAATGCTTGATTATATCGCAAAACTTAAAAAAATCGTATCTCAGCAAAAATAGCGAATTAGCCTAACACTGCGCATCACTCAAGATCTCCATGTCGGAGTCAGCAAAGCTGACACTCGACATTCCGATCTGAGTGTGCTTTAACGTTCTGCTTGAAAAAATGCCCGCTCTTAGTTACTACAGCAATGTGCAAAATACTGCGCTGAATTTGATCGCAGGTCGAGGATATCAAATTTGGCACGACCCTTCAAATCATCATTATTGCGCCGAGAAAGATGGTTGGGATTTCATGGCCAACGAACCTGTTCAATTGCTAGGTTTGATTTCGATTTTCGAGACCTTGGATCCCTCAGAGTATCGCGAATACTGGTGGAGGATTAGAGAGCCTCGACTTTATGACTCATTAGCTAATTCCCCGAAAGACTTCACTCCAGTTTACCAGCGGCGTAAACCATTGGAATAGCAGAACAATACGCGGCTGGATAACCTGCTAGACCGTTCCTTGTTGTCGGTTGATTTGGCAGCTAGACCGGTTATCATTCAGGCAACTTGGCGCTGCCTGGCTAGCAGGTCCCAGCGCTTATACGATAGGCATAGAAAGCTCAGCTCATGAAGTTTTACGTAATTCTTCCTTTTTCATTCCTAATGCTTGCATTTATCGCACCTGCGGAAGATGCAGTTCAAACCGATAGAGTGGATCAGCTCAAGGAACAGTGGCAACAAGCCTTGGAGCGAGTGAGGAAGCCTGTCGACGCAAAGTATCGAACTGAACTGAAAACGCTAATCAATCTCTATACAAAGTCGGGCAATCTCGAACTTGCCAATAAAGCGCAAAGGAATTTGGAGTTACTTGATCAAAATATAGGAGGTTTTTCCTTTACAGGTAAATGGAGGGCTACAGTTGATTCAACAGGGTGGAATGAAATGCGATCAGTATCAGATACTCACGTAGTCACTGCGGATGGAAACATGCACACATACAAAGTTCAAGGGAGTTATGTTAGGATCGATTTTGGCGGAGGGAACTGGGATCGCTTGAAGATTGATCCGAAGAATTTGAACGTCCTGAGGGGTGAAAATACAGCAGGCTACAAACTCACTTATAGCCGTGTATCCGAGTAGAGCGATGAGCCTATCAAGTCGGCGCTGGGAACCTCGCTACTCTCCCTGTGTTGACACCGCCAGGATTGGGGCCACTCTACACATGTAATCAAGGAGTGGCTCCCGCGAGGTCCCAGGCCTTTCACGATCTGCCTTGTCATTCACCTGCTAGACGTCAAACCTCCGACCAAATAACAGGACTTCTCCGCCCCCTCCCAAAACGACAGGCTCGGCCAATTGCACCCTATTCAGTCAAAACTGTACCCTATTGAATTTGCCCTGGACCCGACTCACCCGCTCCGGATAAGGCATTGGGGAGATTCTTTCCGGCAGATCAAGGTCGGCGCTGTCAAGCCCGTCACCCGCTCCGTGTTGACACCGCCAAGTTTAGGGCCACTCTACACATGTAATATGGCAGCGATCCCGACGGGCTGACAGGCCTTTCACGGTATGCTACATGATTTTCCGATTCTATGCGTAAAGTTACCTACTATCGAGTAGGAGGGATGAGGGAAGCTGGCAGATAGGCTTTGGCTCGTGCGGAGGGAGGTTGGCAGGATTCTCTGGCCCGCATAAGGGAGGGGTGCTCCCGGCAGATAGGCTTCGTTGAAACGAAACGGCAAAAGCATACCAAGTCGGCGCTGGGAACCTCGCGTACCCTGTCTGTGTTGACACCCCTGGGATTAGGGGCATGCTACCCATGTAATCAAGGCGTGGTTCCCGCGAGGTCCCAGGCCTTTCACGTTCTGTCGAGATGCATATGGATCGAGAAGCGCTAATTCAAATAGGTAGACAATTGGTAGAGGCTAAAGGTACTGAGGAGGAGATTGATAAACTCTACGAACTCTTCAGCGGTAACGTCCCACATCCAGATGGTGCAAACTTGTTTTACTACCCAGAGAACTATAATGCACGGAGAGATGATATTTCCTCTTACAACCCATCAGTTGAGCAGGTTGTTGATTTGGCTCTCAACTACAAACCCATCTTACCGTAACGAAGACAGAACACTACGCGGCTGGATAACCTGCTAGCCCGCTTCTTGTTGGGAGTTGATTTAGCAGCTAGTTCGTCTATCATGCAACCAACACGGCGTTGCCTCGCTAGCAGGTCCCAGCGCTTTCACGTTCTGCGGTAGATAATTCCCTTCCGCACTGGCTAGCTCTTATCTCTAGTCCGCTTCGCTCAAATTTTACCTACTATCTGCCTATTCACCAGCAGGCATCATCACCGGCCTGTCACGCCAGGATGCGGTTCGAGCCGATCGTAACTCGAAGGTACCAGGGTGGCACATGTCGCGCCAGGCCTATTCGATCGATAGTTTGATCACGCGCACCCATCCAGACATCGACCCTCACGTTTAATCATCTACCTCCCTGACCAGCATCAGCACCACAGCCAATCAACATCGCACGACGTTCCCTTGGCACAGGTCATCAGCACGCCAAAACAACCAGTCGTACCCTATTGGCTCTCAATCGTACCCTATTTGATTTGGCCTCATAGCACCGTTCGAACGCCCAAGACACAAGTAAACCCAATCGCAGAACAAGACGGCGCTGGGAACCTCGCCACCCTGTCCGTGTTGACACCGTCAGGATCTGGGCCACTCTATCCATGTAATCAAGGCGTGGCTCCCGCGAGGCCCCAGGCCTTATACGGTTCTGCTCAAATGAACCCCGATTCTACTAAACAAGCCGAAGATACCTTTAAAGTGAATTATAGGGAAGATTTCGCTGGTTCTAATGAATTATATCGCAGAATCCAAGATTTGGGAGTGGAAGAGGTCTACCGAAAACATCGCCTGAGGTCAGATGGAAAGCCAAAGACGAAGCAGGAAGTATATCGCTTCCTAAAAATGTTTTTTCCAATAACCCATACAGAGTTTTGTCAGATGTATGATCGAATTGACCCTGACACTGACACTGAGAGATAGTTTATGGCAGCACACTAGATAAACAAATAGCAGAACAAGGCCGCAGCACAGAACTCGACGATACGCCTCGTGTTGACAGTTGATTTGGAGGCTAGACAGCCTATTGTACAATCAAAAGAGCGCCGCCCGTCGAGTCCGTGTGCTCCAACGTTCGGCATTAAAATGGATCAAATCGAAATCTATAGCTCGCTTTCAAGGGCGATCGAGCAAGCGAAGGAGCGATGCCCAGAGAATGAGATTTCGGTCGATAAAATTAAGGAAACAGTCTCCCATTTCTTTCATTCGCTCAATACGGACAAGGAGATTTGGAGCGAGTTAAGCAGTCCCTCCAATCATTACGGATTTGATAGTCCCCCTAGCAAATTTTGTGTAGGTTTGTTGCTTTCTTTCTATTCTGACCGGTTGGTACTTCATATTGGCGCAATTCAACGCGATCAGATGGTGCCATTTTTTGACTCTTGTCCTTTTGATGGGGATGATCTAGCATCGTATCTAGAGGCGCCTGAACTGAAATTCGTCAAAGTTTCCATACCGGCAGCGGCTTTAGAGGCATGGGTCGGTTTACCTTACCCCAATCCGATTGCCGAACAATACGCGGCTGGATAACCTGCTAGCCCGCCTCCTGTTGTCAGTTGATTTGGCAGCTAGATCGTCTACCATGTAATCAACTATGCGCTGCCTGACTAGCAGGTCCCAGCGCTTTCACGATATGGCTTGTAAACAATCATGGTAAAACTCTACCAGAAAATCGAAGGCGAATTCCTCTATCACGAAGCTTGGGTCAATGACGGCTTAGTAATCGAACACTGGGGAGAGGTAGGCGATGAAGGCGATACAAATGAGGTTATGATCAAACCAGGGGAAACCGATGAGTCTGCGATTGAGCGAGTTCTAAGCGAGGCTCGGGAATCCGGATTTACTGAGATCCCTGCTAGTCAACACGAGAGTCTTTGGATTGAATACGACCTCGATAATTGGGGTAATTCTGACGACCTTAAAGTTCGTTCAAAAATTGAATTTGAACTGGATCAATGCCTTGGTTGGACTGGTCTCGGGCGTTCAGACGGTGCTTCGATTGGGAGCGGATCGATGGATATTTCTTTCCAAGTGGTTGATTTCAGATTGGCAAAGAAAACTATTGAAGCTCATCTCAAAGGTGGAGAGTTCGCAAATTATTCAAGGATATGGCAAGTTCACTAAGCGTTGCCAAATGCCATATCAAGCCGACGCAGGCAACCTCGCGCACCCTGTCCGTGTTGACACCGTCAGGATCTTGGACACTCTATTCATGTAACCGAGACGCCGCCGCCCGCGAGGTGCCTGGTCTCAAACGTTAGGCTCAGAAATAGACATCTATTTTTATGGCAAGTTTCCACGCGATATATATCAAAGGTGATTTTTCTACACAGACTAATGTTGAGAATCTCATTCCATTCTTCATTAACCTCAACGATGATTTCACACTTAGATCAACCGCCTCAAAACCTTGGGTTCAGGCGTCCTTTTGCGATCTTCTCTCGAATTGTGGTCAACCGGACCAGCCGGTCGAGACCTATTCTCGATTACTAGCGGAGAAACTACCCGGAACTGAGATTATAGGTATTGGTACGCACTCAGTCAGTGATTCGAACGTATTCATCCGCTTTCATGAAGGAGCTATGACTCGATATTTGCGAACTGGATATGAACTAGGCGAGGGAATTTGGGATCGAATCGAAGGCGAGCCTCTTGAATGGGAAAGCGATATATTACGCAGATATGACTTGGAGATTGGGCAGTCAGGATTTTCTAACTTTGGTATTTATGATATAGGCGCATTTTACGATATGCCTGGATTTTCAGAGGAGCCATTTAGTGTTGAGGTTGACGTCAGACCCGAATAACTGGCCTAACAAATCATCGCAGCCAAGGCGCTTATCGCCGTGAGTTTAAAGTTGAATTAAACGCTTGAAGTCTTATGGTGCCGAAACCGGTCGCTCCCGGCGCCCGGCTGGATTCAGACGTTCTCCTAGGTATGAAGATTATCCGATTAATTCTTTTTTCTATTTTCACCTATTTATTGATGGTTCCGTTGTGTGCGAAGCCAGACGTAACTTCTAAGGTTCCGCCTGAAAAATTCCAAGGAACGTGGACAGTTATCAAAGAAACGTGGCAAGGGAGGTCAGAGAATTACGACAAGATAAATGAAAAGCCTGTAAAAAAGGGAAAGTTTAAACGATTCTATTTTAGGAAATACAACGATAAGATTCATTTTTACGAGTCATTTGACCAACCAGATGATCCAAGATGGCAAAGAGAAGTTACTATATTGGAGCTCACAGAGACCAAGCTTAAATTTAGAAGCATATCATCCCACAAAGATAGCTTTAAAGAACTTAGTGTAGCAGAGGATGGAACAGCGGTGTTAAAGGTTTTTTGGCCCAAAGATATCGCAACCTACTACCTAAAGGGGAAGGAGAACATGGTGCAGTAGGCAAGACGCGCCCTATCGGAGTCGGCAAAGCCGACACTCGACAGAGCGGTCTGCCTATGCTACAACGATCTCCTATCTTCGGCTGAGGTTGGCTCGTAGCTTTACCTACTTGCTAGTAGGAGGGATGAGGGAGGCTGGCAGATGGGCTTCGGCTCGTGCGGAGGGAGGTTGGCTCCATTCTATGGCCCGCATGAGGGAGGTGTGCTCTAGGCAGATAGGCTTCGACCAAACGAAACGGCCGAAAAGGAGAACAACCCGCATCACCAGAACTCGCCGATACGCCTTGTGTTTGAAGTTGATTTGGTAGCCAAAACACCTATCATGCAGTCAAGCGTCGCCGCCCGTCGAGTCGGTGTGCTATGACGTTGTGCGCCGTGCAAAGCGGGGCGCTTCTTATTCGGTGAGAGTCCGATTATGATCAAACCTTAGCCAGAAATCATTACCGAGTGTTGCGCTGATGTTAGCTAAGCCATTAAAGCAGAGCGGTAGGTGCCCGCTCCTAATCAACACCGTAAACCCCGTCCTTGCGGCGGATGGCGAAACAGCATCGGTGAAGCGTACACAGGGAATCATGCAGACCGCAGGGAGGCTCGCACCCTCCTCAAGATTGTTAGAGCTCCGTAAACTGCTTAGGAGTGAGGGCCGACTCAGTAACGTTATGAGGAAGGCAACAACCACTCGACCGCTATGGCAATGGGCGAGTGGGAACTCACCGGAGTATGAGGTCGTGGTATGTATGAAGAGAAGCGCATAAATGAATCCCGAGCTACCGGAAACTAGTATCGGGACACCTCGAACACGGGAGGCCTTTGCTCATTCCTTATCGCTGAAAAGCAGTGCTGAGGACATTCAGAATCAACTGAAGGAAGATCCGAGTGGAGTGAAGGAGTCAGATCCACCCATAGTAGTCAGAGACGGTAGGACCGATCACACGCCGCCGCCAAAGCTTTGGCGTGCAGGCATGGCAAAGGAGTGGGCGGTGATCCAAAGCAGTCAAAGCACTGATACGAAGGGAAGGAATGCCCCTATAAAAAGTATCTCCAGCACCCTGACTGCACTGAACCGAAAAGCAGTAGCAGAGCCGGAGCATCGCTTCCGCTCTGTGTATCGCTTGATCGATAAACAGATGCTCTACGATAGCTACTATCGCCTGAAGAAAGGAGCCTCTCCCGGAGTGGATGGGGTGACCTTTGCTCAGTATGGTAGCAAACTTGATGAGAATCTGGAATCGTTACTTAGTCGTTTGAAAGAGAAACGCTACCGGGCGCAATCAGTCAAACGTCGGTATATCGAAAAGGGCGTCGGGAAACTGCGTCCTCTCGGTATACCATCTCTAGAAGACAAGATCGTGCAGATGTGCGCAGCGCGTATACTGGAAAGTATCTACGAAGCTGACTTCAGCGATCGCAGTGTCGCCTATCGGCGCAACCAGCCCGGAGCCCGCGAAGTGAGCCAAATCCTGAGGGAAGAACTCATGAGTGGCACTTATCGCTGGATCGTCGAGGCGGACATCAAGTCATTCTTTGACGATGTCGACCATGCATGGCTACTGCGGATGCTTGAGGAGCGCATCGATGATCGAGCCTTTGTAGGCTTGATCGGGAAATGGCTAAAAGCCGGAATCCTCGAACCAGATGAGACCGAAGCGTGGGATCCGATTAACGGGACCCCGCAGGGAGGAATCATCTCGCCGATCTTGGCGAATATCTACCTACACTATGTGCTCGATCTATGGATCGAGAAGCGAATCTGCAAAGAGTCGCGAGCTGAAGTGATGTTTATCCGCTATGCGGACGATATCATCGTTGGCTTTGCTCACAAACGTGATGCCGATGCCTACCTATCCCAGCTGCCTGGTCGGCTGGGAAAGTTTAGTCTGAGGCTGGCCGAAGAGAAAAGCTCACTTGTGAAGTTTAACCGCTGGGAACCAGACGTGAGCGGCAAGTTCACGTTCCTGGGGTTCGACTTCTACTGGGGTAGGACTCGGAAGAACAAGAACCAAACCGTGGTGCGTCGTAAGACCAACAAGAAAAAGTTCAGGGAATCACTTCTACGAATGAAGAAGTGGATCTATGAGTCTCGGTCGTGGCCGCTGCGGATGATCCTGAGTAGTCTGCGCCGCAGGCTACGCGGGTATTGGAACTATTACGGAGTGATCGGCAACTCGATAATGAACCGTAAGTACAACTCTGCGGTGCGGAAGCTGGTCTACAAGTGGCTAAACCGGCGCAGCCAGCGTCGAAGCTACAACTGGACCCAGCTTGCCAAGCTATGGCATGCCGAGTGGCAGATACCCGGCCCGAGCATAGTGGAGAAGCCCTGGTCTCGAGAGAGTCAACGAGAGTTGAACTTGGCAGGAAGCCCAAAGTAAGGTATGAGAGTAGAGAATAAACTAAAAGTAACTAGGAACCGACGGTTATGTGCGCGGATCATCGAGGAGCCCTGTGCGGGAAAACCGCACGCAGGGATCTGCGAGGGGGGCGTCAGGTAACTGGCGTTCCCACCTTAATCGCCCGGAAAATTCCCGACAAGTATGGAGATAGATCGAGAGGATATTCATCAGA
>JAHDID010000157.1 GCA_020630975.1 Verrucomicrobiota bacterium
GAGAAAGGGGCCGATTGGGTCCTTTCTTTGATAGAGCGTTGCGATGCTCTTGAGAAAGCAGTCAAAGCTGCCGATGAGAAGATAAAGTCCCTAGAGCGCAACAGTCGAAACAGCAGTAAGCCTCCTTCATCAGACTTCGGCAAGACCAGCCCAAAGCCCAAAAGCCAGCGCAAGAAGTCTGGTAAAAAACCAGGTGGCCAACCGGGCCATAAAGGCTCGACGCTCAAGCAAGTCGCCGAGCCTGACCATATCATCAACCACTTGATCGAGCCGGGCACTCGTTGCAAAAAATGCGGCAAAGAGCTGCCTACCGAAGACGTGCTCTACCCTGGGGGACAGCACAGCTGCGAGCCAGAGGTGCGCCAGGTATTCGAAATACCTCCGATACGCCTAGAGATCACCGAGCATCGAAGCCAAGGTATCGTCTGTCCGGGCTGCGACACCGTCAATGCAGCGGGCTTCCCCGAGGGTGTCAATGCACGCACCCAGTATGGGCCGAATATCAAAGCGACTGCCATCTACCTGGGGACTTATCAACTAATCCCCTACCAGCGACTCGGGGAGCTTTTCGATACACTCTTTGGGTGCTCGCTGAGCCAGGGGACACTGGCTAATTTCATCAAGTCTGGCGGCAAACAAGCACAGATCGCGGCAGAGGAGATCAAAGAGCAAATCAAGCAGAGCGAGTGCGTCCACGGCGACGAGACTGGCTGCCGAGTCCTCGGTAAGCTCCACTGGTTGCACGTGGCATCGACGAAGATGCTCACTTACTACATGATCCATCCAAAGCGCGGCTATGATGCGATGGTGGACATGGGGATATTGCCTGGCTACACCGGTAAGTTGGTTCATGACTTTCTCTCAGCTTATTACCGCTTCGATAAGTGCGAGCACTTTCAGTGTGTAGCCCACATCCTGCGCGAACTCACCTACATCTACGAACAGATGGGACAGTGCTGGGCTCGAGAGATGATCGAGCTGCTACTAAAAGCCAAAGATCTCCGCGACAAAGAAGATGATCGAGGCCCGACCAACCGAAAGGTCATCGGTGAAAAGACTCGCCAAAATATCCAATCTCAATATCACGAGATCGTCATAAAAGGCTATGCGATCAATCCCGAACCCAAAAAAGAACCAGGGAAGCGAGGTCGACCCAAGCGTGGTAAAGCGCTCAACCTGCTACACCGCCTAGAGAATGACTACGAGGAGATCATGGGCTTCTTTGAATATGAAGATGTGCCCTTTGATAACAATCTCGCCGAACGTGATCTTCGGATGATGAAGGCGCGTGAGAAAATAAGTGGGACCTTCCGTAGCGTCGAGCATCCAGAGGCCTTTACCAATATCCGCAGCGTGATCTCTACGCTGAGGAAGCAGGGTAAAGGCATTCTAGCAGGGATCGCTCAGATGCTGACTTCGCCAGAGGAGATGTTCAGAACTGGGTGCAAAGGTGCTGAATAGTTAC
>JAHDID010000118.1 GCA_020630975.1 Verrucomicrobiota bacterium
GCACTGAAGGTGGCAACGGTGACGACTCTGTAGAAGGAGGCGACGGCAATGACACAACCTCTGGAGGCGACGGAAATGACACTGTATCTGGCGGGAATGGCAATGACAGTACCGAAGGCGGCAATGGCGATGACTCTGTGGACGGCGGAGCTGGTAACGATACGACCTCAGGAGGCGACGGGAACGATAGTGTGTCCGGTGGTGATGGTGATGACAGTATCGATGGCGGTAGTGGCAATGACACGCTCACCGGTGGTGCCGGCAATGACACCATATCTGGTGGTGACGGAAAAGACACTGTCCTGTTCACTGGTAATCTGAGCGATTACACCATTACGGAGAATCCCGATGGATCGACAACATATGTTGATAACCGCCCAGGAGCTCCAGATGGAACTACCACCGTAGCTCCTGATGTCGAGTGCTACGAATTCGCTGATCAAACGAAGAGCTACGAAGAAATCACGGACCCAGTGGCACTAGACGACGCTGGTACTGTTGATGAGCAAAGTACCGTAAGTATTGACCTGATCAACAATGATACAAAACTTGATACTGACACCCTCACTATTGCGTCTATCACCCAGCCCGGGGGCGGAGTCGTTTCAGTAGATGCAGGAAGTGATTCCGTTACTTTCGATACGAATGGTGAATTCGAATCACTCAATGTTGGGCATACTGCTATTGAAACATTCAGTTACACTCTGACAGATAACAATGGCAATACCGATACGGCAACCGTAACTGTGACCGTTACAGGAACCAATGACGGCCCTGTAGCGACGGGAGCGAGTGATAGTGTCGTCGAGGAGTCAAGCTTGAGTGCCACTGGCCAGGTGACCTCTACAGATGTAGATAGCGGCTCTACCGCCGCATGGACGGTTGTCAGTGCTGAGGCAGGAGATAATGGCTACGGCAGTTATGACTTAGACGCAGCTGGAAATTGGACCTATAACCTGAACAACGGTCATGCATCAGTTCAGGCATTGAATGTAGGTCAGACATTGACCGACCAGCTCACGGTAACCGTTACGGACGACAATGGAGCCACCGATACCACTACGGTAGATATCACTATATCTGGTACGAATGACGTTCCTGTCATCTCTGGTGACGTGGCTGCTGCAGCATCTGAAGATGACGCACCTTATCGCCTTAATGCGACCATTACAGATGTAGTAGGTTTAACCTACAGCGCGGATACGTCGGATCCAAATCAGCTGGTAAACGATCCATTTGTTTATGACCCGCTTAAGCCCGAAGAGACCAATCCTGTTCTGAGCTTCCATGGCCATGCCTTAGGTTTCAAAGAGCCTAGTGAAGGTGACGTAAGCTTTGTGATTGCCCTAGAGACTCCTCACACCATAGGGGCAGGACGTCATATGGCGCTGGATATGTGGGGGAGAAATGCCGTGCCAACACGCGATGACGACATGGACCTAGAGTTCTTGGATGCGGATGGCAATGTATTGGGCACCTTATCAAGTGTGGGGCTCGACAATTCGACCTTCCATGGGCGCTTCACTAGTGCCGATGCGGGCATTGCTCCAGGGGCTACGATAGCTTCTATTCGTGTGACGGGGCATTATGTCCAGGACTACGCCACGGGCACCGTTAATAACTTCACGATTCAAGAAATTCGAGTGGCCAGCATTCCAGATGATAGCGTGGTGGCGACGGGATCTCTGTCGGCTAGCGATGTTGACAATGGTGCCAGCCTGTCATGGACTGAGGTAGACTGTTTGCCAGGTGATAACAGTTATGGTTATTTCGAACTGAACTCGAGTGGAGACTGGAGCTACCACATCAGTGGCGCCGGAGATGCGGTTCAGGCATTGAATATCGGAGACACCCTGATTGACACTTATACCTTCACCGTGACCGATGACCAAGGTGAAACTGGGACTACCACAATTGAGGTGGTTATTTCTGGCACTAATGATATCCCCAGTATTTCTGGAGCCAATACATCGACAGTATCTGAAGATGATGCACCTTATCGTTTAGGTGCTTCTATCAGTGATTTATCCAGCAATGTCACTTACAGTGCAGATACGTCCGATCCAAATAATCTACTCAACGACTCGTTTGAGTACAATCCATTAAAGGTGGATGAGACGTCGCCAAATCTAAACTTCCATGGCCATGCGTTCAGCTTCAAAGAAGCCGGCGGTGCTGATGTGAGTTTTGTGGTAGCCTTGGACGAGGCGCACACCATCGATCCCGGGCGTCATTTGGTGCTCGATCTTTGGGGGCGAAACGGAGCTGCGACCCGCGACGATGACATGACCATCGAGTTTCTGGACGCGTCTGGAAATGTGTTGGGCACATTGGCCAATGTAGGAGTCGATAATTCAACCTTCCATAGCCGATTCACATCGGCTGATGCAGGCATCAGCGCTGGCGCTACGGTTGATTCGATCCGTGTGACGGGACACTATGTGGCGGATGCAGCAACTGGCGGGAATAATTTGTTCACTCTGCAGGAGGTGCGAGTGGCAAGTATGCCAGATGACACAGTGGTGGCTAGTGGTACTCTTGTGGGTAGCGATATTGATAGTGCCGCGACTCTCACATGGACCGAGGTTGACTGCTTGGCGGGTGACAACGGGCATGGCTATTTCGATCTCGATGCCAATGGTGTCTGGGGATACCACATCAGTGGTGCGGGGGATGCCGTCCAGGCCTTGGATGTGGGTGACACATTGATCGATACCTACACCTTTACGGTCACCGATGAGCACGGAGCGATAGACACTGAGATTGTGTCCGTTACTATCACTGGTGCGAATGACGCGCCTGTGATTACAGGGACTGATGCGGGCTCAGTGTTAGAGAAGGATAGTCCGGAGATTGCAATGACTGCAGAGCAGACTGTGGGTGCCACTTATCCTACCGGCGGGCCTTCGGCGCTGGGCAGTGACCCGTTTGCCTACGATCCTTATGATCCCACGGCTGCGAATCCGGAGTTCAGTTACTTCGGTGGTGAAGGGTGGAGTGGCTCTATCGGTACTAATGCCATTACACTGACGCTAGAGTCACCTCATACAGTCGCTACCGGTACGGATTTTGTCCTTGATCTGTGGGGACGTGAATTGGTGCAGGATCGCGACAATAACATGGACGTTGAGTTCCTCGATGCATCCGGGAATGTCATAGGTTCACATATTGGGGTAGGTATCCCTAATGGGGCCGTTCCTCACCTTCGGGTCGGTGCTACTGGTGTCGTTTCGGATGGGGACAGTATTGCCCAGATTCGAGTGACAGGTTACAGCGATTATTTTGCGTTGATGGAGGTTAGGGCTGCAGCTCTAGATGCCAACGTTTCAGGCGAGCTGCAGGCTACGGGTGTGCTGGCTGTTAGCGATATCGATGATGCAGCTGTCACCACTTGGACGACTGTCACCGATGCAGTCACCGATAATAGCTTCGGTACCATGACGCTCGATAGCTCCGGAAATTGGTCCTTTGATCAGGATCACGGCAATGCTACGATCGAGGCTTTGAATGTCGGAGACACTCTGATAGATAGCTACACCTTCACGGTGAGTGATGAGCAAGGTGCTACCGATACTCAAACTGTCACAATTACGATCAACGGCACTAACGATGCCCCAGTGGTGGATGGTCCTGCTGCTGGGTCGGTGACGGAAAGCACTTCTCTGACAACAACCGGTGCGTTGAGCGCTAGTGACGTTGACACAGGGGCGAGTGAGACATGGTCTGGTGACACTTCGACTTATTATGGCGATTTTACCATCGATTCTTCAACTGGCGATTGGAATTACACTCTCCGAGACGGTATTCGACAAATCGATGTGACTAATTCCGGGTTCGAAGATATTGATGTGGCTAATTTTAGCTACACGATTGATGGCTGGCAGGTGAATGGTTCCGAGGCCATCGGAACCCACGATTTCCTGAGTGGAAACGCTATTGAGCAAAGCCCTGATGGCTCCGCCCAGTATGCCTTCTCAGATGGAGCCGAGGTTTTTCAAGTTCTTAATGAGCCGTTAAAAACTGGCGTCTACCGTTTGATGGTCGATGTTGGCAATCGAGATGAAGTCAGCTATGAAGATGTGATTCCAGAACTTCGTCTGGGAGCTGGGGCGACTTTTGGAAGTAATTTGATATCCCCATCACTTGTTACCACGCCAGAGATCCCTGATGGGGGTTGGACGACCTTTATCTATGAGTTCGAGGTGACCGGTGCGCATCATACCATCCTTGGGCAAGACCTTCGTATCGAGTTGGTGAATAATGCCGGGCGGCGAGCGCACTTTGATAATGTACGCCTGTATGACACCACTGTGGAATCCCTAAATGTCGGCGATACTCTCATCGAGACCCTTGTCGTGACCGCTACGGATGAGCACGGTGTGTATGATACGGATACAGTAACGGTTACAATAAACGGGACAAACGATGCTCCAGAGCTTTCACTGGCTCCAGCGACGACAGAAGTCGGTATGAGTTTCGCTCCTGTGAGCGGCACGATTATCACCACGACTGAGAAGGCGTTTGACGATAGTTTCGCGTATGATCCGCTTAATCCAACAGCGGCTTCACCTGTTGGCCAGGGTAATCATGGAGATAGTCTTATGTTCAGTGCGGCGAACGGTACCACTGTAGTGGGTATGTTCACTTTGGATGAAGCTCAGACTGTGACGGCAGGCAAAGATTTTGTCTTTGATATCTACGGGAGAACCAATCCATCATACGATAATCGAGATGATAATTTTGATATCGAGTTTCTAGACGCTTCTGGAAATGTGTTGGGTATTCAGGAAGGTCTTTCGATCAATGAAACCAGCTACTTCCTAAGAGTCAATTCGACGGGCGTCGTCCCTGAAGGCAATGTGATAACTGACATTCGCGTGACAGGGCATGATTCGACTTCTAGTGGAAACAATTACTTCACTTTTAACGAAGTGCGTGCTGCGGTAATTGAGAATGCAGCCCATTCAGTTAACACGGCCGTTAACCCTAGTTTTGAAAACCATACAGCCACGTACAATGGGAGCTGGGGGGCGGTGATCAATGAATCGGGTGTGGTCGGATGGAATACCACCGCAAGTGATTCGAGCATGGACCTGATTTACACAGGCGGTAGTCTGGGCGCTGCTCACGATGGCGATTGGTACATCGAGTTTAATGCCAATCAGGTGTCTACCCTTTGGCAGGAAGTCAATGCTGATCCTGGTGATACGGTCAAATTTAGCTTCGCGCATAGGCAGCGCGGTTCTTCAGCGGAGCAGGTGGAGCTTTTCGTGGGCACCACGCCTCCTGAGGACAAGTTAACTAGCACCGAAGTCGAAGACTTAGCTGGAGACGGCTACCAGTCGCTGCTTCTTACTGCTACTGGTGCGCCAGCTGATGGCTGGGTCGTTTACGAGGGGCTCTACACCATCCCCGAAGGACAAGACCAGACCATCTTCGCTTTCGCAAGTTACGGTGGGTCTGGCGGCTATGGTAATTACATGGACTCAGTGGCTTTCAATGTGGTCTTACCAACTTCAATCGATATCAATGCGCATTCGCTCACAGATATTGATGATGTGAACATTGAGTCGGCCAAGGTTATTATCACTAATAGTGAAGATGGCGATAGTTTGATTGTTGATTCTGCTTCCTTGCCTGCTGGTGTGACCTCGACCGTGACTCGATCCGGTGATGATCTGATTTTGGATATCACTGGCCCGGCTACCAAAGCGGATTATCAAGCCATACTGGAAGGCATTCAATTTGCTTCTACATCGTCTGTCTCAGGAGGTCGAAACCTTGAGATTACTGTGAATGATGGGGATGTAGACAGTGTGGTGGAGACCTCTGGAATTTACTATACGGCACACGAGGTTCCTCAGTTGAATTCGGTCTATGATCCAGCTGCTCTGGGCGGCTTAGAGTTCAATCGTTACACGGGGGTAGGCGACAATGATGGGGCTGACTTCCTGAATGATCCGACCTCAGGAACGGATAACACCGGCGCCGTTGGTGATGGATGGGATACGACTCCTAGTATTACTGATGCGGATTTTGCTGATTCGAATGGGTTGATCACGCCTCATTCTGCTGGCGAAATGTACGGTGATACTTATTCCGGCTACTTTGTCGCGCAGAAGACCGGTTATTATGAGTTCACCACAGATCCTACATCTGGTTTGATCGACGATGGTGGTAGGGTTCTGATGGCGCCGACTCAATACATGGCCGATTTGATACCAATCAAGACTGATAGTCGTTTAGATACCTATGATGTGATCGAGGAGGCTCACGATACGTCTGCGTTTTACCCTCAGGGCAGTAGCGATCCAAACTATTCTCCAGGAAAAGTTTTCGTTACGGCCGGTGATATTTACGCTTTCGAAATACGATTCTTTGAGCGAGGTGGCGCAGATGTCTTTGAGGCTCGCAGTCGATTCAGCGAGGATGGTACTAACTTTGAGCCATGGCAGACGATCGAGGCTGCTAACTTGATACCTGAGGGGCATTTTAGCGAGCAGTACATCCCTAATCCTGGCTCGATTAGTTATGACGCTACTGCATTGTTTGAGTCGCCTTCGACGGATTCACTGGTTTACCATGCTAACTTAGTGTCGGGTGATGGCACGGTGACACCGTTTGTGGGTCCTGGTGGGACTTCAGAGCTACGTGAGATTGGCCTTACGATCAACGATGAAACAGGCCTAATCTCCGGAACGTTGAATGGCAATTACACAGACCAGCGACTGGTCATTAGTGCCGCGAACGACTATGGAGACGTGGTCTACACAACTCCACTTGCGATTGGAACAGACACAGATGGGGATAATGTTGTCGATATTAATGATCTAGACGATGATAACGACGGTATTTTAGATACTGATGAACAATGTGGTATTGGTAATGATCCACAAAGCTTCTATCAGGTGTCTGGTCAGGATTTCGCCATAGACTCGTTGGGTGAGACGGTTAATGTTTCTGTCGCTGCCACCAATGGGGCGTCGATACTTAGTACAGCTACAAATTATATTAGTTTTGAGGAGGACAAGTCGGGGACACTAGAGTTTACAGCTGATCAGTCTCTTTCGAATGTGTCATTGTTTTTCAACAGTGTGTTCAACTCAGGTTCTGCCACTACTAAGCTAGGTAATTTCACAGTGGAATTAGCGGATGGAACTGTTTTGTCGAACGTTGACTTCATTGTAACTGATGAGGGGTCAGGAGGATCCGGGAACCCTGGTGGTTTCGACGTTGGGACTCTTCCTGATGGCCGGAAGTTTGTGGAGGCCAACTCAGTCGGTGGGGGGACTCAAGGTAGCGGGCGGATTTCGTTTCCGGAGATAGACAGCCCGATTTCCAAGGTTTCCTTCGATGTTGTGTCTGGCGGCCTCAACGCAGGTGCTACAGTGGAGCTTCGCGCTAGCGCTTATTGTGGAGATGATGTGGACGGCGATGGCATAGCTAACCATTTAGATACGGATTCCGACGGTGGGGGCGTAAATGATGTGATTGAAGCAGGAGGTGTGGATGCTGATAATGATGGTCAGTGGGATGGCGGTGTCGATGCTAACGGTGTGCCTATCGGCGCAAGCGGAGGTGTCGATCTTGCGGATGTGTTGTCTAATCCTTACGACGTCGTCGGTGGTAGTTCCGGAAGCAGCGATCTTTCTCCGACCGTGACTGGCGCTACCGACCCTTCAGGGACTACGGTGGCCAGTTTGCTAGAGAATCACGGGCAGTCGCCTGAACTGGTTGCCAAGGCAGATGGCTGGGGCGGTATTGCGATTAACGGATTATCCGGATCGTCTAATGGTACCTGGGAATACTCGACGGACGGGGGAAGTACGTTCACTGCTATTGGCGCGGTTTCAGATTCATCTTCTCTTCTTCTGAAGAGCAATGATCTAGTCCGTTTTGTTCCAAATAATGGTTACATTAACGCTGATTCTAATGGTAACGCGATCACTGAATCTACAGTTTCTGGTGTATCTGGCCTACAAGCGTGGTATTCGGCTTCCGATCTGACTGCTACCGATGGTGACAATATCACCACATGGGCTGATAAATCTGGCAATGGAAATGATGCGACGATTGGGTCGGGTGATGGTCCGGTTTATCAAACCAATGGAATCGGAGGTCAGCCTTCTGTAGACTTTACGGGTGATGCTTTCCAAACTCCACTAGATATTCGGGCTGCTTCCATGGAAGATGTGACGATCGTGGCGGTTTATCAAGCTAATGCGACCAACACTTGGAATGCTTTGTTTGGTAACGATAATGGCAATTGGGACCGCTTTTTCTCACCGGGTTCCCATCCTTCATTCGCCGGTGGTGGCGATTCCAATGATGGAATTGCTTCATTAGGTGGTGCTTCTCAGTTTGTGACTGTGGAGGATGCCGAAGAAGTCGGTGTGCCAAAACTGGTGATGGTGACCTACGATGGTAATGTGTCTGGCGGTGTGAATAGTGGACCAGCGAATGGTTCGAGTGTTAGGTTCGATGGAAAGGTAGTCACCCAGTTCACCGATCAGTCCGACGCAAGTAATGCGGTATCTAACCTATGGTTTGGCTGGGATGGAGATTCTGGCCACTTCAACGGTTCTGTGGCGGAGTTTATGGTATTCGATCGAGTTTTGGATGAGTCGGATATCCAAGAGGTCAATTCCTACCTGAGCGATAAATATGGTGTAGAGGTCGATAGCCCTAGCCTTGATTTTCATGCTTGGGATGAAGTCGGATCGACTGTTGGATTAGACGGTACGAAGTTTGACCTGTCTAGCGAACCTGATGCGTTTACTGCAAACTCAGAGTCGGCTGACGTAACCGTTAAGTCAGCAAGCACTCCGCCAGTAGTTATCGATCTGGACGGCGATGGTGTCGAGTTCGATTCGATCGAAGAAGGCATACAGATGGATGTCGACAACGATGGCGTCAAAGAGCAAACGGCTTGGGCAGACGAAGATGATGCGGTCTTGATTCACGATGCCAATGGCAACAACGATGTCGATGGTCGTAGTGAGTTTGCCTTCGCAGATTACAGCGATGATCCCGATGCGACTGATT
>JAHDID010000047.1 GCA_020630975.1 Verrucomicrobiota bacterium
GGGGCTTAGTCAGTGCTGTTGAGGGCAGATTGGGATCTGCCTCTACTATTTTGCTCTTGCGGTAGCGGAACTCCCCAGAGTTCCCGTGTTGTGTTTATTGCGGGGGCTTAGTCAGTGCTGTTGAGGGCAGATTGGGATCTGCCTCTACTATTTTGCTCTTGCGGTAGCGGAACTCCCCAGAGTTCCCGTGTTGTGTTTATTGCGGGGGCTTAGTCAGTGCTGTTGAGGGCAGATTGGGATCTGCCTCTACTATTTTGCTTTTGTAGTAGCGGGAACTCCCCAGAGTTCCTTGGTTGGAGCGGTTCCTGTCCGAAAATTGATGAAAAAGGAATGGTTTTTCCCCCGATTTTAAGGGATGGAAGACGCGTCTTTGGATTTTATTTTTTCGTAAGCTAGCCAACTACCACCACCATGGAGAAACCAAAAGTAAAAGCAGGAGTCGCAGGTGTCGGCTCGATCGGCCAAAACCACGCGCGCATCTACTCAGAGCTGGATACGGCTGATCTCGTGGCCATCTACGATACCGATATCGCTCGGGCAGAGGAGATCGCTGGCAAGTATGGTGGACAGCCGACTCAGTCGCTCGACGAGTTTGCCAGTATGGTGGATGCCGCCTCGGTAGCGGTGCCTACGATCTATCACCGCGAGGTGGGATCGACGCTGCTCAATGCGGATTGCGATATCCTGGTGGAAAAGCCAATCGCAGACTCCATCGACGATGCCAAGGCTCTGATCGATCTCGCTCAACAGAAGGAGAAGATCCTACAGGTGGGGCATATCGAGCGTTTCAATCCGGTGATGAGCCAGCTGGAGGCGCGTCTGGATTCACCAAAGTTTATCGAATCGCATCGCCTGTCACCATTCCCACAGCGCAGTCTGGACATCGGTGTGGTGCTGGATCTGATGATCCATGATCTAGAGATCATCCTACATCTGGTCGACGATAAGGTGGAGTCGATCGATGCAGTCGGCATACCCGTGCTGACCAAGCGCGAGGATATCGCCAATGCACGGATTCGCTTTGAGAATGGCTGTGTGGCGAATATCACTGCCAGCCGGATCAGTCCCGAGCGGATGCGCAAGATTCGTGTCTTTCAGAGCGATGCCTATCTGTCTCTAGATTATCAGGATCAGGGAGGCTGGATCTACCGAAAGGATGGCATGTCCATCGATCGAGAGGAAGTCGAGATCGAGAGAGACGAGCCTCTCAAGCTCGAGCTGGCCTCGTTCATCGACTGCGCGGCTCTGGGAGAGTCGCCCAAAGTCACCGGACACCATGGGGCCGCAGCGCTGGATATCGCGCTATCGATCACGAAACTGATCGAAGACAGTTGGTAATATTTTTTATAATTTTATCAACAATGAGACCTTATTATTAAAAGTTTTTAAATATTTTATTGAACGAATATCTTTGTGTCGTAAGTTTTAAAAAATACGCGACATGAAGTCTCACTTTTCGATAATTCTCTGGTCTTTGCCGGCACTGCTCCTCGCAGTCATCGTGGTTGGTATGGGATCTTTTCTCCAGCCGATCATCCCACAGTCTGTGGCAGATCGGATCGGTCTGAAGCAAGGCGAGGTGGAGTATCAGACTGTGGCTGGGGAGCAGCGACGTCGTGTGTTTCGCCGTATCGAGGCGCCACACGCTCCACAAGTGACGAGAGCGAGAGTGGCTGTGGCTCCGGTGCCCATCGAGCCGGTCTTTGCGGAGCCGCCAGTGCCCAGCAGTATGGAGGAGAATGTGGTGGCCGAAGAGCCGATCGCGGTCTCTGCCGAGACTGGGGAGACCGAGCGCGAGCGCGATGCCCGAAAGGCACTGGGCCTAGCGGAGACGTATTATCGCCGAGGCGCATGGGAGTCTGCCGGAGAGTGGTATCTGAATGCGCTGGAGTGGGATCCTAGCAACCAGACTGCTGCCGAGGGCTTCGTGCTGAGTGCCTTTAATGCGGGGCAATACCAGCATGCCTACCGCATCAGTGGTGAGCTAGGGCAGAGTATACCTGGTGTGCGTGAGCTGCTCCTAGAGGCGGCCAATCACGAGGCGCATCAGTTGCTAAAAGACAACCGTATCGAGCAGGCAGCAGAGCTGCTGGAGCAGTTTCCCCTACAGGAGCGTGGTCTAGACGATGTGCGCCGCCTACAGCGTTCTATGGCAGCAGGGCAGTCCTACCCAGAGCAGGTATCGCTGGACCGCGACCATGGTATGCAGCTCATGCAGGGCTGGATGCTGTATCATCACGGACAGTATGAGGCATCGGCCCAGACCTTTGCTCAGATCTTTAAAACACAAACAGACAGAGAGTCCGCCCGTGGGCTGATAGCTAGCATGCAGAGTGCGGGTCGCAGCGACCAACTGCTAGAGCTGGCGCAGCGCATGGGCGGAATCTTCGCCGAAGAACTAGAGGCACAAACAGGAACGACAGCCGTAGGGCTGACCGCCGAAGTGTCGCTACCGGTGACGGTCACCGAGTTTTACTAGGTGGTAGTGTCGGCTGAGTGGTGTCAGCCGCGCTTCTATACATAAAAATGGAAGTGGGATCTCCGTGGTAAGAGGTTTCGCCTTCTAAACAACAAGCTGAAAAGGGGCAGTCTGTGGTGGGCTGCCCCTTTTTCAGAGACTGGTATCAGTGTACACGGGCTAGCGGCCCTTTTTTCCAGTGAATTTGGGAATATTATCGTAGCTTTCCGAGGCCTGAGGCAGGGTCACATTCTCGATCCGCAGTTGCGCTCGCAGAGACTTCACATCGCTCACCGAGCCTGGCACTAGGATACTGGCGGAATTCCACCGAAAGGGATCTAGCTTCGTGTCGATCTGGGCATTGAAAGGCTTGAGCTGAGCCGTCCACTCACTGATCCGCCCGAGGTATTCTGGCTGACCTTCGCCGACTCTACGCTGTGGGATAGGAGGCCCAAATTCACCGACCAATCGACATTGATTGATGGAGAATCCATAGGGATTGCCGATCTCGAGATCGATTTTAGTCCCCGAGCCGCGAGACTCGCTGCCAGATACGACGATCAAAAACGCGCCGTAATCGGTCTTGGCGACCGATGCAGCGTCTGAGCCCACGGTGAGTAGTGTCGGGCCGCCTGCACTGCTGCTAGAGCTTTGGGTGCCTTCCAGCTGGGCATTCTCGATGACCATGGAGAAGCGCATGAGAGCCAGGTCTTCTCGCGAAGTCGTATCGAGCACGACATCGACAGGCGTCCAGGTCATAGGTGTCAGAGGTTTGGTGACTCTCAGGTCAAAAGGCTTCAGCTGTTGCTGCCACTCAGCGATCTTATGGTTGGCGATGGTGGGATCCTCATCGGGAGAGAGTTGAGGTGGGTTGCCGCCAAAATCGCCTTTCAGCACGAACTGATTGATCATCAGCGGATTGAGATTGCCGATCTCGAGGTGCACGGTGAAGCCCTGGCCGCCGACATTCAGATCGATCCCCTCTAGGCGAATCAGGAAGATACCGTGATCGGTCTCCATCGGGGCATGGCCTCTCACACCCGGGCGTAGGTAGGCGGTATCGCTGCCGACACCTTGGGCCTCCATGACCTCTGCCAAGCGGGACTCTAGGCTATTCATGCGCGCGCCGATCTCACCTCCGCTGGAGCCTCCGCCACCGTCCATGGCATCGACACGAGTGCGGATACTATCGACCTCGTCGCGGGTGTCGGCTTTGATGGCGCGGATATCGGCCTCGAGTCGGTCGAGTCGCTCGGTATCGCTGCAACTGCTCGATAGAAAGGCTAGAGCGATGGAGAAAAATGGGATGGTTACGGCACGCATGTCTGAACTCCTCCACTAATACCCAAAAATGGCCAAAAGCGGGAGATTTTCATCGATTTTTACACACTCCTCAGTATGTGAGAGCCAGCGCTATGGAAAGTATCGAAGTCAGACCATCCACCAAGCCAGGTTTCGTCGTCAGTCTGGAGGGCGAGGAGCTGCGAGTGCCAGAGGGCTGGGCGCTGCTACCGCCAGGCGATGCGGCACTGAGTCGGCGCATCAAGAAGGATGGTCCGAGCTGGACGGTGAAGGAGCAGAAACGAAACAAATTTTTCTCACGTGGGATCTATGCCCCAGCCGATCGGATCGAGGCGCTGCGGGCGGAGCTCGAGGTCGAGCGGCAGGACCCTAAGTATCAGAAAAAGCTCGAAGCGGGGCGACAGCGCCGGGCCAAGGAGCAGGCTGAGTATGCGGTGGACTTCGAGCAAGCAGTGCGAGATTTTCTCTCTTTCGCACCTCAGTATCAATCGCTAGCCACTCAGCTGGCCAGTGCGATAGCGGCCCATGCGGTGCCTGTCGGCAGTGGCACAGTGGCGCGTACCCAGCGGATACCGATCGAGCGGCGGGCAGAGGCGGCCACCATCGCCTGGATGCGCCACCAGACCACTGGCTATGATGATATGGTGATCCCGAGAGTGAAGGGCAAGCGCCGCGAGGTGCGTCAGCAGCTGGCCAAGCGCTCTAGGCAACTGCTACAAGTCTACCGACAGGGTGGCGAGAGGGCAGACAATTGCCCTCTGGCCAAAGCGCTGGCAGACTGATAGTCTGGTAGCATGACCAAGGTGCAGATTTTTTACCTAGTCGCTGCCATCGTCGGCACTGTCCTGCCATGGATGGACTTCTTGCCTTTTTGCCAGGGTGTGGGTTTTTCGCCACCGGAGATACTCCGTGCGCTCTACACCAATGGAGCGACTTCAGGCCTGAGTAACGATTTCTTTATCACCTGTGTGGTGCTCTGGGTGTTTGCCTACATCGACTCCAGACAGAGCGGAGTGAAGAGGTGGTGGTTTGTCATACCAGCGGCACCTTTGATCGGGCTGTCCATGGCTTTGCCTGCGTATTTGTTTCTGCGGGAGCGAAGTCGACTCGCTAAATGCTGATTCTAGGTACGGTCAGCCTTTAGCTGACCCAAACTGGCTAACAAGTTGTGTTACAAAAAATGTCCCCATCCGAGATTCTGACTGGATATGGTACCTAATGGCAGACTCCTCACATAATAAAAAACGCACGCGTGTGGTTAACGAGGCATTCCAGTGTCGTCGTGCGCTGGAGGTATACGCCTATAGCATGCTGCGCGACCGAGTCGAGGCAGAGGATCTGGTGCAGGAGACTTTCCTCGTGGTGATGGAGAAGTATGATGACTTCGAGGAGGGCACATCGATGCTGGCGTGGACTCGGGCGATCGTGCGGCTAAAGGTGCTACAGATGCTGGATAAGCGAAAGCGTCGGGCCAAGGTGCTAGATCGTCTGCTCTATGATGCTATCGATGCCGCCTACGAGGGTGTCGATAGCGATGAGTACACCGACGAGATGCGGGCTCGTTACTTGAGCCTGGAGTATTGTTTGGGCAAGCTGGCTGACAAGCCGCGTCGACTGCTGGACTGTGTCTATACCGAAAAACTGAGCTACGAGCAGACCGCTACTGCAGTAGGTATGAAGTACGAAGCGGTGAAAAAGAGTCTGCAGCGTGCTAAGGCGCAGCTGCGCGAGTGTATCCAGCGGAATGCTGGCAACCCAAACCCAAAGACTGCGTAATAGCCATGGCAGACGAGTCGATCCCAGACCTAATAGAAGACTACCTCGCCGATCAGCTGTCGGACGAGGGAAAGGCAGCCCTGGCACAGTGGCTCGATGAGGATAGTGCTCATCAGCAGGAGTTTCGTCGCGTGGTCGAGCTGGAGTGTTTTCTCGATGAGCAGCTCAATAACGATGAGGACAAACTGCTGACTCCCATGCCGTCGAAGACAGGGCGGGTGCCGCAGTATCTAGGTCTGGCAGCGATGCTGGTGCTGTCGTTCACGCTGGCGGGTTTGCTATGGATGAGTGTCAATAGCCCCACGGCGGACGATGCTGAGGGAGGCGCTTTCCTCGCTAGGCTCAGCCACGTCGGAGCCGATGCTGTGTTCAGCGGTCGGCACGATCTGGCTAGGACCACTGGCAGTCCTCTGGGAAAAGGCTGGGTGCAGCTCGATCAGGGATCGGTAGAGATCGAGTTTGGCAGTGGCGCCACAGTGATGCTGACGGGGCCTGCAGTCTTTGGTATCGACCATGAGAACCGCGGCTTTCTCGACTCGGGCCAGGCCGAGGTGTACGCTCCGGATCAGGTGCAGGACTTTGTGCTCGGGACGGCGCAGATGGAGGTGGTCGACCTGGGCACGCGATTTCACATCGATCTACGTGAGTCGGAGGCCGCAGTCACGGTTAAGGAAGGGCTAGTCGATTTGCATACCGGTGGAGAGGGCATGCCTAGGCAGATCCGATCGCTGTCCGCAGGTCTGCAGGCGAGTGTCAGCTCCAGTGGTGAGATACGATGGGTCGATGGGCAGCCGACCGACCCCGACATCGCTAAGACGACCGGGCTACTGGCGCACTGGCATATGGATAGCCTAGCAGCTGGCCAGCCGGTCATCGATGCCAGTGGGAATGGTCGGGATGGGACTCTGGTGCATGCCGTTGGAGTTGCTCACATAGCGGGAGTTAGCGGTGGCGCTGCGGATCTAAAAGAGGGGGGCTATATCGATATCAGCGATCATGCCGAGCTATTTACGGGTGGCCGCACTTTTACTTTTTCCGCCTGGGTGAAAAACGCCAATAACATGTTTTTCTCGATCTCCGATGGTACCCAGAAAAATCGAGTACAGTTCGAGAGATGGGGCGGGCGGCTGATCTATGGCTGGCAGCAGGGTGCGATGTTCGATGCGGTGCAGGGAAATGTCTCCGACTGGCAGGACGATCGCTGGCACCATGTGGTAGTGACCGCATCGGGGCCGCAGATATCTTTATACTTCGATGGTGTACCGCTGGTATCGCGCTCGACTGGGCAGCGCATCAATTCCGACTCAGTGATACCTGCCGATATGCCCGCCGCCGATCGATCCTACATCGGCTACCTGCCTGCCAATCACCACGACGGCCCGCAAAAACTAGAGGGCATGATCGATGATGTGCAGCTATACGGGCGTGCGCTAGATGAGGAGTCGATTCGGTATCTGTTTGAGAATCCGGGTGAGACGATATTGTAATAAAGGGGGCAGTAGAAATTGGTCGTCAGCCGTTTACAGCCACTTTCTCCCATACCTGTTTCATATAGCGGATACTCTCCTCGCAGATTGTTTCTATCCCCGGAGTGTAGTCAAATACCTCCACTGATACCCAGCCATCATAGTCGGTTTCGTCTAGTGCGGCGAAAATGGGTTCGAATGCCACATCGCCCATTCCTGGTCCCTTCAGATTGGGATCATTGGCATGGAAGTGGGCGGTCCAGTCTTTGCTAGCGCGGATGACATCGGCTACCGGCTTTTGCTCTGATGACATCGCTTTCACATCTAGATGCAGTCGGACGTGGGGCGAGTCGATCCGCTGGGCGAGCTCGATGCCGGATGCCGCTGTATTGAGAAAATCGCCCTCCGATGGTCCGAGGGGCTCTAGGGCTAGCGTCACTCCACGATCTTCCAGCACCGGTACGGCGCGGGTGATGGCTTTGGCTGCTAGTTCCATGGCGTGCTCGTGGCTGATGCCTTTCAGTAGATTGCGCTGCTGAGGCGAGCCTAACACCATGATCGTACCGCCCAGATCGGCGCATAGCCGCGCCAGCTCGGCTAGGTAGTCGCCGGTAGCATCGCGCACGGTATCATCGGGATCAGTCAGATAGTAACCTTCGGTTTTGGCGAGGAGCCAGTGTAGTCCCACACACTCTAGGCCAGCATCGGCGATCTGGCCTTTGATCTCCTGGCGTTTGTCATGGGGAATATCGTAGGCAGAGGGCCCGATCGTGAATGGTGCGATCTCGATGCCGGTGTAGCCACAGTCTTGAGCATAGGCGAAGGCTCTATCAAAAGGCCAATCTTGGAATGTCTCGTTGCAAATGGCGAATTTCATGGACAGCTATCTTGGCTCGGTGAATTCGGCTGGGCAACTGTAAATGGGGGAGTAGAAAGAGATGAAGCCATTCGATATACAGGTAAACGGCTACGCTGGCGTCGATTTTTGTAGCTCTGATCTGACCGACGAGCAGCTCCATAGGGCCTGTCGAGAGCTGCGCTCCGATGGTGTGGATCGCATACTAGCCACGGTGATCACCGACACTGTGGATCGTCTGGCGGAGAAGCTAGCGAACCTGGCTCGCCTGCGCAGTCTGGATCCGCTGGCTCGGGAAGTGATCGCGGGTTTTCATATCGAGGGTCCATTCCTACAGCCTCGCCCGGGCTACGCTGGTGCTCACGATGCAGCGGTGATGCTGCCTGCCACTGTCGCCGATGCTCAGCGATTGATCGATGCTAGCCAGGGACTGGCCAGGCTGGTGACCCTCGCGCCAGAGTGTGATCCCGGAGGCGAGACCACTCGCTATTTGGTAGAGCAGGGGATCGTGGTATCGGCTGGGCACTGCGATCCTACCCTAGATGAGCTGCATGGTGCGATCGATAGTGGGCTATCGATGGTGACGCATTTCGGCAATGGCTGCCCAGTGGAGCTCGATCGGCACGACAATGTGTTGCAGCGTTTTCTGCATTTTCGCGACCGGCTGTGGTTTGGCTTGATTCCCGATGGCTGGCACATCGATTTCGTAGCGCTCAAGAACTACATCGATTTCGTCGGTGTGGAGCGATCGATCATAGTGACCGATGCGATCGCCGCAGCTCGCCTCGGCCCCGGTAGGTACCAACTATCTGGGCAGGAGGTCGAGGTCGATGCGCAGGGTGTGGCTCGTCGGCCAGGTAGTGCCAATCTCGCAGGATCGACCATCACCATGCCTACGGCGATCGAGAATTTGCGTGAGACGCTAGGATTTTCCGATCGAGAAGTCAGTCGCATGGTCGATGAGAATCCGAGATCAGCTCTTGATTTACCTGAGTGAAAACTGCCACACTCGACCCCGCATGATGGAGATATCGATATCGAAAGATCGCGAAGCTATGGGCCGCGCCGCTGCTGAGATGGGGGCTGCCAAGCTGAGGGCTGCGGCCGATGCGTCTTCGCCTTCCTTTATCGTCGCTACTGGGGCGTCGCAGTTTGAGATGCTCAGCCATTTGGGCCAGGCCGATCTGCCTTGGCATCGGATGACAGGTTTTCACTTGGATGAATACGTGGGGCTGGACATCACGCACCCGGCTTCGTTTCGGAAGTATTTGTGGGAGCGCTTTGTTAGCCAGCTGCCGTTGCCGTTGGTGGATTTTCATTTTCTAAATGCCGAGAACGATCCCGCAGCCGAGTGCCAGAGAGTCGGTGCGCGGATCGCGCAGTCGCCGATCGATGTGGCCTTCGTCGGTATTGGCGAGAATGGCCATCTGGCCTTCAATGATCCTCCCGCAGATTTCGAGACCGAGGCTCCCTACATCGTCGTCGATTTGGATGAAGTCTGCCGTCAGCAGCAGGTGGGTGAGGGATGGTTTCCGGATATCGCTGCCGTACCGCAGCAGGCAGTATCGATGTCGATCAGGCAGATCATGCGATCGCAGACCATCATATGTACCGTGCCCGACGAGCGCAAAGCCGAGGCGGTGAAAAACAGTCTGACGGGCCCTATCGATCCCACTGTGCCGGCCTCTATCTTACAGCAGCATCCGGATTGTTATATCTATCTCGATGAAGCAGCGGCTTCATTACTCGATTAACGTTATCCCTGCAGAACAGAAATGAACCGTGTGTTACGCTCTATCGGCCCAGCTATCATCGTCGCTGCGGTGGTATTGGGACCAGGCTCGATCCTCACCAGCTCAAAGGTAGGTGCCAATATCGGACTATTGGCGCTGCCTTTTGTAGCATTGGCCAGCGTGCTGATGATTGCCATGGTGGCGCTCTCGGCTCAGGTCGGGGTATCTTTAGCAAAAAGCCCTTGTGAAGAGCTCGCTTGCCGACTGGGCCGCTGGGCATCCGTTACGATAGGAGTGGTGTTGTTCATTATCGCCGCATTTTTCCAGAGCTCGAATAATCTATCAGTCATCGGCGGGCTGGAGGCACTGACGGCATCTGGTGGCCCTGGCTTTAGCTTTCCCTTATCGGTAGTGATCATGGTGGTGGGCAATGCGGTTTTGATTGCCATTCTGTATCTGATGCGCGGTCTCTACGGAAAAGTCGAGACGATCATGAAGGCGCTGGTCGGCGTGATGATGCTCGCTTTTGTCATCAATTTCATAGCTGTCATGCTGTTACCAAAAGGAGCGCCAACGAAACAGCCTGCTAGTGTCGATATCCTGCCTTTGCTAGCCCTGATGGGCACGACTTATGTCACGGCTGGCGCTTTCTATCAGGCCTATCTGGTCCGCGAAAAAAACTGGGGTATCGATGATGTGCAGCGTAGCCGCATCGACTCGATAGTGAGTATCACCCTGCTAGGTGGCATGACCATGTTGATACTAATTTCCTCGTGGCGGGTTTTCTACGGTACCGACCAGGCTGGGCAACTCGGTAGCATAGCGGATGTGGCGCGGCAGCTGGAGCCGATATTTGGTAGCTGGGCTAGGGTTATCTTTAGCTTAGGGATCTTGGCTGGGGCGATGAGTTCATTTTTGGTGAATTCTATGATCGGTGGCACGGTGCTGGCAGACGGGCTTGGCAAGGGCAACCGCTTAGCCGATCGTTGGCCGATCCATGGTACGGCATTGGCCCTAGTGGTCGGCATGGGCATTGCTATATTATCAAAAATCGACGGCGGAAGCACCGTACACCTGATCACTTTGGCTCAAGCTCTGACCGTAGTCGGGGCACCAGCCCTAGCTATAGCGATTGTCTACCTAGCGACTCGCCCGGAGGTAAAGGCGAGCCGAGTGTGGGTGACTCTGGGTATCATCGGCATTGTGGTCTCGCTAGTACTGTCTGCACTGACGGTGCGGAAGATCAGTGCGAAGTTTGCGGGGATGGAGCTAAAAAGGGGCGGGGTGGTTGCTGTAGCTGGTGGTTTGCGAGATTGAGCGCAAGAAGTGGAAAATAGTTGTCCCCCAATTTTAAGCTGGCCGGATTAGTCTATGGATCAAGCCATTCACCATTATGAAAATTCCGTCCTGGACTCCAACAGTCGCCATCTACCTAACCGTCTGCACACTTGGTCTATCGACTGAGGAGCCGAATTTCTTTAATGGCAAAGACCTGACCGGCTGGAAGGGTGAGATGGAGTTTTGGTCGGTGCGGGACGGAGCGATCGTCGGGCATAGCGATGAGACCCTGCACAGCAACAAATTCCTCTGGTCGGATGTGGAGGTGGGCGATTTCTACCTCTCTGTCGATGTGCGGATGCCGGTCGATGAGCGCAATGCGGGGATTCAGTTTCGGTCGCAGTCTACTGAGAGCAAAAACTTTCAGGCACAGGGCTATCAGGCTGATATGGGAAAGGGCGTGTGGGCGCGGCTGTATCACGAGCATGGGCGGGGTATCCTAGACTGGCGGGACCGGGGTGAAAAGAAGGTGAAGCCGGGGGAGTGGAATCACTACGAAATCATGGCCGTGGGCAATCGAGTCTGGTCGGCGATGAATGGCCAAATATCGGTAGCGATTAATGATCAGGCGGGTGGTGAGCTGCGGGGCTACATCGCTCTGCAGATCCACAGTGGTCCGGCGCAGACGGTGGAGTATCGGATCAATAAACTGGTGCACAATCCTAAACTCGCGGAAATCGGTCTAGCAGGCATGACCGAGGCGGAGCTAATTGAAGAGGCCGATGCGAAGACCCTCAAGCCGCCTCCGCCTCAGGCAGCTGCTACCATTACCTTCGACGATGTGGATGCCATACCTGCTGGTCAGGCCGCACATAGGGTGGCTTCGCCGGTGGGTGGACAGGCGCTGCGAGGACGCGTGGAGTACACGGCGGATGAGCATTGGCAAAAGGACAAGAAGCCCTTCACCATAGCAGCTTGGGTGAAGCCCGCTGGACTGCGCCAGGCGGGTATCCTGTGTTGTGGCGGATACGGTTGGCGGCACGGCTGGCTGCTCGATTTGCATGGCGATGGCTCGGTCCGATTTGAGACATCGAACCGGAAGAATCAAGGCAATGGCACTGTCAAAACTAAGGGCGGTTTATTGAAGCCAGGTGTGTGGACTCATGTCGCTGTCGCTGTGCATGGAGATCATTGGGCCGATGTGTTGGTGAATGGCGAAATCGTCGCTAGAGAACAGCTCGAAGGTATCGATCTGGCCAATCCTAAAGCTCGATTGGTCATCGGTGGTATAGAGAATTCGGCCAATAACAATTTCCCCGGTCTGATTGATCAGGTGCAGGTCTTCGATGGTGCTCATTCGCCTGGTCAGGTGGCCGACTATTACCAGCCGATCCGAGCGAAGCTAGATAGCCTAGCCAGCGCTCACCAGGAGGAAAGGGATGCTTGGGAGCGTTTCGGCGGTGATAGCAAAAGCAAACCTATAGCCGAGCCCTTTGCCGATGGCAAATTCACCGTCGGTCCTGACGAGACGATTGTCTTCATGGGCCAGACCGATATGGTGCGCTCTCGTCTCGATGGTACGCTAGAGGCCTATATCGCCAGTCAGTATGCTGAGCAAAAGCCACGCCTGCGTAACATGGCCTGGGAGGCCGACACGGTATATGACCAGTGGCGAGATATTGATTTCGGTAGTTGGCACGATCAGCTAGCTGCGGTGGGGGCGACCATGGTAGTAGCCCAGTTTGGGCAGATGGAGGCCATGGATGGCCCGGGCAGACTGCCTGCTTTTATCGATGCTTATGAAAAGCTTCTCGACCAGGTAGGTAAACAAACCAAGCGATTGGTATTGATTTCGCCCCGTCCATTCGAGAAACCAAGCTTGGAACTAATGCCTGATCACACGGAAAAGAATAAGGTCGTGCTCCAATATACCGAGGCGATTGGAGAATTGGCAAAACGCCAAGGGGCTGTGTTTGTTGATCTGACCATCCCGTTGCTAACTGGACGACCAGTAAAAGTCACGACTAATGGAATCCATATCACGGATGATCAGCAGCAGACCGTCGCCCGGCAAATCGCTACAGCACTAGGACTAGAAGCTGCGCCGCCGAGTTTCCTGAAAGCAGCAGTGATCGAGAAGAACCGCCTCTGGTACGACAACTGGCGACCGATGAACTGGTCTTTTGCCTATGGCGATCGGACCAAGCAGATGTTTTCTCAAGCAGGCGGTCAACGCCAGCCGCTGAAGGTGGAGCTGGAGGACTTTAAACCGATCCTGGCCGAGGCCGACGATCGCGTGCATCGCCTAGCCCTGGGCGAGAGTGTCGAGCTGGTGCCTGCTCCAGTCATGCAGCCTGCTCCCGCTCCACCGGGCGAGCACAGCGTCGAGTCGCAGATGGCTAGCTTCAAAATGCGCGACGGCTACGAGATTAATCTATTCGCTAGCGAGGCCGATGGTATCGTAAAGCCGGTACAAATGCGCTGGGACGATCGCGGGCGCCTGTGGGTGATCTGTACGCCTACCTACCCACATATCGAGCCAGGTCTGCGCCCCGGCGACTACATCATGGTCTGCGAAGATACCGATGGCGATGGCAAAGCCGACCGATTCGATCGATTCGCCGAGGGACTGTTTATACCGATGGGCTTGGAGTTTGGCAATGGCGGTCTATACATTTGCGAGGCGACTGAGCTAGTGCACCTAAAGGATACCGATGGCGATGGCAAGGCCGATCAGCGCACTGTTCTATTATCGGGATTTGGCACTGCCGACTCGCATCAGATGATCAATGGTCTCGAGCGTGGGCCGCTAGGTGATCTATGGTTTACCCAGGGGCATCACGCTTTTTCTCGGGTCGAGACACCATGGGGCATATCGCGCCTCAATCGTGCTGGAGTGTGGCGCTATCGCCCTGCTACTGGGAAACTGGAGGGTTATTTCAATGACTCTAGATCAGGCCTGAACTGCCAGGGCGTCACCCACGATGACTGGGGCCAAACCTTTCACAACTCCGGTGCCTACAGTGGTGGTTTCTATACTTCACCGGGTGCTATCGATACCATGCGTACGCGGAATCTAGCCGCCATCACACTCAATCCGAGCCGCAATACTGGTATCGAGTTCATCGGTAGTGGCCATCTGCCAGAGGAGTTACAGGGCCAGATCGTGTGGGGCGCTTTTATGTCGAACTCCATCGAGCTGCGCAAGCTGAGCGACGATGGTGCTGGCTACAAAGCCGAGAAGATGCCCGATCTGGTGCAGTCGAGTCGCCAGGAGTTTCGCCCAGTGAATGTACGTATCGGTCCCGATGGAGCTATCTACCTAGCAGACTGGTACAATCTAACTATCGGCCACTACCAAGCCAGCTACGCCGACCCGATGCGCGACCGCACCCATGGCCGCATCTGGCGAGTCACGGCCAAAGATCGTCCACTACTAGAGGCACCCGATCTCGATCGTCTCGATGTGCAGGGATTGATCGCACTTCTCAGCTCTGCCGATCGGCTGACTCGGACCAATGCCAAGAAACGCCTATTCGATCTGCCGACTGACCAGGTGGTGCCGGTAGTGGATGCTGCATTGGCCGAGGCATCAGACACCGCTCTCATCTATGAGCTAGCCGGCGTGATAGCGGCACACGAGCAGGTGCGTCCAGCACTGATCGATACCATGATCACCTCTACCGAGCCACGTCTGCGCGCTATCGGAGTGCGGCTAGTCGGGCGCTGGCAGGAGCGACTAGAGTACCCGCTGTCGATACTAGAAAAAGCGGCAAGCGATGACCACCCTCGTGTGCGCATGGAGAGCATCGTCGCAGCTACGAAGGTGCAGTCTCCACAATCCATCAAGATCGTCACACAGACTCTCGATCACCCGCGCGACCGCTTCATCGATCATGCCTTTTACCTAGCTGTGCATGCCCTGCGCGATCAATGGCTAGGTGGGCTGGAGCGAGGCGAACTGAACTTCGACGCTCATCCCCACCACCTCAGTGCGATACTTGATGTTGACTCGAAAGGCACGCTCGACGTCGTGCGCAAACTCGCACAAAGCAAGCAGGCTCACCATCTAGCGTTGCTAGCCAAAGTCGGTCAGCCAAAGGATCTAAGTTCTGCCCTAGAGCACGGCGGGGATAGTGCGCAGGTATTGAATGCACTCTTAGACGCCGCGCTCATTCACCAAAAGCGACCGAGTAGCGATGTGAAACCGCTGCTGGAGGAGATATTAGCCAAGAAGAATCCTGCAACCTTACCAGCTGCTATCTCTCTAGCCGGAGCGTGGCAGGTGCGCAGTACGGCGGGTGCGATAAAAGCCGAGCTAACCGATCCTGACAACTCGAACTGCGCTAGCTGTCAGGCTGCACTAGCGAATCTACTACTAGTTCAGGACAATGCGGCCAATCGCGATTTGGTAGCTAGCTTCGTATCGGCTAGTGAGACGACTGCAATGCAGCAGACGGCCCTACAGAGTCTAGTGAAACTCGATCCCGAAAAGGCAGCTCGACTCGCCTACGATCTATTGCCATCGATCGCCGAACCCAAAGACATGACGCCGCTAGTCGCCATCCTGCTGCAGGGGCCGGGTAGAGGCGACAAACTAGCCGCTATACTCGAAGCTCAACCGCTAGATAAGGATGCAACCAACCGACTACATCAGGCTCTAGGGCTAGCTGGCCAGACTTCCGAATCTCTATCCACCGCGATCGCGAAAGCCCAGGGTGCGACGGACTCTGTGCCCGCCGACTACGACGCTGCCTATGTGAGTGCTCTGAAAAAAGAGGTCGAAACAAAAGGGGATTTCGAGCGAGGCAAGATTGCCTACCAGAAAGCAGGCACCTGCATGGGCTGCCACCAGATAGATGGAGTCGGTGGCCTAGTCGGTCCCGACCTATCCGAAGTAGGCGCAGGCCGTAGCCTAGAGCTACTCATCGAGTCGGTCCTGTGGCCCAATCGCCAGATCCGAGAAGGCTACATGACCACCCAGATCACGACTAAGGACAATCAACTGCACGTAGGCTACAAGATAGGTACTAAAGATGGCGCTGTAAGCCTAAGAGATATCGCGACTCCTAATGAGAAAAAAATATCGAAAGCCGATATCCTGAAGGAGGAAGAGGCTGGTAGCGCCATGGTAGCAGGGCTGACTGCAGCTCTGAGCCGCCAGGAGCTGGCTGACATGATTACCTATTTGGCAGGCCTGACGAAGCAATAGCAGGCTAATGGTTAAGCTAGTTGCTTCTTAATTTAGTGTTAGTGAGTTTACGGATCTTTTTATGTAGCTCTTGCCCTCTATTCATAGCGCGCTCTGAGTGGAGAGAAAAGTGAGAGCCTGTTTCTACCGCTTCTTTGTTTTCGTTAACTAGGTCTGTAGTAGTTACCAATAAAATCTTCTGAAGTGAGATGAGTAATTTAGCGATTTGTGGGTCAGAAAATTCGGAATTCTGATCTAGCTCGACGATCGTTTCGAACATCTCTTCCATTGCCTGCACACTTTTCTCCTCAGCAGAGAGAGGACGGTGATCATCGGCGGGAAGAGAGAGACAGGTGAAAAAGTTGAGTAGTATTAGCAGTCTCATTACAAGCGTGTTTAGTTGTTTAAGCCTTCGGCTCTGGCCAGTCGTGTTTGGGATACCTGCCGCGCAACTGAGCTCGTACTCCGGCATAGCTGCCACTCCAGAAACCAGCTAGATCTTCGGTGACTTGGACTGGCCTTTGGTTTGGCGCGAGGATCTCGATGACTAGGGGGATGCGTCCATCTCCAATCCGAGGTGTTTCTTCGATACCGAATAGGTGCTGGATCATCACCGATATCTTGGGCTTTTCTCCAGGGTTGTAAAATATGTGGGCACTCCGGCCGCCCTTTTTCAGCTCGATGCGCTCGGGGACGAGGCGATCCAGTAGACCGTAGTGATGGGCGGGTACCCAGTCTTTCAGTGCAGCCATCACGGGGCGGTCCTTGATGTCTTTGTAGTTGCGCGCGCCTTCGCAGATCTGCTCGATCAATAGCTGTCGGGCATCGTCGTCGATCTCGGGCACCTCATACTCTGGGCAGGTGGTGGCGACTAGATTGACACGGGCGATGTAGTTTTCGACTTTCTGATCCCACTTTTTGAGCAAGAGATCGCCGGCTATGACTCGCTCGGCTAGTAGGCGTGCTGCTTCGGCATCGGGCACTTCGCCGCCCGCTTTGGAGATGATCACGAGGTCGCGAAAGTGTTTTTCGATACGGCCCTCTACCCGGCGGCTACTGCTATCGTAGACGCCGCCATTGTGCTCTGAGAAGTCGTGAGGAAAGGCATCGAGTAGGGCGAGGTGGCTGACCTCGGTGCAGAAATCTAACTTCACCTGTACATCGCGGCCCTCCACTTCGATGATCTCGGCGGCTATGAAGGGTAGCTCGCTTTTCGCTACGGTGGAGCCTTTCTCCAGCTGTCCGCGTCGCCCCTCGATGACTCGGCAGGCGAGCGAGGCTTTGCTATTGCGCATGGCGAGGCGGTCAGAGAATCCAGTCAGCAGGATAGCGGCGATCTCCTCGCTAGAGGGCTCTCGGTCCTGAGACTTTTTGCTGGAAAACATACGGGCCGTGGCATCGCGCAGCTGCTGGGCGACGCGGCCGATATCGCGGGCGGCTCCGCCATGTACACCTAGGCTATCGCAGGCGTGGCGATCGTACCGGTTCTGCTGGGCGCGGCGCCAGGCGCGGACGAGTGCCTGCAGATCTGAGGTGTCTCCTGGCTCCAAGTAGTCGCTACGCTCGGGTTGCTTGTTTTTCAAAAACAGCGGTCGCGACTGCATAGCGGCAGAAACGATGGCGAAGTAATCGAGGCAACCGCAGGTGGCGGCTTCTATGAGGACACGCCCGTATCGTGGGGCTACCGGCAGGCGTGAGATCTCTAGACCGAGCTGGGTCAGCTTTTCATGCTCATCGAGGGCACCGAGTGGCTGCAGCCAGCGGATGGCACGATCGAGAGCGGTAGCATCTGGACTGTCGAACCAGCGGAAGCCGCGGACATCATCGACACCGCTGGCTTTTAGCAAAAGCACAGCCTCAGCCAGATCCATACGATGGATCTCGGCTGGTGTCGCCTCGGCTCGCTGCTGGTGATCTGGCTCGCTCCACAGGCGGATGGCATGCCCTGCTGTGGTCCGGCCTGCTCGGCCAGCTCGCTGGTCGGCAGAGGCGCGTGAGATTTTTTCGATATGTAGGGTGGTGATGCCCCGACGCGAGTCAAACGCGGCGCGTCGCTCGAGGCCAGAGTCGACGACTAGCTGTACCCCGTCGATGGTGATCGAGGTCTCGGCGACATTGGTAGCGACGACGATCTTTGGCCGCTGAGAGCTGGCGGTGGCGGCATCTTGCTGCTCGGGAGAAAGCTCGCCGTACAGCTCGCAGATCTCGAAGTCTTTGGTCCAGGGAGCGCGGCGCAGGCATTCGACTGTCTTGCGGATCTCGTGCCTGCCGGGCATGAAGACGAGGGCGTGCCCCTCGGTGCCGACTTTGCGATAGTGGTCGCGCATGGCTCGGGTGGCGTGGTCCCAGAGCTGGTCTTTGTGCCTTTCTTTGCTCGGGCTGTAGGCTATGTCGACAGGGTAGGTCCGCCCCTGGCTGCACAGGTGGTGGCAGTCGGCACCTAGATACTCTCGCAGAGGCGCAATTTCTAGGGTAGCAGACATGACTACGAGTTTTAAGTCAGGGCGTAGGGTCTCTTGCACATCGAGACAGCGGGCTAGTGAGACATCGCCGTAAAAGTGGCGCTCGTGAAACTCGTCGAAAACGATGGCTGCTACGCCTATTAGCTCTGGATCCTCGAGCAGACGACGGATCAGGATACCCTCGGTGACGTAGCGGATGCGGGTGTCGCGCGACACGATATTTTCAAATCGGACTTGGTAGCCCACCTCGCCGCCGAGCTTCTGGTTTCTCTCCTGAGCGACTCGTCGGGCCAGCATCCGTGCCGCGATACGGCGTGGCTGGAGCACGTAGATCTCGCCAGTAGGCAGAGCGCCAGAGTCTAGCAGGATCTGTGGGACCTGGGTCGACTTACCCGAGCCTGTCGGTGCCTCGATGACGATGCGGCACTGATCGGCTGTATCAGCTACGGCCGACTGCAGATCGGCCTCGATTTCGAAGATGGGTAGCGACATACGGAAACCTAGCCTAGCCTAAACAAACGGCTTTTTCACCACTTCTGCTTCGAAGGTTCTCTGGCGGATGCCGATCTGCACTTTGGTGCCGATTTTGGCGTAGTCGGCAGGTAGGTAGGCCATGCCGATACCTTTGCCCAGAGTGGGCGATAGGCTACCGCTGCTGAGTTGGCCGATCTTGGTCTTGCCATCGGCAGTCAGGACATCGTAGTCGTGCCGAGGAGGCGGAGCTTTGCCGAGTAGGCTGATGGCGACTAGGCGTTCTTTCAGGCCTGCTTCCTGCTGTGCCTCTAGGGCGCTGCGGCCGACGAAATCGACAGCGGATTTTTTGAGTTTGGTGAAAAAGCCCAAGCCCGCCTCTAGTGGCGTGTGAACGGAGTCGAGATCGTTGCCATTCAGCGGGAAGCCTTTTTCCAGACGCAAGGTATCGCGAGCGCCAAGTCCGCAGGGCGCAGCTCCAGCATCGAGGATACGCTGCCACCAGGTGCCGATATCTGCCACGGGGGCAAATAGCTCGTAGCCATCCTCGCCGGTGTAGCCGGTGCGACAGACGATGAAATCTGTGTCACGGGCGATGCCATTGCGCTCGGGTAGAGGGCAGCCGGTATCGAGTTTTTCCCACAGGGCGACCGCCTCTGGCCCTTGGACTGCGAGTCCACCATATGCCTCGCTCAGGTTCTGCAGCGCCATTCCATCTGGTAGGTGAGAGGTGAGCCACTGGTGGTCTTCAGCGATTTTTGATGCATTGATGACGAGAAAAAAACGGTCTGCGGCTTCGCGGTAGATGATCAGATCGTCGATCACGCCCCCTGCTTCATTGAGCATGAGTGTGTATTGGCCTTGCCCATCCTCGGTAAGCTGCTGGATGTCATTGGTCAGCATACTATCGAGCCAACTGGGGGCATTTGCTCCGGCTACGATTAGCTGGCCCATGTGCGAGATGTCGAAGACTCCGACTGCACTGCGCACGGCTTGATGCTCGGCTACGATACCTTGGTAAAAAATCGGCATCTCCCAGCCGGCGAATTCGGCCATCTTGGCATTGAGAGACTGGTGGGCTGTGGATAGGGGTGAAGACTGGGCCATGGATGCTAAACAGTGTCGGCGATAAGCGAGTGGCTGTCGATCTGGAAATGTCGATTGATAAATGAGGCTATCTGCCGTTTGATAGCCGCACTTATGCGACGTGGAGAACGCCTACTCAATAGCCTGGAGCGCCGCTTCGGAGGACTTGCCCTACCAGGAATTATCAAATGGTTGGCGGGATTTGAAGTGCTCGGCTTTCTGTTGGCACTCATCAGTCCGGGATTGGGAGAGATACTGGCATTTGATAGCCAGTTGATTATGTCTGGCCAAGTCTGGCGCCTGCTTAGCTGGATTGCTTGTTCTTTTGTCGGAGGCTTCTCTGCGGGGCTACTGATCTCTGTGCTGTTCATGTATTTCTTCATGCACATCATGTGGATGTTTAGCGATATTATCGAGGGAGAGCTGGGAGTCTTTCGGTGTTCGTTTTATATCGGAGCGACGATTTTCTGCATTATTCTGGTTGGATTTCTCGTGCCATCGACCGGTCTGATGCAGGGCTTGTTAGGCGCAGCTATTTTGTTTGCTGCAGCGACCTACGCGCCCAATCATGTCATTTATATTTTTCTAATCATCCCAGTAAAGTTGAAGTGGCTGGCTTGGTTGACGGCGGGTTTATTTGTTTTGCAGTGTATTCCCGCGCCGCTTTTGGCCGTGATTATCATTTTGGGGCTGGTTCCTTATTTGTTTGGTATTTTCCCTCGAGTGATCTCGGACTTTCGGAATCGAAACTGGGCGGCACAGCGGCGAGCAAGATTTAACCGACAGAGATCGGAAGGCCAGTCAGATGCCTTCCACACTTGCCACAACTGTGGCATCACAGACGCCAAGGACCCAAATATGGAGTTCCGAGTCTCTGCGGACGATGGCGAGGAGTACTGCCTGCCATGCCGTGAGCGTCGCCAAGGCTAAATTACGCCTACCTTTACTCGATAAAAATCAGGTGGTTTCTTGAAATTTAAAATTTACAAAATTCATAATTATCATAATGTAAGACTGTAGTAATCCATTAAACCTCGAATATATGTCGCTCAGACGGAAAATGTTCTTGGCCATGCTGCTCCCTGTGGGAGTGGCCGTAGCCGTTGCGTTTTTCTTCTCCCTTCATCAAGCGGAGAAGTCTGAGCGTTTGGAGGTGGAACTCCAAGAAATTGCTGTCGCCTGGCGACTGAGCCAAGTTTACCCCTATGTTTTGGTGGATGCAGCTCTAGCTAAATCTATCATCAAAGGTGCTAGTTATGATACCTACAAGAGTTGGCACGAGCCTTTGCTTCAAGAGCGGAGCCATTTTTTGAGCTCGATTGAGCAAGAAGTCATTCAGTTAGGTGAGGGCTCAGATCTACGTGAGATCGGCGATGAACTGTGCAAAAACTATCGCAAACTGCTCTCCAGTCTTTCTCCAGCCCAGATTGAGTCGTTGAATCTCGCTGAGTTTTCGACTTCCGCTAAGAACATCGCCAATGCGACTCTCAAATTATCTAACTGGTTTGAGTCATCACAGAACAATATCGATTTCCAAGTGTTATTCGCGGAGAAGTCTGTGCGCCAGTTTAACGCTCGCCTAAAAGCATCGATCGAAATCCGTAAGGCAGGTGAGGTGAATCATAAGGAGCTATTCAAGATCATGGGATCTGCGCCGTCTCCTGCGGCCAAGGGGCTACAGTCTGCTCAAGCTTTGCTTTCAGATAATCAAGAGTTGATCCAATTGATCGAAGACATCAAGGAATCGAAAAAACGGCTAGTACCAAACATGCCGACCACATCGTTCGATTATTTTTCGTACAGTCATGAGTCGGAATGGCTAGGCGATGCGATGGCGATTTCGCAATCGGCAACCAATATCGTTAACTCGCTGCAGCAGCAAATGAGCGGCAACAAAGCAGCAGAGGCCGCCAGAGCGCGACAGTTATTGGTGAACAGTATATGGCAGTCAGCTTTGTTCATCTTGATCACCGTCAGTATGACGACGTGGATCTCCCTGTCGGTGACCAAGCCGATGGCTAGGATCGCTAAAGCGGCAGAGGCTATGTCTGAAGGGCGGATGAGCGATGTCGAGATCGGAAAAGACATCAAACGCAAAGACGAGATCGGTGAAGTGTCTCGTGCTTTTGATCAATTGCGCTCGAACATGGATGCCTTTGGTGAAGAGATCGAAGGGGTGCAGGCATCGATCTTGAAGGGCTCGCCGCACGTCGAAGCGCGTAAAGAGAGATTCCAGGGCCGCTGGGGGACTCTGGTAGGCGACATGAATCGTGCGCTAGATCAGTTCAAATCGGTGAACACATCGAAGCTCGAGGCGGAGCGTGTCGCTCAGGAGTCGCAGCGCCGTAGCTTGGTCGGTAAGATGGCCGGTGGTATGGCGCACGACTTTAACAATCTGTTGGCGGTTATCATAGGTTTTGCCGAGATCGCGGAGTCGGATGCGGTGGGTGAAAACAAAAAGCCACTGCGTGAGATCCTGACTGCAGGACAGAAGGCTCGCGATCTGGTCTCGCGGATCATGGCGATCGGGCGCCAGAGTGAGCTCAACATCCAGACCCACCGATTGCATGGGATGATCACGGCTGATGAGGAATCTCTGCGCAGTATCCTGCCTAGCAATATAGACCTGAGTTATCGGATCGATGAGCGGGCATGCATCATGACTGACTCGACGTCATTCTCCCAGATCATCCTAAATCTAGTGGTGAACGCTCGCGATGCGATGCCTGACGGCGGTCAACTGACTCTGATGTCTAAAGGAGTGGAGGTGACTGAGGTATGCAAAACGATACTCGAAGATGATGTGAACCCTGGGCAATACTGGTGTCTGGCGGTGATGGATCAGGGAACGGGTATCCCAGAGGAGCAGCATGCCAAGATTTTTGAGCCATTCTATACGACCAAGCAGGTGACCGAAGGGACCGGTCTCGGCTTGGCGATGGTTTATTCGATCATGCTGGAGCTAGGCGGCTGGGTCGATGTGCACTCCGAGATGGGCCAGGGCAGCTCATTCCTGCTGTACTTCCCAGTGGGCGACGCCGAAAATATTGCCGAGAAAAAGCAGGTCGTGCACCACACTACCAAGGAAGCGGATGAGGATAATGACAAGGCTTCCCTACGGATTCTTTTGGTCGATGATGAGCATCAGGTGCGCCAGTTCACCAAAGCCGCGCTACGCAAGCTAGGCCACGAGGTGATCGAATCCGACGACGGAGTCAATGGATTCAATACCTTCAAAGGTATCATGGATAGAGGCGAGCGCCTCGATGCTGTGGTGACCGATGTGATGATGCCGAATGCTACCGGCCCTGAAATGGTCGATGAAATCCGTAAACTGAATGCATCTATCCCAGTTCTGTTTATCTCTGGTTTTTCTGCTGATAAATTGAAAGATCTGGATGCGAAATACTCGGGGGTATCTAGCTTGAAGAAGCCATTTCAGGTATCCGACCTGCAGGGTGGTATCGATGCGGCTTTTGAAAAAGCTCTCAAATCTGTAGTCGATTCCGAGGCGATTCCCGTGAATGGAGAGCATGCAGCCGATACCATGAAGGTCCTGCTCGTCGATGATGATGTGCAGGTGCGTACTTTCACTAAAGCCGCATTGCAGAAGCTGGGTCACGAGGTAATCGAGGCCGAGGATGGTGTCGAGGGCTACGATTCATTCAAGAATATGATGGATGGCCAAAGCGATCCTGATGTGATCGTGACCGATGTGATGATGCCCAAGGCTACGGGGCCCGAGATGGTAGACAAGATCCAAGAGGTCGACTCGTCGATACCTGTGGTGTTTATTTCTGGATTCTCAGCCGATAAGCTCAAAGATCTGGATGACAAATACGTCGGTGCCTCGAGTCTGAAAAAGCCATTTATGGTATCGGATCTACAGGGCGGTATCGATGCTGCTATGGAGAAGTCGAAAAAAGCGGCAATTGAATAGGGTACAATTTTTATTCAATAGGGTACAATCGAAAATTCATTAATTTACCTTCAGGCTGCGGACTCTGCCATCTAGGTGTTGCTCGTCTTTCCATTCGCCCACGATAGATTGTGGCGAATTTTCGATGTGGTCGTAGCCGATTGAGAGGCCTTCGCTGGGTTGTTTTGATAATAATCCTCCTGTGGAGCTAGAGCCCACTTCGATACCATCGATCTTCATCGTCCAGCTGGCTTTGGCTATAGATAGGGTGATCTCGCTCTTGCCGTAGGGGAGTGCGGTCTGAGCCTTTATGACTTGTCCTTTTTCGGCATTGTTTAGCCGGAAGTACGGAACTCCCTTCTCCAAGTAGAGCGCATATCCAGAGCGCCTGCCGCCGTGGGCACAGATCACGCCACTGCAGTGGTAATCGATATCGACCGTCGCCGAGATGGTGAACGCTCGCTCTACCACTTTGGGATGGGTGAGCTTCTTTGTCTTGGTAGTGGTACTTCGCTTTGGTTTAGGCACGCCTTTGTTGGTGCATGGTCCTGGCATCTGCCCATCCCACTGGGCATAGAGAGCTTTGAGCTCGGCGGCTTTTTCTGGGTGTTGCTCGATCAGGTTCGTCGTCTCGCCGATGTCAGCTCTGAGGTTGAATAGCTGTGGATCGCCCGAGTAGTGGTAGGTCTCGGCAGCTTCGGACACATCGCCATTCTCAGCTACCTGAAAGTCGCGATGACTCCAGCCAACTTTGTTGGTGAGTTTCCAGTCGCCTTGGCGGATCACCCAGCTATCGCGATTTTTTGCCCACACCAAGTGGTCGTGGTGTGTGTCGTGGTCGCCATTTAAGACGGGTAGCAGGCTCTTGCCATCCAGATTTTGAGGCCGCTCGATGCCTGCTAGCTCTAGGGCAGTGGGATAGATGTCCATAGTCGATACGAGCGCTTCGTGGTCGATCTCTCCCTCGGGCAGAGTACCGGGCATGCTCACCAGGTAGGGGATGCGTATACCACCCTCGCCAAACATGTATTTCCACCCGTTTAGCGGTGTGTTGTCTGAGTAGGTATTGATGGTGCCGCCATTGTCCGATACAAACACGACTAAAGTATCTCTGCGCAGATCGGTCTCCTCCAGTGCGTCGAGGATGCGTGATATGCTGTGATCTAGAGCCAGTAGATTGGCGAGGTAGCAGCGCCGACCTTCGATATCGATCTCGCCCATGTGGCCCCATTTTTTATGAAAGACTTGGTGGGTCTCGGTATCTGGATCCCAATAGGGGAAAGTCCATTTATCGGCAGTCCGGTCCCACTCCACATACCTAGCTCCGGTGCGAGCTGCCCAGCTACGCTCTACGATGTAGGTCGGCATATGCACGGCATTGTGCGAGACGTGGAGGTAGAAAGGCTGCTGCTTGTCGGCCTCGTGGATGTAGCTGACGGCTTCGTCGGTAAAAATACGGGTGGTGAAACTATCCTCATAGGAGGTGGGTGTAGCCTCCTCTTGACTCATGTCCGGCTTACTGGCGCGCAGTAAGGGACCTTGGATCTGGCAGCCAAAGTCACCTGTGAAGCCCTCGCGTGCCTGGTGGGCAGCCACATCTTTTTCGCTCAGCCGGATGTAGTCCCATGTGTGGTGCATGAAACCGAGGAATTCATCGAATCCATGCTGGGTGGGGAATTCTTTTGGGCCGCCGTTCAGGTGGGTTTTGCCGTATTTGGCGGTGCGATAGCCGGCTTTCTTTAAGGTTTCAGGCAGGGTCACTTCGTCAGCAGGGAGTCCGCCTTCGCCGTACCAATAGTTGCCCCAGCGCTGTTGGTAGCGCCCCGTGATCAATCCGGCTCGCGAGGGGCTGCAGATCGGTGAAGCGCCATAGGCATTGGCAAAGTAGGTGCCGGTGGCTGCCAGACGATCGAATCCTGGGGTGCCGAGATGCTTCACATCATCGGGGGCGTGGTCGAGGAAGGCTAGGTCGGCGTAGCCTAGGTCATCTGCGATGATGACGATTATATTGGGCTGATCGGCTGCTCGACCGAGAGAGTGGACTAGTCCGACGACTGCGAGTAGGAAAAGATAGAGTGGTTTCACGACTCTGCATCGAAGCAGAGTTTAGCTAGTTTTGATAGGACGGGAATAGGGCATTGCTCGCCGCTACAGATCCCGTCTCCCAGTCGGGGAGATCCTGCAAACGCACGGCTGCTGTGGTAGCGGTGATCAGCTGGCTGTTCAGGATGGAGCGCATGTTGCGGAGTTTGGCCAGCTCGGCGGCGACCTCTTCTGCCGATGCTGGCTCTGCAGTAGAGGCTGCACCACTGAGCATGGCGAGGCGCTCGAAGCGTGCGTAGATCCGCTGAGCCATGGTGTAGGAGTGATCGCCCGACTTCGCGTGCTGGCGCAGCTTTTCATAGCTGGCACGGTAGTCGCCGACTCGGATGATGGAGATCGTCTCGCCGAATTCGCCAAACTTCGCTGCGGCAGTGGCATCATCAAAATACAGCTCGACAGCGCCGACCCCTGCGACGGTAGCACTGTAGTCATCGACTACGAAGTTTCGCTCTTCCCAGCCTGGGAGTCGAAACACAGTGCCCATCGGGAGAAAGGACCAGTCAGCTGCTACTGAGTGGTAGCGATGGGTGGCTTTCAGTTGGTTGCCATAGCCACTTATGGCTCTGCCGCCCCGCTGCGCGGCGCTGTAACCCATCAGCATGACATCCACCTCTAGCGGTGATGCGAGAGGCGTGAATTGAAACTCCGAATCATCAGCTAATGATAGCTGTGCTCCGACGAGACAAATGAGGATGGAAAAGAGGAAAATACGGATCATCACTGAGGCGGGAAGAGGTCAGGACCCGTATTTTCATATCTTTTATAGCAGCTATTGTCAATCCTGCTTTAGGAGAGGTAGGCTGTGAGAGCCGCTATTTTTTGTTTTTTGCCGGCATTTTAGCTTTCGGTGCCGGTGGTGTGTAGAGGTGGCGCACGCGGTCGTATTCGGGATTCACGCACTTCTCTCCCCAGCGTTTCAGGGCGCACAGTAGACCGATATCTGATTCTGGGGCCTGGCCTTTGTCTCCTGATACCTCAATCCATTCTGCGAGGTAGGCGCGGTGCTGCTCGAGAGCTACCTGATGGGCGGGATCTGCTGCTAGATTGTGGATCTCGTGGGGGTCATTCTCCAGGTCGTAGAGCTCCTCAGGTGCCTTGCCATCTGGGGCGAAGAAGATCATCTGAGTCTCGTTCATCTTGCCCTCAGCCATTAGTTTGCGAAAAGCTTTGGTGACTTCCCAGCCGTCTTTGTAGGTGGGCTGCATGAATGGGCGGTCATCGGTGTAGTTGCGCAGGTACTTGTATTTTGGCGAGATCACAGCACGGATCTTTTCGATGGTGAAGTCGCAGCGGTCGCGTGCCGAGATGGTGTAGGCTTTGTCCTGATAATCGGCGGCGAAGATATTCTGGCCCTCCATCTTCTCTGGGATCGGTAGTCCGGCCATGGCTAGGGAGGTAGGGGCTATGTCGATACTGTTTACGAGATCGTCTCGTACCTCGCCTTTGGGGATGGTCGGGCCGGTCACGATGAAGGGCATATTGATGCCGCCTTCGTAGAGCATCTGCTTGTGGCGGTGTAGCTTGTAACCGTGGTCGCTGATCAGGAAAATGTAGGTGTTATCATAGAGCCCGTCTGCTTTCAGAGCGGATACGATTTGGCCGACCTGCTTGTCGGTGAAAAGCAGGCAATCATAGTGATGAGCGATCTCTTCGCGCACCTCTGGGATGTCGGGGTAGTACGGGGGCACCGGCACGGCGGAGCGAGCTACGGTTTTCGTAGCCCGGTTTCCGGACTTTCCTCCTGTGATGTGGACTTGCCCAAACCAGTGTTGCCCCTTTGGACAGCTGCGCCATTCAGAGGACTCGGTGCCCTTATAGTTAAGCGGACCAGCTGAGTAATCATACATAGCAGTGGGATCGAACTCGAAGTTAAAGTCGTCTTTGCCAGTTCCTTCATTCCAGCTGTAGTAGCCCTGTTCTTTGAACCATTGCGGTGCGGGCTTCACCCCGTCGGGTAGGATGTTTTTGTCGTATTCATCAAAGGTCATCCCGCGGAATCTGGCCCGGCAGCTGCGGTGCTGGTGGGCGCCAATGGATGTCTGCATCATGCCTGTGACGAATCCGGATCGCATCGCAGAGCAAACTCCGGCAGAGGTGTATGCGCGGTCGAATCGCACGCCATCGGCCGCCAAGGCATCGATGTGTGGGGTCTCGATGATTTTGTCGCCATAGCAACTAAACCAGCCACTCACATCTTCGAGCACGATCCAGAGGACGTTGGGTTTTTCTGCCGCCGTCGTCGGTGATATGAAGCAAAATATGGCCTGCACAATGGCCATGGTGAAGAAGACGTGAATAGATCTCATAGTGGAGGAGAATGGCGGTGGCGTAGCCCGCAGTCAATCTATGTGAATGAGCCATATGAGGATGAGTGAACGGCTTAGAGCATCCTAATATTCTAGGAGGACAGAATCTATTCATTAGTCCGTAAAAAAATCACAATCGGGTTGACGATTATGCGTTGTTTTGGCTAAAACCGACATGTCTTTACCGAATATGGGCGTATTTTAGCTACGCTGATTTTGTAAAAACCATAAAAAAATTATAAAACCATATAATTTTGCCCCGAAAGGCATCTCTCCTCGATTATGAAAAAACGCCGAAATCGCTCGAAAATCGTCGATCTATTCACACGGAAAGGTCGAAAGGATGAGGAACGTCGCCAGATGCAGGCGGAGCAGTTGGAGGAGAGAGTGCTCTTATCCGCGACTCCCGTGGCAGTCGAGCCGGTCGAGGCCGAGGCTGAGCCGCCAGCCGCGCAAGAGCAGGATAGTAGTAACAGAGAGTCTTCTGTATCTCGCGAGGAGTTGGAAGCAATCGTGGATGCGGCGATCGAGCGCTGGAAAGAGTCCGGCATCAGCGATGAGCAGCTGCAGGCACTAGAGGAGGCGCAGTATGTGTTTGCCGATCTATCCGTGCTGCATGTGGCCCAGGCCGAAGGCCAGCTGGTAACGCTGGATGTGGATGCCAATGGACGTGGCTGGTATGTCGATGAAACTCCAGAGGACGATGCCGAATTTTCTAAGATCGAGGAAGTCCTGCGTGCCGAGGGCGATGAAGCTCGGGGCATGGATCTGCTCTCGGTGATCATGCACGAGCAGGGGCACATGCTCGGTCTGGCTGATGACTATGATCAAGCTCAGGAGGGCAATGTGATGTACGGTGGCTTTGAGGCGGGCTCCCGACGTGTCATCCTAGACGCACAGGCACAGGGCGCAGAGCTGCTGAGTCTGGCAGGTGTGCACTATGCCACTCACACCGTGGATACCACGGCTGACGTGGTAGATGCTGGCGATGGGCTGCTGAGTCTGCGCGAGGCGATCATCGCAGTGAATGCCTCTAGCGATACCACGCACACGATCATCCTGCAGAGTGGTGCGACTTATAATCTGACGATCACGCCCAATGCTGGTGTGAGTGAGGCTGAGAAAGGCGATCTAGATATCGAAGTGCAGGCAGGCGAGAAGCTGACGATCGTCGGTAACGGTGCCACGGTGGATGCGGATTTTGATCTGATCTCGCGAAACGACCGTGTGTTTGAGATCGTCGACGATGGTGAGGTGGAATTTCAGAATCTGACAATCACTGGTGGTAATGCCGTGCAGGGTGCGGGAGTGCGAGTGTCGAATGGTAATGCCACTACAACTTTCACCAATGTCACAATAGAGGGCAACTATGCGACCGGCACCGATGGCAATGCTCACGGTGGTGGTGCAGCGGATCTATCAGGTACCGTGGTGTTCACCGATTCTACGATTCAAAATAATGCCGCCAATCAAGATGGCGGAGGTCTGATGATTCGTGGTGGCAATGTCTCGTTTATCAATACCGACGTGATCAATAACAATGCCGGATTTGATTCGGCAGGGCCAGCAGGCAGTCAGATCCGTTCTGGCGCTACCGGTGGTGGTATCTGGTTGCGCGGCGGGGGAACTGCGACCTTCGATGCCGATAGTAGTCTGTCTGACAACACGTCTGGTGGGGCTGGAGGTGGTATCCATATCACAGGCGAAGGGACTAGCTTGTATATGGATGGGACCGCGATGAACAATAACGAATCGCTCAACAGCGGTGGCGGGGCAATCCGGTTTGACGGGAATCAACTGACCTCGGTCGTGTCGCTATCGAACATGACTATCTCAGGTAACACTGCTACCGGCAACGGCGGCGTCATCCATACCGATGAGTACAATACCATCAATATCACTAACACGACTTTGTCGAACAATACAGCAAGCTCGAGTGGTGGGGCCATCTATGTCGGAGGTAGTGTGAATAATGTGATGACACTAGATGGTGTCGTTTTTGATGGCAATGTCGCTACGACGGCTAGTGGTGGTGGATTTCGAAGCGAAGCTCAGGTCATCTTTCGTAATGATGTGACCTTTACCAACAATGTGGCTGGAACTGAGGATGATGGGGGTGGGGGCTTTTACCTAACCGGCTCAAATGCGAGGGTATCACAAGACCCCGCAGCGGTCGGTAATATCACAATCACGGGGAATACAGGTGAGCGTGGTGGTGGCTTCCGTAACAATCTAGGCACGATCGATCTAGCAAATGTCACGCTGTCGAACAATATCTCGACCTTCGCTGATAGCAATGGCGATGGTCGCTTCGGTAATGGTGATACTGCTGGAGGTGGTGGATTCCACAGCGAAGGTCACGGTGCTTCGGTGACGCTGACCAATAGTATTATCGATGGCAACACGACAGGTCGTTATGGTGGAGGTTTCCACAATCGCAACGGGGCGGTGACGCTTCAGGATACCTTTGTGACCAATAACATTTCTACCGGAACGGGTGGAGGTGGCTTCCGCCAGACCGGCGACACTAGTTCGGTTACCTGGGATAACTCCGGCCTCACGGCAGCGCAGCAGGCGGTCAGTTTCACCGGGAATGAGGCGACCATCCAGCACGGTGGTGGCTTTCGCAATACTAGCGGCGATGTGACACTGACTAGTATCGACATCCAGGGGAACAAGACAGGGCCAGAGGGCACCAGTAATAACAATGTAGGTGGTGGATTCTACCAGGATGGTGATGCGTCTAATACTACGCTGACCGATGTGAATATATACGAGAATACCGCTGGTGGTGATGGTGGTGGATTCTATGCCACGGATGGAACAGTGACGATCGACCGCACGAGCACGGGGGCGATCGAGATACGAGATAACAAGATCGAGGGTGTCGGTACGACCACTCGAAATGGAGCAGGTTTTTATCTAGGCGGCGAGGCGCAGCTGACAATCGGCGGTATCGGTCATGCGATGATCACCGACAATGTGCATGAACTAGGTGGCGGCGGTGGTGCACGGGTCGGAGCTAACTCGACTGCTACCATCGTAGGTACAGCGACTAATCAGGGGGAGATATCGGGTAATACGGTGACGAATAACGGCGGTGGTCTCCAAATCACCGGGCAAGCTACGGTGAATCTCGACTACATCGACATCAAGAATAACTCTACGGGTCTCGATGGAGGTGGTGTCTACCTAGAAGCCTCTCCCTCGAATTTCACAATGACCAATGGTACCATCGATGGTAACACTGCGGGATCAGAGGGGGGCGGTATCTACACATCTGGGCAGGTCTCGCTGACGGAGGTAGACATCAATGCCAACACTACAACTGGGCAGAGTGGAGCTGGTATGTTTATCAATGATGGATCATTCGTGACTATCGCAGACTCGAATATTACCAATAATTTATCTGACGAAGGTGGTGGTGGTATCTGGAACGAAGGTGATCTTACCCTTACCTCATCCGACGGATCGCACCATATCTCGGGCAATGTCGCTGGAGGAACCGACAATAATGTGGATGGCTACTACGATGGTGGCGGTCTTCGTACTACTGGTACATCAGTAACGACGATCACGGACTATGATATTCGAGATAATACCGCCTCCCAGCACGGTGGTGGAGCTATGTTCGAAGCCGGTGAGGTGTCGCTGACAGGAGTTGACTTTACGGGAAATCTCGCTCTTGAGGAGGGCGGCGGTTTCCGCTCGGGTGAGCAGGCGAGAGTGACCATGACCGGTGGCACGGTCGTCAATAACACGGTAGCGGATACGACACCTCGTGATGCCGCGCAGCTATGGCGCACCCGTGGCGGTGGCGTGGTGGCTCGAGGACAGCTGACGCTAGATAGCGTAGCGATAGAAAACAACGTCGCAGGCGAGGATGGTTCGATAGGGCGTCAAGGTGGTGGTTTGTTTGTCGAGGGGCAGGGGGCCAGCGTGCTAATCAAAGATAGCTCCATCAAAGATAACCGCGTGTCAGGGAGTGGGGCTGGATTCTATCAAAATGGCGGTGCCGTCACCCTTGACAATACCGATGTCGATAGCAATGAAGTGACTTTAGGGCGCGGCCAGGCAGGAGGATTCCTGGTGACCGGCGCAGGGCAGACGGCCTTGATCAATGGCTCCGATGTGATCAATAATAGGTCTACCTACCATGCTGGTGGTGTGCAGGTCTCTGGCGGTAGTACGCTCACGGCTACAGGTACGCTGATTACGGGTAACCAAGCGGTTCATTTAGCAAGCGATACCGATACCAATGCGGTAGGCGGCGGTATGTATGTATCCGATAATGGAACGACTGTGACGCTTAATAGTGTGACGATCGATAACAATACCGCTGAGGGCCGTGGTGGTGGTGTGTATACCAGTGGGGAAAATAATTTTTCTGCGACTGATAGTTCGATATCGAATAATGTGATTCAAGGGACATCTGCGGCTGGCAGTACGATCAATCGAGGTGCTGGTGGTATTTGGTTGAGTGGCAATAGCGTTGCTACCTTGGATAATGTCAATGTTGACAATAACACAGCTACCAACAACGAAGGGGGTGGCGGTGTCTATGTCGAAGACCGCACTGTTTTGACGATGACCGGTGGTTCGGTTTCGAATAACACGGCTGCAGGTGGCGATGGTGGTGGTGTACGCGTCGTCGATAATGCTAATGCTACTTTCGACGGTGTCACGATATCAGGTAATGATGCTTCCAATAACCGTGGTGGTGGTGTGTCGGTGCGCAATAATGCAGTGGCTAACATCACCAATGGAACGGTAATCAGTAATAACACCGCTAGGCAAGGTGGTGGAGGTGTGAATGTCTGGGATGCGAATGCCTCAATGGTTGTGACAGATTCTACGATTACTGGGAATACTGCCACGAATAATCATGGAGGTGGCGCATGGGTGAGGGATGGTTATTTGGAATTACAGAATTCGACTGTGTCTCTGAATGAGACTCAGGGCACTGATAATAACAATCGTGTCGGCGGTGGTATTTTCTTTCAAGTCAGCGCTACTGGATTGATTAATGACAGTACGATCACGCAAAATACCTCTTATGGTCGCGGTGGCGGTATTTATGTGGATAACTCTCAGGTAGAGATCAATCGAAGTTCAATCACCTCTAACCAAACGGATGCAAACGCAGAAGGGCGTGGCCGAGGTGGTGGACTCTGGGTGAGCAATGCGAACTCGGTGGTCGATGTGAACGACTCGCTGATCGCCAATAATACGTCTGTCGGCCATGGTGGCGGTATCTGGCACGACCGTGGTACGCTGAATATTACCAACTCTACCCTGAGCGGCAATATCGCTGGTCAGGATAAGGATGGTAACTTAATCAATAACCGCGATGGCGGTGCCATATGGGCGCAGAATAGTGATGCTATTCTCAATATCAATCATTCGACAATTGCTGATAACTCATCGACCCGGAATGGCGGCGGTATTCGCAATAACGCGGCTGTAGTGACGATTACCAATTCAATTATTGCTGATAACCTTCGAAATATCGACGTCACACCCACGACTGGGAATGCCGATGTGTTTGGTAATCACAATGTCGAGGGTGTATCAATCATCGAGAATCAGGAGCGGGCTGCAGGCGGCGCTGGCACGGTGCTGAACGTCGATGCGGGACTCGGTGCTCTCGCCGATAATGGCGGTCCGACACTGACTCACGCCATCGACGATACGAGTGCAGCCTACGATGCGGCTGCGGGGTCTAATCTTCTCAGTGACCAGAGAGGCCAGGCGCGTGCACAGGGGGCTGGCGCTGATATTGGTGCATTTGAGGTGACAGATCTCTTGCCTGTCATCGATACCTTTACGCTACCGACAGGCACTGCCGCTGGCCAGACGACAGCTACGGTGGCAGCGACTGCCTCAGGCGGCGACGGGACCTTGGTTTACACCTGGGATATCACCGATCCTGTGGGAACGGTAATCACACTGTCGGGAGCCAATCCAACCCTGCCAGCCCTGATGGTCGGCCAGTACGCCGTGACTCTACGGGTGAGTGATGATGATGGCGATACTGCCATCCAGACTGGTGAGTTTGTGGTTCGTGACTCTACGGTGAATACCCTAGAGGAGTTGAGGAATTCCATTGTGGTAGCCAATACCGACTCGTCTACTGAGGATATTACGATCACCGTGTCGGCAGGCACTTACGCTTTTGGCTCAGCGACAGATCACTCGAATGGCAATGGTTGTGATGCGGACGATGGAGTCGGTTCGGCAGATACCACAACTGGCGATTTGGATTTCACCCGCCAGAGCGGTCGTATCATCATCGAAGGTGCGACCAGTAATGCTGCAGATACGGTAATCGATGCCGAGGATATCGACCGTATTCTACAGGTTCACAAAGGTGCTCAGGTGGTGTTGCGAAATATCACTCTGACGGATGGTACCTCTTGCGCGAATGACCGCCATGGCGGTGCGATCCGCAACAACGGCGACCTGCGCCTAGAAAATGTCATCATAACCGACAATGAGACATTCGGCTACACCACCAACTCCAATGATGATGGTGGTGCGATCTTCATGGACGAGGGTAGTACGCTGACCATGATCGGCGGCGAGATCACTAACAACCGTGCTGAGCGTGATGGTGGTGCGATTTCCGCAGAAACGGGAGCGACCATATCGTTAACCGATGTGACCATCGAAGATAATGACTCGGGTAGACGTGGTGGTGCGATCTATGCTCGGACTGCAGATTTATCAGTCGACGGTGGCGTCATCGCAAATAACACGGCGGGTGAGAGTGCTGGTGGTATTTGGATGCTCGATGGGGGTAGCGCAGTATTCAATAATTCGGCGATCTCAGGGAATGATGCGGCGAACGGAGCTGGTGGCGGTCTGCGCGCGAATGGAGCTGCGACGATCACTATCAATAACACAGATATCTCTGGTAATACTGCTAACACAGGTGGCGGTATCTATGCTCAAAACACCAATACGGTCGTTAATATTACCGACAGTGATATTAGCAACAACTCCGCTCGATCGAGTCATGGTGGAGGTTTTTATAACGTAGGTGGTACGGTTAGCCTAAATAATGTCGACATCGAGAATAACGTAACCGGATCCAACGGAACGAGTAACGATGATGTAGGTGGCGGATTTTACAACGCAGTCGGTGGTACGGTAACTGCGGTCGATGTGAACCTGCGCGACAATGTGTCATCTGGCGATGGTGCTGGATTCCGCAACGATGAGGGAACAGTAACGTTCACCGTAGTAAACAATAGCTCCACAGAGATCACCAATAACCGAATCATTTCTTCTAACACTGGACGAGTTGGAGGAGGTTTTTACAACCGAGGCGGAGAGGTCAGTTTTGATCGCCTTACCCTAGAAGACAATGTTTCGGTAGGAGCGGGTGGCGGCTTCTACAATAACTATGATGGGACGGTAACTATCTCCACTAGCGGAACGATTGCTAATAATGAAGCCATCAATGGCGCGGGTGGAGGCTTTTACAGCAGCATGGACGGCGTCGTCGATATGACTGCTGTGCAGATCGATGCCAACACCGCTCGTACTCATGGTGGTGGTTTTGCCAGTTTTAATGAGAGTCAGGTCACGCTGATCGGTGGCCGAATCTCCGGAAACGAGGCGGAGAATGGTACGGGTGGTGGTTTCCGCTCAGATGGTGTAGCGACGATCACAGACGCAATAGTCGGAAATAACACAGTCAACCGCGTAACGGCAACGGATGGTAACAACGCTCGTGGAGGTGGTATTTACGGCACCTCGGTTTACTCGGTGATTACTCTAAACAACACTGCGGTACAAAACAACTATGCCGATAACGACGGTGGCGGAGTCTTTCTCTCGAGTGGGGCGACCTTCACATCGACTGGCGGAGATATTTCTTTTAACCTGACTGGCGATACGCAGGATGACAACATGGGTGGCGGTATCTTCGCCGAGTCCAATGTCAATCTGACTCTCACAGACCTTGACGTATCTTTTAACACCGCAGGAGGGCATGCCGGTGGTATCTGGGCGACCAGTACGGATGTGGATCTGACTAATGTTTCGGTCGATAGCAATAGAACCCTAGGGACTACTGCCAGTGGTGGCGATGGCGACAACCATGGTGGTGGTATGTATCTGACCGGCGAAACAGGGTCGCTCGATCTAGCTGGCGATATCAGCTTCTCAAATAATGAAGCAACTGGCCACGGTGCAGGTATCTTTGCGTCGAATACTCGGATCACAGCCGCCGCAGGCACCTCGATCGACATTGATAACAACACGATCCAAAGTACTCATGCTGCGGGTGGAAATATATCGGACTTAGATGGCGGTGGTATTTTTGCGAGTGGACTGACTGTTATTGACTTTTCTCAAGTTGATCACGTAAGCATTGATGGTAATACAGCTCTACGCTACGGCGGCGGCGTTTATCTGACCAATCAATCGCAGATGACGATCGGCCAGGCCGGAGGTAGCCCCGCATCGCTACACTCTATCTCTCAGAATACGACTTCGCTAGGTGGCGGCGGTGTGGCCATGTGGGCTGATACTCAGTTGAGCCTATTCGACACCAGAGTGGATCTAAACCGATCATCCAACACCAGCAATAATTCAGATGCTTGGGGTGGTGGTATCATGGCGCGTGATCGATCTGTGGTGAATCTAGAGCATGTATCGGTGAATCAAAACTTCGCTGGTCGCGGAGGCGGCGGTATCCGGGTGGATGGTGAGCTGAATGCAACTCGCGTGCAGATCAACGATAACCGGGCCTTCAATGACGGTGGTGGTGGTATCTATGTGGGCGAGACCCAAGATATCATGGGTATCGGCAATGGCGGCGTGACACTGGAGAATGTCGAGATAGCACGTAACACAGCCGATGGCTACGGTGGTGGTATAAGGCTACAGAGAAGTACTCTGGATGCGACTAATGTCACGATCGAATCCAATGTATCATCGGAGTATGGCGGTGGTATCTCGACCCAGGGTAACAATAGTGTTTTCAATCTAACCAACACGACCATCAGTGGTAACCAGGCTGGCGCTAACCATGGCGGTGGTGGTATCTGGACCGCCGATAACAATAGCGGGGTATTCGGCACTCTCACTCACGTGACAATCGCGTATAACCAGGCGGGCTATGTCGGAGGTGGTTTGCGACGGAATTCTGGTGATATCACCATTGAGAACTCGATTATCGCTCACAATACCGCCCTAGATAATGGCAATACAGGCAATCCTCAGCACGATCTAGCAGGAACGGTGACTGGTGTGGGTGCTAATTTAACTCTAGATGCTGGGGGGACCATCAATGGTGGCACTCGCATCACTGGAATTGATCCGGTGCTAGGCGATCTTGCCTACAATAACCCAACCGATGTGGCTGCTACTGACATCTTCTCAGATGGGATCTATGGCAGGACCCACATGATCGATGCCAATGGCGCAGCGGCCAATGTCGCAGATGCCACTACCAGTACCGGCACCGATCAAAACGGTCTGACTCGTCCACAGACAGCTGGCGAGCTCCATGATATAGGCGCGACTGAGAACCAGGCTCCACAAATCGATGGTGCGGGACAGATCATTCTCGATGTGAATCGCGATCCCAATACCGCTAGCCCTGATCACAGCTCCTTCACCGGTCTGCTGTGGGAGCTAGTCACGCCTCCTGGATCGACTCCTGCGGACGTCGATCCAGAAGCGGGGGATTTAAATCTCGATGGTAATTACTACGACGTGGACCAGTTGGTTTTCACTATCACCGGTGGACCTACTCTAGCCGCTGGTGGCACGGCCAGTGGTGCGACTGATGCCGGTGTGATCACGGGGTTTGATCCTGCGACAGGAGCTTTTACCTATACCCCGCCATTGAACTTCACTGGCGATGTGTTTGCACAGTTTACCTTCACGGTGACAGATGATCCGGGTAATCCGGCTCGAACCGCTACTGCCACTGTCGATATCATCATCACCGAAGGTGCGATACCTCCTAATATTATCGTGAATAATATTCTCGGTACTGAGGGTACCACGGTGCCGCTGGATATCTCTGTGGCACTAGTCGATGTCGATGGTTCAGAGACTTTCGAGGATATCGGTACGGTTCATACCGGTGCTCCAGCCGAGGTAGAGATCGCTGGCATCCCGACCGGTTTCCAGCTTCTCGACGAGTTTGGCAACCCTGTCGGTATTCGTGCGTTCAATGGTAATTGGTATCTCGATGTCGCTGACCTCGATGGGCTGCAGGTGCAAATCGCGGACGACCCGAAAGGCTCGGAAGAATTTACCGTGACCGTGCGTGCGGTGAGCCGTGAATCCGTTGACAATTCGACTGCCGAAGCAACAGCGACATTCACAGCTATCGTTACCAATGAGGCACCGACCTATACAAATGTGACGTTCACTGAGGAAAGTGGCGCTGTGACAACAGTTGGCAATGGAGACGCAATCAACACGCTCGATGAAGGTGAGTCGGTATCGGTGTCTGTTACCTTTACGGATCCAGGCTATGACCTGCCGTCTCAGGGCACAGAGGAGACCTTTATTGCTGAGATCGATTGGGGCGATGGCACGATCGAGATCGCTACAATTACTAGGACTCCGGGATCTGAAGGGGTATTAACGACAGGTACCTTTAGCGGCACCCATGTGTATCCCGACAATGGAACCTATGTGGTGAAGTTTAAAGTGCTCGATGACGATGATGGTCTTGGGATCTTCCAGACCGTTATGCAGGTCAATAGTATTGACCCGACTATCACGGCACTGACAGCTAATGGCGCTGATATACCAGGCGGTGCTACGGTAGCCGATATCGACGAGTCAGGTACTCTGAATCTGACCGGATCGTTCTCAGATCCAGGTTTTGATAATCCTGGTGGTATTATTTCTCAGACAGTCGAGGACTTCACCATCGTGGTCGACTGGGGCGATGGCATCGTCGAAGAGTTCATAGGCGATTCATTTGTGAGTGAGACACCGGGTTCTGCGGGCGTCCTCACCTTTGGTTCTTTCAACAACATCTCTCACCAGTATGCGGATAACAATACCTACACGGTAGAGGTGCGTGTGGTGGATGACGATGGCGCTCGTGGCATCGAGACATTCGACATCACGGTGAACAATGTGCCGCCTACGGCGACTACGCTAAACGCCGCAGGTGTGAGCCTGCCGACCACATCGATCGCCGATGGCGCTACGACTGGTGGTACGGTGTCGATCTCCGAAGGTCAGTCGATCACACTGGACGGTATTGTAGCCGATATCGCGTTTGATCGTACACCGAGCCTATTCGATCATGTCGAGAATGATCCAGGTCTAGCGACTACTGAGCGAATCGTATCGGTAGAGGTAGATTGGGATATTAATGATGTGAACTTCACCGAGGGATTTGTTTCCGTAGCAAATGTCACCAACGATGATTCTGTCATTAATTCCACATCCGCTGCCTTCGATGCGATCACTAGTAATGCGTCGATCTACAATGCGCCGGGTATCTATCAGGCTCATGTGCGCATCACAGATGACAATGGCGGTGTGACCATCGTTCCATTCCGAGTCGAGGTAGGTGATCTGTCGCTCAGTCAGCTCGATGTGAATGGTACATCTGTTCTCGGCGGTACCCCTGTGATCTTATCGCCTGGCGAGACGGCCGATATCGACGCCGGTTTCTTTGCTGTGGTGCCAGATGATCTCGACGACTTTACCATGACGGTAGCGATCGATATGGGTGGTGGAGTGATCGATACGACCACGATCACCACATCCTCTAGTCCTGGACTGACGACGACCGATGCCGATCCCGATGCGGTGAATAATGGTGAGTTCGATGACTTGTTGAAGACTCTTACTACACCGGGCACATATCCCGTAACAGTGACGGTAGAGAATAATGGAGCCTCTTCGACTCGTACCTTCGATATCATCATCGATGAGCTAGCACTGAATAGCATCACCGCAGAGGGCGCACCGATCCCGGTGGTAGATGACACCGTGCGTATCGATACCGGCGAGACTCTGGATGTGAATGCGGTATTTGGTGACTCCGTGGTCGACCTGAGTGTACCTGGAGAGACCACCGTCACGATTGATTGGGGTGAGGGAGCAGGAGTGGAGACGATTAGTAATCCTGTCTTTACGACTAATACGGTAACAGTCAGCCCATCCGAGATCTACGAGACAGCTGGCACCTACACCGTGACAGTGACCATGACTAATGATAACTTCGATGATCCGGTGGTCGAGACTTTCACCGTAGTCGTGACCGATGTCTTGGCAGATCTGGTAGTAACCACCGGTGGTGGCGATGGCCTACAGGCGACAGAAGGTGGTACGACCGATACGCTTACCTTTGCTTTGGATAAAGATGCTACTGACGATGTGGTAGTCGTCGTGACACCAGATGCTCAAGTCGATCTGGGTAATGGTGCCGGAAATGCCGTTACGCTTACCCTCACCGATACCACGGCTCAGTCGTTGACCGTCACTGCAGATGACGACTTCGTCACAGAGGCGAGTCCTCACCCTGGTATTCTCAGTATCGCCGTCACGAGCGGCAGTCCCACGGATCTATTGATCGATTCGGTTAGCACTGGTAGCCCGCTGACTGGCTCTATCACCACAGATATCACCGACAACGATGCACCGGGTATCACCGTCATCCAGACCGGTGCTTCGACGGATGTGATCGAGGGTACTACGAATGATACTTTTACCGTGCAGCTAGATTCGGTGCCTACCGAGACGGTGACTGTGACCATCGCTAACAGCGATCCACACATCAACCTAGGTAGTGGTTTTGGTGTCGATCACACGGTGGTGTTTGCTGCAAATACTACGGCGATGAATCCGGTAACGGTCAATGTGATCGCTACGGATGATAGCCTGCCTGGCGATCGTGTCTATGTGCTGAACTACAGCTCTTCATCATCAGATACCAACTATGATGGTGCGGGAGTCCCAGTCACCGTGGATGGAGTGGCGACCACTCAGCAGGATGTCAATATCATCACGCCGGTGCAGCTGCTGATCACCAATGCCGATCGCAGCCTAGATGTGACCGAGGGTGGCAATACGGATACTTTCGATATCGGTCTATCCACATCGCCTCCAGCAGGACAGCCAGTCGAGGTAACATTGATTCCCGATGGCCAGATCGACCTCGGTAATGGGGCCGGTGTACCTCTAGTCATTACACTGACAGATGCCAATCCTGTGACCGTCACGACCACTGCTTTTGATGATCTCGTTTTCGAGGGGGATCACACTGGATTGATCACAGTGGCGATCACTAGTGGAGATGCGACAGCATTTCTCGTAGATGGAGCTCCACAAGCCGATCCTCTAGGCGGCACACTCACGGCCAACATTACTGACAACGACGTCCCTACCGTCACGGTGAATGATGTGACAGTAAATGAAGGCGATGGAACTGCTACCATCACCGTCAATATGGACCGAGCAATCGGCCAGGATCTGTCCATCGATGTGGACTTTGACAACGGGACTGGAGACTTTGATGACACGACTCAGACCGTGACGTGGACTGCCGGGCAGACTGGAGACAAAACGTTTACAGTCGCCATCACAGACGACAATATTTCTGAGCTTACTGAAACCTTTGGTATATCCCTAGCGGTCAATGCCGCAACGCCTCTGAACGGTCTCACTGTGTATACCGATGATACAGCTACCTTGACCATCACTGATGACGACACTTCGACATTCTCGATCGCTGACGTAACAGTCGATGAGGGAGCTGGCACAGCGACTTTCTCAGTGACATTGGATAATGCAGTCGATACCAATGTGGTAATCGACGTAAGCTATGCCGATGTGACTGCGACCGGTGGTGGAGCAGACTACGACTCGACCTCAGATCAAGTAACCTTCGTGGCTGGAAGTACCACTACGCAGACTGTGACCGTTGCAATCACCGATGACAACATTGGTGAATTGGCTGAAACATTTACAGCTAGCTTGAGCACCGCAACAGCGCTGGGTGGGCGTGATGTGGTCGTGAATGACACGGCAACCGGAACAATCACTGATAATGATAATGCATCGGTCAACGTTGCAGACGTGAGCGTCAATGAGGGAGATGGCACGGCAACGATCACCGTCAATCTAGATACAGCTCTCGATCAGACTCTGAGTGTCGATGTCAGCTTTGGCGGAGACGGCACTGATTTCGATAACGCCTCTCAGACCGTTACTTGGAACACTGGCGAAACTGGCGACAAGACTTTCACAGTCGACATCACCGATGATGCACAGGTAGAAGCTCTGATCGAGCAGTTCGGTATCAGCCTAGCTGTGAATACCGGCACACCACTGAATGGTCGTTCAGTAGATGTCACTGACACGGCCACACTCAGCATCACCGACAATGATCAGACCAATGTCACGATCGAAGATGTGTCTGTGTCTGAAGATGGCACGATGATCTTCACCGCTACTTCTTCTGCGGCAGTCGATGGAGGTTTCACTGTTGATGTGAGCTTTGCCGATGTCACAGCTACCGGTGGTGGCACCGACTACACATCCACCACTCAGACACTTACTTTTACTGGGACAGCTGGTGAGACTCAGCAGTTCACAGTTCCTCTGAATGACGATGGTATCATCGAAGCAACTGAGACATTCACAGTCAGCCAAGGTAATGTAACAGCCGGAACCGCAGCGGTGGGATCGATCACTGTAACAGACACTGCAACTGGAACGATCACTGATAATGATAGTGCAACGGTCACCGTAGCAGATGTGAGCGTCAACGAGGGCGACGGTACGGCAACGATAACCGTCAATCTAGATACAGCACTCGATCAAACCTTGAGCGTTGATGTCAGCTTTGGCGGAGACGGAACTGATTTCGATAACGCCACTCAGACAGTCACCTGGAACACCAGTGAGACAGGTGATAAGACATTTACTGTCGATATCACTGACGATGCACAGGTAGAAGCTCTGATCGAGCAGTTCGGTATCAGCTTGGCTGTGAATACGGGCACGCCACTGAATGGTCGTTCAGTCGATGTCACCGACACTGCCACACTCAGCATCACCGACAACGATCAGACCAATGTCACGATCGAAGATGTGTCCGTGTCTGAAGATGGCACGATGACATTCACCGCTACTTCTTCTGCGGCAGTCGATGGTGGGTTTACTGTTGATGTGAGCTTTGCCGATGTCACCGCTACCGGAGGTGGCACCGACTACACATCCACCACCCAGACCCTGACCTTCACTGGCACAGCTGGTGAAGCTCAGCAGTTCACAGTTCCTCTGAATGACGATGGTATCATCGAAGCGACTGAGACTTTCACAGTCAGCCAAGGTAATGTAACAGCCGGAACCGCAGCGGTTGGCTCCATCACGGTTACCGATACAGCGACCGGAACCATCACTGATAATGATAGCGCAACAGTCACCGTTGCAGATGTGAGCGTCAATGAAGGCGACGGTACAGCAACGATCACAGTCAATCTAGATACAGCAATCGATCAAAACTTGAGCGTTGATGTCAGCTTTGGCGGAGACGGAACTGATTTCGATAACGCCACTCAGACGGTTACTTGGAATACTAATGAGACTGGCGACAAAACCTTCACTGTCAATATCACCGATGATGCACAGGTGGAAGCCCTGATCGAGCAGTTCGGTATCAACCTAGCTGTGAATACGGGCACACCACTGAATGGTCGCTCGGTCGATGTTACCGACACAGCCACACTCAGTATCACCGATAACGATCAGACCAATGTCACGATCGAAGATGTGTCCGTCTCCGAAGATGGCACGATGACTTTCACTGCTACTTCTTCTGCGGCAGTCGATGGAGGGTTCACCGTTGATGTGAGCTTTGCCGACGTCACCGCTACAGGTGGTGGCACTGACTACACATCCACCACTCAGACACTGACCTTTACTGGCACAGCTGGCGAGACTCAGCAGTTCACAGTCCCTCTGAATGACGATGGTATCATCGAAGCCACTGAGACTTTCACTGTCAGCCAAGGTAATGTAACAGCTGGAACCGTAGCGGTGGGATCGATTACTGTAACAGACACCGCGACTGGAACCATCACTGATAATGACAGCGCAACAGTCACTGTGGCTGATGTGAGCATCAATGAAGGCGATGGCACGGCTACGATCACCGTCAATCTAGATACAGCTCTTGATCAAGCATTGAGCGTAGATGTCAGCTTTGGTGGAGACGGAACCGATTTCGATAAAGCCACTCAAACCGTTACTTGGAATACCAGTGAAACTGGTGACAAGACTTTCACGATCAATATCACCGATGATGCACAGGTGGAAGCTCTGAGCGAGCAGTTCGGTATCAGCCTAGCTGTGAATACGGGCACACCACTGAATGGTCGTTCAGTCGATGTCACCGACGCAGCCACACTCAGCATCACGGATAATGATTCGACAGCGGTGACGATTGAGGATATCACCCGAAATGAAGATGGCACGTTCACCTTCACGGCGACTAACAGTGTTGCCGTCGAAGGCGGTTTCACGGTCGATGTAAGCTTTGCGGATGTTACAGCGACTGGTAGTGGCACCGACTATACTTCTACGACCCAGACGCTGACCTTCATCGGAACAGCTGGTGAAACTCAAGAGTTCACCGTACCGGTCGTTGATGACACTTTGGTCGAGGGAACCGAAACCTTCACAATCACCCAAGGCAATGTGGTTTCCACTGTCGCTCCCGTCGGACAGATCGATGTGACCGATACAGCAACTGGTACGATCCTCGATAATGACGCAGCGATCGTTACGGTCGCAGACGTGACCGTTAATGAGGGAGATGGCACGGCTACGATCACTGTGGACTTGAGTAATGATCTAGACCAAGCACTGACCATCGATGTGAGTTTCTCTGGAGATGGCAGTGATTTTGCCAATGCGACTCAACAAGTCACTTGGAATACAGGGGAAACTGGAAGTAAAACATTCACTGTTGCCCTGACAGATGATTTACTAGTCGAGGCCGCTACCGAGGACTTCCTGATCAGCCTCGGCGTCAGCTCATCCACTCCGCTCAATGGACGCGATGTAACGACGACCGATACCGGAACTCTGACAATCGTCGATAATGATACCACTAGTGTCACCATAGAAGACGTGAGCGTGGCAGAAGATGGTACTATGACATTTACAGCCACTTCCAGCCATGCGGTTGAGGGTGGTTTCACTGTAGATGTGAGCTTCGCCGATGTCACGGCTACTGGTGGCGGAACGGATTACACCTCTATCACACAGACACTGACTTTCACCGGCGCTGCGGGCGAGACTCAGCAATTCACCGTTCCTCTTAACGACGATAACATTAGTGAAAGCGCAGAAACATTCACTGTGACACAGGGTAATGTGGTAGCTGCTATCGTTCCTCTATCAGTGATTAATGTAACGGACACCGCTACCGGCACGATTACCGATAATGACGGTGCCGATGTTACCGTTTCTGACG
>JAHDID010000048.1 GCA_020630975.1 Verrucomicrobiota bacterium
AAGTCAGGAGGAGTAGGTCTCTTAATTTCATGGCGGGGACTATGGGCCGGTCCCCTGCTGTGGGCAAATTAGATTTCCCAATCGGCTTATCACCCTTCTTTTGCCGCCTCAGCCTCGCCTTCCTCCTTCTCCTCCACCTTTCTCGGCGGGTATTTCTCCGGATTGTGGAAGGCTAGCAGGTCGTAGACATTGCGCTTCTCGGCCTCCAGTAGCGTGGCATCGCGCTGGTGAAATTTCTCTAGGATCTCGACCACCTTTGGCTGCTTCTGCATATTGTACCAGAGCGAGGAGCGGGCTAGCTCCGGTAGCTCGACGTAGTAGGGCTGGTAGCCCTCAGGGATTTTGGCTCCCTCTGGGGCCAGAGGAGCATCCTCGTAGCGAAAGCCGTGGATGATGCGGCGGATCGCTGACTCGGAGCCGGTGGCGTAAAAATAGCCCCAAAGCATGTTCATGGTCGGTGGCTCATTGAGCGTCAGCTCGAGGATCTTTGAGGGTCGCTCAAAAGAACGCCACTGATCACCGAGCGCCTTTTTGATCAATTCATCGGCCTGCCCAGTCCTGGAGAAAACCAAGGCCGTGTGATAGACCACCATATCCTCTGGAGTCAGCTCTGCATTCAGCTCCTCCGTCCACGGTAAGATCTGATCGCGATTCTGGCGCATGAGCTGACTCATGAAGCCAATGAGCGCTGGCTGAGCGACCTGATTTTTCAGCGTGCCATCCTCTGCCCACGCCTTCATCTGCGGGACGAATCGGTTCGGTGTGGGGTTCAGATAATACCCCTCCAGCCACTCAGCCCCCAAATCGATAGCAGGCTCAGCGACCTCTGCCTCAGCTTCACCAGCCGCTGCCTCAGTAGCAGGCGGCTGATCCTGCTCGGCGATAGCCAGAGAGAGAAAAACGAACAACTGACAGGCGGAAATAAAGGTAGGTTTCATGTGTCTGGTAGCATCAGACTAGCATCAATTTCTCGACAACGCTTCATCCAAATTAATGATCAGCGACGCAACGGCGGCATAGGCTGCGGCCTCTGCCACAGGTAGCTCGGCATCGATAGCTTTGTCGCCACCGCCATTCAGATAGGCTTTGGCGCGCTCGGCGTCGGCGGAGAATTCGGCGTGGCGATCGCTGTACTCAGCAGCCAGGATGGCTAGCTCCTGCTCGCTGGCATGGCGGGAAGTGGCTAGGCGAAAGCCATAATCAATGCGATCCTCAGCAGCAGCGCCGCCCTCCTTCATCATACGCTCGGCGAGGAATCTAGCCGCCTCGACGAACTGCGGGTCATTCAGCATGACGAATGCCTGTAGCGGTGTGTTGGTCGATTCGCGGCGGGTGCGGCATACCGTGCGGCCATCGGCACCGAGGATGCGCATATTCGCAGCGGGCACCTGGCGCTTCCAGAAGGTGTAGAGACTGCGGCGGTAGAGCTCCTCGCCTGTGCCTTGTTTGAAGCTAGCATTGCCAATGGCATTGCGCCCGAAAAGCACGGCTGGCTGGTAGGGATTCACCCCAGGGCCACCCATCTTGCGGTCGAGCAGCCCACTGATGGACAGCGCCTGATCGCGGAGAAACTCGGCCTGCAGCCGCCGCCGCACCCCGCGTGCCAGGTAGCGGTTCTCGGGATCGCTATCCTCCTGACTGACTCGGCGGCTCGACTGCTGGTAGGTCTGCGAGGTCACGATGCTGCGCAGCAGTCCCTTCACATCCCAGCCAGAGGCGATGAAGTCGGTGGCCAGCGCATCCAGCAGCTCGGGGTGGGTCGGGCGCTCGCCCTGCGATCCAAAATCCTCCGAGGTCTTCACCAGCCCAGTGCCAAATAGCATCTGCCAGTAGCGATTGACGGCGACGCGAGCGGTCAGTGGATTCTGCTCATCGGTCAGCCACTGGGCCAGTCCCATACGATTGGGTGGGTACTTTTCGGTATAGGCAAAGATGCTATTCAGCGCACGCGGCTGGACTTCCTCGCCACGCTTATCATACTCGCCGCGCTCGAGTAGATAGGTGGGGCGCATCTTGTCCATATCCTGCGCGATCATCGATATAGTCACCTGCTTCTCGATGCCTTCCTTTTCCTCCTGCAGCTTCGCCCGCTGCTGACGCTGCGACTCGTAGCCCTGCCAGATGGTCTGGTAGTAGGCCAGCATCGACTCTGGCTTTTTGATAAACTTAGCCTTCAGCGCCACGGCTGGATCGGCGCAGGTATCGATGGTGCAGGGAATGCCCTGGTAGCTGACTTTGAGCGTCTCCTTGTCCGTCAGAGTCAGCGGCTCTACTAGACCTGCGACGGCTGGCTTGTCGGGGCGCAGAGTGAGATCGCTCTCGGGCACTATGGCCACAGTCCTAGGGCGTCCATTGCCATGGATTTCTAGCTTCAGCTTGGCGATCGCACCGATACCATCGCCGGAAAACTGGATCGCAGAGATCGAGTCGGTGGTTTTGATATCGGTCGACTGCGGCTTGGAGTCATCCTCTGGCTCGGGTGCCTTTTCATTGATGGCGAATGCCGAGCGAAACGGGGCATCGACCAGACTCCTCTCACCTACTGGCTGACGATCTGCCCCCAGTATCTCCACCCGAGCATGATCGAGCCGCTCGGGGCAGCAGTCGTCGCGATTGTAGATGACGATGTGGTCGATGCCATACTCAGCCCCCAGATCTAGCTCCCACCATGGGGTATCGCCACCACTGGTCGACGAGCAAGAGGCAAAGGTACCATCCTTGTTGCCATCGATGGCTCTTTGCGCTGTGTTTTTTCCGTAGTTACTCGATTGGGTCGCCTGGCCGCCAGCGGCGATATTTGCCCCCTGCGAGTAGACCTCTACCTCCGACATGGTGATAAAGCCTTTCTCCGCTAGCGAGACTCGGATATATCGCCCCACCGTCTGCGACTGCGGATACTCACTAGCCGCCACTGTCTTCTCTACCTCGGCAGCCGTGTGCCTGCGCTGCCAATCCACCGGCCGCTCGAGAGTCGGTTTCCATTTCTCAAAATCGGCTAACAACTCCGGCGGAGTCTGCTGCACCTGCTGCCCGATCTGCTCCAGCTCCTGACCGATCGCAGCCAGACGTGCCTCATTCTCTGGGGTATGCATTTTGATCAGCGGATCGGTCGCGCCCTTGGTATTGCCCCTACCGACGAGGCTATTGAAAAAGCCAGAAAACTCGAAGTATTCCTTCTGGCTCATCGGGTCGTATTTGTGATCGTGGCACTGGGCACACTCCAGTGTCAGGCCGAGGAATGCCGTGGCCGTGGTGTTGGTGCGGTCGACGACATATTTGACCCGGTAGTCCTCATCGATGATGCCGCCTTCATTCGAGGTCACATTATTCCGCAGAAATCCGGTGGCCAGCTTTTGGTCGACACTGGCATCGGGATACAGATCGCCCGCTACCTGCCAGGAGATAAAGTCGGAGTAGGGTAGGTTTTCATTGAAGGCACGGACCACCCAGTCGCGCCAGGGATAGACACTCCGGTGATGATCCTCGAATAGCCCATCGGTATCGCCATAGCGGGCCACATCTAGCCACTCCAGGGCCATACGCTCGCCATAGGCCGTGGAGTCGAGCAGACGATCGACGGCTGCGCCATAGGCAGCTGGCGATGGATCGGCTAGGTAGGTATCGAGCTCGGCCAGAGTCGGTGGCAGCCCCGTCAGGTCGAAGCTGACCCGCCTGAGCAGATGGGCGGGATCGGCCTGTGGCGAGGAGTCCAGCCCCTGCTCTTCGAGCTTTTTCCCCACATAGTGATCGATCTTCTCGCGAGTGGTCTCCACCGCTACCCCTGGTGCCTGCGGCGTCACGTAGGACCAGTGTTTTTCATACTTGGCACCCTGCTCGATCCACTTGCTGATCAGATCGATCTGCTCCTGAGTCATTGGGGTCTTCGATTTGGGCGGCGGCATCAGCTCGTCGGGATCGTCGGTGATCATCCGGTAGACGACCTCGCTCATCTCCAGATCGCCGGGCACGATCGGCGTCGGGCCATTGCCGCCTAGCGGTGCTTTGGCCAGCTCCTCCACATCGAGCCGCAGGTCGGCCTTGCGCGAGCCCGAGTCGGGGCCATGGCAGCTGAAACACAGATCGCCCAGGATCGGGCGGATATCGCGATTGTAGGATATCTCTGGCTCGGCGGACACATAGACGCTGGCGAGACATGAGATAGACAAAGCAATGAGTGTTGTTCGGTTCATTTGCAGTCTTTTGGGCTAAATGATTTACGCGAGGATCGGCTTCACCACGTGACCATGCACATCGGTCAGGCGGAATCTCCGCCCCTGGTAGCGGAAGGTCAGCCGCTCGTGATCAATACCCATCAGGTGCATGACCGTCGCCTGAAAGTCGTGCACATGGACGGGATCTTTCGCCACATTGTAGCCGACCTCGTCGGTCTCGCCGTAGGTCATGCCGGGGCGCACACCGCCACCAGCCATCCAGTAGGTGAAACAACGGGGATGATGATCGCGGCCATTGGCAGCCTCCATCAGCTTGCCCTGGGAGTAGGTGGTGCGGCCGAATTCGCCACCCCAGATCACCAGCGTATCGTCTAGCATACCGCGCTGCTTCAGGTCTTTCACCAGAGCGGCGCAGGCCTGGTCGACATCTTTGCACTGCTTGGGCAGAGCGCCCATCAGCCCTCCGTGCTGATCCCAGCCACGGTGGTAGAGCTGGACAAACCTGACACCCCTCTCGGCCAGCCTACGGGCCAGCAGCGCATTGGCGGCGAACTTACCCGGCGTCTGGCACTCGGGGCCATACATATCTAGGATCGACTGCGGCTCGGTGCTGATATCGGTCGCCTCGGGCACCGACATCTGCATGCGGTAGCTCATCTCATACTGAGCGATACGGGTCGCGATCTCGGGATCACCAAAGGTATCCAACTGCATGCGATTCAGCTGCTCCATGCGATTGATCATGCGGCGGCGTGCCTCGGTCGATTCGCCGGGCTGACTATTCAGATACAGCACCGGAGTCGGCCCTCCGCGGAACTGCACCCCCTGGTGGATACTCGGCAGAAAGCCGCTGCTCCACAGCTTGGAGTAGACCGGTTGCGATCCCGGCCGCCCAGTGCCATTCGAGATCAGCACGCAGAAGGTCGGCAGATTGCTATTCTCCGTGCCCAGCCCGTAGCTCATCCACGAGCCCATACTCGGTCGGCCTGGCTGCTGATGACCGGTCTGAAAAAACGTCACCCCAGGGTCGTGGTTGATCGCCTCGGTGTTCATCGACTTGATGAAACACAGGTCATCGACCACCTGCGAGGTATACGGTAGCAGCTCGCTCACCCAGGCTCGACTCTCACCATATTGATCGAAGCTCCACTTCGACCGAGCGATGGGGAAAGACGACTGCCCAGCGGTCATGCCCGTCAGCCGCTGTTTCTTCTCGATGAATCCCTCCTCGCTCCACTTGTCCTTGTCCTCGTCGTAGGTTTTGAATAGCTCCTGGCCATGCAGATCTGCCAGCCGCGGCTTGTAGTCGAACATATCCTGCTGCGATGGCGCACCATTCATAAACAGAAAGATCACCCGCTTCGCCTTTGGCGCGATGTGATGCGTCTGATCCGCGATCTGCGCCGCAAACGCCTCCGGTGCCAGCAGCGAACTGAGCGCCAGAGAGCCGACACCAGTCGAGCCTCGCCGCAGAAGTTGGCGCCGAGTGATGAGGTGCTTCAGGGCATCGGTGGCTTCATCTCGGATCATAGCTGCTAGCATAAAATGAGATGACCTCCAGCTAAACTAAACAAGTCTAACGACAACGCGGACCAAATCCCTCGCTAAGCTTGGCCCTGGCTGAGATGGCGTTATAGTAACGACCGTCTGAAAGAATAAAATTTTCGATCGAATTTTTTCTTGAAAAAGTTTAAAAAAAAGACATCTTCACCGCCCTATGGCAAGAAAAGCATGGATCGAGCGCAACAAGCGCAAGCAGAGAACCGTCAATAAGTACGCAAACCTGCGTAAGAAGTTGAAGGCGGAGAAGAACTACGAGGCACTGACTCTGCTTCCTCGCGATGCTAGCCCTACCCGCGTGGTCAATCGCTGCGAGGTCACTGGTCGTCGTCGTGGCTACATCCGTCGCTTCCGCATGTCACGTATTGCCTTCCGCGAGCTAGCCTCACAGGGCATGCTGCCAGGTGTGACCAAGTCGAGCTGGTAGCAACCGCTTCGATTGCCAAATCATCAATTTTTCGGCAGGCGCGTTTTACGCGCCTGTTTGCATTTATAGTCTAGGCGGGCATACTGGCGTGTGCCTATCTACGAATACATCGCCGAAGACCTAGACGACGCCTGCCCTAGCTGCAGGCGCGGCTTCGAGATCCGCCGCCCCGTCACGCGGCCACCACTGGAGACCTGCCCCGTGTGCAAACGCCCGGTGAAAAAGAAGATCTCATCCGGAGTCAGTTCCCCAGAGATCACCAAACCTCTCTCTGTGAGCGATGCCAAAAGCGCCGGGTTCACCGTGCTGGAGAAGCGCGACGAAGGGACCTACGAGAAGCTTTAAGAGCTGGGAAGCATGAACAAAGGCCTTTGCGTCGGTTTAGCCAGTTTAACAAAAGGCAGCCAAGAGTCGAAAAATGAAGCCAACCAATGGCAGTGGCGAGTCCCGGAACCGTAAGAATCCCTTTTGACTGGGATGAAGCTAAACGCATGGAACTTCTGCACAAAAACAGACTTCAGGGGAGGAGACTTGCCTTCCATATCTTAATTTTCCCGATCCTGCTGTTCTGTCACGGAGAGGCCAAAGACCTAGCCGTCGACCTCGATACCTCTGAGGTCCCAGGACTGGCCAGCTGGGGGCTCGAAGGCAAACAACTGATGGAGGAGTGGTATCCGAGGATCGCGAACTTGCTGTCATCGCCTGCCGATCCACCTGCCCATCCGACAGTCCAGCTGAAGCTAAAAAAAGCCGACAAAGGCGTAGGAGCCACCTCTGGCACCAGAATCACCATCGCATCCAGTTGGATCGAGAAGCGCCCCGACGATTTTGGCTTACTCATCCACGAGCTCACTCATGTGATCCAGATGTACCCGAGGAAAGAGCCCGAATGGGTCACCGAAGGCATCGCCGACTACATTCGCTGGGCGATCTACGAGGGCAAATCTCAGCACGAATTCCCTGCTCCAGACGACGCCAAAGGCTACCTGAGAGGCTACCAGCCCACAGCCGGATTCTTCCTTTGGCTGGAGACCCATCGCGCACCAGGCATCGTCCGCCGGCTGAATACAGCTATGAAGCGCGCCACATACTCAGCTGAGATTTTCCAGACACACGCTGGCGACGACCTAGACAGCCTCTGGGCAGACTATCTGGCATTTCGCAAAGGCTAGGCCACTAGTACCCTAACAGACCAGCCACCTCTCACGTACTTTGATAATGGAGCGCTGCCGCAATTCGTAACTGGTCTTCTGTCACAATTTCTGGCAATATCTTCAATCAACACAACACGGATAACCCGGTTGAACTTCTCATGAAAACTCGATTCCTAACCCTTATCGCTCTATCACTCAGTCTTTTCTGCCACGCTCAGACTGACAGGATCGCTGCATCTCCAGATGGCGATGTCTCTCTGAAGCTCGAAATCGAACGAGCTATCGACAAAGGGGTGAAGTACCTCAAATCTCAACAAGACGCTGAATCCGGCTCTTGGTCCGAGCCCAAAATTCCAGCTTTCTCAGCACTAGCGCTATCCGCCATGCTCGGCGATCCCTCGCGCGACCTCGAAGCCCCTCTTGATCCTGAGATTGAGAAAGGTCTCGATTTCCTCCTCGCCAATCAAAAACCAGATGGCGGCATCTACGGCAAAGGGCTGGCCACCTACAACACATCTTTAGCCATCATGGCGCTGACTCAGGCAGGTCAAAAAGAGCACTACCCCGTGATCGCTAAAGCTCGCCGACTACTCATCAATCAGCAGCAGGACTTTGATCGCCGTGGTCAGGTCGACAATCTATTCGATGGCGGCGTCGGCTATGGCGGCTCCTACGCTCACTCCGACCTGTCGAACACTCACATGGCACTCGGTGCGCTTTACTACTCCAAGCAGCTACTGGCTGATACCGAGTTCGCCGAAAACGATTTCGATCTCGACTGGGATGCCGCTATCGAGTTCGTCAGTCTCTGCCAAAACTCTGATGCCTCTGCCGAGCGCATGGGCGAGGGCTTCGGTGTGCGCGAGGAGGACAAAGGTGGCTTCGTCTACTTTCCCGGCAGCACCAAGTCAGACACCATCCAACTGACAGAAAAAGAGGGCGAGCGAGTCGCACTACGTAGCTACGGCTCGATCTCGTATGCCGGGATACTCGCCTTCATCTATGCTGAGATGGACCAAGACGATCCCAGACTGCAGACCGCTCTCGAGTGGATCCAGGCCAACTACACCCTGGAAGAAAATCCCGGTATGGATGCCCAGGGCCTTTACTACTACTACCACACCATGTCCAAAGCCCTCAGCATCGCCAAGATCAACAAGCTCGAGACGGCAGACGGCAAATCCATCGACTGGCGTCAGCAGCTAGCACTCAAGGTAATGTCCACCCAATCCCCAGACGGCTCCTGGACCAATGCCCAGTCCAACCGCTGGCTCGAGGACGATCCGATCCTAGTGACTGCCTACTCGATGATTGCGCTTGGTCATATCTATCGTGGACTTTAGAGTGATCGGTATGAAGCGAATTTCCGCTTACTTCTTGGGCGTGCTATGCATAGCAGCGGCATCTGGCTTCTCACAGGACACGCTACCCAATCAATTTGAGCTGCTAAAAGAAAACTACGAAAGGGCGATAGAAAGAGCGAACCGCCCTATCACTTCCAAATACGTCCAAGAACTCAAAGCCATGAAGGCTCGCATGGTTCAGGCAGGCAATCTGCAGCTTGCCAACCAAATTGATAAAGAGCTGACTCAACTGGGAGCTGTCCCAAAGACACTAGCAGAGCACCTCAAAGCCAACACTTGGAACTACCCCATCGACGGCAAGATCACCAAAGTGATTTTCAATGAAAACGGTACAGCTCAGTTTTCTGGTTACCGAAACTACACGACCAAATGGCAACTCAAAGACCACAAGACTGTTTCCATTACCTTTGCCGATAAAAGAACCGCCCACTTCACATTCGACGACTTTAGCAACCTCCAGTCAGAAACCAAACTCAAAGGCTCTGGCATGCGCTATTTGAAAGTGTATCGAGGTCAATAGAAGCCTTCAAACAACCACCCTTCAATACAGAAGCTCTGGATGTTTCATGCTTCACTCACCATAAAAGCGCTCCTATGATCCTTGAAAACCAACCTAATCTAGCTAAGTTGACCAATGACCTGGAAATTAGCAGACGCGAAGAACAGGTTGAGTGAATTAGTAAATAAAACACTCTCCGAAGGGCCACAAACAATCAACCGTAGCGGAGATGAAGTAGTCGTCATCTCTAAATCTGAATATCTAAAACTCAAAGCAGAAGGGCCTTCATTCACCGAATTCCTAATGCATAACCCCTCCCTCGAAGGTGCCGATCTTTCAAGAACTAGTGCTCCGATGCGGAAAGTCTAACAAAAGGACATTCACCCCGAAGAGCACATAACGATGAACGCCGGTTCTACAATCAACTCACCACCCCATTCCAAAAACCTACCCCACCCCTCACTCTTGGTTAGCTCGCAGTTAAAGCGGAGCATTTATAGTAAGAAACAAAACCCATTGAACGAGATAACTCCTTAATCGACCCTATAGTTTCGCTCCAATATTGCATGAATTTTCAAACTATTAACGAGACGGTACCAGCCCTCAAGAGCAAACGACACGGCTGCACAACCTAACAGCCCGCTTTATTATAAACCTATCGCGTCCCCGTTCGATCCATTGGCCCAGCGATGGATCGATTATCGAATGCTCGTTTATACTGACGCCAATAATCAGGTTCCACAATAATATCCTCACTACTAATACCATCAGGATCTCTACGCTCTAGCACAACGTTAAGTGAACGAGCAGCCATCTCAGCGGCAACACCACCATGCTCTATGCACCGTAGCAAAACACCGAATCCCGCACGAGATCCATACGAAAGAGCTTCGACGGCTATCTTGTCTGCTGCTCCAATAAGTAACATAGGATCTGGCGACTCCGATTGAACAATTTCAATCGCCTCACAAAGGTCGACTTTAGGAATAACACCTTCACTTTCCCGCTTTAATGCTTTAATGCTTTAATGCTCTCTTTCTTTTCCGAGAATGACGGCCCATAATCCAATTCAAAGGTTTATTTAAGTCGCATAAAGTCGCATAGGCACCCTGGCATGTCTAGCACTTAAGCGGCTCCGAGCTACCTTCTGCGTACTTATAGCGTCTACTTGTATGCTGCTAGAATCGAGCAAATAGCAATATCTTCGCGCTGCCTAAAATCAAGCTCATTACATGCCCATGCCTCCCATATGTAATTCACAACCATTTTTGCTGCATTACCATCAATTGGGGTTGAATCCAAAAGCCTATAAACAGCATTGGATATAGCGCTAACCGAAACCCCATATTCATTAATTCCATCCCGCACCGATTCAATGATAGCCGAGGGTAAGGAGTCTAGGCAAATCGGGTTATCGATCCATTCGCACTGAATGTAAATCAATGCATCATTCACACATTCGAATTCGAAACAATCATGAAACTCTGATGCATACGATATTAGAACGCTTCGAATCCCGCAATCTCCGTTCCGCCTAATAAAACTGTCAACTACTGACTCAAATTTAGAGCCTTTGACCCAATCCTCGTTATTTCCTGGCTTCATTTTCTGCCATATCATTTATTATTAAAATGCCTCAAGCTAGATGACTACGACTCGCACTCATGAATAAATTCACACAAAATCGAAAACCTATAGTTAAGAACCCTTAGTCTTTCCGCTAAAAATTGGGCTCTTACTAATCGTATCCGCTAGAATTACGGACCTACCCCCGCCCCACCATCCGCACCGCCGCATCGGCTACCGAATGTGCCACCTCGCTTTCGTCAAAAATCACAGCCGAAGCACCTAGCGACTCGAACCGCTCTTGATGACTGGCAAATCTCGTGCGCACCAGCACACAGATCTCGCTATCGAGTTCTCGAATCAGACGCAGGGCTTCTTCCGTGGCTTCGGCATCGGGCATGGTCAGCACGACTAGCTGCGCCTGCCCTAGCCTAGCCAGTGCCCAGGTCTCTTCATGAGACGCATCGGCAAAGAGCACTGGCATGTGCTGGGCTGCCAGCTCTTTCACCGTCTTTACATTTAGCTCCACTACCAGAGGAGAGATGCCCATATCGAGCAGCTCTTGGTGCACGGTTCGACCGACCGGGCCAAACCCACAGACGATCGCATGCCCCTCCAGTGTTTTGATCGTCTCCGTCAGAGCGCCCTCGCTACTATCAGGACTGGTGTGCTCACGGCACATACCACACCGCTCCAGCAGCCGCCCGATCGGGCCAGACATCCGAGACATCAGCCCCGGGACTACGGCCATCGATAGCGCCGCAGAAGTCACCAGACACTGCTGGGTGACCTCGCTCCACAGCCCGCCATCGCCCGCTTTCTGAAACAACAACAAAGAAAACTCGCCCGCACTGCACAGCGATAGCGCCGCCAATACCGAGGTACGATTTACCTGCCCCAATAAAGCGCCCACCCCGTAAACGATCGCCGCTTTCACCAGTATCAAAACACCCGTCAACAGCAGGATGATGTGGATATAACGAAACGCTACCGACAGATCGACCATCAGCCCCACTGAGACAAAGAATAACGTCAGAAAGATATCCTTCACCGGCATGATATCGGCGAGGATGCGGTGTTTGAAGACAGACTCACTGACCGCTAGCCCAGCGACAAATGCCCCCAATGCCAGACTCAACTCAAGTAACCCACCGATCCAGGCCAGCCCGAGACAACAGCCCACCACCGTGAGCGTGAACAACTCGCGGATCCGAGTGTGCGCGACCGCAGTGAGCAGCTGCGGGATGATATACCGAGCAGCCACCAGTGAGATACCGACAAAGATCGCCCCTCGTGTGAGCAGCGTCAGTAGCTCCTTGCCTAGCGAGGTAGAGGCATCGCCACCTGCAGCCGTAAGCAGGGGCAAAAAGACCAGAAAGGCGATGATGAACAGATCCTGAAAGATCGCGATCCCCAGTGCCAAACGCGCTGCCGCCGAGCCTGCCAACCCCATATCCTGAAACGACTTCAGACTCACCGCTGTGGAGCTCATCCCCAGAGCTGCGCCGGTGATGATAGCCGCAGGCCAGGCAAAACCGCCGGCCCACTTGGCCACGATCATCGCGATGCCAGCACAGAGCAGCATCTGCAGTCCCCCTCCGATCAATGCAAAGCGGCGCAGAAACTTCAACTCCCGCACCGAAAACTCCATGCCCAGCACAAACATCAGCAGCATCACACCAAACTCGGCCATCTGATTGACCGTCATCTGGCTCTCGTCTCCGCCCAGCCAATCGAGTAGACCGACATTGGCGATGAGCACGCCACAGAGGAAATACGCGACCAGTAGCGACCGCTGCACTCGCAGCAGCAGCAGCGATACCCCGACCACTGCGAGGAGCATGATAGCGAGTAGGTGAAAGAAGATCGGGAGAGAAGAAGCTGCTAACATCGGGTCGTCTCAGAATAGCCGGAATTCCCGAATTTGCCATCACTGCAGTTGCTAACCTTCTTGACACTCCGTCGATCTCGACCAAAAGAACAGCCATGCCTACATCCTTTTCACCATCTGTCTGCATCGATGCCGTTTTCGAAAATCAATCCAAGTCCGATGCCATCGCCGCAGTCGCTTCTGCCGGTATTTCTGCTTTCGAGTTTTGGGGATGGTGGGATAAAGACATGGATGAACTGCTCGCCGCCAAATCCAGCCACGGCATGGAGATCGCGGCCTGCTGCACCAAATTCATCAGCTTGGTCGATCCCGCCACTCGCGAAGACTATCTGGCGGGCCTCTCCGAATCGATCGAAGCCGCTCAAAAACTAGGCACGAAGACTCTGATCTCTCAGGTCGGCGACTTTCGCCCTGGCGTGTCTCGCGAGGAGCAGCACCAGTGTCTGGTAGATGGCTTGAAAGAGGCTGCTTCCGCACTCGAGGCAGCCGACGTGACTCTAGTGATCGAGCCGCTCAATGAGCTAGTCGACCACGCAGGCTACTACCTGATCCGTAGCGATGAGGCATTTGACATCATCGACGAGGTCGGCAGCTCTCATGTGAAGGTGGTCTACGACATCTATCACCAGCAGATCAGCGAGGGTCATTTGATCAAAAATATCGTGCCCAATATCGACAAAATCGGCCACTTCCACGCCGCAGGAAATCCCGGTCGCCACGAGCTGACTCGCGGCGAGATCCACTACCCCAGTGTGTTTCAGGCGATCCGCGAGACTGGCTACACCGGCTACGTGGGCCTCGAGTATTGGCCAGTGGACGATGCTGTCGCCGGGCTCAAAGAGGTCGGTGGCTGGTTCGCATAGACGCCCTCCCCCCTTTGTCTACTAGCTGGCCTCCTCTAGGGGTGCCTCTTCTGCTGCTGTATCATCGAGCTGCTGCTGCAGCTTTTGCAGTAGCGACTGGTGCTCCACAGATGGCGTGTAGTCAGCTGCTTCAGGACGCGCTTCCACCTCAGGCTCGTCTTCCAGTTCGACTATAGGTGGCTTTTTCAGGATAATCGGCTCCGACTCCGGCTCCAGCACAGATGGCGCAGCCTCTACGGTGGCAGGTGCTTCAGCAGGCTCTGGTTCAGGCTCCGCAGTGGCGACTTCCTCCACAGCAGCAGCAGCCTCTTCTGCCTGCACTAATGGCTCCGGTAGCGGCAGCGGCTCCACTTCTTCAGCTAGAGTATTCACGGATAGATCTTCATCCAGCGGTAGTTCGACTTCGACCGACGAGATGGGCTCATCCACCGGTAGGGCCTCGGGCTGCGGATCACTCAGACCCACTTGCGCGACCTCCGTGTCCTGATCCACCGCGTGGACGGACTCAGAGATAGAAATTTCGATCGGTTCCTCCTCCACAGGCTCGGCATCTGCAGGTGCCTCTGCTTCCGCCACCCCTGCTTCGATGGTCTCATCTGGCACTTGCTCTGCAGCGATAGGTTCTACTACCTCTACGGCATCACAGCCCTCCATCTCTTGATTCGCGTCTTCTACTTGAGGAGGCTCCTCCACCGGCTCTGGAGCAGCGGCTGGGACGGCAGGCTCGTGTACTGCAGCGGGCGGACTGAGCGGTACAGTCATCTCTCCCTCGGCCTCGACAGGCAATTCAAACTCAATCGTCTGTGGCAAATTCACAGCTCCCGCGACCAACGTAGAAGAACTCGTCGCATTGACCGACAAAGGGCTCAAAGTCTTCTCCAGCTCTTGGATCAAAGAATCCAATGAAGCCACCATCTGGCCATCCACCCCATCATCAATAGCCCGCTTCGCAGCTTCGATTCTAGCCTGAGCTTCGTCTCTTAGTGCCTTGAGTTGATTGAGGTGTTCCATGCTGAGTCAAATTATCACTAATTTATACAGGCGCTAACTCGATTTATCGGTCTTGAGTCGAAAAATTTGGGGAGTTCTTCTACCTGGCAGTGAGTTTTAGGGATTGTTTTAAAATTCGCAGCTCCAGTCATTTCACCGCGAGTGGTGGTGTGGACATGCGTCCGAACACATAACGTCTACCCCCTAATCTGCGATAGAGCGATTTTTCTCTTCTCAGACCACTACTCTTCAACTAATTACAGAAATGATTAAGATTTTAATATTTTCTTGAATTATAATAAAAAACAAATTATTATAGATATTTAGGAAATATTATATTTTATGAAGTACCTCTCCGCCTGCGCGGTATTTTTTCTACTCGTCTTCTGTGGCGGCCTAGCTTCACGCGTGTTCTTTGAGCAAGTCGTGAAGAAAGACATGGCCGCCGACGGTCGTCGTCTGCTCTTGGATGCAGGCATCGACGATCCTGACGAGAGGTATGATCATATCTTTGTGTCTCTAGCCGGCTCGTACAACGCACTGACCAAAGGCCCAGTCACTCTGCATCACATCGATGGCAACGTATGGGGCATCACCAAGGCTGAACACATCAGCCATACCCAAACCACATTTGTGGCGTCTGTGAAGAGTGACGGCACAGTCAAACTCGAAGGCGAAGTACCCAATGCCGGTGTGAAAGCCGATCTCGTCCGCGCAGCCAAAAAAGCTGTCGGAGTCGCCAAAGTCGACAACCAGCTAGTTGTGAGCGAGCACGCTAGAGGTCCCAAGTGGGGCGAATCTGGTCCTGATTTTCTCGAAGAATTCCTATCCTTCTCTGGAGTCGAAAGTGTCTCAGCAGATGGCAGAGGTATCACTCTAGAAGGCGAAGTGAACTCCCGCGAAGTGCGTGAAAAGATCGGCGAATTGGCCGCCCAACTCACCAAAGCCCCAATGGTGGTCAATAACAACCTGACGGTGAAGAGCACCAAGCCACCAGTCCTCATCCTCAGAGGTGGCGAAAAAGGCCTCAGCCTATCCGGTCTGTTGCCCAGCGAGCAGGTCAAAAAAACCGTCCTTTCCCTCGTAGACGGCGCTCTCTCCGATGCTAACACAGCTGTAGATGCGGAGACGCTCATCGTCTCTTCTGGTGTCGCCGAGCCATGGTGGCTAGGCCATGCCGAGCAGCTCGTCCCAGCCTTTCTCAAAGAGACCGATGGTATCGGCAATCTCGAGTATTGGAAAAATCACCTCCTGATCAGTGGCGAAGTCACCGATCCCAATGCTGTCACATCCATCACCACCCTGGCGAGCAGCAGCTCTGATATACCAGAGGGCTTCTCAGTGGAGAATGCTCTCAGCACCGTGCCCAGCGAAAATCCAAACATCGCTATCTACTGGGATAGCAATATGAGACTGATCATCGAAGGCCAACTCGGGTCCGTCACTTTCAAAGACCAGATCCTCAGTGCACTGATCCGTAGCCAGCCCGACCTAATGGTAGCCGATCGACTGCGTGTGAAAGAAGAGGTCCGCAATATCGCATGGTCAAATCCGACCCGCCTCGTCACAGAGATCGTCGGTGAAGCCGCTGGCGGTATGGTACGACTTACCGAAAAAGGTATCGCCCTATCTGGCCAGGCCAGTACCCAAAAACAGATCGACTCCATCGAGGAGGCCGCCACTCTGCTAGTCGGAGATCACGGGGTAGTCGTCAATCGGATCAAACTCAATGCCTCTGCGCGCCCGCTCCACCCGACCAGCCTATCATCGACTGCTACGTCAAAACCCATCAGAGCCAGCTTCTCCGTCGTCAGCACCTCTCAGTATGATGGGCACGACTTTCGTCAGACCGCTATCTATTTCAAATCCGGCAGCTCGCGCCTAGGTACCTCCGATCAGAGAACTATCGGCAATACCGCCTCACTAATCCGCAAGATGGATCCCAGCATCAAATTCGTCGTCGGCGCTTACAATGATAGCAAAGGCGATCCTGCATACACTCAGGAGATCAATGAGAAGCGTGCCACAGCCGTCCGCGATGAATTGATCAGATTAGGTGTCTCAGCCGACCGATTAGTAGTCAAACACTATGCGGTCGATACCAGCAAGACCAGCCCGGAGGACTACTGGAAGTGCCAGCGCGTCGAACTATCCGTCGTGCAAGGCTAATCCAATACCCCTCACCGAATACTAAAACCAAATACACCGAACCATGACTCAATTAGGACCAATTCTAGCAGAAGCAGCCGAGTGGAATAGACCGCTCACATGTTTGCTATGTGGCGCCATCTTTTTCTTGGTTGGTTTTTTCGTAGGCTGGCTGATCTGCCGCCGGTGGAGCACTGAGATCGAACATCTCGAGCGCGAGAACCGCCGTCTCACACTGGCTAATGACAAGCGCGAACGTCATTTCACCGAAAACCGAGACCTCGTCTCGGCTCTGCTAGACAAGGATTCACCCAAAGTTCGCTAAAGGTAGATAAACCATTTATTCGCTATGAGTTCTTTTCCATTACTCGCTCAATTTTGGCTCTCCTGGGATACCTTTTGGTCCTGCCTATGGCCTATCGCGCTACTGGCTGGCACCGCTTTACTCTTGGGCCTATGGGGCGCCTTCCTCCTGTTTGGCAATCGCTTCCGCGTACTGCGTGAGGCCAGAGAGACCAATACCAGGCTCGTCAATCGGCTAAACAGCATCGTCGACGACCAGAATGTATTGGTAGAAAATCTCAACAACCGCTTCTCGGTAGAGCAGAAAAAGCTCAATCTCCAGATCGCCAATCGCGATAGTAAACTAAAAGATCTCACGACGCGTCTGGCGAAACATGAGGAAACAGCCGCCAACCACAAATCTGTAGTCGCCGGTAGAGATGCCAACATCAATAGCCTACAAGCCGACTTATCCGATAGGGATAAACAAATCATCCTACTGAAGCGAAAGATCGATAACGAAGGGCACCTGCTCAAGCGTATCGCCCAGCTCGAAGCCCTGCTCAACGATCGGGAAAACGAAATCGCTAACATGCACGGCGATCTCGAAGAGCACCGCCTGACGATCGGCACCCGCGACAAGCGCATCGAAGAGCTCCTCGCCAATCAAAACGATGGCACCGCCGACGCCCGCATCGCCGAGCTAGAGCCCGCACTCGCAGAACTAGAGGCGGCACTCGCCGGACGCGAGGACGATCTCAACGACGCCAAGGGTCTATACGACGACCTCGAGAAAACATACAACGATCTCGAAAAAACACTCACCGAGCGCGACGAGGAACTCGAAGATGTCCGCAAGGAGCTCGAAGATATCCGCAAGCAGCGCGACGATCTCGACAAAGACCTCAACGAACTACTCGCCGAAAGAGAGAACGATAACAGCTCCGCTAACGACGAGAAAATCATCGAGCTGGAGAAAATCATCGACGATCGCGATACCGAGCTACTATCCATCCGAGAGGGCCTCGAAGGCCGTATCCAAGAGCTGGAAAGTCTACTCGGCCAGCGCGAGAGCACCATCATCGCCCTACAGAGCGATCTGCAGGCCAATGACGGACTACACGATCAGCAGGCTCGCCTACGGGAGCTCGATCAGGAGATCGCCAATCTCAAAAACGATCTCTCCAGCCAGACAGGTCTACACGACCGTATCCACGAGCTAGAGGCTGCACTTCACAGCCGTGAAGAGGATCTGCAGAAGTTCCACGAACAAAATGCCGATCATCACTCCGCTTTCCAAGACCTCGAGAGCAAACTCAACGAAGCCCAGCGCGAGCGCGACGAAGAGATCGAAAAACTCAGCGACTTGCTGCGCAATCGAGATGAAGAGCTCAACTCTCTACATGGCCAATCCAGTGCCAACGACTCTCTACAGATCAAGGTAGGAGAACTCGAGTCTATGCTCGGCGAGCGCGACAGCGAACTGGCAAATCTGAAAACAGCCTCTACCGAAGCCAGCCGCCGCATCGAAGAACTGGAGCAGCTGATCAAAGAGCGCGAAGAAAAAATCAAAAATCTCTACCAGGAGGCAGACTCCATCTCCAGCCAGCTACAGGAAAACAACCAATTCTCCGAGCAGATCCATGATCTGGAGTGGAGCCTAGGCGAAAAAGATGGCGAGATCGATGGGCTCAAGCACGAGAAAGATGGCTACGTCTCCAGAGTCCGCGAGCTCGAGTGGCTACTCGGTGAAAAGGATGGCGAGCTAGACTGCCTGCGCGAAGAGAAATCCTTACTCAATGAGAAAATCCATCTGCATGAGGAGATGAATGCTCAGATCGGTTACCTCGAGAGATCGATCCGCGAGAAAGAAGGCGAAGTGGAGCGCTGGTGGACCGAGTGCGAAGGCCTAAAGTCTCAGCTGACCTCTCGCGACACCGAGATCGACCACCTCCGCAGGGATGTCGAGATAACCAATGGCCTAGAATCAAAGATCGAAGAACTCGAGTGGCTACTCGGCGAGAAAGACACCGAACTGGAAAAACTCCGCCTAGAGCTACGCCCACGTCCGCAGCGACCACAGCGAGCACAATCCACCAGCCTCGAGACACGAGTCCGCGAGCTGGAGCTTCAGGTCTACGACCGCGATCGCGAGCTCATGTCGCTCAGGCAGCGCGAGCCCAAAGGAACTAGCGGCGGTAGCAGTCTACGCGTCATCGGTGTCGCCACCGAAAGCACTAGCGATATCCAGGCTCGCATCCGTGAGCTGGAGGCTATCCTCGAGCGCCGGACCAGCACTCACTACAAGTCCAGCTCCGATCGCCCAGATGAGTACCGCTTCACTCTGGAAGATGGATCCACCATCTACGTGAAGGGCAATGAACTGATCGACTACGATGGCAAGACTCACGTCGCATCGGAGCTCTTTGAGTCCCTGCAGGACAACGACTAGCCCTCTCACCTGCCTTTAGGCAAAAAGTTCTTAAATTTTAAAATTTAATCACTCTTATTATTCTTATCATATTTACCATTGCATAGTTCTGAATATCTATATATTCAGAAATTATGAAAGGTATTGCTGTTATCCTCTACTTCCTAGGGCTCTCCGCCCTAGGTGGATGCCTTTCGCAGAATTTTTACCAGGATTTCATCGAAAATGAGCTGGTAGGGCAGTCTCAGCGAGTGCTTTCAGAGGTCGGTCTAGATGAGATCAAAGTCGGCTTAGACGGCCATTTCCTCGACATTCCGGAAGACTCGATCGATAAAATGACCTATCGCCGCGTCGTCGAAGAGGTCGACGAGACCGTCCCCGGTATCTACACACCCAAGCTAGAGCCGATCCCCGAAGAAGCCGCCCATTGCCGGATCGAGGTGGGCAACACTCAGGTACTACTGATCGGGCAGCTCGATCGCGATACCGCTGGAAAGATGTCCCGCAAAGTGGCGAAACTCTTCCCTGAGCTAGAACTGCTCAACCACATCGCCACCAGCAGCCACTACGCAGGAGTCGATTGGACCGAGGATACCGACTCATTTCTAGAGACCTGCTTCACCACTCCCGGAGTCGATGTCTTGGAAACCAGTGAAGGCCTCTATGCTGTGGAAGGTTACTTCCCCGATCCCGCCGCCCTAGAGGCACTAAAGACAGCTGCAGCCGACCAGGATGCCCAATTTCAAGTGATGACGCCGCGCAGCAGCGATTCTGCCAGCTATCCCGATGTCGCTACACTCACCATCCAGAGACAAGATGGTCGGATCAGTCTTTCAGGCAAGCTGCCCAACGAGATCATTCGAGACGAGATCGTCACCACAGCTCAGCTAGAGTTTGGCACCTTCGAGATCGACATGGAGATCGAAGTCTCCGACACTTGCAATGACCCTTGGTGGCGCCCCAATCTAGGCGACCTCCTCGATCGCTATGCCAGGCTGCTAGAGGGCGATGGCCAGATCGCCTACGGTGCCAAAGAGCTAACCATGTCTGGTACGCTATCTGGTCCCGGATCAGCAGCTCAGCTAGAGGCCCTAGGTATGAAATCTCGCCCGCGTGGCTACTCCTTTCGCCCTGCTTTTGAGGCCGAGTCATCAGTAGAGCCCACGCTCACTCTCAATCGATCCGCCGATGAGCTAATCATCTCCGGACAGATCTGTCAGGACGATCACGACCTGATCATGAATCCCACCACTCTCCAGCAGATGAGCGCCGGCACCCTGCTAAACCAAGTGAAGATCTCGCCCACCACCAAAGCCTTTACCTGCAACAATCCAGGCCCACTACTCATCCTACTTTCTAGCCGCCTAGAGAATAGCGAGATCCAGCTCGATCACGAAAAACTCATCATCAAAGGTACCGTCGCAGACGAAGTCCAGCGCGGTGCCTACACCAAACTGGCCACTTCTGTCATCGGCCAATCCCACACTATCGAAAACCGTCTGACTATGCAGTCATTCATGCTGCAGTCAGAGACCGAGATGGTGAAGCAATTTAAAGAGCACTCCATCTATTTCAAAACCGGTAGTTCTCAGCTGAGTGCGGGTGACTTGGAGAAAGTAAACAAAATAGCCGACCTCATCAGACAATTTCCCACCGATCAAAACTTCATCGTCGGCGGTTATGCCGATCAGCGTGGCAACCCAGAGGTAAACCGCCAACTCAGCGAAAAGCGCGCCAGCGCCGTGATGGTGGCACTCGCAGAAGCAGGCGTTCCACTCATCAGAATGACTCAAAAAAGTTTCACCGAAGACGCATCCGGCTCCCTCATTGCCGATCTTTGGAAAAGTCGACGAGTCGAAATCTCTCTGGATAGCCTCTAGACCTATTTTTTACACTTTCATACACTCATGATCACACCTTTAGCACTAGCTTCTTTAGCTGCTGAAAATCAATTCCTAGTCGGCTGTGTCGCTACAGCCCTTGCTGGTTTCGTGTTTTTCTGTGCTGGTATCTTTGTCGGATTTCTGTGTTTCAACGGCCGTGCCCGATTGGCCGAGGAACTCGAAAAAGGCAACCGCGACCAATCTCAAGTCAATCACCGAACCTGGCGCCAGACCAAGCTTACCAAAGCTAAACTGGAAGAAGTCATAGCCACTCACGGCTAACCACAACCCAAACCCACCACACCATGGAAAACATGGACCTCATCTACTACCAACTAGCGCAGACCTACACTGTAGCAGAGCACGCAGAGAAAGTAGGCTACGTACTGAAACTGCTACTCCCAGTCAGCGCCCTCATGTGCGGATTTTTCGCACTGGGCCTATGGGCATCGCACCTATACTTGTCCAAATACCTGACTCGTATCAGCAATGCTCACGCTCGCAAAGCGACGAGCGGTCGGGGATTCCGACAGACCGTCGATGAGCAAAACAAACTCGGCCTAGAAGTCGTCAGAGCATTCGACAAACTGGTAAAGAAACTGCAGCGCCGAGAGCAACACGTCATCCAGCTGCACCGTAGGCTAGCCCAAGCCTCGACCAAAGATGAGGATGAAGATCTACTCAATAGTATCAATCTAGACGATCTGGACGGCACACACCTCGAGATCGTCGGCGAGGTCGACGACCGCGATGTGCAGATCGAAGATCTCAGCCAGCAAGTGCGCACCCTGCAGCAGGCAAACGATCGCGCCAAGCGAGAGATCGAAGCCCTGCAGAGCCAGACCCCAGAGATAGAGCTCGACGACGAGCAGCCGACTATCGAGTTCAGCCTAGCCTCTCTGGAGCTTTCAGAGGAGAACGAAAACCTCAGACTACAGGTGGAATCCAAAAACAAGGAAATCGCCAATCTGCACAAGCGCTACGCCTTGCTCCAAAAGAAGGTGCTCAATTTAGAGGAAGCTGCTGCCAAGCATGCCCCGGAAGTCGAGGAGAACAAGATTGTCCCTATATCAGCCTTTTCAGGAGAGAACGTAAAGACACACCACCAGTTTGGTGTGATCTATACCGACCAGCCAGCCCAAGTCGATGATCTCAAAAAGATCAAGGGAGTCGGCAAGGTACTAGAGAAAGCTCTCAATAAATTTGGTGTGTATCGATTCAAACAGATCGCTCTCTGGGAACAGACTGTGATCGATGAATTTGCCGCCATCCTCCCCTTCGGAGAGCGAGTCATCCGTGACCGCTGGACCGATCAATCACGAGACCTCCACGAGCACAAATACGGCGAAAAGGTTAGCTAAGCCTATTTATTGCACAAAATATTATGAAAAGACTCTGCGCTCTGCCTATGAGCAAGTCGTTTTTCTTCGTCCATTTTATCGAGACTTCGGACCAACATTCCGAGTCTATGCTGACGGATGAAGAAATCTCTCTCTCTACTGATGAAACTCCAGAAAAGAGAATCCCAGATGTCACACCATTCGCCTTTTGGATAGTCGGACATCTTTTTTACGTAGTTGGAACCGGAAATGTAGGGTTTGGTAGTGAAGATGCCACCATCAGCGAATTGACTCATTCCGTAGACATTGGGCACCATGACCCAGTCGTAAGCATCAATGAAGAGCTCCATATACCAGTCGTTGACCTGAGTGGGATGGTAGCCTCCCAGTAACAAAAAATTACCCAAGACCATCAATCTTTCGATATGGTGGCAATATGAATACTTGAGGACCATCTGGATCGTGTGATCGACAGGAAACACTCCTGTCTCACCGGTCCAGAATGCCTCCGGTAGATCACGCTGGTGATCAAAAAAGTTGGAGGTACGCATCTCCAACCCATGGCGACGATACATGATATACATGAACTCTCGCCAGCCTATGATCTGACGCAGGAATCCCTCTAGGGAATTGAGCGGCACCCCTTTCTCATCCGCCGCCTTCATCGCCGCATCCACGATCTCCTGCGGTGTCAGCAGACCGATATTCAGCACCGGTGTCAAAAGACTGTGAAAAAGCGTTCGCTCTTTGTGCGATATCGCATCCTCGTACGGACCAAACTCGACAAAGCGCTCGGCCAGAAACCGCTTCAGCCAGGCTAGACTATCTTTGCGCGTCACCGGATAGGCAAAAGTATCCAGCTGGCCAGGGTAGTCGGCGAAGTTCGCCTCGGTGTAGGCTATCGCCTCCTTCACATAGGTATTTTGTTTCACCTCTAGATCCGCTGGTGTGATCAACCCGCCACGCTTGGGCATGGGCTTACGATTTTCATCATCATAGCTCCAGCGGCCACCTTCAGGTTTGCCGTCTGCATCCACGAGTATGCCCATACGCTTTCGCTGCTCCTCGTAAAATTTCGCCATAAACGGCTTCTTCCGACTGTCAAAGTGCGCATCCGCCCAGTCCGCGGGCGTGAGAAACATCGGCGTGGTCAGAAAGTTCAGTTCGATACCTGTCCGGCGTAGGCGCTTCTCGAGTAGAAAGTCGCAGCAATCCGTCAGGTAGACACTCTCATAGCCATCCTCCTGCAGGCTGCGAATGTGATCCTCCGTCACCTTCTCTCGATCATAATCGATGTAGGTGACCGTGTAGCCCTTTTTACTCAGTTCGTCGGCATAGGCCTTCATCGAGGCGCGGTGCAGCACGATCTTCTGCACATGGAATCTGCCGGGCGCGGCATGTTTATCACCAAAGAACAACCCATCCTCGATCAAAAAGACCGGACGATCCTTCTTCAGCGCAGGATGCTTGGGGAAAAGCTGGTGTGGATAGACGAGAGTAGCCGACTTCATGGAAGGAGGGTACGCTGTCCGCGCAAATGTGGCCGCCACAACTCTAACAAGTAAAGGGCATGGATTCCCCTTCCCTCACCGTGTATCCTCACCATAGCCAAACCATGGACACCGACCAGCACCTACCGCATTCCGCCCACGACTACAAAAGGCTCGTAAAGAAATGGCGAACCCTAGCCCGCACACACAGCCTGCCCCTACACACCATCGCTGAAGTCGAGGGTCACCCCATCCTGGCCATCGACTCCTACAGCTCTACCCAACGGGCCAGCTACTACATCAGCGCCGGCGTCCATGGCGACGAGCCCGCACCAGTCTGGGCCGTTCTACAGTGGGCACAGGCAAATCCAGAATGGATCCTGAAAAACAGCATCACCATCCTCCCCTGTCTCAATCCCACCGGCCTCATCGATAACACTCGGACAGATTTCACCGGCTGCGATCTCAATCGCGCCTTCCAGGATAGCAGCATCCCCCTCATAGCAGCCTGGCAGAAGCTCCTAGCCGACCGCTGCTACACCCGCGCCCTCTGCCTACACGAGGACTACGATGCCACCGGCACCTACCTCTACGAGATCACCGATACCCCCGGCCTAGGCCGCACCATCCTAGATGCCACCTCCACCATCATCGCCCCCGACACCAGCCCCATCATCGATGGCAATGAATTTCAAAACGCCCTAGCCCATCATCCCCTCACCGAGATCAAAGAACTCGTCGAAACCGAACTAGCCGGCGGCTGGCCCGAGGCTCTCTACCTAGCAGTCGATCACGTCGAAAGCGCCCTGACATTCGAGACACCCAGTGAGTTCGGTATAGGGAGAAGGATCGCGGCCCACAGACAAGCTATCGATAGCTTTACCAATAAGTAACACCACCACTCCCCGCATGCGATATAAGCCGTATAGGCCATATACGTCCTATAGGGATTTCGCAGCAGCTACCGCCCCATAAGCCAAAACAAAAATGTGGCGGCGAGTGTCAACGAGTGGCCCGCAGAGCATCCCGCCAATACCCAAGCCAATGGCTCAACACGACGAAACTCCACTCTCTGGCGTTCGCCGCCCCTCGCTCCCAAAAACTTCCTGGCTACCACACGCCTACAAAATAGGTCCTATAGGTCATATATGCCCTATAGGATCTTAACCAGCTAGCCCCCACCTAGCTAGGCACTTCCACCTCAGGATTCGGCTTATCGACATACTCGATAAATGCCGTCATCAGCTGGCCAGGGATATCCATCAGTGAGTAGTCCTCCGATGCCACAAACATCAGACTCTGCTTACCTTTGCCGAGCACCTTATTCGTCCCATCGAGGACCTTGTGATTCAGCTCGACGAACTTGCGATTGTACTCTCCGATCGATAGCTCGATGCGGATCTTCTCAAACTCCTTGGCCTCGCGGACGAACTTATGCTCGAAGCTACGAGTCAGGATGTAATACTCCGTAGTCTCCAAATCGAACTCCGGTAGCACCTTGCGGAAGAATAGCTCGCGAGTCTTACCCACCCACATCGCATACATGGCGAAATAGATATTCCCCACCGAATTGGTATCGGCATAGGTACTCAGGAAGCTGTGCACAAAGGTATTGCCCTCGAAGTAGCCCACCGACCCATCCGGCCCTGCGATACCGGTCAGCGCCAGCTCAGCACCCTCTGGTAGACCTTGAGTCTTGGCGATCGCCTCGATCACGGGCTGCGCCGCAGCGGCAGCAGTAGTCGCCTGCGTGGTGACCAGCTGCTCTTCGGCTTCGCCCTCGGTCTGGCTCTTTAAAAATAGCCAGATGATGTAGCCCAGCGGCACCAGCGATCCACATGCCATGAAAAACGGCACCTCGCGCAGATAACCAAACGCAAAGATCACTACCGAGATCGCACCCACACAAAACATCTTCACCTGTGGGATGTCCTCGCCAGTCTTACCGCGCAGCGTGCGCAGCATACCCAGCGTCGAGTAAGCCACAAAGAAAGTGGCGTAGAAAATCATGAAATACTCCAGCTCCAGCCTGCACAGCAAAGCCACAGCAGCAATCAATGTCGCGATGATAAAACTAGGAATCGGCGATGTGAGCAGCTTCGACGGTATGAGAGTCAGCAGCATGTTGTTGCTACCCGCAAAGTAAGTGCTGAAGAACCAACGCAACGCGATGTAACCACTGTCCAGAGTCGTCAGGATACACACACAGATGAAAGTCGCGTAAGCACCAAAGACGATCGGCTTGTCCGCGAGCTGTGCGTAGAAATACTCAGTCATCACCTGGTGACCATACTGAAAGTCCAGCCAGCCAGTCCTCACATACTCAGCCGCACCAGCCATCATCGCCCAATTGGCGAAGAAACCGTGAAACAGAAGCAGACCAAAAAACAAGGCCGATCCGAAGGCATAGCTCTTGGTGATCGACAGCCCCTCGCGACGGATCTCGATGGCGCGCTGCCAGTGCTGCAGATCCATCCATGGCCCGACCAGCAGACCCACACAGATCGGCACGATCCAGCCCCACAGCGAACCAATACTAGTCGCCTCGCCCAATGGTGCACGACCCGCAGCAAAGAGAGCAGGCTTTTCTACCACCACGAGAATCAGCATGGCCACCAGTGCCAGCATCAGCATCACCGAGTGGCTCCACTTGATCCGCTTGATGCTGAACTCCTCACCAAACAAAAACGCAGCAGCCAGCACCACCAGCACTCCCAGTGGCAGGTAGATGAAGTTGTACTCAAAGCCCAGCGGCTGCCACAGGTAGCGGATGATGGCAAACAGAGTCAGCGACAGGGCTGCGATCTGATAAAGGAACAGCGGCAGGCGAAACGGCTTCGACCACTTGTCGTAAAACTTCGCCAGCGACTCACCACCCTCGCCCTTCTGAGCGATTCTATCGGTGATCTTGCCGAAAAGGAACAGACCCAGCGCATTGGGCACCGCAAAGCAGAGCAGACCGACCAGACCAAACTGGATAGTGAACTGCACCGAAAAGAACAGCCCCAGCCCCCACATCCAGGAAAGACCGATAGTGTTGCCCCAGAGCATACTCATGGGCGTGGAGTGTTTTTTTGCGTTTCGGTCCATATCGTTTTCCTAAAATAGTGCTGGGAGGCGTGTAATCTGAGGGCGCGAGCGTAGCTCGATAGACGAGCCAATCAAGGCATAATGGCACAGGATGTGCCATTCACCAGTGACTACGTCCGCGATTCTCCATTTGGCTCTGAGGCGGGCGACTGTACCCTATTGAGTGGAGATTGTACCCTATTGAATTATTTCCAAACTCTATTGAAATCATTGATAAACCCAGTTTTTCGACACCAACCACACCTATGCGAGGCATCTCAAAATCTGTGAAATCTGCGTCCAATCCTGAAAATCTGTGAATCGAACCCAACAGCCTATGAAACTCACTCATTTCTTCACCCTATTCTTCGCAACAGCCTGCCTTTGCGAGCAGCCTCTTACCGCCAAAGAACCCATCACCGAACATGAGACCGACCCCATGATGCTCGATCTCGATCCTTACCTGATCGATGCGCTCTACGGCTCGGACAAAGCGGGCCAGACTGGCCGTCACGGTGCCGAGGGTGGCATGGCTGAGCTGCTCGAGGAGCCCGCCTTTGTCGAGCTGGTGGAAAAGCACAACCTGCAGCTATTCAATGGACCTGCCCTAGGCGACATCCAGCCAGACTCCGTGCGGGTCTGGGTGCGCACAGCTGGCCCCGCCGAGGTCAAAGTCGCCATCGTCGACGGGCCCGAGAGCGCAGCGGCTCAGACCAGCGCCGAGCGCGACTTCACCGCCGTCCTCACTATCGAGGACCTAGAGCCCTTTACCGAGTACCGCTACGCCGTGCATGTCGGCGAGCAGGTGATCCAGCGGGATACCTTTGTGTTTCGCACCGCTCCAGCCAGAGGCCAGCGAGTCGCCTATCACATCGATTTCGGCTCGGGCTCGCGCTACGTCCCCATCAATGAACACGCCTGGCAGACCATGGCCCGCGCTCGTCCCATGGCCTACCTCGGCCTCGGCGACAATGTGTACATCGATGTCCAGCACCGCCGCGGAGCCCAGCGGCTCTTCTACTACCGTCGCTACCTCAGCCCCGCCTGGGCCGAGCTGGCCGCCAGCGTAGGCCTCTATGCCGTGTGGGACGATCACGATATGGCGATGAACGACTCGCAGGGCGGCGCCGGACTCGACGCCGCATGGAAGCGCCCCAACTGGCAAGTCTTTCGCGAAAACTGGAACAACCCCGCCTACGGCGGCGGCGAGTCGATGCCCGGCACCTGGCACCAGTTCACCCTAGGCGATGTCGACTTTTTCATGACCGACGGTCGCTTCTACCGCGACAAAGCCGACCAGACCATGCTCGGCCCCGATCAAAAAGCCTGGCTCCTCGACGCCCTGAGATCCTCCAAGGCAAAAGTCAAAGTCCTCGCCTCCGGCACCATGTGGGCCGACGAGGCTGACAAAGGCGGCAAAGACTCCTGGTCAGGCCCCTGGTCGATCGCCGAGCGCGACGAGATCTTTTCCACCATCCGCGATGAAAAAATAGGCGGTGTCGTCCTGATCTCTGGCGATCGCCACCGCAGCGACATCTGGCAGATGAACTACGACGTCGGCTACCCCCTCTACGAATTCGTCTCCGCCAAAGTCACCAACATGCACACCCACAAAACTCGCGACCAAGCCATCTGGTCCTACAACGAAGGCAACTTCTGGGGGCAGCTCCACTTCGACTTCCAGCCCGACGATCCCATCATCACCTTTCGCTGCATCGATATCGGAGGCGAATCGGTGAAAGATTTCCCAATCAAGCTAAGCCAGCTACAGCCGCAAGAATAGCCAAAGACTCACGTCCAAGGAGGGGCTGCCTTCAGATGCCCGGCTACCTCGGCCGAAATCTATGGCGCAGCCTGCCGGGCAGCTAAAGGCAGCCCCTCCTTGAGCCATAATTGTGATGATGAGCAAAATGCATCTAGCCAAATAACATATATCTTCCAATTTACGCTATGCTCGTAGATGAGAAAAAAGAACGAATCGACAAACTGCCTCCACAGGAGATGAAAGAGGTTTCACTCTATCTACAAAGCTGACAAATCGCCACTGACAAAGAGCTCTGGAAATCGATCAGAGCAAATGCAGCAGATAAAGATCCCGAGAATCCGAGAATTGGGTTAATGTAAAGAATCTGCCATGAGGGTTCTATATCGAAATTTGCCTCTTTACGCTGGCATCTTTGTGGGCTTATACACCTTATCTGGATCCCTTTACAACCTCGGCACATCTATACAATTTGATTAGCTCTTCCAACCAGTTACCATTTTTCAGGATTGGTTCTTCCACCGGGATAGTATCAGTACATTTGCCGATAACCTTTACACTTCACATGGCATTACCTATGTCGCCCTAGTTTTTGGAGCAGGCATCCCGATAAGCATGGGAGGAATCGCAGCCCTCCTTGTAATTATCCTACAAAAAATACTGTCTCCTCTTACCCAAAAACGCCCAAACGAGATACAGGCCAATCAAGATGCCGTAAGGAAACAAAAACACGCCGAATAGCAGAGATACAAGCAGCATCGAAATGAAATGCCACCTATAGAACACCTCTCGCTTTAGCACCTGCTTATTGAGCACAAATCCCGCAATCAAAAACACCAAAGGGATCAAAAATATCCAGCCGAAAAACGTCAGGTTGAGATACCCTTCTTCCTTCGGCCACTGCGAATAATAACTTCGCAAAAACCACACCAGACCAAAATAGAACGAAAGAAACGAAACTAGGCAAAGCCCCGTGCCTACGATCGCTTTCGCCCTATTTGTCATCATCTCTCCTACTCCCCCTTGGGCAGCAGATAGCACACCGCCTCGCGATCATTCCTCACTAGCAGAAACCGCCCCGCCAGTGCCGGTGTATTCCACGTCATCGAGGACAGGGCCTCTAGCCTAGCCTTTTCGGTGAATTGCTCGGGACCGATCTGCCCCATCACCACCGCACCGGGCTCGGTTTGGATGATCAGGTGGTCTTTGCCGACCAGTAGGTTTTGGCCAAAGCCAGTCTTGTCGCGCTTCCACACGCGGTCGCCAGTCTCGAGATCGAGGGCGAGTAGGCGCCCCTCGTCGATGCCGTAGGCGTGATCATCGATGAGCACGGCGGTGCTGAACTTTGTCTTCATCCACTTGGTCTTCCACACCTGCTCGGCCTGCCATTTGTCACCCTCGCGGCTCAGCTGGATGAGCGGCGAGCCGACACCGTAGCTAGCTGTCACCAGCAGTCGATCCTCGCCGATAGGCTGAGGCTGGCCAACCTTGGGGTAAGTGCCACCCCACTGGTAGCGCCACAGCTCTTCACCCGTGGCCGGATCGTGCCCAGTCACATCAAATTGGTTCACACTCACGATCTGGCGCTTGCCCAGCATCGTCAGCACACGCGGCGAGCTGTAGCTGGCACCCTGCCCCTCGTAGAGCCATTTGGTCTCGCCTGTGCCGAGATCGCAGGCCACCAGAGTGACACCGGCCTCCTCGCCACCGGTGAACACCACCAGCTGCTCTTCCTTGAGGATCAGCGGCGAGCTGCTCTTGCCCCACTTCGGGCTATCGCAGCCGTGATCATCCAGCACATTGCGCTTCCAGCGGAGCTTGCCATTCTGGAGATCGAGACACTTGGCGATGCCTGTCGAGCCATACACATACACTCGCTCCTCGTAGATCGTCGGCGTCGCCCGAGGGCCCTCGCCACCCATCACCGCACCCACAGCGCGCGGCGTGCCCGCCATCGAATCGATAAAGTCCACCCCTCCATCGACATCGGTCCAGATCTCGCGCCCAGTCAGTAGCTCCAGACAGCTCACCTGCTCGCCCGCATCGGTCTGCTCCTGAGTGATGGCCATCCCATCGCGCACCGCAAAGCTCGACCAGCCATCGCCTATCGGCCTACGCCACAGCTCTGTCGGCGGCGTGCTCTGCCAGTCCAGCGAGAAAGGCACCTCGGCCCACATGCCATCGCGCCCCGGGCCCATAAAGTTTGTCGCCACCGAGGCTGCCTCCTGCTCGATCGTCTGATCGACAGCCTGCTCATTCACCGTGGTCTCGATCCCCTCGCGCACATCCTCTTTCTCAGTCCACTTCCACACCAGTCGAGGCATCGAGGCCCCCGAGGTAGAACCCTCGTAGCGAGTCAGCAGTCCGATCCCCGCCGAGATCAGCAGGAAAAGCAGAAAGATCAGCCCTGCCACACGCAGCCGCTGCGGCCGTCTACCCCAGCCAAAGATGGCATACCAGATCGAAAACATCAGCAGCCCCAGCATCGGCGACATCAGCGCCAGCCATTTCAGTACCGACAGACCACTGACGAATGGCGCCACCACCATAGCAGCGATGATCAGGATCAGGATAAAAAGAGAGATGGTGCGCTTCATGTGATGTCAGTCCGAGAATGTCACCGCAGTAAACCCCACACCAGCGATTTTCAAAGCCCAAGTTGCCCATCCCCACTCGCTTGCGACTGGGCTCCCCCAGCCATTTTCTTAGTCAGGTTAACACGAAAATCATGCCACGATCCTGCCCTCTAGCGTGCTTTGACATTCCCCCTCAGCCTGCCCACCTTGCTCGATGCGAACGTTTACGAAAATCCTGCTACTGGGCACCGCTCTCTGCCTGCCGATCGCCACTTCTGCTTTCTCCAAAGACAAAACACCCGTGCCGACCTGGACCGATCCTGCCGCCGCTCTAGCCGAGGATCCGTCGTTTGCGCTACAGGGGGAGTACGCTGGCGAGGGCACTGGAGTGCAGGCTGCGGCTATGGCCGATGGCCAATTCCTCGTGCTCACCTACCAGGGCGGTCTACCCGATGCTGGCTGGGATGAGAGCGCGCTGAAATCCGAAATCCTCGACACCGCCAGCCTCAAAGCAAAAGTACAGTCGCTGAAAAAAATCGAGCGCCAGAGCCCGACCATGGGCAAAGCAGCTCCCGAGGGCGCACTGATCATGCTGCAGGATGGCAAAGCCACCGAACACCTCAAAGGCGAAGTAAAAGACGGCCTGATCTGGGCGGGATCCAAGACCGAGACCAAAGTCGGCGATTTCTCCATGCACCTCGAGTTTCGCCTGCCCTACAAGCCCGCCCGCACACCGAGCAGCCAAGACCGAGGCAATAGCGGCGTCTACATCTTCAACAACTACGAGATCCAAGTGCTCGATTCCTTTGCCCTAGACTTTCGCGACAAAGAGAACAATGCCATCGAACCCCAATCCGACAACAAGCAGTGGTGCGGTAGCTTCTACAAACTCAAGCTCCCCGACATGCCCATGTCGCGCCCACCACTCACCTGGCAGACCTATGATATCGACTTCACCGCGCCAAAGTTCGAAGGCGACAAAAAGGTGGCCAATGCCCGCATCACCGTGCGCCACAATGGCGTGCTGATCCACGATGACTACGAGCTAGAGACCGGCACCGGCGCTGGCGGCAAACGCCCCGAAAAGCCTGAGGACTACATCTACCTACAGGGCCATGGCAATCCCGTCGCCTACCGCAATTTTTGGGTCCTGCCGAAGTAAACAAACGCCAAATTCAATAGGGTACAATTTTCACTCAATAGGGTACAATCGCACTTCCGATCATGAAATACCTACTGCTATCCACTATCAGCCTCATCATGGGTCTGAGCGCCGCCACTGCTGCGGATCAAAAGCCCAATATCATCTACATCATGTCGGATGACCACGCGGCACACGCCATCGGCGCCTACGGCAGCCGTCTGGCCGCGCTCAATCCCACACCCACTCTCGATCGCCTAGCCAAAGAGGGTATCCTATTCGAGAATGCCTTTTGCACCAACTCGATCTGCTCACCCAGCCGAGCGTGTGTGCTGACCGGCCAGTACGCCCACACCAATGGCAGCTACGATCTCTCCGGCAAAGTCGAGCCAGAAAATCAATACCTAGCCATCGAGATGAAAAAGGCCGGCTACGAGACTGCCATGATCGGCAAATGGCACCTCAAAGTCGAGCCCGCCGCATTCGATTTCTATACCGTGCTGCCTGGCCAAGGCGACTACCACAATCCCACCTTCCGCGTACGTGGAGATAAAGAATGGGGCCAAAATACTATCAAGTTTGAAGACAAGCACAGCTCCGATGCCATCACCGATATCACCCTAGACTGGCTGAAAAATCGCGAGGCAAAAGATCAGCCATTCTTCCTGATGCATCACTACAAGGCACCGCACGACTACTTCGAGCACGCGGCCCGCTACGATAGCTACCTGGCCGATGTCGATGTGCCGATGCCGGACAATCTCTGGCCAGAGAATCAGCCAAAATTCGGCTCCATCGCCACTCGCGGCTATCAGGACGAGCTGGTGCCACACGTCGGCACCTCCATCGGCAATCGCAATCCACGCCGCTCCTACGCCGTCGATCTGCCACCTCGCTTCCCCAAAGACTTTCCTGCCGACTACGATCCTGCCGACTACACCGAGCGCGAGATCACCGAGATGTCCTACCAGGCCTACCTCAAGACCTACCTACGCTGCGTGAAGGGTATCGACGATAATCTAGCCCGCCTCTTTGCCTACCTCGAGGAGACCGGTCAGATGGACAATACCGTCATCATCTACACTGGCGATCAGGGCTTCATGCTCGGCGAGCACGACTACCAGGACAAACGCTGGATGTACGAGGAGTCGATGCGCATGCCATTCCTCGTGCGCTACCCCAAATCGATCCCAGCCGGTACCCGCACCGATGCCATCGTAGAGAATGTCGACTACGCACCCACCATGCTCGCCTTTGCCGGAGTGGACACACCCGACTACATGCAGGGCAAAAGCTTCAAATCTATCTGCGAGACCGGCCAGGAGCCCGAGGGCTGGAAGCAGGAGGCCTACTACCGCTACTGGATGCACATGGCCCACCATGACAATCCCGGCCATGTCGGTATCCGCACCAAGACTCACAAGCTGATCTACTACTATGCCTGTAGCTACCAGGGCGGCTACCGCACACCACCCGCCTGGGAGTTATATGATCTAGAGAAAGATCCCCTCGAGAACGTCAATCAATACAGCAACCCCGAGTACCGCGAGATAGTCACCGAGCTCAAAGATCGCCTAGCCGCCCTGCGCCAGCGAGTCGGCGACACCGGCGAGGACTTCCCCGCCTGCGAGGCTGTGCTGCAGGAGTTTTGGGACTACGATGGCGACGATCAGGCCTCTGCTATCGCGCTATCCAGCTACTACAGGCAGCGCCGCGAGGCCGAGCTACTGGAGAAAACCTTCAAAGACATCAAGCCCGAGTTTCTCCTCAGCAACAACAGCCTCGCCAAATGGACCTACGAGCCCAAAGGCTGGGAGATCTGGAAAGACGGCACCATCACCTGCAACATGAAGACCGTGAAGGACAAAAACGGCAAGGAGAAGCAAGTAGGCATGGGCTACATCTGGACCAAGAAAGACTACAGCGATTTCTCCCTATCCTTAGAGTACAAGCTCTCTCCCGGTGCCAACAGCGGCGTCTTTTACCGCACCGATCCGAGCAATCCGGTGCAGGGCGGCTTCGAGATCCAGCTCATGGACAACGAAGGTTTCCAAAAAAACAAAGGCAAGCCACTCTCCGCCAACAAGCTAAACGGCTCCTTCTACGATGGCCAGGCACCCGACTTCGACCCCTCGAAGCCTGTCGGCCAGTGGAATCGCTTTCAGCTGATCTGCAAAGGGCCCAATATCACCGTAAAGATCAATAACAAGCCGATCACCTATGTGAATGTCGACAACTGGGACACCGCAGGCAAGAACCCGGACGGCAGCGACAACAAGTTCAAAACCGCCCTCAAAGACCTACCCAGATCTGGCAAGATCGGCCTCCAAAACCACGGCCAAAAGGTGTGGTTCCGGAAGATGCAGATCAAGGAACTCTAAGCACTCATAGCACCGAGCAGGGGAACTCTGGGGAGTTCCTCTACGCCACGGCGCTCGGTAGAAGAACTCCCCAGAGTTCCATCTACACACCTTTTCCAAAGCACTCAGAAATTCGCTTAACCTAGGAACTCACTGTAGCGGGACTCCCCAGAGTTCCGCCCACTCCACCTTTCACCCATGATATCCGTCACCGATCTCAACCACGTCGCCCTCCAAGTGAGCGACGTGCCTCGCAGCATCGCCTTTTACCGACAGGTCTGCTGCCTCGAGCAAAAGCCCAGACCCGCCTTCGACTTCGATGGCGCCTGGTTTGCCCTCGGCGATACCCGCGAGCTCCACCTCCTAGAGGGCCTCGATACCCCCGTACATGAGCACCCGCGCGGCAGCCACTTTGCCATGGAGGTCAGCGACTTCGACGCCTGCCAGGCCCATCTCGAGGCCGCCGGAGCTGAGATCGTCAACATCAACATCCGGCCCGACGGGGCCAAACAGATCTTTATAGCCGATCCCGATCAGCACGTGGTCGAGTTTTGTTACGTCGGCGGTGTCGAGGTATAAAATAGATCTAAAATTTCAATTGATCTAAACTATCTCTTGGGGAACGTAGATACACCATGTCTGATGAACTTTTTTCACTCTCGGGAGATATGCCAGTCGCCACACAAGCCGCACCGCGACAAAGCTACGACCGCATGATAGTAGAGGAAGTCTGGGATTCAGCCACCCCCATCGCTGGCAACGACGCCGGTCTCTGGCGCCGCGACGAGCACGGAGCCACCATCTGCCGCAGCGAGTACGGCAACCGCATGTCCTCCTACGGCTGGGAGATCATCGAGACCTCCTCCGGCAGCTACCAGCTAGGCACCCCCGGCACCCTCAAAGCCACCCATGTGGAGAACCTGTGAAAAACTTGTGAGTTTCTTTGGGAAACTCTGTGAGAACTCAAACGTGCCAGAGGCACGACAGACAATAGCCGGTGGTGAAGCGCAGCGAAACCACCGGACGCTAGCCCAAAAACACCAGCAAAGTCCCGGCAGGGACGACAGAACGGTGACTTGCCTTCTTCCAAGGCCCTCATGCGGTTACTCGCCCGCCCTCGCAGCGAGCATTTCGCCACTTGCTTCCAGCCGCGTTATCCGATAAGTTGCCGCTCCCAAAAGATAGGGCTAATCCGGGGGTGTACTGGTTTCGACTGGTGTTTTGAAGGGTAAGCTGCGTGTCGAGGTTGATCGGTTGGCCTCGTAAAAAGCCGATTAAACTAATAATTGCAAGTAACGAAGATACATTTGCTCTGGCTGCTTAATTAAGCTGGCCCGCCCGGTTCCCGACGCCTGCTGAGGAACCCGGCGCAACAACTTAGCAGGCTGGTCTCGCAGCGGGTGTCCGGCTGTAGAGGCGAGATCTTACAGGGCAATCGGGGAACGGGAATTCTGCCCATCGAAGGCTCCTCCCCTAAACTAAAAGATCGGGCTATGCATGTAGACGCTTATCGGGATGATCATTAGGACAGGGGTTCGACTCCCCTCACCTCCAGCCTTCGCCAAGGCTACGGCTGGCAAGCCGTAACCTTGGCGAAGGCTGCCCGCCATAGCTCGATAGAGCGAAGGAGGGCCTAGCCACCTAGCCATGCACTACGTCTACCTGCTACGCAGCGAGTCGCACCCCACCAAAACCTACATCGGCGTCACCTCAGACCTCCGCGCCCGCCTCAAAAAGCATAACGAAGGCGGGTCCAAGCACACCGCAAAATACACGCCCTGGAAACTAACCTGCTACCACGCCTTCGACTCCAAAGACCGGGCCCAAGAATTCGAACGCTACCTAAAAATCAGGCTCCGGCCGAGCCTTTGCAAAAAGACACTTCTGGTAGGTCTGCATTCACACACTCTCCCCAGGCAAACGCTCACTTCGCCACTTTCTTCTGCCCCTTCCCTTTAGGCTTCGGCTTACCCATCAAGTTCAAAAACCTCGGCTTCTCCGGCCGCTCATCCAGCGGATCAAAAAAACGCATATTCTCCCCCACCCGGTCATGATCTCCGATATCAGCCCGAGCATGCTCAGCCAGCTGTAGCAACTGCTCCACCACCTCTGGGTGCTCGGCTGCGACACTCCGCGTCTCGCCAGGATCGGCCTCCAGATCGACGAGGAAGTCCTCCTCAAATCCCGCCCAGTCCTCTGCTGCGATATGATTATTCCGCCTAAACTTACCCAACCACTCTGGCTCTGCAGGCCGCGCCAGATGTAGCTTCCACTTGCCCTGGCGCACCGCTTGTAGGGAGTTCAGAAAATAGTAGCGAAAGTAGCGCTCCGGATCCGCCTGATCAAAGTCTCCCTGAAACAGATGCCGAATATCGACACCATCCAGCACTCGGTCACCAGGCACCTTCGCACCCGCTAGAGCAGCAAAGGTAGGCAGAATATCAATAGTAGCGGCGATCTCATCGCAAGTCGTACCAGCCGGAACCCGCCCAGGAGCCCACAGTATAGTAGGCACTCGCACACCGCCCTCCCAGGTAGAGACTTTGCCACTGCGGAGCGGTCCTGCTGACCCGCCATGATCTTTCGGCAGATGTCCATCGGCGCTATCTTTGTTTTTAATAAGCCAAGGGCCATTATCACTAGTGAATAGGAAATAGGTATTGTCCACCAGGTCGTGCTCCTTCAGAGTATCGACTATCCTGCCACAGCTATAGTCGATCTCCTCCACACAGTCGCCATACAAACCACGGGGAGACTTCCCCTTGAACTCGGGCGAGGCATCGAGCCGGGTGTGCACCATGGAATACGGGACATAGGCAAAGAACGGCTGGTCACGGTGTTTCTCGATAAACTGAATCACTTCATCAGTGTGATTCTTGGTCAGCATCCCCATATCTGCCTTCTCTTTGATGCGCGTCTCATTGCGATAGATATCGACAAAGGCATCATTGCTCGATGGCGTCCCATAGAAGTAGTCAAACCCCTGGTGATTCGGCATCAATTCAGGTATAAAGTTTCGCTGCGAATGCCGCGCCAGATCCCATTTACCGAAACACCCTGTCGCATAGCCTTTGGTTTTCAGGACTTCAGCGATAGTGATCTCATCGGAGTGCAGTACGGGGTGGATTTCTTTCACATTTCCCGGCTCAGCGACTCGCAGCGGATGGCACCCTGTCATCAGAGCCGCCCGCGATGGTCCACAGATATGTTGCGCATAGAAATGCGTCAGCCGCATCCCTTCACCCGCCAGTGCATCCAGCCGAGGGGTCCGAATATCTGGCGCCCCAAAACAGCCCAGATCGGCGTAGCCCAGGTCATCGACAAACACGACGACGAAATTCGGCGGCCGCTCCTCACTAGCTGAGGTAGCCAAAGCGAGCCCCACCACAGCGGCACCTATCAAAGAGAGCCAAAAGCATTTCATCTTTCCATTTAACCCCATAATCGCCCGCTAGCTGTCCGCACGATCACGTGTCCCTGCATAGGCTACGAAATAAATTGCCACCAATCGCCGATCGCCGGTAATTGCTCTGGAATGGCCTCCGAATCTTTCGTCCAGCACCTGACCATGAGCCAAAACCGGCTCTACGGCTACATCTACTCGCTCATCGGCGATCATCACCGGGCGGCAGATGTACTCCAAGAAACCAATCTGGTGCTATGGCGCAAGGCCGAGGAGTTTCGCCCCGACGCCGACTTCATTCCCTGGGCATTCGCCATCGCTAGGTATCAGGTGATGGCCAATGTCCGCGACCACGGACGCGACCGCTGCATACTCGACCCCGAGCTGCTCGAGCTAGTCGGCGACGAGATCGTCGAGGTCGCCAGCGAATTCGACGAGATGAAAGACGCCCTACGCGGCTGTCTGAGTAAGCTGCCACCCACCAGCCGTGGTATGATCGACTCGCGCTACTTCAGCGGTCGCAGCATCTCCGAGCTAGCAGGTGAGATCAATAAATCCGCCGATGCCACCAAATCGGCCCTCATGCGTATCCGCAAAGGTCTGCGCGAGTGTGTGCAGCGAGAGGTGGCCAAACTACCCTCATAATAAAAATGAACGAAGCTATCAGCCAGGAACTCGATGACTTGATGCTATCCCACCAAGAGGATGGCGGTCTCAGCAGTAACCAGCACGATCGCCTGCGCGAGATCCTGCTGGAATACCCCGAGGCCAGGCGTCAGTACGCCCAGCAGCAGCTCATCGATGCCGCTCTGCATCTCGAGCAATCTGCCGGACTCGATATGGCTCCGCTAGCCACTCCACCGACGGTCTATAGCTACCCTCTCTTTTCCACCATCCACTGGCTCGGCCTAGCCGCCAGCGTCGTCCTAGCCCTGGGTGTAGGCCTGGGCCTAGGAGGCTACCTTTTCTCACCGTCCGATGCCACCCTAGTCGACAGCCAGCCTGAGCCGATCGACGACAGCGTCGCCCTAGTGACTCAGGCACTGGAGGTCGAGTGGCTAGACGACCAAAAGATCGTAGCAGGCACACCTCTACCGACCGGCCGACTAGCCCTAGCTAGCGGCCTACTGCAGCTAGAATTTTACAGTGGTGCCCAGCTGATCGTAGAGGGTCCCGCCGAGCTAGAGCTGCTCGGGCCCAATGAGGCTACCTGCTACCGAGGCAAGCTGCGTGCTTTCGTCCCAGAGCACGCCAAAGGATTTACCGTGCACGCCCCTCAGTTCCAGCTAGTCGATCTGGGCACCGAGTTTGGCATCCAGGTCGGGGCGGATGGCGCCGCCGAGGTACAGGTATTCGATGGCGAGGTGGAGCTCTACCACCCCGAGAATAAGAGACAGCGGTCCGATGCCGAGCCGCTACAACGCCTGCTAGGAGGCAAGGGACTATCCTGGACTGATACGAGCGAGGTCACCCCTATCACACCACAGCCCGATGCCTACACCTCCTTCGACGATGTGCAGCACCTGTCGAAAAACGCCGACCGAGCTAGATACCAGAGCTGGCAGGAGTGGAGTCAGGCCACATCTGCAGATCCTCGCTTGATTGCTTACTATGATTTTCAGGGTCAGAGCTCTAGGCTACTCGATCGCAGCGACTCAGGACGCCACGGCACTATCGTCGGTAGCGAGCGGACTCAAGGACGCTTCCCAGGTAAAGGAGCCCTCGAATTCAAAAGAACGGCCGACCGGGTCCGAATCCATATCCCGGAACACTCCCGACAGCTCACCCTATCCGTATGGCTACGTATGGATGCCCTCACCGGCCGGACACAGGCCCTACTCACCAGCGACGGATTCGAGCCGTACGATACCCACTGGCAGGTATCACGCAGGGGCGAGCTAGCCTTTGGCACACGCCTCCCACACCAAGACAAACGCAGGCAGGCAGGCTACGACTCTCCACCTATACTAGGGGCCCAAACCCTAGGCCGCTGGCAACTCCTCTGCGTGGTCTACGACCTAGACGCCGGCGTGGTCAAACATTTCGTCAACGGCAAACTCATCTCCAGCGAAGCCACAAAGGCAGACCAAAGTCTCGCCTTTGGCAGAGCCGAAATCGGCAACTGGGCCAAACAAAAATACCAATCTCAAGTCCAACATAAAGTACGCAACTTCTGCGGTCGCATCGACGAGCTCATCCTATGGCAGGCAGCCCTATCCGATACCGAGATCCGAGACATGTACCAGCGCACCCGGCCTTGATTAAGCCTACAGGTATACGTGCCATGCTATTCACTCCTTCTCCGCTTTCGTAAACCACTACTAAAAACGACATGCAACCGACTCGACTCAAGCTAATACCCGCAGTGCTCATTTTACTTTTCTGCCTCAGCCATGCCGATGCGGGACTAAAGATCTACTACATCCGCCATGCCGAGGGCGGGCACAATGTGAAAGCCGACTGGGAGGAGAAAGGCATCCCAAAATCAGAATGGCCAGAGTATGTCGGCAATTCCGATATGTTCACCCCCAAGGGCGAAAAACAACTCGATGAAGCGCTCGAGAAACTAAAGAACTACGAGTTCGACTTCATCGCATCTAGCCCATTGTGGCGTGCTCGCAACACCATCATCCCCTACCTGAAAGCTACCGACCAAAAAGCAGAGGTATGGCCCGAACTGAAAGAAGGCAAAGGCATGACTTTGATCCTTTCCGACAAGCTTCCCAAAGTAAATAGAACCATCCTCAACGAAGGCGACCCTGTGCATATCCCAAAGAAAGAGCGCAAATACTTCGACCGCCGAGAGAGAGGCAAACGCCACTACCGAAAATACCCATCGGACAGTAGCGACGAGCTCAAGACCGCTTACATGAAGCATGTCACCGAGCACGCCATCGACATCATCGAAGAAAAATTTGGCGAAAAAGATAAATCCATACTACTAGCAGGCCATAATAGCGCCGGAGTCTCCCTACTAAAACTACTACTAGGTGAAGAACCCGGAGGCCCCGCCAGGTCCGGCATCCACAATGTCGCGATCTGGATGGTAGAGCAGCAAAAAGACGGCTCCTACGAGCTAAAAATCTACAACGACGCCCCCTTTCCGGCCGAATAGTCACTCACAAGGTCAAGGAGGGGCTGCCTTCAGCTGCCCGGCAACCCAAGCCACAACACGATGCACACCAAGCCTACCTATCTATTAGCCCTACTCAGCATAGTGCTAACCCCAATCCTCTCGGCAACTGAGTTTCTGACTCCCCAGCAGATCAAAGACATTCTCGCTACCGAAAGCAAGTCCCAGACGACAATCTCATCGCCAAAAAACGTACTATTCTGCTGGTCAAAACCCGACCACCCCAAGCACGTCCACGCTTACGAGCGTTTCGCCAAATCATACGCCGCACAGATCAGCGAGATCGAGAATGTCCACGCATCGGCTATCGAAGGCTACCCGACTGCAGAGCAATGGCAGTCGGCAGACTTAGTCGTCTTCAACTTAACCATAAAAACTCTCTCCGATGAGCAGTATGCCACCATGGACGCCCACCTAGACCAAGGAGGCTCGGTGATCGTCGTGCATCAAGGGCTGGTGCAGCGACAAGGCTACGATCAATGGGCAGAGCGAATTGGTTTAGCCTTCTCCTGGGATGCCCCACCCACCAGATCCAAATGGGGCAAAGGTGACTTAAAGATACGCCTAGATACCAAACACCCAATCTTCAAAGGCTTCCCAGATACCATCCATGTGACCGACGAATTGTACTGGAATCTACAATCAGGAAACAAAGGTGAGATCACGCTCCTAGGAGAAACCACCGCACCCACCAATTCCAAACGCGCAGCAGCAGCAGAACCAGACACCAACAAGTGGCCAGCATTCTGGACGGTAGAGCACGCAGCCAAAGACGAGGCTAAGCCCGGCAGAGTATTCTGCTGTGTCATTAGCCATCCCAATGAGATCGCCTTCAGCTCCAGCTTTCAAATCGTCATGATGCGAGCCTTTGCCTGGTGCCTAGACGAGTCTGCCGGAGCCTTTCTAAAAGCTTCGAAATAGGAGCTGGCCCTTAGCATCGAACGACTCACCGACGACGGCACAGACACCACCTGGGATTCTATACCTCCATAGTTCCCCGCAAACCCTCCAGACGGCAGGCACCCTAAGCGGTAGCATCCATAGCATTCCTATGGTTAATTAATATTCATGGGTGCCAGTTTTATTCTGCTACTGATCTTACCATCATTAATCACATTCATCGCAAGCCTGATCTTTCTGTTTACCAACCAGCATGCAAAAGACGCATTTCGCTCGCGGAGAAAAATGATCTTTCCCTGTTTACTGATACCGGGCCTACTGGTCGTGGCGGCATACTACTCTCTGGCCTTTCATATGCACCACAGTCTCGGACAGTGGCCGAAGACAATCGGGATGCAGGGTTTCCCCGACCATCTCAAAACTCACTGCGAACTCTCTTGGGCGATTTTCACAGCAGTTTTAGGGTTTACCTGCTTAGTCTGGCCAGCTCTGGTAGCACTCACATCCGCAGTCCCACCGCTACGCCGAGTCCTACCTCCGATCATGTGCTTGGGAGTGTCCGTATGGATCTGCACGCCACTTATTTATCTAGCTCCGAGTGAATTCCAATATTGGTGGTGGGACTAAACGAATCAAAATAGCTAGAAAAATTGCACCAACAAAAGTATTGGTAATATATTAGCAGCACCCCATAGAATTAGAGCAATTTGAATAGGGTACACAAATTAGTGAATAGGGTACAATCGCTTAACCAGCCAGCCTTCCCTGTTATGAGATTGAAAATCAAATTTTCGAAGCCTATCGGATTAGTGTTACCTTAGTGTTCATTAGTGAAAATTAGTGTTAGAAACTTCGCAGGCAGTTTTTTAACACTAACCCTGCATGATGAAACAATTGTCACTAATAAACACTAATAGTTGGAGGATCCACCTCGCTATTGTTTCACCTTAATCGAAAAATCGGTAAACAATGTCTGCCCCCGACGGTAGCCCTCTAGTGATGGATGAGACACCAAGAACTGATTCTCATCGATCAAGCAGACAAAATAATCGGTAGTCCCCTCGGGTATACGAATCGCAAACCGACCGTTGGCGTTCTTATTCATAATCAGTCGAAACCACTCCTCATACTTTTCCCCACCATTTTTCGTGTAGATGAGATGAGCCTGAGGGACCTCTGAGCCATTATTCTGATAGGATACAATCACCTTCCCTTTAGCCTCTCTCACCTCCGTGATGCTCGGCGCCTGATCTTGATGAGGAATCTTCACTCCTTTAAACGCCGGATTCACATGCGGGTAGCTAGCTTGCATCTCCTCTAGCTGCTCGGTGAGCGCCTTATCCATCCGCTGAACCACCTCGGGATGATCAGCTGCGATATTATTAACCTCCTCGATATCGACTCGCTCCGAGCCCTCCGCGCCGACCTGATACAGGCGAAATAGCTCGAGAGGTGGACGAGCACTCTCGCCGACCTGGTTGTAATTTCGGATCAGCTTAAAGCCATCGGAGCTGATCAGCGTACTTTCGTAAGCGCTGTGCGGGAAATGCCACATCAAGCTATCGCGCACCGAGTCATCAGCATGCTTGACCAAGCTAGCATCGCTAGGCTCACCCAGCAGCAGAGGGGCTAGGTCGCAGCCATCGAGAGTTTTATCCACAGGCCGATCACACCCAGTCAGCGACAGGATGGTGGGATAAAAGTCCAGCCCATTGACCATGACATCGGTCTGCTCCCCCGCAGGCACGCCAGGCCCAGCTATCAGCAGAGGCACCCGAGTGCCGCCTTCTTTGGCCGATGTCTTCCCCTTGTCGAGCGGGGCATTATCCGTGTAGCCGACCACACCACCATTATCCGATGTGAAGATGACATAGGTATTCTCGCTCAGCATATGGCCCGGCCAGCGAGGATCCTCTGTGGTGTCTAGATAGTGAAAGATCTGCCCCATGTAGTAGTCTAGCGACTCCACCATGGCACCGTAGAAAGGATTTTTCTGCCCACGCATCGAGCGATCATCTTTCTGGGTGAGCTCCACTCCCATACGATCGGCATATTTCTTTAGCAGCGCTTCATTGCGAGTCACGATAGGCGCATGCACGAGCCAGGTGCAGTAGTATAGAAAGAAAGGCTCAGCCTTACTCATGTCGATAAAATCGAGCGCATCCTGATTGTTTTGATGATAGGGAAAACCATTCTCGTCTAAGCGATAAGGATCCTTGGGGTCGCTAGTGGCAAAGCCGGTCAATCGATCCGACATTCCGCGGTGCATACCACGATTCGATCTCGTGAAATCAAAACCGACATCCCCTGGCTGAGGAAACGCACTGTGATCGATAGCGATATGCCACTTGCCCGCATGCCCCGTGGTGTAGCCATGATCCTTCAGCGCCCGAGCCAGAGTATACGTATCCTCCGGCATACGTCCGCTGTACCACGGATCGATCATCGGTGCCCTGACATTTCGCGCTACCGGCGGGTGCCCACCTACCACGTGAGTTTTCTGCGCCCTAGCAGGGTGCACACCACTGATGATCGCACACCGAGACGGCGAGCAGCTCGGTGCCGGAGAATACCCCTGCCAAAACATCAGCCCCTTCTTTGCGAAAGCATCGAGATAAGGCGTGTCATAGGCACACGGATCGTCGACATCGTAGCATCTCACGTCCTGCCAGCCTAAGTCATCGGTCAAGATGAGCACTACGTTGGCCTTGGCAGGGCGCTCATCTGCCAGCGCCATCGTGCAGACAGCTAGCACAGCAACAAAAAGGAGAAGTGACTTTATCATAATAGCGAGGCGAAAACTCTTCCCATTAGTGTTGATTAGTGTCAATTGATTCATCGTTCTGGATTAGTGTTAAAATCAGCTACCTACGAAATTTCTAATACTAAATTTCACTAATAAACACTCAGACCTCAACCTACCCCCTTATCGCGCAACATAACTCTCGCAGGAATCTATGCTGAATTTTGAAGCCGTTCAGACCGTTGACTAATTTTTATTCTGAGCATCTGTAAAGCCCATGGTAAAGGGGCTGCAGTACATAACTACGCAAAAAACAGAAGGGAGTACAAGGGGGCGGAATATGGTTAAATCGAGCCTAAAAATCCTCACAACCGATGTGTCGTTTTTGAGCAACTTACCGGAGCGGAAGAGAAGTGGTAGAGATAAAGTTGGCAGAACGTTTCTACCACCCTTCCAGGGTGGGGTAATGCTTAAGGATATCCGACCCGGGGTTTTACCCCAGGCTACTAGCTGTTAGCCCCTCCGGGGCTCGGAATTTTACCAGTCACCAGTCCCG
>JAHDID010000119.1 GCA_020630975.1 Verrucomicrobiota bacterium
AACCGCTGACCCCCTGCATGCCATGCAGGTGCTCTACCAACTGAGCTAATGCCCCGAAAAGAAGACCAGAAAAACCGGCCTGAACGGACGGCGATTGTAGGCTCTCAGAGGAGGCTGCGCAACCGGTTTTTTATCGGATCAGCCACCAGATGCCCAGCATCACCCCTAGGTCGCCCCCAGCATGAAACCAACTGGGCACAGCCAGCCCACCGTAGCGCTGCCGTAGTAGCCGCCATGCCCAGCTCAAGCCCGCCAGACAGAGCACTGACCAGGCAAAAAGCAGCCATTGGAATGGAAAAAAATAGTGCAACACCAGCAGATGATAGCTGGCAAACTCCAGATCCCGCAGATGCGGTCGCCGCGACTCCACGCCCAGCACCTCTCTCCAGCCCAACTCCTCCAGACCTGGATGGGGCAGCGATAGGTAAGCCACAAACAACCAGAACGACACCGCGCCCCCCATCCCAAGCCTACCCAGCCCCTCGACCAAATCCTCGCGCACCTCACCCGCAGTCGAAAACACCAGCAGCGGCAGACCGATCGCGACAGCTGGCGCCGCACAGACACCCAGCAGCCAAAGTCCTATAGCAGGTCTCACCACAAACCCCGCTCGGATCCGGCTCCAGCTAGTCCGGCTGGCGACCACTCCTGCTACGATACCTAAGTGATACAGCCCGATCGCGACCCAGCCGCTGTTCAGCCCATACATGCCCACTCCCACAGCCAGCCAGGGCCAGTAGCGCCAGATCACATTAGCTGGGTGTTTTCTCAAATCCATCTCTCCCAACCATAATCAATCATCCACGTAGCCATGCATCGAAAAAAATAACGCCCGTATCGACTGACTCGATGCTATTTACCCAGCCCGATAGACCGTCTATAGTGGTAATCCGATGCCCATCTCCCTTAGCTCTCAATACGACAAGCGCGGCTACCTGAAAGGCAAGCTGACGCGGGGCCTACGCGCCGCCCGCAGCCCTGCCAGTAGCGCCTCGGACAGGACGCGGCTGCGTAGGATCGATCTCCTCGGCAAAGATCTGGCCAAACGCTCCGACTCCGAGCTACGCGACATGGCGCTGGGGATGAAAGAGCGCGTCATGTCTGGTGGAGCGACGATCGACGAGATGGTCGAGCCAGGCTTCGCCGTAGTGCGCGAGGCATCGAGGCGAGTGCATGGCATGTACCACTATCCCTGCCAGATCATCTCCGGCCTCATTCTGGTACGCGGCGGGGTCGCCGAGATGGCCACGGGAGAGGGCAAGACACTCGCCGTCTCACTCCCCGCGTTTGCCTTTGCCCTAGCGGGAAAAGGCGTGCACGCCATCACAGTGAATAGCTACCTAGCCGAGCGTGACTTCGAGTTTTCGCTACCGATTTTTAAGTTTCTCGGCTTCACCGTAGGCCTGCTACCCGAGCGCGAGCCTGCCCATGTGAAGCGCGCTGAGTACGACAAAGACATCACCTACGGAGTGGGTTACGAGTTTGGCTTCGACTACCTGCGCGATCAGCTAGCGATGATCCAGTCGCCCAAGCCCGGTCCCCGCGAGCGCCTGCGCGACGCTCTGCTCCAGTCACAGAGCCCCGAGCCTCCTATCTGTCAGACAGGCCATCACTACGCCATCATCGACGAGGTCGACAGTGTACTCATCGACGAGGCGGCCTCTCCCTTGGTCATGAGTTCTGCACCAGCCGGTGGCGAGAATGAGACCGCACCCTACGAGTATGCCGTGGAGCAGATCGAAGCACTGGCGGAAAATACCGACTTCACCATCGAGGGCGCACACCGCAGCATCAAACTCACCGGCACTGGTAAAAAGAAGATCTACGATGCCGATCGTATCCCCTGGGACCGCCTAAAACGCCCCTGGGAAGACTACATCCTCAATGCTCTCAAAGCCGAGCACAACTTCATCAAAGACGCTCAATACGTGATCTCAGACGAGCAGAAGATCGTCATCGTCGATGAGTTCACCGGCCGCCGATTCGAGGAGCGCTCGTGGCGCGAGGGCCTACACCAGGCTGTAGAGGCCAAAGAAGGCGTGCCTATCAACCCCGAGAACGAGACCAGTGGAACCATCACTAGGCAGCGCTATTTCAGCTTTTACGAAACCATCTGCGGCCTCACTGGCACTGGAGCCGAGGCAGCGGGCGAGTTTTGGCGCTTTTTCGAGATGCCCACCGCCCACGTGCCTCTGCACCGCCCCAGCCAGCGCACCGTCGCCCCAGAGCGAGTCTTCCAGAGCCGCGAGGCTATGTTCATCGCTATCGCGGAGGATGTCGCAGCACGGCACGCGACTCGCCAGCCGATCCTAGTGGGTACTCGCACCATCCGCGAGAGCGAGGCCCTAGCCGAAGAGCTGACCCAGCGTGGCATCCCCCACCAGATCCTCACCGCCAAACAGGACTCCGAGGAAAACGAAATCATCGGCAAGGCAGGCCAGCCTGGCTCCGTGCTGATCGCGACCAATATGGCTGGTCGAGGCACTCACATCTCCCTAGCACACCAGTCTCTCGATGCCGGCGGACTACACGTCGTCGTAGTCGAGCGCAATGAGAGCATGCGTATCGATCGCCAGCTAGTCGGCCGTGGTGCTCGGCAGGGGGAGCCCGGCAGTGCTCAATATTTCGTCAGCGCCGACGACTACCTGATCAAGACCTACGCCGAAGACCTCGGCAAACAGCTCAAGTCCGCCCGCGCCGATGCCAAAGGCGAACTGAGCGGTCGCTACAGCCGAGAGTTTGATAAGGTGCAGGAGAAAGTCGAGCGCCTCCGCTACGAGCAGCGCCTAGCCATGGCCGAGCGCGACAAGTGGACCGAGGATACTAGGAAAAACCTCGCCTAGGGCTAAACTCTCGAAATATGTCCTGCTAGCTTATTGCAGAGGCGAGTATGCCGATCCTCCGAAACTCTGCCAATCCTACCAATACACTCCGATTGAGCAATGGTAGCGACGAGCCCCAACCTGATTAATGAAGGCTTTTTCAAACCACTGATGCGAAAATCGGTGGAATCACGATCAATGACTTCGTCGAACCCCACAACTTCGTGCCGTAGTTGAGTGCTCAGGGCAACTACAAGCAAATCTGAAAAGGGCTGCATGGTAACCAAGACCAACATGGGCCTAGGCTTGAATTGCCCGTCGGCCTGCTGAACACGACTTAGGACAAGATCACCCGCCTTCATTAGTCTCGAATACAATCCTCGATAGTGTATTCAGGTTCATCATCCCCATATGCCCTTGAGAGATTATCAGATGAGAGCTTCAAAAACTCATCTCTAGCAGTATCACTCTCATCAATCACGGTTACGACTAGTTTTGCGTCTTTTGAAAGCTCAATCTTTTCATCCAACTGGATCTTGGAACCATCAAAATGAGCTGGGACACTTAGAGCTGCCATGATTTCATCATAAATGTAAACCTGAACACTTCAAGAGAAGCTTTTGGGATTTTTACTTGAGATCACATTGCCTCTAGCAGATATGCTCAAAAAAATCATGAGTGACTACTCTCGAAAAAATCCATATCACGCCCGACTCAAATCCCACCGCCTGCTCACTGAAGGCTGCGATACAAAAGCAACTCATCACTACGAGATCGATCTAGGCGACTCTGGGATGCCGTATGAGCCAGGCGACTCCCTGGCGGTATTTTCGAAAAACGATCCTGATCTGGTCGAAGAAGTCCTAGCGGCTGCTGGATTTTCTGGCGAAGAAATCGTCACCGATACCGCCAAAGCAGAGGTCCCCATCCGCCAGGCGCTCACCGACTCCTACACCATCACCCAACCGAGTAAAAAATTTCTCGCCGCCATGGCCGAGAAAGCTCCTAGCGCCGAATTTGTGCCCCTCCTTGATAAGGAGAAAAAGACTGAACTCGCCGACTATCTCTGGGGACGAGAGGTCATCGATTTCCTACTAGCCCATCCCGAGGTCAACTTTGAGGCTCAGGAGTTCGTCAGCACTCTAGGCAGGCACAATGTCCGCCTCTACTCGATCGCATCGAGCCTGAGCGCTGTCCCCGGCGAGGTCCACCTGACAGTGGCCGATGTCACCTACGAAAGCCATGGGCGCGCGCGCAAAGGTGTCTGCTCCACCTTTCTCTCGGAGCGAGTCACCGACACGACCGAACTGCCCTGCTTTATCACCCCTGGCAAGGGCTTTCGCCTGCCACCTGCTGAGGAAGAGACTCCCATCATCATGATCGGCCCAGGCACCGGAGTGGCCCCCTTCCGTGCTTTCGTCCAGGAGCGCCAAGCGACTCATGCCAAAGGCAAAGCCTGGCTCTTCTTTGGCGAGATCCACGAAGAGACCTGCTACTTCTACGAGGAGGAGTGGAGCGCCGCCCTAGCCGACGGATCGCTCACTCAGATCACCACCGCATTCTCGCGCGATCAGCCAGAAAAGATCTACGTGCACCACCGCATGCTCGAGCACGCTCCCGCCCTATGGGAGTGGCTACAGGCAGGAGCGATCGTCTACGTCTGTGGCGATGCCAAGCGCATGGCAGTAGATGTCGACAGTGCACTCCACCAGATCGCTCGTGAGCAAGGTGGCATGTCCGAGGAAGACGCTACCGACTACATGGCTCAGCTGAAAAAGGACAAGCGCTACCGGAAGGATGTCTACTAAGTAGCGACTCGACTAAAGATCAGTCAGATTAGACCGACAGTTGCCACCTTTTGAGAAAGAAAAAGAGTGGCAACTCCACAAGGATTCGAACCTTGACAAACAGAACCAAAATCTGTTGTGCTACCGTTACACCATGGAGTTGCAGGTGCTCGAAATGAGCGGAGGGATTCTTACTCCTTTTTACTCATTTTGGCAAGCCGATTTCAGCGAAAAATTTAGCTATTCCTAAGCAGAATCACTCCACCTCGAGTACGCCTCGATCGCCTCGTATTCTGCCATGCCCAGACCATCATAGGCAGCAGCTATGGCGCGGTTATCGTCGGTAGAGCCAGTCTCATCACCACTGATAGAGCGGTACTTGTAGATAGCCTCGCGCTTTTGCAGGAGCTGATCTGGACTCATCGGCACTGCCATCTCGATCTCATGGGACTCCAGAGGCCGATCTTTGCCCCGGTAGAGCCACACGTAGCAGTCATTCGCCCAGTCCTGATCGCAACAGCTGCGCCACGCCTCAGCAAAGGCCCGAAAGCACATCGCCTGCAGGGAGCTCGGATCCCCTTTCTCCCCCGTCACAAAGACACTGTGAGGCTGGACCTCCTCCAATACGGACTGCATCTGGCTGATATCAGCATCGTCCAGAGCGAAGCGCCGATAGCGCCCAGTCTCGTAAAATGGCAGATCTAGAAAAGTCAGCTTAGTCGCATCGGTCAGACGGCACTCGGCAGCGGCGTCGCGGGCCTCACCACGGAGGATCAGGCCTTTCAGGCGCCTCACCACAGCAGAGTCGATGCCGAATTCGCCCTTCTCCTCGATCTCAGACAGGATCGTCTGCGCGTAGCGCTGCTGGTGCTCCCAGTGGTCGCCCTCCGTCACTTCACCCAGCTCGGTGATGACACTGGCGAAATTTCGCGCCACCACATCGCGGACTCGGAGATTTCCTGAGGTCTGAGCCACCACCGTCACATCGTGCCCTTGCTCGATCAGTCGGTCGATAGTGCCACCCATGCCGGATATGGCATCGCTAGGCTCAGGACAGAGTACCAGCACGCGCTTGGGCATAGGATTGGCGCGCTCAGGGCGCAGCTCATTTTCCGTACCGGCTTTGCCGCCCGGCCAGCCGGTGATGGTGTGCTGCACGGTATTAAAGACTTGGATATTGATGTGATAAGCCTCTCGCCCAGTAGCTGCGAGTAGCTCGCCGACACCGTTTTCGTTGTAGTCCTCGTCGGTCAACTTCAGGATCGGAGTGCCGACTTTCTCAGATAGCCACACCACGGCGCGCTTGATCATCTGATCCGTCCAGTTGACCGAGCCGACTAGCCACGGGTATTGACATCGAGTCAGGCTAGAGCCAGCCGCATCGTCGACTAGAAAGACTGCCTGCTCGTGCTGCTGCAGAAAGCTGGCCGAGATCTGATCCGTCATCTCACCCTCGACCGCATCGCGTACGATGTCGGCCTTATTTCCGCCCCAGGCCATCAGCACGATCTTGCGTGCCTTTAGGATAGTCCCTACCCCCATGGTAATCGCCGAGCGCGGCACATTAGCGATGCCTAGAAAGTCTGCCGCCGCATCGGCTCGAGTCACCCGATCGAGCGTGATCATACGAGTCGGCGAATCGGCTGCCGAGCCCGGTTCATTGAAACCGATGTGCCCCGTCCTACCGATACCCAGGATCTGCAGGTCCAGTCCGCCCGCCTCCACGATAGCGCGCTCGTAGCCGTGGCAGCTGTCATAGACATCATCGAGAGCTACGGTGCCATCGGGTATGTGGATCTGCTCGGCGGGTATGTCGACATGATCGAAAAGCTGATCATGCATAAAGCGGTAATAGCTCTCAGGATGATCTCGAGCCAGCCCGTAGTATTCATCCAGATTGAAGGTGATGACATTGCTAAAAGTCAGCCCCTCCTCGCGGTGCAGACGCACCAGCTCTCGGTAGAAAGGAACCGGAGTCGATCCCGTGGCCAAGCCCAGCACCACAGATTCACCACGGCTCTGGCGCTGCCGGATGAGATCGGCTACCTCGGCTGCGAGCTGAGCGCAAGCCGCCAAGGGACGTTCATAGACGAGCACTTTGGCTTTCTCCAAGCGCTCATGTTGAGAAGGCTGAGCCTCCGTTGCGGAATTTAGGATGTCGGCCATATCGCCGACACGATAACCGCTAAAGCGATACTTCGCTGCTGCAAAATATCACTGAACACGTATCACTGACCACGGAACAAACGATCCTGGCTGCGGTAGAGCGACGAGTCATTCACACCGACTCCCCCGCCGGATCCACCGATGGTCTGGCAGCTGGTAGTCATGGCGAGGCTCACGATCGCTAATAGTAAAAGGGCAAGGCTTTTCATACTTAGGGTGAGTCGATTATAGAGATCTCCTAAGAGATGTCAATCCTACACGTTGATCCGCGACAATCCCCGTTCTTTTTCTTTCTGAAAGCCCCCCCCACTCCCCCTGATACAAATCATCGCCCCACCAACCGTAGCAGAACGCCCCAGAGGCCCCCAGCCGTCCAAAACAGGAAGACTGGGATCTCCGTCTACAAAGCCTACGGATTGCCCATCGCCTGACAAAACAACTCCACATGTGCCCTGCAAGATGTCTCCAACGGCTCGCCATACCCACCACCCATCGTCACCACCATGGGTATATCCCCAAGTCTACGGCGCATCTCAAAGACCAGTTCATTGCGTCTCGCCACTCCTGCTGGGGTCAGCTCCAAATGCCCAAGCCGATCAGTCTTTAGCACATCCACCCCTGCTTGGTACAAGATCAGCTCCGGCCCCCATGGCTCCACTTGCTCACGAATCACACGCTCCACATTGGTTAAGTAAGCCCCATCTCCCGTCCCTTTTGCGATCGGCACGTCCACATCTGAGTTCATTTTCCGGAAAGGAAAATTCTCCTGACAATGCACCGAAACGGTCCGTACCGTGGGATCCCGCTCAAAAATAGCCGCCGTCCCATCTCCCTGGTGTACATCTAAATCGAGAACCAGGATCTTCCCGACATCATAATCACGCTGAGCGACTCGAGCAGCGATCGCCAGATCATTAAATATGCAGTACCCCGAGCCAAAGTCATAGTAACTGTGGTGCGTGCCGCCACCGACATTCCCCGCGATGCCCCCATGCTCCAGCACCTGACGTGTCGCCAACACCGTGCCATGAGTGAGAATGCGAGTCCGCTCGACCATCAGAGGCGTCCATGGCTTGAGTCCGATCCGCCGGATCTCTTTATCCTCTAGCCCCCCTGCCACAAAACGATCCACATAGCCCGAGGCATGTGCCAACCTGATATCATCCAGAGAGATCACATCTGGCTCATGAAAGAAAACTAGGCCTTCACGCCTAGTCGCCTCCAGCCCCGCACGCACCAGTCGGTACCGATCCCGCGGAAACCGTGCCTCGGGCGACAGTCCTTCCGTATAGATAGAGGAATACCAAAGATGTAACATAGGCAAGACAGACAATTCTACGCCAGCCCCACAATATCGGTAAACCGGAAATCCGAAAAGTGGTTGCGAGCAACGGCAAATGTCATTGGGACTACCTACCTACTTCATCAAATTCAATAGGGTACAATTTTCACTCAATAGGGTTCAACCGCCCCTCTCCCCCTACTCAAAAACAAAAGCCCAGCCCCGACCGAAGTCAGGACTGGGCAATCGCCTTTTCCTTTAGATTCTTTTCTGAACACTCACCCCTAGCGAGTCGTGCCCACTACCGCCGACGCCGAGAAGTGCTCGGACTCGGCCAGACGCCAGTCTTCATTCAGATTACCCTGTGGAGAGCTCGCCTGCTTGTAGAGGTGCTGCATCGCTGACAACTGGCGACCCATCACATTGTCCACCGACATCGGGCTACTCTGGATGTGCGTCGGACTGATCGCCGGAGCAAAGTAGGTCCGCAGGTTGTAGCCGTGGTTGTCCTTGGCCATATCCCAGGTCGGCTTGGTCTGCTCGATCACCACGATGTGAGGTGAGTCTTCCATCACCAGCTCGGGGAACTTCGCCAGCCAGTTGCCACCGGCGTCGGCTACCACCGTCTGCTCGCCATTGGACAGAGCCTCGCCAAACTTACCTTTGATCGTGACCTTCATCACAGTACCAGGATCGGCTAGACCTGAGTAGATCGGCATCAGCTTCAGCAGCGGCTGGCGCTTCGCCTCACCCTCTTCCTTACCCAGTAGATGGATCGGGGTCTCCTCGTCCTCGTCGCCTTCCTCATCAGTCGACTCAATGAAGCGGAAGCCCTGGAAGATCCGGGAGCCACCGAAGAACTCCA
>JAHDID010000049.1 GCA_020630975.1 Verrucomicrobiota bacterium
AAAAAAGTAGACACTGGTGGGCAGAATGATCCGCCACCTCGCCGCCAGCGCCGTTTGTTGTGCTTTGCTCAGCCTGTCCCAGGCCGCAGAGCACCAGCCCATCGAGAGCTTTCTCGAGGCTCACTGTGTGCGCTGCCATGGGCCAGACAAGGAGAAGGGCGATCTGCGGGTGGATGAGCTGTCGCGCGACTTTGCGGCGGGGGTGGATACCCACCTGTGGGCCGAGGTGCTAGAGCGGATCAATGCTGGAGAGATGCCGCCGGAGGATGAGCCACAGCCGAGCGAGGCAGAGATCGCGACGATGGTCGAGCATCTCGATGCCGCTCTGCAGCAGGGCGAGGCTGCGCGGCTGGCTGCTCGACCACCAGTGGCTCACTACCGGCTGAGTCGCCGGGAATACCAAAATACCGTGTACGACCTACTCGGCGTGCGCTACGACCCAGCCAAGCCAGGCGAGCTGAATGCCGATACGCTCTGGCATGGCTACGAGCGCATCGGCGCCCAACTATCGCTTTCGCCGAGCCATGTCGAGCGCTACTACCGAGCCGCAGAGACAGTGCTGGAGCGTGCCTTTCCGCCGCAGGCAGTCGAGCCCGTGACGGTGCGCAAAGACGCTGCCGAGCTGCGCTACCGAGGTGGGGAGATGCAGCAGGAGTATTTAAAGCGCTTCGGCATCGAGCGGCCGCTGCGCATGTTACTTTTCCCCGGGCGACTGCAGAGAGCTTTTGATAGCAGCTGGATGGGCACGGCAGGCAAAAATCAGAGCGGGCTATACCGCTGTCGCATGCAGGTCAGCGGCATCCGCCCGCCAGATGGGCAGATCCCCCATCTGCGCATTGGTCAAAAAATAGCCGAGGCATCGAATGAAGGACTGATCGAACTGGACATACTGGCGACCGAGGACGAGCCGGAGATCATCGAGTTCGAGGTATTCCTAGAGATGCCGACTCGGCTCGAGTTCAATGTGATCGTGACCGACATCATCGATCGACAAAAGGGTGGCCACTATCGCAATGCGCTGTCCAGCCCGAACTACATGTTTACCCACACCAGCGAGACACGCCTGTTGAATCCCGTGGCGCCCAAGATGTTCGACGAGGCGGGTAATGGTATCTTCTCCTCGGTGCTGGTCGATTGGGTCGAATGGCATGGCCCGATCGTGAGCCAAGCCGAGCGAGACAGCCGTCAGGGCATACTACCCACCGCAGAGGAGGCAGACGTCAGCTCGCGGCTCTTGGAGTTCACCCAGCGCGTCTGGCGTCGCCCCGTGGCTGCGGCCGAGATCGAGCCCTACCTAGCCGCTTACCGAGATGAGCTAGCCGCTGGAGAGACCTCGCAGTCGGCCTACCAGGTAGCGCTGCTCGGCGTGCTCACCTCGCGGCATTTCACCTACCTGGTCGAGGGCGATATCGAGCCGCGCAGCGAGCTGACCGACTGGGAGCTAGCCTCACGCCTATCCTACTTTCTCTGGAGCTCGATGCCCGACGCCACGCTGGCAGAGGCGGCTGAGGGTGGCCAACTCACCGGCGGCGTCGGCCTCGCTTCTCAGGTCGACCGTATGCTGGCAGATGAAAAGATCGCCCGCTTCATCGCCGACTTCCCTAGGCAATGGCTACAGCTCAATAAGCTGGGCATGTTCCCACCCGATACCAAGCTCTACCCGACCTACGATGTCTGGCTGGAGACCAGCATGCGAGAGGAGGTGGTGCATTACTTCCGCGAGATGTTTCAGCATAATGCACCGATCGATCAGTTTCTCCAGTCCGACTGGACCATGGCCAATCCTAGGCTGAGCGAATTCTACGGACTCCCCGAGCCTAAGCAGCCCGACTTTCAGCGAGTCGCCCTACAGCCAGAGATCAATCGAGGCGGCCTGCTCACCATGGGGGCGATCCTCGGCCTGACCTCCGATGGCACTCGCCACCGCCCTGTGCACCGAGGCGTGTGGCTGAGCGAGGCGATCTTTGGCCGCACACCACCTCCCCCACCGGCCAATGTCGACCCTATCGAGCCCAACCCACCTGAAAGCCCCAAGGCCACGATTCGGCAAAAGCTAGCTGCCCATGCCGAGAATGCGAACTGCGCAGCCTGCCATAAGAATATCGATCCCCTCGGTCTAGCCTTTGACCAATACGACGCCATCGGCCAATGGCGGACACACGAGAGGGTCGAGGCCGGAAAAGGTGCTGACCCACTAGCCGATGCCAGTGGCGTGCTGCCCGATGGCCGAGCATTTGAGAATGCCACCGAATTTAAAAAGCTACTACTCGATGATCGCGATCGGTTTTTGCAGGCATTCGTCGAGCACCTGTGCACCTACGGCCTACGACGTGTGCTGACAGTAGATGATCGGGGCGATGTGGAGCAGATCGTGTCGGCGGCAAAGGAGAAAAATTACCAATTAAAAGATATAGTAAAAGCGGTAGCGGTCTCAGATCTGATGAAGAAACGCTAACCGAGCGATTGTACCCTATTGAATAAAAATTGTACCCTATTGAATTTCGATTCTATGAACTATTTAGATCAATCCTGGCTCATCGACCGCCGACATGTACTGCGCGGTCTGGGCAGCTTTATCGCTCTGCCTATGCTCGACTGCATGCGCCCACTGCGAGCTGCTGCCCCTAGCATGCCTAAGCGAAGTGTGTTTATCTATATACCCAATGGCGTCAACACACTCGACTACCAGATCACCACACCGGGAGCGGACTACACCCTATCACGCTCGCTGACTCCACTGGAAAAACACCGCAGCATCATCACCCCGATCAGCGGACTACACCACCCAGGCGGTCTCGGACATCATCACAACTGCCAAAAGATCTGGCTCACCGGAGGGCGGGTCGGACCATCGGATCGCAATACCATATCGGTGGACCAGCGCATGGCCGAGGTGACAGCGCCGCACACCCGCTTTCACTCGCTGGAAATCGCCAACAAAGGCGAATCCCTCGCCTGGACCGCAGATGGCATCCGCCTACCGGGCATGAGCCGATGCCGCGAGATCTTTGCCCACCTCTTCGAAGAACCAAAGGCGGGCACCGCTGCTCAGCGACGCGCCTTTCGCCGCAAAGGCAGCGTACTCGATGCCAATCTCGCCGAGGTCCGCGCGATGGAGCGCAAGATGGGCAGCGAGGACAAAGGTCGCATGGAGCAATACCTGACCTCCGTGCGCGAGACCGAGATCCGCACCCAGCGTGCCGATGCCTGGCTCGATATACCTCGCCCCGAGATAGCCGATGCCGATCGCAAGCGCACCGACAAGGAAGTGCCACAGACCGAGGCCGGTGCCTACTACCGCACCATCTACGATCTGATCGTGCTCGCTTTTCAGACCGATGCCACAAGGGTCGCCACCTTTAGTAGCGGCCTCGAGGGCCAGGGACTACCGATACCCGAGCTCAATATCACCCAGAGTCGCCATGCGCTGAGCCACCACAATGGCGACCCCGGCCATATGGAAAAGCTGACCCAGAGCGATACCTTCGCCGTGGAGCAGTTTAGCTACTTCCTCTCGCGCCTATCCGAGACAAAGGATCTCGATGGCAAACCTCTGATCGATACGACGATGTCGCTATTCGGCAGCGGCATGGCCTACGGCCACAGCCACGGCAATGCCAATCTACCTCTCGTCCTAGCAGGTGGCAGCGGGTGTGGACTGCAGCATGGCCAGCATCTAGATCTAAACCAAGGCCACTTCGATGGCTATACCCTGGACAACCCAGGCGCACACTATAGGCTCTGCAGCCGACCGGCGAATACCGATGCGCATATGAGCAATCTACTGCTAATGATGGCACGGAAGATGGGAGTCGAGGTAGATCGCTTTGGTGATAGCAATGGTGAATTGGTATTGGGATGATAGTAATGAGCAGAGAAATCAAGGAGGGGCGACGTCTCGTCGCCCGGCTTCCCTCTTCCCTCTATCTTTGCAATGGCATTGGCCAAGCCTGCCGGGCGACGAGACGTCGCCCCTCCTTGAGCTTGTGCATGGCTATACTAGCATTTTTCTCTATCTACCCATTGCTCGCCGAAGACACCCCCTACCGTCCCACACCCGGTACCTTCGCCGATCCCGCCCACGCCACGCCCTACTGGGGCGAGCTAGTCTTCGTCGATCACGTCAATCGCAGAGGCACACTGCGCCTACACATCGACGGCTACTACCGAGAGGATCGCTTACATCACTTTGCCATGCTGCCCTATGGCGAGATCTACTACCGGGGTGCTCCAGCCGAACTGCGCGACATCCCCATCGGCACGAATCTCTATGGCCAGTTTTACCTACCTCCAGATCCAGAGACCTCTGTGGTGCCGGTGGTAAAGAATGCCACACCTGGTAGACCTACCGAAAACCACGCGATTCTACTAGAGGACGCACCAAGCCGCCACCTGCGCCAGAGCAAAACCTGGCAACTCAAAGAACTCACTAAAGACAAACTCATCGCCACACTAGCAGACGACCCGGAAACACAGGAATTCACCATCGATGCATCGACCCGATTTTGGCGAGGGCGCGAGTCTCTGACACTCGCCGATGTATCGCCAGATCCAGGCACACCTCTCTACCTTTGCCTCGGCTGGCACGAGCGCTATCTCTACCAGCAGTTTCACGTAGCGGATGTCTTTCTCGACCAGGCAGCGCTCGATGTCGCTAGCGAGCAGCAGCGCCAGACTCACATCCGCCATATCCGCCACCGCTGGCTACCTGCGCGCATCGACTCGTGCGAGCACGGCAAATTCGGCAAAGCCAGCATAGTGGCCACTCTCTTCGGCGGTATGGACGAGAGCCTCTATGCAGCCTTTCAGCCAGGCGAACGCGCCAAGATGGCCGTGGCCGAAGCGACGCTACGCACCTGGTGGCAAAACCACGATGGCATGGATGGCAAGATCGCCGAAGTCACCCGATCCGAGGGTAAACCTCAGGTAGGTGATAGCGGTATCCAGATCACCTTTGAAATGCCGCTGATCCTCGAAGGTTTTCGCCCCGGCATGACGGTGCGCATCCGCCACAGTAGCTGGGTAAATGCCAAGCCCCCACTCGAAGAGCAGGTCAAAGGCTTTGACGATCGCTGGCCTAGTAGAGAGATGTTTACCAAATAGATGAAACCTCTACATCTAATCGCCCTATCCATAACCTTGCTCTCGATTAGTTCTGCGACTGCGACAGAAGCGCTGCAGTTTTTCGAGACTAAGATCCGACCACTACTCGCGTCCGAATGCTACGAGTGCCATGGCGCCGACAAACAAAAAGGTGGCCTAAGGCTCGACCATATCGAGCATATCAAAAACGGTGGCGACTCGGGCCCTGCCATCGTCGCTGGTCAGCCTACTGAATCGCTACTCGTCGAGTCGATCCATCATCTCGATCCCGACTTTGCCATGCCTCCTAAGAAAAAGCTATCTGACACCCAGATCGCTCACCTAGAGAATTGGATCCAGCTCGGAGCCCCCTGGCCGGAGAGTAGCAGCGGTAGGGAGGTGGCAAGCAAAGATGAGCGAGGCTTCACTGAGGCCGACTACCAGTGGTGGGCAGTACAGCCGGTTCGCGATGTGACGCCACCTGAGTCCACTCTGGCACACCCTATCGATAGCTTTATCTCAGAGCGGCTATCGGCTGATGGGCTAGCCCCAGCACCGCCCGCCGATCGCTACGAGCTAGTGCGCCGTGCCTACTACGATCTCCATGGCCTACCACCCACACCTAAGCAGATCGATCGCTATGTGAATGACGACTCCGCCGACGCCTGGCCCCGCCTGCTTGATGAGCTACTAGCCTCTCCCCGCTATGGTGAACGCTGGGGACAGCACTGGCTAGATGTGGTGCGCTACTCTGAAAGCGATGGCTACCGCGCCGATGATTACCGTCCGAATACCTGGCCCTACCGAGACTATGTGATTGCCGCCTTTAATGACGATAAACCCTATAATGAATTCATACGCGAACAGCTGGCCGCCGATGAGTTTGCCCCTGACGATCCTGATCGCCTGATCGGCACCGCCTTTCTACGGCTCGGTATCTATGAGTGGAACCAGCGCAACGCGCGCATGCAGTGGGACCTGATCATGACCGAAATGACCAACGCCACCGCGGAGGTCTTTCTCGGTATCGGCATCGGCTGCGCGCAGTGTCACGATCACAAGTTTGATCCCATCCTACAGAAAGATCACTACGCTCTGCGCGCCTTCCTAGGCAATACCTGGTGGCCAGAGAAGCACCCGATCGCTACTAGTACAGAGAAAAATACCTACCAAGAAAAGCAACAGGCATGGCAGGCTGCAGCTAACGAAACCATAGCAAAACTGGACGAGCTCAAAGAGCCTACAATACAGGGCAAGATCAAGTGGGTAGTCAAACAATTCCCCGACGATATCCAGGCCCTCTACCGCAAACCAAAGACTGAGCGCGACGCCTACGAAGAACAGCTCGCCCAACTCGTGCAGCGCCAAGTGGACCGCGAGGTGCGAAAGATCAAATGGGAAAAGACCTTTGCCAAGCAAGCTGAGAAACTGGAGACATACCAAAACCTGACTACAGCGTTAAAGGAATTCGACCATCTCAAGCCAACCGCCCTCCCACATGGGTTCATCGCTACCGACATCGATCCAGCTGCAGCCGCTACCTACCTGACCAAGCGCAATGACAAGCAGATCGTCGAGCCTGCCTTTCTCTCACTACTCGGTCAGCCGCTACCCAATATCGCGCCTCGATCTGCTACCACCGGCAGACGCACCGCACTGGCTGATTGGATCGCAGATGCCGATAACCCGTTGTCTACTCGAGTCATCACCAATCGCATCTGGCAGCATCACTTTGCTAAAGGACTGGCGCCCTCACCGAATGACTTTGGCCAGCTCGGTGGCGAGCCAACGCATCCCGAGCTACTCGATTGGCTGACTACCGAGTTTATCCAAGGTGGCTGGAGCATCAAAAAGCTCCATCGCCTGATCATGACGAGCGCTACGTATCAACAAACAGCGCGTCGGGAACCCAGCGAAATAGAGAAAAAGGTCGATCCTACCAATACCCTCCTCTGGCGCTATCCCCCGCACAGGCTCAGCGCTGAGCAGGTACGCGACAGCATGCTAGCGGTCTCTGGCGAGCTCGACTCCACCCTCGGAGGTGCAGCGCAGTCCGCCGCCTCGAAACGTCGCTCGGTCTATACTCAAAAACGCCGCAACCGACCCGATCCATTGTTAGCCGGATTCGACGCCCCCGCAGGCTTCGCCTCGGCCCCGGATCGCACCAGCACAACCACGCCCAACCAATCGCTAATGCTAATCAATGGCTCGTGGCCGATCGATCGTGCGCGAGCGATGGCCAATCGCCTGCTAGGCGGCCAAAGAACGGTCTCCGAGAGCGTCATCCAAAACGCCTACCTGAGCACCTACGGGCGCAGGGCGAATACCGACGAGGTCTCTGCAGCGATAGTTTTCATCACCGCCATGTCTGGCCTTGATGTGACGCCAGACTCTCCCCCTGATAAATTCCCCAATGAAACCGGTCTGCGCGATAGCCAGCAGCATTTCCGCGGTATCGACGGAGTCGGTAGCCGAGCGCTGTGGCTACAGCCAGGTAGCCGATTTGAGCAGCTCGATATATCGGCACTCAGCCTACCTAGCGATGCCTTCACCATAGAAGTGATCGGCAGACTGGAGGCGATATATAAAGATGCATCGGTAAATACGCTGGTCTCCAAGTGGAATGGAAGCACCAAGCACAGTGGCTGGGCACTAGGAGTGACTAGTGAAAAGTCTCGCTACCAACCCCGCAATTTCATCATGCAGCTGGTCGGTAAAGATTTCCAAGGCAATCAAGTGTACCAAGTGGTACCGTCGGATCTGCGCGCGGATCTGAATCGCCAGCTCTACCTAGCAGCTGTGATATCGGCTAAAGCCAGCCCGGATGATCCTACTGCTACCAGTGTGACATTCTACATGAAAGACCTCGGCGATCCATATGCCCAACTGATGAAGTCGGTCGTCTCTCACTCGATCGTAGGCGGTCTACACCCTGCGGAACAGGTGAAAAGCTTTATCGGCGGTCGCAGCGGTCCCGGGCATCTCTGGGATGGGCAGGTCGCTAGAGTACGCATCACCGACGGTCTTTTAGAGGAGGAGCAATTATTGATCCACTCCCCAACAGCAGAGAAGCTGATCGCCGATTGGGACTTTTCCCAAACACTCGATGGCGAGCAGCCTGCGGCTGGCACGAGCTGGCATAGAAAAGCTCCCACCTCGGGCCCATCGCCTCTGCTCAGTGCGATGACGGATTTCTGTCATGCGCTGATCAATTCCAACGAATTTCTCTACCTACACTGATGCCCTGCCACCGATACGATCCTCTCGATACTCGCCGCGACTTTCTAGCCCGTGCAGGGTCAGGATTCGGAGCGGTGGCTCTGTCTGCCCTATCTGGGAAAAACCTACTCGCCCATAATAGGCCGCCCAACCCGGTAGCAGCCAAGATCCCGCACCGTCTCGGCAAAGCCAAAAATGTGATCTGGCTATTCATGGAGGGTGGCCCCAGCCATCTAGATCTATTCGACCGCAAACCTTTACTCAATCAACTCGCAGGCCAGCCATTACCTGATAGCTTCGCCCGACCAGTGACAGCTATGGGCGAGGCCAACTCGCCCCTGCTCGAGAGCAAACGCCAGTGGCAACAGCATGGCGACAGTGGTCTATGGATATCCGACTGGCTACCCAACCACTCAAAGATAGCCGATGACCTATGTGTGATCCGTAGCTGTGTGTCCGATGGCATCAATCATGCCGGCGGGGTGTGTCAGATGAATACTGGAGCCGTCTTTGGCGGGCGCCCATCGCTAGGCTCGTGGATCTCCTATGGCCTAGGCACGGAGAACCAAAATCTACCTGGATTTGTGGTCATCAAAGATAGTAATTCCATGATCGTAAATGGCACGCGCTGCTGGGGATCGGGCTTCATCCCCGCAGTGCATCAGGGAGTACTCCTAGAGGGCGGCAGCCAGCCTATCGCCAATCTCAATCGCCCCAAAGGGATCAGCGACGAACGCCAGCGGCAGAAACTCGACTTTCTCAAAACGCTCAACCAGAAGCACCTCCTAGGTAGAGAATCGAATACCGATCTCGACGCCCGCATCCGCAGCTATGAGCTCGCCTTTCGCATGCAGACGGCCGCACCGGAGGCGATCGACCTCGATAGCGAGCCCGAGCACATCAAATCTCTATATGGCCTAGACCACAAAGACACTCAGATCTATGGACACCAATGCCTGATGGCTCGCCGTCTAGTCGAGCGAGGCGTCCGCTTTATCCAGCTCTATCACGGAGCTGGTAGTAAATGGGATAGCCACAGCAAGATGGAGAGCAATCATGCTCGCCTATGCGGAAATGTCGATACCCCTATCGTAGGCCTACTCACCGATCTCAAGCAGCGTGGGCTACTCGATGAGACGCTAGTGATCTGGGGCGGCGAATTTGGCCGCACGCCGATGAGTGAGAAAGGCGACGGCCGCGACCACAATCCCACAGGCTTCACCATGTGGATGGCGGGCGGCGGAGTCAAAGGCGGCCAGACCATAGGTGCCACAGATGAGCTAGGCCTCTACGCCACCGAGGACAAACTGCACGTCCACGACATTCACTCCACCATCATGGCCCTACTCGGCCTCGACCACACCCAGGTCGTCTACATGCACAAAGGCCGACCCGAGCGAGTCGACCTAAACGAAGGCCACGTGCATGGCGGTATTGTATCGGGTGTGTAGTGCGAGCGGATTGCCCCTCCATCAAAGAAAACTGAAGGCTCGAAAGCTATTGTACTACAGTATCAGCCTCCAACTATAGCATGATCGTGCTCGAAGATGAAAGCCAGAACAAATAATCCAATTTGAATAGTAGCGTTCACTGCCAAATCGCGAAGTAATCTCCAGTTACGTGATAAAAGAGAAATGACGATAACGACAAGCGAACAGAGTAAAATTAAAAATACCGTTAAGAAAAGAAAGGTCAAAATCACCCACCAAAAATCCATAAATTCGTTTGCCGAACTTGTAGGAAATATCAGAGCCCTGACTAACCCTATGGCTGAAAAAATCAGTGCAGGGAGCAGAAGAAGGAAATGTGCCGAAATCTTAATCTGGTAAAAAGTAAAGCTGAGGAACCGAACAATTATTCGATCCTAGGAACTAAATTCATTCTACTTCTGGCCTTCCCTAATCCTCAGTTTCAATCCAAAAATTTTGAGAATGCTCGCAATCATTTCTACTCCAAACCCGCTGCTGCTACAGCCGCTTTCATTTTCTCTAGACCTACCTTGGCGCACTCTGCGGCGGGCATTTTCCAGTACTCCTCGTTGAAAAGCTCGAGAGATAGGGTCGGACGGGCACCGACTTTATCGAAGTTCTGCAGGATCTGGGTGAGCGGAGCGATACCGTCGCCGGGGAAGACACGATCTTTGTCTTTGATCGATTCGCGCGGGGGATCAGCGGGGTAGTCGTTCATGTGAAAGCTCTGCAATGCCGATGGGCCGAGCATGAGAAACGCATCGAATGAGGAGCCACCTTTGTAAGTGTGATAGACATCGCCGAGGAAACAGGCTTGCGGATGGCCTGCCGCTACGGCGATGTAGATGGCTTTCTCGACGGTGCCAATGACAGGGTGCCCACCCCACATCTCGATCTGCGGTACCACGCCCATCTCTGCTCCCAGCTCTAGTAGCTCGCGATAGCGGACAGCGGCATCGTCTAGGGTGACCATATCTTTCGAGCCGGAGCCCGCTGGCGGCGCAGCGATGCGGGTACCTCCTAGCTGGGCGAGGGTGTCCATATCGCGGCGTGCTTGCTCCATGCCCTCGCGGCGCTTGTCGGGATCGTTGACGATCCAGCGGGCAAAACCTATCGCGCTATCCACAGTCAGCCCATGATCGTCGATGCGCTTTTTTAGATCCTTCAGCGATCCACCATCGGCCACATACTGGTCGATGGTGCGAAACCATGGCTCGATCGCATCGTAGCCAGCTTTGCCGATCAGCTCGATCTCTGCAGCAGCATCGAGTCCCTGCCCCCTGATAGTCGAGGTATTCAGACCATAGCGAAATCGCTGCGGCTTAGCGGCAGGCTCTGCAGCGGCATGACTCTGGCTAGCTGTGCCTACTGATAAAACAGCTGCGCCTGCAGATGCACTGGCTGCGAGTAAGTGGCGTCGAGAGGTATCCATGCAACACGATATACACAGGATCGACTGCTGGGACACGCACTTTCTACTAGCCGATTAGCGCTTCCCGCCAAACAGACCTGGCTTGCTCTCAAAGATATCGATCAACTCGACTTCAAAGATCAACGCACTGTAGGGCTTGATCTTCGGTCCCTGAGCCATATCGCGATAGGCCATGTGATAGGGAACAAACAAGCGATACTTGGCCCCAGGTGACATCAGCTGCAGTCCCTCTGTCCACCCGGGAATGACGCGATCCAAAGCAAAATCTATCGGCTCTCCCCGCTCGATCGAGCTATCAAACACCGTGCCATCGATCAGTGTACCCTGATAGTGCACACGCACCTTATCAGTGATCTGCGGCTTGGTACCTTTGCCCTCTTTCAGCACCAAATACTGCAGGCCACGAGAGGTGGTCTGCACGCCTTCCTTCTTCGCATTCTCCGCGAGGAAGGCTTTACCAGCGTCGAGATTCTTTCTGTCGTCGCCCTTAGCATTTTGCTCGTCGATGCGGAATTGATTTTGATCGAAAGCCAGATTGATCTCATCTGGATCCATCATTAGCTCCTGATCATCCATCACAGCTGAAAAGGCCTTGGTAAATTGCTTGATATCGATGGGCAACCCACGATTCTTCAGGTCACTAGCGACAACCACTCCATAGGCATAGCTGATTCGCTCGTCGAGCGTCTGAGGTTTGTCATCTTGAGCATGCAGAGCAAATGCGACCAGGGAAAGGGCGACGGTGTAACAAAAACTTTTCATATCGAGAGGTGGATGCGTGTCGGGCAATGACGAACGGAACAGAGCTATATGCAAAAAATAAACCAAAATCAAAAAATCGAATGCATCGACCCTGCGCTCTGAGTGATCAGCGCCACATGCCGATCGACCGATTTACCGGGGTAAGTCAGCTCTCGCGAATCAGGATTTCGCTCAGAGAATAGCACCTGACCGCCTAGCTTTTTCAGTAGTGCCAGTGCCTGGACATGCTCTTTATCAAAGTAGGAGGTGATGATCAGCGTCCCCTGCTCAGGCTCGATCCGCGTGAGCGCAAACTCATAGATCTTGCGCCAGACCTCAGCATCGTGCCAGAGATTTTGATGGCGGATAAAGATCACATCAAAGGTGCTCGGTATCTGGCCATAGCCGACCAGATGAGTCGCATCGTCGGCGAGAAACTCGATCGAATTAGCCTGATCTAGAGACTGGATACCGGGGATGCCCGCCTTGCGAAAGATCTGCTCGGTCCCAGCGTAGCGACGCTTGCCTTTCTCCACCTCTCGATCGCGCAGGTCCATCGCGTAGCCACTGACGCGGTGATCGCCACGGCTGAAAAAAGCCGATAGTATAGCGCCCTCCTCGCAAGGCCCGCAGGCGAGATTGAGCATATCGATACGCCCAGTGGAGTTCCCTGCGTGAGTGCCTGGTAAGCGTCCAGAGCCAGTGATCGCCTTGTCCAGCATCAGCCAGAGCTTCTGCATATCATCGCCGAAATATTTCGACTTAGCGATCTCTTCGCGGATCTGGCTGACCAGCTCTGGATCGAGATCGGACAGCGCAGCCTGCCCATCGGAAAAGTGGTGCAGCAGCGCCGCCACGAGATCCACCGTCTCCCCTCCTGCCAGCTGGGCTTGGGGTAGTATGAGCGGTACTGAGCTTTCCTGACCTTCTGTCATTTCACGTGATTAATACTTCTGCCAAAGCGCGGGCACAAATAGCACCAACACCGCAAAAAACTCTAACCGGCCCATAGCCATCAGTATCGACAAGAAAAACATCGTGCCATCATTGAGGAAACCATAGTTATCCGTCGGCCCCACCATACCGAATCCTGGTCCAATATTGAATAGAGACCCCATCACAGCCCCGACTACCGATTCAAAATCGAGATCCGGCTCGATCAATCCCACGACCACGATTGATATACCAAAAAGCATCGCCGATATCGCCACAAACATCGACGTCTGCATGAGAACTTTCTGATCTGGCGCCACTCCATTTAGTTTGATCTTAAAGACCTGATGCGGGCGGAATGATTGCACCAGTTCTTTGTAGGCAAGCCGCTTAAACAAGATGACTCGATTCATCTTCAGCCCTCCGGCAGTCGACCCCGCGCAGCCACCTATGACCATGAGCGACCAGAGAATAATCTTGGATGCGACCGGCCATTGATCATAGTCGCTCGTGCCAAATCCCGTGGTCGAGCTGATCGCTACGACCATGAAAAAACACTCCCGCAGACTAGCCCAAAAGCCGATCTGCTCGGTATACATGATATTCAGCGAGATCACCACCATCGCAGCGAATAGGATGATCAGATAGTCCCGCCCCTCTTCCTCACTGCGTATCCGCCGCCAATCACGGTCATCTTTCTTACGTTTCACCAGCAGTAGGTAAAACATGAACGAGACACTACCCAACAGCATAAACAGTGCGATCCATATCTCGATCCCCAAACTCTGGTAATGACCGATACTGGCATTCTTCGGACTAAATCCCGCTGTCGATATGGCTGTGAAGGTATGACAAACGGCATCAAATGCCGGCATACCCAGCGCAAGCAGGCCTAGAAAACAAATCACCGATAGCACCAAATACACCTTCAACAGGTTAAAGGCAGTCTCGCCGATCTTGGTAGCTCGCGACTCTGATATATTCAGACTCGACTCCTGCGCCATCATACTGCGACCTCCCACACCGAGGAAAGAAAGCACCGATACGAAAAGCACTAGGATACCGATACCGCCCAGATACTGGGTGAAAGCCCGCCACAACAAGATAGACCGAGGGTAAGCCTCGATATCGGTCATGATCGTCGCCCCAGTGGTCGTCAGTCCTGACATCGACTCAAAGAATGACTTGGCGATACCCAGCTGATTCTCCGGATCGGCTGAGTAGAAATAGTAGGGCAACGCCGCAAAGCCTGCAGACAAAAACCAACTGAGCCCGACCGTGACCAACGCCTCTCGACGCAGAAACTCGGTAGCAACATTCTTGCCCACTAGGAAGAGTCCGATACCTGCCACCAGAGTGATCCCCGCTCCAGATAGAAGAGCCTGGCTAGCAGACTGATTCTTTTCACTAGGGTCGAGCAGGTAGCCATCGATATAGGCATAGATCGACACCAGCAGCATGAAGCCACCGAGCAAGATCACTAGTCCTCCTAGGACTTTGGCTAATCGACGAACGTCCATTGTGGTAGAAAGGAGACTTTATCGGGTTTTACTGGTCTGGGACCGACTTTTTTTACCTTTTAGCAGCTTTTTTCCCCAGTTGCGCAATGCCCCTCGCCCCTCCTCTGCAACCACTGGCATCGCCTGGATAGCCCTGGCTACGGGTTTCTCTTCCAGCACAGGCGGCGCCCACGGTGCCTGAGCTGGTGGAGCGATTGCGACAGCTGCAGAGTCATACCGGCTCTGCAGCGGATGACTACCCATGGCGTGCTGCAGTCGAGACAGAGCCAGTGCTTTCTGCAGCTGAGCCTCGGTGAGCTGGCGTTTGATCTTGGCCTGCTGCTGCTGGAGCAGGATGATACGACTGAAATCGACCAAGCCCTGGTTGTAGGCATCGAGAGTCTGCTGCTCGCGCTTGGCCAGCTCTGGCAGTACCTCCTGGCGAAGGATCTTCACCGAGGCATCCGCATTGCGCACGGCGACACGCTGCACACCGATATCGCCCAGCGTCTCGGCTCGCAGTGCCTCCAGCTGATGCCCCGCCTGCTCCGAGCGAGCCTTGGCCACAGCCACACGGCTCTCACCCTGCTTGCGCACCGGTATCGGCACGCGCATACCGAGACTGAGGATACGATCGCGCTCGGCACCGACAGGCTCATCGTGACTTCGGGTCGCCTCGTAGCCGAGAGATAGCTCCCAGTCCTCCAGCACCTCCGACTGAGCCAACTGATGATCGACCGCCGCTCGGCGCTGACGCAGCTGAGCCGCCGTGATATCGGCACGGTCCACCCCTTCAGCACTAGCATCTCCGACCGTCGGCTGGATCGCCGCGATCACTTGCTCGAGAGAATCACTCACCTCGACAGAACCCTCCGCCAAATGCAGCAGCGGTCGGAGCCTGGCTATAGCCTGCCGATAATCCCCCTCTGCGCGACTCCGATCCTGAGCGACTAGCAGCCTCTCCGTCTTAGCCGCAGAGACATCCAGCTCGGAGCCGATGGCTGCCGCCACACTGGACTTGGCCAGTTGCACCGATTTCTCCAGCTCGCGCTCTATCTGGCGGAGCTCTGCAGCCAGCTCGCGCGCACCGACAGCATCGATATAGGCGCGCTGCACCTCCGCGATGATCCGCCGCTCCACCTCGAGTATCTCGGCAGAGGCGAGATGGACATCGGCTTTACCCAGATCACGCTGCAGCAATAGCTTGCCAGTGACGGGAAATTTCTGGTGATAGCCGACAAAAATCGAACCCTCGCGATCGGAGCCATCTTTGGCCTGACTGCCCACAGCGAATTCCAGCTCAGGATTGTCCAGCCGGCCAGCCTCGATCAACCGCCCCTGAGCGACCGCTATATCGCTGCGCGCGACAGCCAGCTGCGGGTGGTGCTCCAGAGCATGCCTCACAGCCTGCTCCATCGATAGCTGCCCATAGACCAGACCAGTGCCAGCCCAGGCAAACACTACTGGGAGCACCAAAATCCGCCAGTTATCGGGAATGAACCACATCAAACCGACGATTAGTTAGGAAAGCTGAATAGTCAACAGTCCCTGATTTAATCGATTTTGAACTCACAGATCACAATACGATGATCGGTGTCTGGAGACTCCATAGTGGTGGTACGGATCAACTGAGCATCCGGCGAGATCCAGACTTGGTCGAGCCTCAGAAATGGCCGCTCACTCGGGTAGGTGTGCCCAGTCCCCAGCCCCGATGTGGCAAAGGCATCGCGAAGCCCCGCCTGCTTCAACGGGCGAAAAATATCGTCTCCCGGCGGTGTCGAAAAATCCCCCGCGATGATACGTACCGGCTGATGTTCATTGACCGGATACTCACCGATATACCGGCGCAGTGCCCTGCGATTGGCGATACGAGTGTCTCGGAGTTGCTCCCGCACCGCTTTGTTCCAGATCTGCCACTCCGGGATGGAGCAGTGCAGCGCGACATTCGACACATCCATCAGAGCCCCTGATTCATGCCGGAAGCGGGCATGGATAGCGATCGGAGCCTCGTCCTCCTCAGCAGAGGTAAGAAACCGCCCCCGCCCTAGGATAGCGACGCTCCCATCGATGACAAAACTCCCACCATCCCCATACAACTGCTGGCACAGACTGGCGATAGGCTCGCGCCCTGGCGCCTCCTGCAGCAGTAAGAGATCGGGCTTTAGCTCCAGTGCGGTAGCCGCTGCGCTCACGCTGCCGTCCTGGCAATTTATCGAGACGAGCCGCAGAGCGCCCTCTGTAGCATCTCCTGCCTCTGGCTCTACGATCTGACGAAACACCCCTCTGGCCTCCAGAGATATCGCCAAGCCCGTGACCAACCACAAGATCAGCACGGCCACACACAGCCGACTGCGCATAAAAGTCATGGTAATCGCCGAGGCCAGAGTGCCTAGCAGAGCCCACATCCAGAAAGGGATGATGGTGATATAGGTCAGCGAGTCCCATTGATTGAATTTGCAAAACCACAAGCCGAGGTAGCAGAGCAAAATGAAGAATGGGAAGAAATAAAAGGCGGTAGATTTGGTTCGGCGCCACACGACTCTTTATCTTATCAGACGATCGATCCGCTTGCAAAACCCGCCCAACCGTCTTTCGGTGCCTGATGAAGCTAAAAGATCTCCGCGACGAAGTGCTGCACGCCAATTTAATGCTAGAAAGCGAAGGCCTAGTCCGACTGACATGGGGCAATGTATCTGGGATCGACCGAGACTCCGGCCTCTTTGTCATCAAGCCCAGCGGAGTCCCCTACAGCCAGCTCACGGCGGAAAATCTGGTGATCGTCGATCTCGAAGGCGAAGTGGTCGAAGGCCAGCTCAACCCATCGTCCGACACTCCGACCCATCGAGTCCTGTACAATGAATTCCCCGAAATCGGCGGCATCACTCACACGCACTCTGTGTATGCCACCATGTTTTCCCAGGCCGGAGTCGAGCTCCCCTGCCAGGGCACTACCCATGCCGATCATTTTTATGGCAGCGTCCCAGTCGTGCGCGAGCTCAATCCTGAGGAAGTCGAGGCCGACTACGAGGGCAATACCGGCACCGCCATCGCCGAGTGCTTTCGCGAGCGGGGTATCAACCCCATGGAGATGCCCGCCTGCTTTCAGAAATACCACGCGCCATTCACCTGGGGGAAAAACGCCCTCGACTCGGTGAAAAACTCGGTCGCTCTCGAGGTGTGCGCCCAGATGGGTATCGGCACTTGGCAACTCAATAGCGATGTGGCCGATCTGCCACAACACATTCTCAACAAACACTACCTCCGCAAGCACGGCCCAGGTGCCTACTACGGACAAAAGTAGTGATCCCTCTACCCCATCGATCGATATGGAGTTCAAACTTAAGAAGAAAGAGTTCTACCCCGTCAGCGAGGGGCTGTGGTCCTATCTGGAGGAGTATGGCCGCAGCTTTGATTTCCCCTCGATCTACGAGGAGCTGCACCGTTTCTCTGAGCTTTTCCCGATTTTCGATAAGGAAGGCAATGACACGCTGTGGAAAAGCTGCCGCTACGAGGCTGACTTTCTCGCCGATATAAAGACCAAGCTGACCAACATCTACTCCATCCTGAAAACGGGTGACTCCAGGGTCGCCGATCACCTCGATCTGCAGCGGGTGGACTACTGCGAGTTTGGCAATAGCCGTCCTTTCCGGATCAGGATCGTCAATCTATTCAACGACAACTACGACAGCTTTTACGTGAAGGTAGCCGACGCCTCTCGCATCTACGGGCTGGAGCTAGAGCACGTCCTCTCGCCAAATCGAATCAACTACCTAGCCAACGGTAGCACCCTCATCGAGGAGCACATCGCCGGGGTGCCCGGAGACAACTTCATCCGAGACTACTTCGACCGAGAGGAGACCAACCGCGTCCGGATCGCCAAGGAGTTTGTGAAATTCAATGAGCGCAGCTTCATCCGCCTGCTCGGCGATATGCGCAGCTACAACTACGTGGTCGACATCACCCCCGACTTCGAGGAGGAGCAGTACCGCGTGCGGGCGATCGACTTCGATCAGCAGAGCTACGAGGGCCAAAAAGAGATCTACCTGCCCCATTGTTTCGAGGAGAACAAGCCCGTAGTCGGCCTGTGCACCTCGCTGCTGAACTACCAGACGATGAACCAATACAAAGACGAGGAGCGCGCCCTGGTAGCCCGGCGTATGCAGGCCTCGCACCGGCGTCTGAATGCCTGCTGGGATGCGATGATCCCCGAGCGCATCTCCACCGATGAGAAAGTGCTGCAGCTGCGAGACGACCTGAACCAATTCCACTCCACCAAGATCTTCTCCGACTGCGAGACGATGGGAGCACTGGTGAAAACCAACGTCGAACACTGCATCTCCCAATCTGCCAGCGAACGCTAAGCTCCGGTGAAAGTGATCGCCATAGCAGCTGTCTCCGACGATGGCTTCATAGCAGGCCCCGATGGAGGCATCCCATGGAGGCTGCCTCGCGACACCGCTCATTTCCGACAGTTCACCGAGGACCAATGCCTGCTGCTGGGGCGAAAGACTTATAGCGAGATGATCGGCTGGTTCCGCCCAGGGCACCGGGCCATCGTAGTGACCCGTGCCGGCAGTCTGCCAGCCGATCCCAGCATCACCCCAGAGCTAGCCACCAGCGTGCAGAGTGCCATCGAAAAGGCAGAGAGATCCGGCATAGAGCGACTGATCGTGTGCGGCGGAGCCCAGATCTACCGGGCCTCGCTCGAGCTAGTGGACGAGCTCGTCATCACCCACGTACACACCCAGATCGGTGCGGGGCTGGCCTTTCCGAGCATCTCGGAGTCCGACTGGTATCCTGCAGAAACTGAGCCCTGGCCGATGGACGCAGACAACTCGATAGCTATGACTCTCACCCATTATCGACGGGTTAATCGTAAATTTGCGTGATTCGCTACGAAAACAGAGTTGAGCGAGACCGATTCTGGCTTAGGAGTTTTTTGGACTCTACCTGCTAAAATCTTGAACTGGTTATCTCTAGCTTTCCGCAATCTCACTCGAAACGCCCGCCGGTCGATCACCACTATCGCTGCTGTAGCGCTAGGATTTGCGGCAGTTAACATCTTCGGCGGCTTCGCGGCCTACATGTTCGCCAGCATCCAGGATGCGCACATCTACGAGCAGATCAATGGTCACATCCAAGTCTGGCAGAAGAATGGTCGCAACTACGCCGGACACGATCTAGAAAAACACCTGATCACCCGCGCCGAGATCGACGAGATCGAGGCATTTGCCGCTGCCGACGATCGAGTCGAGATGGCGGTGCGCACACTCGAGGTGAGCGGCAAGATCGACTACGATGGCAATAGCGGCAACTTCATGACCAATGCCATGGTCCCATCGGAGAAGGAGACCATCCACAAGCGCTCCACCGCCCTGCGCAGCAAAGACGGCAGCTTTTTCCAGGGCGAGCCGATCACCGACGAGGATGCCTACGCACTGGCCATACCTCCAGGCATGAAAGATCGCATGAAGCTCGAAGTGGGCGACGAGGTGATCCTGATCACCCAGTCTCTCGACGGCCAGATGAATGCCGGCGACGCGATCGTCTACCAAGTGCTCGATGTGGTCTCTCAGGCTCTCGACAATCTCTACGTCTACATGCCGTTGAGCATGGCTCAGGGTCTTTACGACACCGATAGTGTCAGCAGTGTGCGCCTGCTCCTGCACAACGATGATGACACCGATGCTGTTTTAGCCGATTTCCGGAAGCAGTTTGATGATAAGGAATGGGACATCTACCCGTGGTATGATGTATCGAAGCTCTACAAAAAGACCAAGACCATGTTCAATATCATCTTCGGTTTGGTCTTTGCCATCATCGCCATCATCGTCACGATGTCGGTCATCAATACCATCGGCATGGCTGTGGTCGAGCGCACTCGCGAGATCGGCACCCTGCGTGCTATGGGGCTGAAAAAGCCTGGTGTGGTCAATCTATTCGGTGTGGAGAGCGCGCTCCTAGGCGTGATCGGTGCGATCATCGGTCTGCTGATCACCTACGGATTTGCGATGATCGTCCACATCATCGCTCCGACATGGAATCCTCCTGTCGCCGCTCGCGAGGTAGTCTGGGAGATCCGTCTGGTGCCTTGGTACCTCACCATCACTTCCTTTCTCCTCATTCTGTTTACCACCATCGCCGCCATCGGCCCTGCTAGACGCGCTGCCTCCCGCAGTATCGTCGATTCGCTAGGCCATGTGTAAAATCTGCCAAACTTCTGACTTCTCTTCCTCTCCTCAAAGCCTCATCATCCATCAAAGTATTAGCACAACAGTCCATCCTTTAATTCTTTCTTACCGACCTATGAAATTCGTTTTTTCCGTCCTGACCACCCTAGCCCTAGCAGGCACCTGCGCCCTCGGTCAGCAAGCTTCTCAAGACAAAGTGCTACTCGATGCCGAGCGCCAACGAGGTGTGATGACTGGCGACCAGGGTATCCAGTGGCGAGTCGATGTGGAAAGCACAGGCGGCGGATCGACTCCTAAGGCCGCTTTCTACGCGGTCTCCCAGGGCAATCGCATCTACGCCGACGTCGTAGCACCCGAGTCTGCAAAAGGCAGAAAGTACCTAGCCACTTCAGACGGCCAGATGTGGTTTTGGAAGCCTAGCCTGAGCCGCCCAGTCTCCGTCTACCGCAACCAGCGTCTCAAAGGCGATGCCGCGATCGGCGATATCGCTTCGACCAGCTTCGTCGATGGCTACAATGTCGTCTCCGTAGAGCCCGACACTCTGGATGGTGAGAATGCCATGGTCTACACACTCAAGTATGGCACCGGCCTACAGCTACTTAACAACACCTCCGGCTACGACAAGATCAAATACTGGGTGGTGACAGACAGTCGCCTAGGCAAAAAAGCTGAGTTTTACTCCCGTAGTGGCAATCTGATGCGCACCTCCACCATGGAGTATGAAAACGAGCTCGATGGCGGTCCATTCCTCTCAAAAATGGTCGTCGTCGACTCTGGCCGCACCGTGACACTGAGCTACTCCGAGCTGAAAAAAGGCCAATACTCTCCAGCCCTTTTCGACAAAGATTCACTAGGAGGCGCCATCCCCAGCAAGCCTAAAAAGCCGGCTTTCCTACGCAAGTAGTAAGGCCGACGCACAGACTGCGGGATGAACGACGAGACTAACATCTGCCAAGCCACAGACGAAGAACTTCAAAAGGCTAAGGAGCTACTCCAAAGCCTGATCCAGATCGATACCTCGAATCCTCCGGGAAACGAGTCGGCTGTGTTTGAGAAGCTCCAGTGGGAGCTACAGATGGGGGGCATCACTCCCGAGACCGTCGGCGACTCTGCCGACCACCCCAATATGGTGGCACGGCTCTCTGCTAAACCGGAGAACCGTACCCACCCACCACTCGTGCTCAGCTGCCACGTCGATACCGTGCCAGTGCCAGATGCCATCGAGTGGCAGCACCCACCTTTCTCCGGAGCAGAGGCAGATGGCTGCATCTGGGGGCGGGGCGCCATCGATATGAAAGGCTTCGCCGTGATGGCACTCACCGCCATCCTCACGCTCGCTCGCCGCCGAGTGCCCATCAATCGCGACGTCATCTTTGTCGCTGTCTCAGATGAAGAAGCTGGCTGTGATCTCGGCTCCAAGTGGCTGGTCGAAAATCGCCCCGATCTGCTTGGCAATCCCGAGTACGTCCTCAACGAAGTCGGCGGCTTCACCGTGCATCGCAGTGGCAGGCGCTTTTACCCCGTGCAAGTCGCGGAGAAAGGCGTGGCCTGGCTACGCATCACCGCGCGCAAGCCGCCCGGCCACAGCTCGATGCCGGCACCTGACTCCAGCCTATCGCAGATAGCAGACGTCATCGCCAAACTTTCTCGAGCGACCCTGCCTTGGCACGTCACCAACGAGGCCGTCACCTTCATCGAAGGCTTCAGCCAATTCGAGTCCAAAGGCGCCCAGAAAGTATCCAAACTACTGACCAGCCAGATGGTCGGCTCCTCGATCGTAAAGCTGATCCCTGATCCTGCACAGCGCGCATCCGTAGAAGCCATTCTGCGAAATACCGCCACTCCGACCCGGGTCCAGTCTGGCGAGTCGATCAACATGCTCCCCTATCGTACATCCGTGGATGTCGATGGTCGCCTAGTCCCAGGCCAGACCGCCGAGACCCTGATGAAGGAGATCCGCAAAGTGATCGGCGACAAGAAGAGCAAAAAATTTTCCATCGAGGTCCTCCGCGAGTCTCCAGGAGCGGTTTTCTCAGCCGATACCGATCTCTTCCGAGCCATCGAAAAGACCATGGGACAGGCCGACCCCGACGGCATCGTCGTGCCTTCGATGATTCCCGGCTTCACGGACAGCCAACACTACGCTCGTCTCGGTGCCACCTGCTACGGCTTCTACCCACTCAAGCTAGAAAAGGACCTGAACTTCCAGGCCATGTTCCACGGCCCCAACGAGCGCATCCCAGTCGATGGCTTCTACTGGGGTATCCAGACCCTACTCGCCCTGCTTGGCGACTTTTTGGTGGGAGAGTAGCGCCGCCCAAAGCAACGGCAGACCAACAGCGCACAGCAACCAGATCGGTAGCACGCAGATATTTCGTGTGCGAAGCCGACTGCTGAAATCAAGGTTACCACGCAGGACATCCGACAGACGAGGCGGAGTTGGCTCAGAGAAAGGATCGTCCCCCCAATAGCGCTCGAAATCGCAAATCCATTCAACTAAACCAGCACTTTTCAGATCGCTCACGCCAAATGAGATAGAACCTGGATCAAGCCCCAAAAACAAAGTCCCAATCGAGGTGGATAAACCGAAAGTAACGAGATACTTGGCCGAAAGCAGCCAGATAATCAGCACACTCAAAAACGCTGCAGTGATACCAAAACCCGCTGATAAACGCAAACCCGACATAAAACCTAATTGAACACCCTTGATAACTTTCTGAAACTCAATACTCTTGAACGAGCCCAAAGGTTACTGCATTGTAAAATCGTTGAAGACAACCGAGACAGAAATCACAGCAGGAATCCAGTCCTATCCAATTGATACCTTCTACCACAGATTACGAGACATTTGTGAAGAAGACAGTTGCCGATTTGGAAGTGACAGGTCCACTTGCTCAAAAGAGCAAACCAAGCGAGCTGTTACGGTCGCTTGTGATTTGGCAATCCAACTCTAGACTGAAGGCGACAGATTAGCGAAACGATAGCCGTTTTGTTTCGCTCACTCACCCTCAACCTTTCCCTCTGATAATTTGCGAGTTCCACCATAGCAGGCAGACGTAAATATGAACTATCGGTCTTACTCTTCACCATGAAGTGGGTTTTAAGTTTTTTTGCATTAGCGAATGTGCTTTTAATCTTTGTCAGGTTCGATGTAATGGCAGCCTTATACCCGTTAAAGGTATATATAAATTCTCGTGGCTGGGATATTTCATTTCTAATTATTTGGTATGATGGGAATGTTAGCTTGGGGAATAATTATTCTAATTTCACTTCTGATTTTAGTATCCAAGCATTTAAATGGGAAACCATCGTGAGTTCGTTGTTATTCAACACTAATAAGACTATTGGTATTAGCAGAGAGTTATTTATCCATATACCTGGACTGCTTCTAATGAGCTTATCGGTTATTTGTTTTATTGGTTTGCATAGAGGGAAGAAATCAACCTGAAGGGTGGCTTCTTGTCATATGTCATATTCACAAAGTGTCCTTGAGGGTACGATTAGAGCTCACTTCCACCTTGAAACTTGGAATCCATAAATTGTGCACTTTGAGCTTAAACGTTTAACACCACTGCACAGAGAGGCGAGAGCTGCCAAGGGTGTGTCCTTTGGCAATGATCGATACCTACTGTTTCTTCCTTCTCGATCCGCCAGATCCTGGCCCTCGTAGTTCTTTCCTCTCAGCCACCCCACTCCACTCAATACACCGCCATCCGGTGAAACAGAAAACTCTCGACCACGAGGATGACGACTACTGCTATCAATAACCAGCGTGTCAGGCTACCCCAGCCAGCTCGGCCTACTTCACTCTGACCAGCGCCTTCTTGCTCAGCCTCGGCCACTACGGGTAGATCGGACTCGGCGACTGATAACAAATGCGAGGTGCCTACCTGTCCATCGGATGTCTGCCAGATCCCAGGCTGAGTCAGCTCGATGGTCTGCGCCTCTAGTGGTGATGTGATCCGCCTGAGCTGGGTACCATCCCAGCGGGTCCAGGTGATGGTATCGCCAGAGACAGGGACTAACTCTCCGGTAGCAAAATCGCGCACGCGGCTCTGCACCGCATCCGACGGCTCGGAGGCCCAGAGGAGTGAATTGCCTAGCAGTAATGGAAACGATGCGGTGAGCGGCAGTCGCTCAGATTGCTGAGGCGAAAAGGCCATCACCACGATACGCTGCCCCTTCACCTCGCCAGCCAGCAGCACTGGCTCTTTGCCAGCGAACCAGAGTGGCTCAAACGAGCCCGCTGGCTCCAAAAGAGCGGTCTGCGATATGGCCACGCGCGAGCTGCTCACTCGGAATAACACGGGATGATTACCATTGCCCACTCTCACCGCATCGTAGGGCACGGGGAGCGACAGGCGCTGACTACGAATCGGAGCATCGGTATTGGGCGGATTGATCACGACTACCGGCACATCCTCCGGCCACTGCTCGGGCAACCAGCCATCGAATATCACCGCATCTACCGGGTGCTCCAGAGGCCAGCTATCTGGCGCACCTGCCAGCAGCTCGAGCGTGCCAGACTCCTGTATCGCTCTGAGAGCCAGACCGGTGTAGGCATCCTGCGAGCTAGGATCGCGAATCCAGACGGCCACCACCGGGCGCGGCTCAGGCAGAGGAGCGATGACGGTATCGTCGAGAGGAAAGTGATCACCCTCGGCAGAGAGATTCATCCGCAGCACCTGGCCTCCCGCTCCACGCACCCGAAACTCGAAGGTCTCTTTCTCCCCCGGCTCTAGTTCAAAATCCCGTACCTGCGAGGGCACACCTCCCACATACCACTCGAGATGCACCGGCACAGCAGCTGCCGCGCCCGAGTTTAGCGCGACCTGCGCATACACATCGTAGGTATCCCGCTCCAACGGAGTGGGTCGCACCTGAAAAGCTGTGATCCCCACGTTGCTCACCTCCGCCAGACTGAGATCGACTGTCTCCAGCGTCACCCCATCTGGCAGCGCTACCTCTTCTCCACTCTGCACTTGGTCGCTGGCATGCAGGATCAGGGCTGGCGTCTCTAGGCCAGCCAGCCTTTCTGCCGTATCCATAGCATCCTGCCGATCGCCAGCTATCGGTCGGACCTGTAGCTGATCGAGCTGGGCCAGTAGATCTCGCCGGATCAAGGTACGCGGCTGCACGACCTCGGCACGAGTGTCATAGGCGACCAGCGCCACCCCAGCCTCCTCCGGGATCGACTGCAGTCGCTCTTTGAGCAAAGATTTGGCACGAGCCAAAAGATCGCCACTACCGGCACCCTGTGCGTCGATCCCCATAGAGGCAGATCGGTCCACCAGCATGATATAGGTGCGATAATCGCCATCTGCCCCCGCCCGCGGCACCAGTCTCGCCAGCGCAAAGATACTAGCGATCAGCACTGCCACGGTGAGGGCAAAAGATAACCACTTCTTTAGCTTCCTCAGCCAGGCACTCTCTTGGTGCTCTTTGGCTAGGGTTTTAAAGAAGATAAGAGTGCTCACATCTACCTGCTTCGCGCGTCGGCGCAGCAGGTAGAGCAATACCGGCAACAGCAAGGCTAAGAGTAACCAGAGAAACTTCGGGTGCAGAAACTCCATGTCGGAAAAATGGATTGTACCCTATTGAGTCTAAATTGTACCCTATTCAGTCCAGACTGTACCCTATTGAATTTCGGCCTTTTAGCAGATGGTACCATCTGGGATCACCATACCTTTTGGCACGACGAATACCCCATCGCGGATACAACCATAGTCCGTATCCTGATCGGCACGGGTGCCAGGATCGATCACCACATTATTCCCGATCAGCGCATTTTTATCGACGATCGTGCGGTGAATCCGTGAATTCGAACCAATCCTCAGAGGCACCTCAGTCTCGAGATCGCGGTCATCCACCATCTGTTTATTGTAGTAGTCGGAGCCCATGATCACCGAGTCGGTGATGTAGCAGCCGGTCTCGATGACCGAGCGCACCCCGATAAGCGCACGCTGGATGGTCGCATTACTGATGATGCAGCCATCGGAGATCAGAGCCTCCTGGATGTGAGCGTTATTAATCTTACTGGCGGGCAGAAATCTAGCGCGCGTGAAGATCGGATTGTGCGAATCGAAGAAATTGTAACTCGGCACCACTTTGGTCAGCTCGAGATTTGCTTCGAAGAACGATTTAATCGTCCCGATATCCTCCCAGTAGCCCTGGAAGACGTGGGATATCACGTTCTGCTCTTTGATCACACCGGGGATGATGTCCTTACCAAAATCCTCCATATCATTGTCCAGCGCCTGGATCAGCGTCTGGCGATTGAAGAGGTAAATACCCATCGATGCCTGGAACCGCTCCTCGGACTCTGGCACCGCGAATTTTTTCAACATCTGTGGCGACATCTTCAGCTCGTCGAGCAGCTTGTCATTCGAGCCGGGCTTTTCGACAAAACGAGTGATCTTCATCTCCTCGTCGGTCTCCATCAGACCAAAGGCACGAGCAGGCTCACGAGGGACTGGAGTGGTAGCGATGGTCAGGTCGGCATCGTTCTCGATGTGATCGGCGAGCATCTTGCGGAAATCCATGCGGTAGAGCTGGTCACCACTGAGGATCAGGAAATACTTCGCGTTGCCCTCTAGAAAGTAGCTCAAATTCTGGCGCACCGCGTCGGCTGTGCCCTGGTACCACGAGTCTCCGTCCGGAGTCTGCTGGGCAGCGAGGATGTGGACGAAGTTTTCGCCAAAGTGATCAAACTTGTAAGCGCCGGTGATATGGCGGTTCAGAGACTCACTGTTGAACTGCGTGAGCACGAACATTTTCCGGATCTCGGAGTTCAGACAGTTACTGATCGGGATGTCTACGAGGCGATACTTTCCTGCCAGCGGCACCGCCGGCTTGGAGCGCATGTCGGTGAGAGGAAACAAACGACTGCCTCGTCCCCCACCCATAATGATGCCTAATGTATGTTTGGAGGCCTCTGTGACACTTATTTTTTGTGGCATAGCGTTATTTTGAAATTACAGTTCGGGTTTTCACGTATTTGTGACCAATCGTCTGTGCAGACTCTCAAATCAAGCAGGCTCTGTCCACCTTTTTAACCTTACTAAAATAACTCAACGAAATGTGCGGAATTATCGGCTATGTCGGGCGCAACGATGCGACCCCTATCCTGCTAGAAGGACTCAGACGACTGGAGTACCGGGGCTACGACTCATCAGGCATCGCCGTGATGAATGGCTCGCAGACGATCCAAGTGCGGAAAAAGAGCGGACGCTTGCAAAACCTACGAGACCACGTGGCAGACAGCCCAGCAGAGGGCGACTGCGGCATCAGCCACACACGCTGGGCGACACACGGTGAGGCGACTGATGAAAATGCGCACCCTCACACCGACCGCAGCGGCAATCTAGCCATCGTGCACAATGGAGTGATCGAGAACTATCAGACTCTCCGCGAGGGACTCGAAGCTGAAGGCCATGAGTTCAAATCCCAGACCGATACCGAGGTACTAGCCCACCTGATTGGTAAAATTTACGACGAAAATAGCGATGAAAGCGATCCACAGAAGCGCTTGGTTTCTGCTGTGCGCGAAGCCGTGAAGCAAGTCGCAGGTACCTACGGCATCGCTGCTATGCACACCGACGCTCCGAAATTTCTCGTCGGCGCACGTCTCGGTAGCCCACTCATCATCGGAGTCGGAAACGACGAGAACTTTCTCGCATCCGATGTATCGGCCGTGGTCTCGCACACCTCCAATGCAGTGTACCTGAATGACCGCGACATCGTCTACATCACCGAAGATGAGTTCCGCGTCGAGACCATCGATGGCACCGCATCGAGCTACGAGGTGAGTGAGGTCGACTTCACCCCAGAGCAGGCTGAGATGGGAGATTTCCCTCACTACATGCTCAAGGAAATCTACGAGCAGCCCGAGTCGATCCAAAACTGCTTCCGCGGTCGCCTGATCGATGAGGAGGCATCTGCCATCCTCGGTGGTCTGAATATGTCGCCAAACGAGCTGCGCGACGTCGAGCGTATCGTGCTCTGCGGCTGTGGCACCGCTTCACACGCAGCCATGGCTGGCGAGTACATCATCGAGCACCTCGCCCGTATCCCGACCGAGGTCGAGATCGCCAGTGAGTTTCGCTACCGCAACCCGCCTTTGAACAAAAACACGCTGGTCTTCGTGATCAGCCAGAGTGGTGAGACACTCGACACCCTCGCCGCTATGCGAGAAGGCCAGCGCAAAGGCCACAAGGTGCTGGGTATCGTGAACTCTGTGGGCTCCACTATCGCTCGCGAGTCCGATGGTGGTAGCTACCTCTACTCCGGTCCAGAGATCGGCGTGGCGGCGACGAAGTCTTTCACCTCGCAGGTCACCATGTTTGCCCTGCTCGGCCTACTACTCGGCCGTATGCGCCACCTGTCTGTGGACTATGGCAATAAACTACTGGAAGAGATCCGCACTCTGCCGGCAAAGGTCGAGCAGATCCTACAGCAGGACGAAAAGATCAAAGAAATCGCGCTCAAATACATCGATGCTGAGGGCATGCTCTTCCTCGGCCGCCAGTTCAACTACCCGACAGCTATGGAGGCAGCGCTGAAGATGAAGGAGATCTCCTACATCTTCGCCAGCGGCCACGCCAGCGCCGAGCTGAAGCACGGTGTCATCGCTCTCGTCAGCGAGACACTACCTAGTGTCTTCATCATGCCAAAGGACTCGGTCTACGACAAAAACGTCAGCAGCCTCGAGGAAGTGAAAGCTCGCAAGGGCCCATGCATCGCCGTGACCACAGAGGGCAATACCGAACTGGAAAAGACTGCCGACGATGTGATCTACATCCCAGAAGTAGCCGAGTGTCTCGCGCCGATCCTAGCCGTCATCCCGATGCAGCTGCTCAGCTACCACTTCGCTGTAGCACGCGGATGCGATGTCGATAAGCCACGAAATCTCGCCAAGAGTGTGACCGTAGAATAGGCCACTCAGCGAGCATTTCGCACTTGAAGGGGAACTTTCGAGAAGTTAAGTTTCCATAACTATTATGGACTCTGACTCCAACGAGATCACCCCCACAGCCACAGACGAAAGTTCCGCAGTCAGGCAGTTGACTGTCTTTCTAGATAATCGGATCGGCGCTCTTCTATCGATCGTCGATCTGCTCAAGGCCAACCACTTCGAAGTGCTCGGCCTGAGCGTGCAGGATGCCGTCGACTCCACTGTGGTGCGATTGATCGTGAGCGATCCAGATTCTGTAGGGACTCTCTTTATCGAAAAGGGCATCCCCTACAACACCACTGAACTGATCGTAGCCGAGCTAAAAGAGGGTGCTAGCCAGATGGGCGACTGTCTGCGCGAGATCCTCAATGCAGAGACCAACATCCATTTCATCTACCCGATCCTGACCCGCCCCAATGGCAGATCTGCGATCGCTCTGTGCGTAGAGGATAACGACTTCGGCCTGAAAGTGCTCAACCAAGCAGGCTACAAGACCCTGTCTCAGGAAGAGCTGAGTCGATAGCCATCTGGGAATAGCCGACTTCCCCGTCGGCTTTCCTCAGTGAAGCAAATACGAAGTAAGCCGACGAGGACGTCGGCGGTCCCAGTGCTCTACAGCTTGCGCCTAGTGAGAGCGTACTCCTCGCGATTGAAGTCGACATACTCCGGCGATAGATCCGCTGTATACAGGGTAAAGCTTTCGCTCCCCACATTCAGATCGATATCCACCGAGAAGGTCTTCTTCTTCACCACTGAGGCCAACTTCGCTAGAGGTGTATCTGCAGTCAGCCCACCCACACAGGCTGGCAGCCCGCTGAACCCGATATCGATTTTATCCTCTTTGATCTTCGCCCCCGCATAGCCTATCGCGTGGATGATCCGCCCCCAGTTGGGGTCTTCACCATTCCACGAGCATTTCACCAGCTTCGAATTTCCCACCGCGCGAGCGACTATCTCCGCATCGGCTTGGCTGGCAGCGCCAGCCACCTTTACCTCGACCAGCTTGGTCACCCGCTCACCATCGCTGACCATTTTTTTAGCCAGTACCAACATCACTTCATTGAGCGCTTCCTGAAATAGTGTCTTACCACTGTCCTTACGATTTCCAGCTAGGCCATTAGCCATCACGATCACCGTATCATTCGTGCTCATATCGCCATCGACCGATATACAATTGAACGACTGGTTCACAGCCGTTTGCGTCGCTTCATTGATGTAGGCTTCGGAAGCGGCGTAGTCCGTGGTCACAAAACACAACATCGTCGCCATGTTCGGATTGATCATGCCTGCTCCCTTAGCGATAGCCCCGACACGCACGGTTATGCCAGCGGAGTCTTGATACTCCACCGCATGAGACTTGGGCTTGGTATCACTAGTCATGATCGCCTTTGCCACCGCAGCGTCAGTCGTCTTCATTCGAGTCGCAGCCTCCTCGATACCCGGCAGGATGCGCTCGATCGGCATCGGCAGTCCGATGATACCTGTGGAACAGACCTGCACCTCGTCTTTGCCCAAACTCAAGGCAGTCGCCGCAGCCTGCTGCATCGCCTTGGCGTGCTCCATACCCACCTCACCAGTGCAGGCATTGGCATTACCACTATTGGCCACGATCGCACGTGGAGCCGTTTTCTTGATCGACTTGGACGATAGCTGCACCGGCGCAGCCTTTACCTTATTCTTAGTAAAAACTGCAGCGCCCACTGTTGGCACATCCGAGCAGATCAGAGCCAAATCCAAACGATCCGCCCCCTTTTCTTTGATACCACAACTCGCTGCCGCCGATTGAAATCCCTGAGGAGCACACACTCCGCCTTTTATTTTTGTTATCATCAAATTTTACTTTTCGGAACCATATCACCACTTCGTCGATCTTTGAAACTTCTTGAAGAAAATCCAAAACGGCACCAGATTGGTTGCTGATGAATATCACGATCAAAGATGTCCCTGAGCATCTCCATGCTCACTTAAAGGAAGCGGCTGACCGAGATGGGAGAAGCATCAATAAACAGATCATCTACACCCTAGAAAGAGCCATCCTATCACGAAAAGTTGATCGCACCGAGACGATCGAAAAAATCCGCTCTCTAAGGGAACAGATAGCAGACGAAGTCGACGTCTCTGACATGGAACAGATCATCAACCAAGACAGACCATGATCGTCGTCGACACCAATATTCTCGCCTACTTGGTGATCCCTTGTAAACACACTCAAGCTGTCGAACGCCTTTGGAAAAAAGCCCCCGAATGGATCGCCCCCAGATTATGGTTGGATGAGTTTACCAACATCCTGACTACCTATGAGAGAAATGGTATTTTTGACTCAGCACACGCCGATAAACTGCTAACCCAAGCAGAAAAATTGATGGCGGAATCTACCTTCGAAGTCCCAGCAAATAGGACACTGGCCGTCGCTAGACGGACGGGATGCACAGCATATGACAGCCAGTTTATCGCCCTCGCAGAAGAGATATCGTGCCCGCTTTACACATTCGACGCAAAGATCGTCGCGAACTGCCCGACTTTAGCGTTTACGCCGAAATAACTTCTAAAAATTCAACAGCCCTGCTGTCTCAGGCAAACCATGCATCACATTGAAACTTTGAATCGCCTGACTCCCTGCTCCTTTACCGAGATTGTCTTCGGCACTAGATAGGATTAATCGATCCGTACGAGCATCGATGACCCAACCGATGTCGACGAAGTTCGTCCGCACCACATGCTTGGTATCAGCAAACTGCCCCTCACCTATGATGCGGATGAATGGGCACTCGGCATACGCCCCATCCAGCGCTTCGGCGATCAATTGCGACGCCTTGGCCGCATCCACTGCGAGATCTGCAAAGATCGTCGACGCGATACCCGCATTGATCGGCATCAGATGTGGGACGAAAGAAATCTTTACGTCTCGGTCCGCAGCCAGACTGAGCTCCTGCTCGATCTCGCTCAGGTGCCGATGTCTCGGCGCGCCATAGGCACGGATACTTTCATTCACCTCGCAGAATAAAAAGGGGACCTTAGCACTCTTGCCCGCGCCACTCGTACCACTCAGACTCGATACCACGATCGAGCTGGCATCGATCAAGCCACCTCTCACCAGTGGTAGTAGCGGTGTCAGTATACTAGTCGGATAGCACCCAGGCGATGCCACCAGGTCAGCACTAGTGATCTCCTCGCGACGCGACTCGACTAGGCCATAGACCGCCTGCTCCAGCAGATCGGGTGCGGGATGCGGGTGATCGTAAAACTCCTCATACACATCAGGACAATTCAAACGGAAGTCTGCCGATAGATCGACTACTCGAAATCCTCGCTCCAACAGTGGCACCGCAAACTCGGAAGCCACACCATGAGGCAAAGCCAGAAAAGCAAACTCAGCGCCCGTCGCCTCCAGCGCATCCATATCCGGCTCGATAAAGGTCAGCCCATCTATCGATGGCGCGGCGGCGAATCGTGGGAAAACCTCGCCTATCCCACGGCCAGCTTCCGCCCGAGAAGTCACCGCTACCAGCTCCACGTATGGGTGCATGATGAGTAGGCGGAGCAGCTCCTGCCCCGTGTATCCACTCGCCCCTACCACAGCTACTTTGATCTTCGATTCACTCATGAGAAATGCAGCCGCCAAAATGCCACACATGCTCACGAAGGCAATTCTGATCGGTTTTCACTACGAATCCCCCTGTTTTTCATACAGAATCGGCTAGAAAGCCCATTTCATGGCGGTTTTACGTTGACCACCTGCGCCTTTCAGCGGAACCTGCGCGCTCACTAAAATAGAAGCACTTCTAATGCCAGCAAAAATCTACACAGATAAGGACGCAGATCTCGGCGAGCTCAAGGATAAGACTCTCGCAGTTATCGGTTTCGGTTCTCAGGGCCACGCACACGCGATGAACCTCAAGGACAGTGGAGCCAACGTCATCATTGGTCTCACCCCCAAGAGTAAGTCACGCGCAGTCGCAGAGGACTACGGTTTCAAAGTATACGACACCGAAGAGGCCGCAGCCAAAGGCGACGTCATCATGATGGCTGTCCCCGACACCAAGTGCGGCGCGATCTACGAGAAGAGCATCAAGGACAATCTGAACAAGGGCGACACCCTGCTCTTCAGCCACGGTTTCCCGATCCACTACGGCACCGTCACTCCTCCAGAGGAGGTGAATGTCGTGATGGTCGCTCCTAAAGGTCCAGGTCACACAGTCCGCACTCAGTTCCTCGAGGGCAAAGGTGTGCCGACTCTCATCGCGATCCACCAGGACCCAGGTCGTAAGAATGCTAAGCGCATCGCTCTAGCATGGGCCAAGGGCATCGGAGGTACTCGCGCAGGTGTTTTCCAGACCACTTTCCCAGAGGAGACCGAGACAGATCTCTTCGGTGAGCAGGCCGTTCTTTGTGGCGGTGTTTCCGCTCTTATCACTGCAGGTTTCGAGGTCCTCGTAGAGGCCGGTTACCAGCCAGAAATGGCTTACTTCGAGTGTCTCCACGAGATGAAGCTGATCGTCGACATGATCAACGAGTCAGGTATATCCGGTATGCGTTTCTCCATCTCCGAGACTGCTGAGTATGGCGACGTGACTGTCGGACCTAAGATCATCGATGCTTCTACCAAGAAGCGCATGCAGAAAGTCCTCGAGCGCATCCAGAATGGTAAATTCGCCAAAGAGTGGATCAAAGAGGATGCCGAAGGCCAGCCTAACTTCAAGCAGATGCGTAAGGACGGCGAGACTCACCAGATCGAAAAGGTCGGTAAGCGTCTCCGCGGCACTATGCCTTGGCTGAAGAAGCACGATCTCAAAGGCGCACAAGCTGCTTATCATTGATCAGCTGCTTTTAGCTAAACGAATTTAGAAAGCTGAGATCGGGCAACCGGCCTCAGCTTTTTTGTGCCCTCAGGCCTACGTCCTATAGCAGCTCAGATACACTTTCGCGTGATTTCCCTTATCCGATATCTCAGCGATCATGGGTCATGAAACGGACCCTCCCTACCCTGTGCATCACCGCTGTTCTCGCACTCATTCCGGCCCAAAGCCATGCGGAGACGATCGAGATCACCCAAGCCGCATCAAATAAAACGATCCAAGTAAACATCGTCAACATCCAGGCTGGGATGCTCGAATTCAAAACAGCTACCGGTGCTGGCCCCTACAAGATAAAAATCACCGACCTCACACCAGAGAGTGTCAATCGCCTGCGCGAGTATTGGGCCAACCGCGACACCTCTGCGCCAGCCTCTACACCCGCAGGCGCACCTGCCTCTCCAAGCTCGACCGCAGCACTATCGCCCGAGCTAATCGCCAAGGCCAAAGCACTCAACGAAGTCATCGGCCAGCCACTGTTTGGTGACAGCGGCTCCCTATGGCAGGATACCGGCGCCACCATAGCCGAGCGACTAGGCTGGCGCCAAGAGAGCCTGAAGAAGACCTCTAGCAGCTACCGAAAGTACACCAAGGAGGATTACCTCTTTCTCGGTACCCGCCCCTACTGCGCAACCCTGTATGGTGGCATAGGAGACCAACCTGAACGCTTATCGCTAGTCTATGCCAATAAAGGTGACTACGGCAGCACAGTCGGCATGGGCGAAGATCACTTCAAAAAGACTCACCCCGAGAAAGAACTGCCCACCAGTCTAGAGGAAGCTATCGACCTCGATGCCGAGATCATCGCCGAGACTCTCACCTCCGGCCTCGGCGAGGCCGAGACGCAATACTATGGAGAAAAGGAGGACAAGCGCAAAGTCCAACGCTGGAACATCGGTGATCACGCCTTCATCCTATCCTCCCTCGAGGAAGAATACACTCACCTACTGATCGTCCCCAAAGTCGATGCCGACGCCCAAGGAAAAGTGAAATTTATTTCTGACTCCCAGTTCAAAAAAATCCAAATCCAGAATGTCGTGACTGAGGATAACGGCGATGTCTGGATCGACAATATCCCGATGGTCGATCAGGGCCCCAAAGGCTACTGTGCACCCGCCACTTTCGAGAGAGCTATGCGCTACATGAATGTCCCCGCCGACATGTACCTCCTAGCCACTGCAGCTACTGCACCAGGCGGCGGCACCAATACCACTAAGCTCGCAGAAGACTCCAAGAGAATCATACGCAGCAAAGCCAGACGCATCAAAGATCTCGACCTCACGGAGGATTTCGAAATCAAAGAAATCCGAAAGTTCATCGACAAAGGCGTCCCTATCCTGTGGCAGATGTGCAGCCTCTCAGACTATAATAAAATCGCTAACGAACGGACCGAAGAGAGAGAATCGGTCACCGACTTTGCCGCATGGGCAGAGACTATCAAATCAGACACCAGCCGTGGTAATCTAGGCATCAAAGATAATCACCACATCTGCATGGTCATCGGCTACAACGAAGCCACCAATGAGGTAGCAGTGAGCGACTCGTGGGGACCCCGCTACGAGCTGCGCTGGGTGCACATCGATGTCGCCCGGGCAGTGACATCATACGGAGGTTTCGCGATTGATTTCTAAACCACCTACAGATCCATCAGCCTCTGCCAGCGAGGATTCCTCACGATGTAGTGGCGTGCGATCGTCAAACCCGCCATCACCACTATCAAACAGATCACCACTGGCATCGACCAACCAAATCCTTTCTCCGGACTCCCCTGCACCAAGAGATCCAGCAGCACACAGAACACACCGATCGGAGCCATCGCCGTGATCGCTACCAGACTGCGCGGCAGACGCAGGCGTAGCACGAGGTACAGCCAACCGCCAAAGCATGCCGTGAAGACTCCCCAGATGGGTAGCGCCACCTCTGTCGACCATGTCAGTGGCGGCGTCACATTATCCAGACCTACCGTCAATAGCGCTACCACCAGCATCAGCCCGCCAAATAGCACTAGCGGTCGCCCCCACAGGTAAAACCATATCGCCAACATCCCGATGGCTCCCAGCACACCCAGATGCACGTAACTCGCCCAAGACTGACTGGAGTTCTGCACCATATTCACCACGCCACAGATCATCATAGCGATCACGCCCAGCAGAGACACCGCCAGCATACTCCAGGCTCGCTTCACACCATAGCTCACTGGCAGCTCCACCTCCTGATCCGGGATGTCTCGCGGATACTCCCCAGATACCTCAGGCATCTCAGCCTGTAGATCATCATCGCACAGCGGGCAGAATTTCAGTCGAGATTCCACTTCCACAGCACAGCTCGGACAATAGCTCTTACTCATTACTTTCTACCTTTATCTTCAGTCCCATGTGCGACAGCGTCCGAAAGAAATGCCGCTCCACAGTCGGCTCTTTCAGTATCCGATTAAAACAAATATTCAGCCGATCACCGTAGCTGACCAATCCACAGCTAACCCCTCGCGTAGACGGATGCGTCGGCACAAAGTCGAACCTCTCCACTCGATCTGCTATACACTCAGGCAGAGTCACTCGGCCGAGATTGGAGAAGCCACTGGTCGCTTGTGTCAGATTCCAGCGCGTGTAGATCTCTGGGAGGATTAGATTTTTCAAAAACAGCGGCACCGCTCGCAGTAGCGGGTTCTGCTCCGCCCCGACATTCCGCCCGATCATCTGCAAAAAGTATTTCTCCTGCAGCACCCCTTTCATGAAGTGATGCACAGTCTGGGCGACTTCGTCGAACTCATAACTGCCCAGACGAGGGTCGATCTCCGGATAAGTCGGCAGGAAAAAATTTCGCATCGTCTTCGACGGCAGATGAGTCCGCAGATTCACCGGCACATCCAGCCGAATAGGCCGCTTCCCACCCCGATCAGTATAGGCACTCTGCACATCCTGTAGCGCACAGAGATAGCTCGCTATCAGAAACTCTCCCAGCGTGCAGCCGCGCTCTTTGGCCAGCTTGATCACGGCCTTTGTCTCCAAGATCCCAGTGGTGATATGTCTCACCCCCCGGGGCTCTCGAGTCCCCTCGATCTGAAACGCACGCTCCATCCGCGACATCGGCGGTAAGCCTGGCCGATGGTAGCGACGAAACGCATCCTCTAGCTCCTCCTCATGAGGTAGCTGCCCTGCCGAAAATATATCCGCAGGCAGCTCAGTCTCATCTCCAGCCCCCAGATAGTCCGCCAGTATCGAGCGCAGCAGCGTGATCGCCCCCGTGCCATCCGTCAGCACATGAGCCATCTCCAGCGCGATCCGCCGATGATACACCCGTATCCGAAACGGCACTCCTTCGCCATGTCTGTAGCTGAGCCGATTGCACGGGTAGCGAGAGTCGCGCTGCACCTCAGGCACCCCATCACTAGGCTCGAAGAAACACCAAAACATCCCCTGCCGGAGGTGGACATTGAAGTAAGGGAACCGCCCCATCACTCGCTCGACACTCGTCTGTAGCCGCGCCAGAGACACTGGCTCGTCCAGACTCGCAGACAATCGAAATACCGAAGTGATCTGCCACCGGTACAGAGACGCAAAGATCCGCCCCGCATTGTCAGTGCGATACCACTCAGATGTGGCATGGGTAGATCGGCGTATAGGCATGTGGATACGAGAAAAAGCAAATCAATGTCCGGCATCAGCATTACAAAAGCCAACTGAAAATCACCTAGCCGAGAGAGCCTACGATGTGCTATCACATAGCATGCGAAAAACGATTCTCCCTCTCGCCATGGTCTCCGCAGTCATTATCTCGACTACCCTTCACGCCGAAGAGATCCTCGCGAAAACAAAACACAAGCAGCGAGTCACACCAGTCCACTACTACTCGCTCAAATGCAAAGCTTCCGGCTATAGCGCCTGCATCAGCAATGGTCAGCAGAAAAACGATGCTGTAGTAATCGAGTGGACCGACATCCAGGGACCCGAGCAACTCTGGCGCATCGAGCCTGTTGATGGCCCCTGGTGCCAATTCATCGTCAAACACTCTGGCAAAGCAATGAAACAGGTCGAAGGCTCCGACAATCCCGTCCGCCAAGGCATCCCCCAGCCGGGTAACCACAACTTTCACTGGAAGTTCACCTCCGACGCCGATGGCTACCAGCGCATCCAGCACCGCAAGAGCAAACTATACCTGACCAGTAAACTCCTCAACGGTGCCCATGGAGACGGCTTCGACCTAGTCGAAAAGAAAGACAGCGACACCCAAAAGTGGCAAGTCCAACTAGCCCAGGTCGAGTATGTCCGTGAGGACCTACAAAAGATGCTATCTCTCCCTGCAGCCGAGCTCATCGGGCGTCCCCACCCATCCTCAACAGAAGATCTTACCAGCTTTCTCCACGGCACTACCTGGAGCATCCGCTACGGCTCTACCAGCGGCCACGAGGAGTATCGCATGACCTTCGACACCGAGAAGAACACCCTCACTCTCAACACCGGCAGAGTCTCCACCCTCCACATCCTCGGCCCCAAAACCATCAAGATCTGGAACCACGACCACGGTATTTTCTCCAGCCAGTTCAGCTACTTCAGTAGTGTCGATGCCGCAGACAAACCTTACTTCGGGGTACTGCTGCCCATGGAGCAGATAAAGGCTCTAGATGTCCCTGAAGAAGTGACCAGCGCCGAGTAACCATTTACACATCGCTTTAAGCTAAATTCACCAAAGACTCTACATGCCCATGCCTCGCTGAAATGAGCGAATAAGGCCACTTTTATCCCTTCCATTTCCCCGCCTCCACTCGTAACCTCCGAGTCCTGCATCAAGCACACGACTCACACACATGACGGCGGCGAAATCGACCTCGAAGAAAAAGCGTAGCTCGGCGAAAAAATCGACCTCAAAGGCAGCGAAGAAAACCGCCTCCATCGAGGCGATCCGTGTGCGCGGAGCGGCGCAGAATAACCTGAAGGGTATCGATGTCGACATCCCGCTGGGCAAGCTGACCGTGGTGACTGGAGCCTCTGGCTCGGGCAAGTCCTCGCTGGCTTTTCAGACCTTGTACGCCGAGGGCCAGCGGCGCTATGTGGAGACCTTTTCGCCGTACACGCGGCAGTTTTTCGACCGCATGGACAAGCCGGTGGTCGATGCCATCGAGGGCATCCCACCGGCGATCGCCATCGAGCAGCAGAATGCGGTCAAGTCGACACGCTCGACAGTGGGCACGATCACCGAGATCAATGACTATCTGAAGCTGCTTTTTCCCCGCATCTGCCGTGGCTACGACCCACAGACTGGCGAAGAAATCGAGCCGGAGACTCCCGAGTCGATCTACCAAAAGTCGAAGGTGCGCTTCGGCAAAGACGGCGGCGTGCTGATCTGCTTTTCTATCCGTTGCCCCGAGGGCGCTACCAAAGAGGAGCTCTTCGACTTTCTCCAGCAGCAGGGCTACCTACGGGTCGTCCTGTTTGGCGAAGTCTATCGCACCGACGAGCCAGAGAGCTACCAGCGCAAGACCATACCCGCCGCCGTCGAGGTGGTGCAGGATCGACTAAAACTCAATCGCAAAGCACGCGTACTCGAGGCGCTGGAGCGGGCGCTCGACTTTGGCAAAGGCCAGATCGTGATCGCCGATCCCGACATGACCGATCGCATGTCGATCGCCGCTGGCTGGTGCAATCCCGAGACCGGCACCGAGCTACCCGAGCCGACGCCTAGCCTCTTCTCCTTCAACCACCCTCGCGGAGCCTGTGGCGAGTGCCGAGGCTTTGGCCGGGTGATCGGTATCGATATCGACAAAGCCCTGCCCGATAAGTCACTCTCCATCGCCGAGGGTGTGGTGCGGCCATTCCAGAGCGAGAGCAACTACGAGTGCCAGGATGAGCTGGAGCGCGCCGCCCGCCGCCAGGGCATCAGCCTAGTCACCCCATTCGACGAGCTGCCGAAAAAGGAGCAGGACTGGATCGTAAATGGCGAGACCGACGACGAGGAAGAGGCCTTCATGCAAGGTCTGTGGTACGGTGTGCGCGGATTCTTCCGCTGGATGGAGAGCCGCAGCTACAAGATGCACGTACGCATCCTGCTCAGCCGATTTCGCAGCTACACCGCGTGTGAGGTCTGCGGCGGCAGCCGATTGGTCCCGGAGGCCCAGTATTTCAAAGTCGAAGGTAAAACGCTACATGAACTCTGGCACATGCCTATCGATGAGTTGCTCGAATTCTTTCAGAAAAAAGTGAAGCTACCCAAAGGCGATCGTGCGGCTCAGACGATATATGATGATGTCTGCAATCGCCTGCACTACCTCACCGAGGTAGGCCTGAGCTACCTGAATCTCGACCGCCCTACCAAAACCCTATCTGGCGGCGAGATCGAGCGGGTCAATCTGACTACCTGCCTAGGGGCCAATCTCACAGGCACCCTATTCGTACTCGACGAGCCAACCGTAGGCCTGCACCCGCGCGATGTACACAAGCTGATCGGAGTGATGCACCGCCTACGTGATCTGGGTAATACCCTAGTCGTAGTCGAGCACGAGGAGTCGGTGATCCGCGCCGCCGATCGCCTGATCGACATAGGCCCCGGTCGAGGCGAGACCGGCGGAGATCTGGTATACGACGGCACCGGCTGTGCCGATGGTGCCACGGCCCTCCGAGCGCTTAAGAAATTCCCCAAATCGCTCACCCTAGAATATCTATCAGGTAAAAAGACCATAGAGATACCCGACCGCGAGCGCACACCTAGCGACTGGATCGAGGTAAAACGTGCCACCCAGCACAATCTAAAGAAACTCGATGTAAAGATACCACTAGGTGTCTTCTGCGTGGTCAGCGGTGTATCCGGCTCGGGCAAATCGACCCTAGTCCACTCCGTACTCTACGAAAACACCGCCCGCCTACTCGGCCAGGGTGGCGAGGAGCAGCCCGGTGCGTGCAAAAAGATAACCGGGGCCTCAAAACTCAGCCAGGTGGTGATGGTCGACCAATCGCCTTTGTCGAAAACCCCACGCTCCACACCCGCTGTGTATACAGGCGTCTTCGAGCAGATCCGCAAGCTATTTGCCGAATCTCTAGATGGCAGCAGTCGGGGCGTGACACCCGGCTATTTCTCATTCAACTCCGGCCACGGTCGCTGCGAGCGCTGCCTAGGTACTGGTTTTGAGAAAGTAGAGATGCAATTTCTCTCCGACCTCTTCGTGACCTGCCCGGAGTGCGAGGGTAAGCGCTTCACCCCCGAGGCACTAGAGATACAGCTAGAGGGCAAAAATATACACGACGTGCTCAGCCTCACCGTAGCCAGTGCGATCGAGTTTTTCCAAAAGATAGACAATCGCAAGGCCGCCAAAGTAGTCGAGGGACTCGAGCTACTCGCAGATGTCGGCTTAGGCTACCTACGCCTCGGCCAGCCACTGACCACCCTGAGCGGGGGAGAGAGCCAGCGCCTGAAGCTAGTCGGTCACCTACTAGAGAATCGACCTGCCAAAACCAAGCGAGCGAGTAAACAAAAGAAAAAGCCCAGCCTGCTCATCTTTGACGAGCCGACCACGGGCCTCCACTTCGACGATGTACAGATGCTGCTGCGGGTATTCGACCAGCTAGTCGAGGCGGGCGATAGCGTACTAGTGATCGAGCACAATCTCGATGTGATCAAATCCGCCGACCACGTCATCGAACTAGGGCCCGGCGCAGGCATACACGGCGGCACCGTATGCTTCACCGGCACGCCCCAACAGCTAGCCAAACAAAAGAAATCGGAAACCGGCAAGTACCTAGCCCCATATTTCGACTACAGCACCGCCATCGTCGAGGAAGCACCCGACTTGAATAGGGTACACAAAAATTTGAATAGGGTACAATCTGGAGTGAATAGGGTACAATCGCCAGAAAACGCCATCGTTCTCTCTGGTGCTCGCGAGAACAACCTCAAAAACGTCGACCTCACCATACCACGAGATCAATTCGTGGTGGTAACTGGCCTCTCCGGCTCAGGCAAATCAACACTCGCCTTTGATATACTTTTTGCCGAGGGGCAGCGTCGCTTTCTCGATAGTATGTCTACCTACGCACGGCAATTCGTCGAGCAGATGGAGCGGCCAGATGTCGACCAGGTAGCCGGTCTACCACCCACCGTAGCGATCGAGCAACGCATCTCTCGTGGCGGTGGTAAATCCACGGTCGCCACCGTCACCGAGGTCTGGCATTTCCTGCGCCTTTTGTATAGCAAAGTCGGCATCCAATACTCGCCCGACACGGGGAACCTGGTGCAGAAACAAAGCATAACCGCCGTCGTCAGTCAGGTGCGCGACGCTGCCAAAAAATCTAAGAAACCCATCTGCCTACTAGCACCAATCATCAAAGGCCGCAAAGGCTACCACACCGAGGTAGCCGAGTGGGCAGGCAGACAGGGCTACACTCGCCTATTCGTAGATGGCCAGTTTCAAGACGTAGAGGGCTTCCAACGACTAGCGCGATTTAAAGAGCACTTCATCGATGTGGTAATCGAGGAGATCGATGCCAAGGCTAAAGTAGACGACATCCGCGAAGCTGTGGAAGCCGCTGTAAAGATAGGCAGAGGTACCGCCCGCTACCTAGATGGCAAAAACAAACTACAAGTCGTCTCCACCGAGCGCTGCGATCCCGAGACCGGCCGCTCCTTTGAGGAGCTCGACCCACGCCTATTCTCCTACAACTCCCCACACGGCTTTTGCCCCACCTGCCGCGGCTACGGCACTGTAGAAAAACACCCCACCTATGCCGACGATAAACACGCCGAAAGCCAGCTCGATGCCGAGCTGCGCGAGGAGTATCGCCGTAGTAAAGAAAAGGGCGAAACCGTGCCCTGTACTGACTGCCACGGCGGTAGGCTAAACGAAGTCGCCCGCTGGGTACGGGTAGGCGATCTCGGTATCCACGAGGTAGCGGCCATGTCCGTCAGCGAAGCCAAAGACTTCATCGGTAAACTCAAGTTCACTGGTAGCGATGCAGTGATCACCCGCGACATGCTGCCCGAGATCGTACAGCGACTCCACTTCATGGAAGAGGTAGGCCTAGGCTACCTACAGCTAGACCGTAGCGCCACTACCCTGAGCGGCGGCGAGAGCCAGCGCATACGCCTAGCCGCTCAGCTAGGGTCGAATCTACGTGGCGTGCTCTATGTATTAGACGAGCCGACTATCGGCCTACACCCGCGCGACAATGCCAAGCTACTCGACACCCTGCGCAGCCTACAGGAAAAGGGTAACAGCCTAGTCGTAGTCGAGCACGACGACGAGACCATCGAGCGCAGCGACTACCTGATCGACTTAGGTCCCGGTGCTGGCGAGCTAGGCGGCGAGGTCGTCTGGCAGGGCCAGCCCACGGGGCTCTCGAAAGTAACGAAAGAAACCGCCGAGCGCTCGCCCACTGCCCGCGCCATCGGCCAAAAGCTTTCGCACCCACTCAATGGCACCCGCCGCAAGCTACCAGCTGCCAACAAGGCCGAAGGCTGGATCAAGATAACCGGCGCCCACGCCAATAACCTAAAGAATATCAACGTCCGCATCCCGGTAGGCCGACTCACCGTGATCGCCGGTATCTCCGGCAGCGGCAAGAGCAGTTTCATGCGCGGGGTATTGAAACCCGCCGTCGAAAGCGAGCTCAAGAAAAAGCGCAAAGACTACAAAGCCCCCGAGAAACTCTGGAAATCTATACAAGGAGCCGACCAGATCGAGGCCCTATACGAAGTCGACCAAAGCCCAATAGGCAAAACCAGCCGATCCACTCCGGCGACCTATGTAAAAGTGTTCGACGAAATACGCAAAGTCTTTGCCCAGCTCCCTGAGTCCCGCGCCCGTGGCTATACCGCCAGCCGCTTCTCTTTCAATACCGAAGGCGGCCGCTGCGAGCCGTGCAAAGGCAACGGCTCCATCAAGCTAGAGATGAACTTTCTCCCCACCAGCTACGTCGAGTGCGAGGAGTGCCGAGGCCGCCGCTACAACAGCGCCACTCAAGAAGTGCTCTACGATGGCAAATCCATCGCCGACGTCATGGATATGTCGATCGCCGAGGCCGCCGAGTTTTTCCAAAGCCACAGCAAAATCCACCGCACTCTCAGTCTACTCGCCGACACCGGACTAGGGTACCTACGCCTGGGCCAAGCCAGCCCCACCGTGAGCGGCGGCGAAGCCCAGCGGATTAAGCTAGTCACCGAACTCACCAAAGGCATCGGCCGCGCCAACAACGCCCGCCTCCGCCAAAACCGCGCACCCAAGAGCAATCTCTACCTCATCGAAGAGCCCAGCATCGGCCTCCACGCCGAGGACGTCATCCGCCTGATCCACATCATGCACCGCCTAGTCGACGACGGCCACACAGTAGTCGTGATCGAGCACAACCTAGAGATCATGGCCGAGGCCGACTACCTAGTCGAGATCGGTCCCGAGGCTGGAGATATGGGCGGCAAGGTCGTAGGAGCTGGCAAGCCAGAAAAAGTGATCCAAGCGAAGGAAAGCCGGACAGGAGAATTTTTAGGCCGGTTGATCGGGTAGATCCAAGAGGCTGGCATTCTTCCCATTCCTCCCATTCCTCCCATTCTTCCCATCACATGGGAGGAATGAGAATAATGGGAATAATGTCTGGACATCTGCTAAAAAACTGTTCAAAATACCCCTATCATGAAACACACTCCCAGAGTTGCTCCGCCACGGGGTGACTACAGCACGCTGCTATCTTTTCAAAAGGCCGAGGTGGTCTACGACCTGACTTTTCGCTTCGCGAAAAAATATCTGCAGCCAGGTGACCGCACTATCGATCAGATGATACAGGCGGCCCGCTCTGGTAAGAAGAACTTGCTGGAGGGGAGCAAGTTCGGTACTACCTCCAAAAAACTAGAACTCAATCTAACCAATGTCGCGAGAGGCAGCCTAGAGGAGTTACTAGATGACTACCGCTACTACCTAAGAGTCCGCGACCATGATATCTGGACAAAAGACTCAAAACAGGCTCTCTACGTGAGAAAACTCGGCCGCCAGCCTGGACTCAGCTATGCCACCCACCTCAAACCCTTTTTCGAAACACGCCCACCAGAGACCATAGCCAATATAGCCATTTGCTTAACCCACCAAACTAAGACCATTTAAATAATAAAAACGGTATAATTTTTGGATTTCTGTAGTATG
>JAHDID010000050.1 GCA_020630975.1 Verrucomicrobiota bacterium
ACATAATATTTGCCACTCAAAAAACTCTCTTCAACAAAAACTTTTTATCCTCGCTGACGCTCACGGATGGAGATCAAATCTTTCATCACGTGATCGATCTTGCCCGACCAGTCAGTCGAGCCAAATGCATCGTGTAGCGTGCGGTAGAGCTCATACATCTCTGCGTACACCTTCTGATTCTCCGCTATAGGCGTGTACACTCGCTCGCGCATATGGCAGCACTTCTCCTGCACCTCCTCGATTGTCTTCTGCCCACTCGCAGCTGCGCCATAGATCGCAGCACCTAGCGCACAGGTCTGATCGCTAGCTGCCACCTTGAGGGGCTTGCCGATGATATCGGCGTAGATCTGCATCAGGGTAGCGTTCTTTACCGCCAGACCACCTGTGTTCACCACATCATTGATCACCACACCATACTCTTCCATCCGCTTGATGATCGTCAGCGCACCGAAAGCCGTTGCCTCGATCAGAGCTTTGTAGATTTCGTGAGCTTGGGTATGCAGTGTCTGGCCGAGGACCATACCCGACAGTCTCACATCGGTGAGGATAGTGCGATTGCCGTTATTCCAGTCCAGCGCCATTAGGCCGGTATCTCCTGGCTTACCATCGGCAATAGCCTTCTCCATGTTGATGAATTTCTCATCCTGGGTCGCACCATAGCTATCTGGCACCAGATGATTGACAAACCATAGGAAAATATCTCCGACAGCGGACTGACCTGCCTCGATCCCATAATTACCCGGCAATACAGATCCATCGACGATACCACACACACCTGGGATATCGGCCAGCTCCTTGCTAGACGGAGACACCGTGATATCACAGGTACTAGTGCCTAATATTTTTGCTAAAGTCCCCTCCTTCACACCAGAGCCGACTGCCCCCATGTGCGCATCGAATGCACCGACAGCCACTGCCGTGCCTTCAGGGATGCCGAGGTGCCCCGCCCACTGCGCAGAGAGCCCACCAGCCTTGGTATCGGAGGTGACAGCCTTGTCGAAAAGTCGCTCGCGCAGATCAGCTAGCGCAGGGTCTAGAGAATCGAGAAAATTCTTGTCTGGCAATCCACCCCACTCATCACAGTACATCGCCTTGTGACCAGCAGCGCAGATGCTCCTCGCAACCTGCCCTGGCTGCTCCGTACCAGTGAGCACAGCTGGCAGCCAATCACAATGCTCCACCCAGGAGTGAGCCGCATCGAAGACAGGACGATCGATATTCAGACAGTGCCAGATCTTGCTCCACCACCACTCACTGGAGTACGTCCCCCCACACTTCGCCAGATACTCCGGACGAGTCTCCTCCGCTTTCGCTGTTATATCAGCCGCCTCTTGGTGCGCCGTGTGATCTTTCCACAGCCAGACATGTGCATTCAGATTATCCTTAAATTCAGGGAGCATCGCGAGCGGCATCCCTCTCTCATCCACTGGGATCAGCGTGCTACCAGTCGTATCGATACCGATACCGATGATCTCTGCCGCATCGAAATCAGGGCGCGCCTCCTTAGCTTGCTCGATCGCCCCAGTCACCGTCTTCACTAGGCCATCCAGGTAGTCTTGAGGATTCTGGCGAGCCACATTGGGGTCTGCAGGATCAGTGAGGATACCTAGCTGGCCACTAGGATAAGGGAAAACCACAGATCCCAGTTCTTCACCAGTTTCTAGATCCACTAGCAGAGAGCGGCAGGAATTTGTGCCATAGTCGAGGCCGATTGCGTAACTCATAATGCCCACCGGTATAGGTGAAAATCGACCTCGGCGCAATGATAATGCGACGGCCTATCCCTGGCGGAAAGTCGTCTCTCGATATCCCGACAGATCAGGCTCGAAAACCGCCGCATTGATCGCCGCATTCCGATGGACTCTCTGGAAGGTCGTCGTCACAGATGATCCATCCTTTAGATCGAGCACCAGCCCCTTTAGCAGAAAGCGCTCAGCATCCACGACAAAGCGGAATCGGTGTACCCCATCGCTACTGGCATCCAGCGGAGCTGTCACGATGTCGTAGGCCGCCCCCTTGCGAGCAATTTCTAGGATTCGATATTTCTTTTCAAAATCTGCCAGAGTCTTGGGAAATCCCACAGCCAGGCTAGCCATGCCTGGCACAGCAGAGCTTCCCTTGCCGATCTGACGATACTCGACTCGCTTCAGCGGAGTCCGCATCACGGCTATCTGATCTTCGCCATGACTCACCACTATCGTTTTAGCCGGTTCCCCCAGCTGCCAGCGGAATTGGCCTGTCAGATAGTCCATCCATAGCGTGCCATGCTGCACGAGCGGCGATTTGATGGCTCGTAGCGATCGACTTTGGGTAAATTCGACATGCAGCGACTGCGTGTCAGCATTCGTCGCCAGCCAGCGCTCGACGACAGATAGATCGCGAGCAGGCGCGCTTTCCGCCACAGTCACGCAAAACACGACAGCTACAGCGATAAAAAATGAGATTGGGTTATGATTGGTCATGATGAGTTGGGGTCGATGCTATTGAGGGGATAGGTCGGTCTAGCAATTTTCCATTTTCCCTTTCGGAAAAACTTCCTAGATTGATCCTGTAGTGAGCGAGAATTATCAAGTCTTTGCGCGAAAATACCGTCCTAGGGTTTTCGACGATATATTGGGACAGGACCACGTGGTGCAAACCCTGAAAAATGCGATTAAGCAAGATCGACTTGCTCACGCCTACCTTTTCGTAGGCCCGCGGGGTACGGGTAAGACGACTACCTGCCGGATTCTTGCGAAAGCTCTCAACTGCCCCGGCGGCCCCAAAGTCGATTTCGATCCCGACGATCCCGTCTGTGTCGAGATCGCCGAAGGCATCAATCTCGACGTCCTAGAGATCGATGGAGCATCGAATAATGGTGTGGAGCAGGTCCGAGAGCTGCGTGAGACCGTAGCCTTTGCCCCCTCATCTGGCCGGTACAAGATCTACTACATCGATGAGGTGCACATGCTCTCAGTGGCTGCATTTAATGCCCTGCTAAAGACACTTGAGGAGCCTCCCGAGCATGTGAAGTTCGTCTTCGCGACCACCGATCCGCAGAAGATCCTACCTACCATCATCAGTCGCTGCCAGCGTTTTGACCTACGCCGCATCCCGACTCAGATCATCTCAGATCATCTGAAATACATTTCAAAAAACGAGAGCGTCACCATCTCCGACGCCGCAGCTCACGCCATCGCCAAGGGAGCCGACGGCGGTATGCGCGATGCCCAGTCTATGCTCGACCAGATGGTCGCTTTCTGTGGCAATGAGATCAATGAGCAGAACGTGCTCGATATCTTTGGGTTCAACTCCGAGGAAACCATAGCCAGCCTAGCTGAGGCGATCGTGTCGGGGGAAAATTCCAAAGCCCTAGAGCTCGTCCACCAGCACGCTGAGGCAGGCAAAGACTTGAGCCGCTTCCTAGGCGACCTGATCGGTTATTTCCGCCACGTCTTGGTGAAAAAAGTCGATCCCAGCTCCACTGGCGATGAAGTCGCACCCGAGCTACAGGAGCACATCAGCCGCCATGCCGGCGGCCTCGAGACAGGGCGGCTACTCGCTCTCATCGACCAGCTAGCCGAAGTCGATGGCAAGATGAAGTGGGCCACCAATAAGAAGCTGCACCTCGAGATCGCCATCATCAAAGCGATCCAAGGCCTACAGGAAGCCACTCTCGACGATGTGATCGCCATGGTGTCCGGAGCTGCGGCAGCAGCCCCTATGAGCGCAGGCACGGCCCCCGCAGTAGCGGCAGCGACTCCAGCGCCGCCCGCTCAGAGAGCCGTGCAGCAGCCTCCTCGGGAGACGCAGCCACCACCAGTCCAGGCACCACCTGCCGCTGCCCCTCCTTCAGCAGCAGCACCGCCAGTCGAGCAGGCACCGCAGCCGGCCGCCGCTCCAGCTCCTGCACCCGCAGAGGAGCCCGCACCTAGCCCTGCGCCATCCCCTGCAGCCGCTCTCGCAGCGCAGTCCGGTCCAGTCGGCGCTCAGGGACCAGAATTTTGGGAGAAAGCAAAATCCCTACTGATCGCCGATCGTCCACTTTTCGCCATGTGGCTAGAGGCCACCCACTTTCTCGGTCAGGAGGGAGACGATGTCTTGATCGGCATCGCCACCGACCAGCGCATGTACCGCGAGTCATTGATGCGCCACGAGACCGTGCTCAACCAAACCGTCTCAGACTGCCTCGGCAGTCCAGCGAGAGTCCGTATCGAGATACGCGACGACCTCGCAGGCATAGAGATCATAGACGACCCCGCGGATGCCGGCCCGCCGCCACCAGAGGCGATGACACCCGCACCCGAAGCACCTCCGCAGGCAGCCGTAGCCGAAGCACCTGCTGCTCCAGCCGCCGCACTAGAGCCCCTCGAGCCAGCCGAGATGCCACCCGACTTCTACGACGATCCGCTCATCAATGAGGCCGTGGCGATGTTTGATGCAAAGGTCAAAAAGTGAACCCAGCCGAAGAACATAACGAGCCCGCCTCGTTTTATTTTAATGGGCGTAAACTACCCAAATGGTCCTCTCAATGGCACCTTTGCGGACTGAATGAATTACTCAATGGTTTCGAAGACGATTGGGATGAATTCATTGGTTATAAGCACATCTGGCACCTTCAATGCCGCCTCGACCATCAAGGAGTGATCGAGAGCGAAGACCCAGCGATACTCCGAGTATGCGCTCAAGAAGTTCTTATCAAATTGATCTCCCAATTCGATTGGGTTACTCAAGAGGTGAGTAATAAGCTAGATCTCTGCGCGCCTGCATCCGAAATCGTAGAGGGCGTCATCTCAGGGATCAGTCGGATGATCACCCTCTCCGCTAACTACAACCTTTCACTGTGGACCAATGGCTCAGAAATCGAGCTCAACTCACTGAGAGAGTATATGTCTTGCTATCAAGCTTCTATAAAAGACTGCGATCAGGTCGACTTACCTCACATCACAGAACGAAGGTCTGAAATCGCTCGTCGCGCCCACTTTCAACTCAAAGAGCTTAGGACCCTAGCTCAAACACAGCAAACCGGTAAAGAATTCCGCCGGATGATATACGGTTTACCCGCATGTTAATGGCAGCTATCCAGACTCATAGGGCTGCCCCCTTACTTCAAATCAAACCTCTTTGCTGAAAACAAGCGGTGCCCGACCATGTCGATCGCCACATTAGCCGCCTCCAGCGGTATGTAACCTAGGAGCGGCTCATACTCGCCATCCTCATCAGGCTTCATATCAACGAACATGATATCGATGAAGACTGACTCAAAATTATTAATCTTGAGCTCAGTAGGGCCTGCTAGCAGCCCTGTCACCACATCTCCGATTGCAGTATGCAGATTGACTTCGCGAATTCTTTTGAACGCACCGAAACGTCCCATCCACTCCTTTGGCAAACAAAGGTGAGTCGCGCCAGTATCGACTAAAGCGCTCAACTCCATCCCTTTCGTAGGATCGAGAGCATTCTCCACTTTCACTTGAGTGATGATCCTCCCCATTGTTCAGAATAACTACATTTACTCGATCACACAAGCCTCGTTTTCTCCCCATTCGTCAGCGACAAAGGGCGGATTTAAAATTAAACTTCCCGATATGAATATCGCAAAGATGATGAAGCAGGCGCAGAAGATGCAGTCTGACATGGCGAAAATGCAGGACGAACTGGCAGCCAAAGAGATCGACATCAGTGTCGGTGGCGGCAAGGTCACTGTAAAAGGCAATGGCGCCGGCGAAATCCTAGGTATCAGCATCGATCCCGCAGTCGTCGATCCAGATGATGTCGAAATCCTAGAAGACCTCATCCTTAGCGGTGTGAAGCAAGCCATCGAGCAGGGCAAAGAGATGAGCCAAAACGAAATGGGCAAACTCACCCAAGGCATGGGACTGCCTCCAGGCATGGGCTTCTAAGAAATCCTGAAAATTCAATAGGGTACAATGCCCGCCTAGGGCAGCCCACCTCCTCTTCTATCCTTCTCTACCATGCAGGGTGAAAAACCAACTTGGGTAATCGGTCATAAAAATCCGGACACCGATGCGATCTGCTCGGCCATGGCCTATGCCGATCTGCTACAGCAGACGCGCATGCCAAATGCCAAAGCAGCGTGCTGCGGCCCGCCCAATAGCCGCACCGAGTGGGTCCTGCAACAGGCCGCTCTATCCGCGCCTCCGATGAAGAGCAATGTCTACCCACGGGCACTCGACATCGCTCACCGAGATGTCGCCGTAGCCCATGCCGACGACACCATCTACGCCGCCTACAAGCTGATGACGGAGCGCAATTTCCGCGTGCTCCCCGTATGCGACAATGATGACAACTTGATCGGCATGCTATCGCTGATCGATCTCCTCAGCCTACTCATCACTTCCACCGAGCAGGGCGACCAAACTCGTCAAGTGACCACCACCACCGAAAAAATCGGTGAGATCACCGAGGCCGAGGCCGTCTATCTGACAGACAAATCACAGGAAGAAACCGACTTTTTCATCATGGTAGCTGGCTCCAGCGAGCCGGTGATGAAAGAACGAATCTCTCGTCTACCTGCCGACCGCCTACTGATCATCACTGGCGACCGTGTGGGTGTGCAGCTGCACGCTGTCGAGGCAGGCGTCCGCTGCCTAGTCGTCACCAGTGGTTTCCGCCCATCTGACGCTATCGTAGCTGCGGCGAAAAATTCCGGTACTGCCATCCTAGTGACCGAGCGAGATACCGCCTCGACCACTCAGCTCATCCGCGGTGCCCGCCCGATCCGCCAAGCGATTTCGCAGAAGTTTCTCGCCTTCGCCCCAGATGGTTCGCTGCACAAAATCAAGGAAGCCATCAAATCTGTGCCCAAACAGGCTCTTTTCCCTGTCTGCGATCCGAGTACCCGCAAGCTGTTGGGTGTATTCTCACGTACCGACCTGGTCCACCCCCAGCGCCCAAAAATCATCCTCGTCGATCACAACGAATTTAGCCAGGCAATCGCTGGCGCCGACGAGGCCGACATCATCGAGGTGATCGATCACCATCGTCTCAGTGGCAACCTGGTGACCCGTGAGCCCGTCCAATTTATCAACAAAACGGTCGGATCCACCTGCACCATCGTCGGCCGCGCGTTTCGCGATGCTCGGGTGAAGCCATCCAAAGGCATCGCCACACTCATCTGTGCCGGCATCATCTCCGATACGCTCAATCTCACCTCCCCCACCGCCACCGAGGAAGATGGCATCATCCTAAAATGGGCGGCAAACATCGCCGAAATAGATGTGAACCAATTCACTGAAAACTTCTTCGCCGTCGGCTCCGTCCTACGGCTAGAGGATCCGGTAAAAGCGATCATGACCGATCGCAAAGAGTTCGATGAAAAAGGCTACAAACTATCCATCTCCCAAGTCGAGGAGATCGGCCTGTCCTACTTCTACCCAGCCCGCGAGGCTCTGCAAAATGAGCTGAAAAAGCTGATCAAAGCCAAGAAACTCGACTTCGCCTGCCTGCTGGTAACTGATATCTCCAAAAACAACAGCCTGCTCCTAGTCGAAGGGCCCAAGAAAGTCCGCGACCGAGTCAACTACCCCAAGGAAGACCCCAATCTCTTTGTGCTAAATGGCGTAGTCAGCCGCAAAAAGCAGCTATTCCCCTACGTCAGCATGATGCTAGGAGAGATCGCTAAAAATCAAACGTCAGATTGAATACCGACAAAGAAATCCACCAACTTTTTGCCGCTTGTCCTGATTTTGTGTTCCTGCTGGCAGGCATCGAGTCGCCCGGACTGGGAACTTATGAGAGCATCACAGTAAAGGCACTCGAGCGCAGAATGGATGGATTCTTCAGGCCAGAAAATCCGGAAGAATCGTGTGTAGTAGTTGAGGTCCAATTTCAAAACGACCCTGCGATTTACAACAGAGTCGTGACGGAAATGGCGCTAGTCCAAGCCCAAAATGATCATTGCCCTATCGCCGGAGTCATTTTTTTCGCTACTGAAAAGATCGATCCCCAGACCCAACCTTGGAAACAAGTGGTTCAGTCAGTAAATTTACAGCAAGCGATCATCGAACTAAGTGAACAGCAGCCTACCCACCCTCTTGTGGCGGTTTTCCAACCCGTTTTCGAAGAGGATACGGAAATTCTTGAAGAAAGAGCCGCTCAATACTATCGTCTTATCGAAGACTCTGGGTTATCGTTTAAACAAAAACAATCGCTGTCCGACGTCTTCGTCAGCTGGATTTTGGAGCGGTTTGGCAATCTAACACGAAAGGAGCTAAGTATGATTCTTGATTTACCAGATGTAAAAGACACTGTCTGTGGTAGAGAAATCCTTGAAGAAGGACGTCAGGAGGGGCGTCAAGAAGGGCGCCAGGAAGGACTCGCCCAAGGCAGACGCGAAATTATACTCTCCATGAGTAAACGGGGCTTTAGCCCCAAAGACATCGCGACCACGATCGACATCTCGCTCAGCGAAGTGCAAACAGTACTGTCGAGTCGATAATCGACAGCACTAGCCTCGGAAAAGGCTCATATACCAGTCCCAGATCGCGGTGCCGGTGAATAGGAAGATAAAGGATCCCAGTGCTAGATATGGGCCAAACGGGATGCAGCTCTCCTTGGAAGCAAACTTTTGGATCGAGCCGATGATAGCTCCGACCATCGATGCCGCGATCAGCGTGATCAGCACTGCCTGCCAACCCTGAAAGGCTCCGATCATGGCGATAAATTTCAAATCTCCGCGCCCCATCGCCTCACGCGGCACCACTGCGCCCAGCGTCTTGCCAGAGATACGCTTCATACCCTCCAGCTGGTAGATCTCGCCATCCACCTCTAGAGTCTCACCGCGCACGTAGACTAGCTCTGTCTCATCGCGTTCGATCGGCTCCATATCCTTCTCTGGCAGGAAGTCGATCTTCAGTGCAGTGACTTGCAGCTCCATACGATCTGTTGGCCTATTAAAAATATCATGCCACTCGTAGCTCAGATCCTTGCCCATCTTGAATAAGATCGGCGTGTCTTCTCCACCAGGTTGAGAGATAGAAAACTTTAGCGGCTTTTCGAAGCTATGCTTCAGCTGCCCGAAAATGAGCTTACCCAAATTATAAACAGTCCAGAGCAAAAAATACCCCAAGCCTGCTCCCATGGCACTAGCGATCAGACCATCGAGCCACTCAGACTTGCCATGCAGCTTCGGGACGAGAGTACTCAGGATAATCCCCGCTCCTAGGCCCCCGAGAGACACCGTGTCAGGGATGATCATGTGATCAAAGTCCACAAACGTCGCAGAGATCAGTAGCGCTGCGAGCAGCCACAGACAGACCACTACCAGCATGCCGCCGCTCTTGATGAACAAAAACCAGATCGCCAAAAAACAGATCGCCGTGAGCAGCTCCACCATAAAATAGCGAAACTTGATCTCCCCCTTACACCACTTGCACTTGCCGCCGAGCATCAGCCACGTCACCAGCGGTATATTCAGCCAAGCAGGGATCTGAGTCTTGCAGTTGGGGCAAAACGAGCGCGCAGGCTGCCACACGGACAGGCCCTCAGGCAGACGATAGATCACCACATTCAAAAACGAACCGATACAAGCCCCCATCAGAAAGGAAAAGACTAGCAGTAACGGGTGATGACCAATTTGCTCGAAAGGTGCCAACATGATTAGCAAAACTTACAATTAACGAAATCTATGACAAATTTAATTTTTAATAAAAATCAACCATTAATCCCCTTTGATCTCATTCTGCTCCCTCTGGCCGAAAAAATGAGTCATTTACTGCCCAAACGACGTATGGCACATAGAGATAATTCCTTGCAATACCGCGCCACGGACGGTTAGGTCCCCACCATTATTTTTTCATGAATAGCCTTGTCACACGCCTCGCATTTATCGCAGTCATCGCCCTCGGCCTTTTCAGCTGCGAGCGCCACACACACGAAGAGACAAAAGTCCTGCACAGCCACGGGCATGCTGATCATGGTCATGGCGACAGCCACCATGGCGACAAAGACCATCACGGCGATAAGAAGCACCATGCGGAGAAGCACCCCGCCAAAGATGCCAAAGCCAAGGTTGAGAAAGCTAAACCAAAGGTCAAAGAAGAGCCTCGCGATCTGGGACTTTAAGTCTTAGGTCCGATTTGCGGTAAAAAAGTCATTTTTCTGCGCAACCATTCCCACTAGGGTTGGTTCAATCGTCTGTTGCTGAGTTCTATTGCGGCACCTCCGTCGCCTCGGCAGCTAGTATCAAACAACAATTACACATAATACGATGAAGAAACTCTTAACTCTCTCTCTCGCATTCGCCGCAGCTGTCACTCTATCCGTAGCAGAGGACGAGAAAGGCTCCAAAGGTGGAAAAGGCAAAGGCGGAGACTCTGCAGCTAGAAAAATGGCGGCTTTCAAAAAGCTGGCTGGTGACGACGAAAAGATCTCCAAGGAAGAATTCGTATCCAGCAAAGCGGGTGAGAAGCTGAAAGAAGCTGGCAAAGACCCTGAGAAGGCATTCGGCATGAGGGACAAGGACAAAGACGGCTTCATCACCAAGGAAGAGTTCATGAAGGCCGGTGGCAAAGGTAAAGGCGGCTCCAAGGGCAAAGGCGGCGACGACAAAGGTGGAAAAGGCGGCAAGGGAGGAAAAGGCAAAGGTGGCGACAAGGAGTAATCCCTAGCTACTCACACTATTTTTTCAAGAAGAGGCCGATACGCGAGTATCGGCCTTTTTCTTTGGCTAGGAGTCCCAGCCAGCGTCGTTAAAACAAAATCCTGTATACCGCTCTCACCCACCGATAACCAAGAGCCAGAGGGATCAACAGCGTGCAACTAGCAGCAAGCAACAACCGTGGCGCTTTATCGAAAATCAGCTAAGGCTCAATGATGCCCGCACCTAGATCGAGACAGTCTGAACCGAACAGTGCTACCCAGAGAAGCATGCCTACCGTGAAGGCGACCGTGGCTGATCTATCTGCCAAGCTGTAAGCAACACAAGCAGGCACCACCAGAAAGCTAGCCAGCACTAAAGTGCACAACAATATCCCGATCGAGTCCGACGAAAATCTTCCGATCACTAGCCACACCACACCGCCTAAGATCCCAAATAGCAAAGCCGATGGCCACCCTGATACGAGAAAAAATGCTGACAACTTGGTAAACACAGAATGTCGAAAGGCTCGCAGAACCACACTCAACCTCGCAGTCGGTTCGAAAAAACCATCCGCAATCGCCCATATCAAAATCGCTCCAGCTAGATACCTCTTAAATCCGTAGCCATAGGGCAACAGGGTGAGACCGCCAATCACAAGCATACAAGCCAAGGCAAAGCATCTCTTCCCCACACTATAATTTCGAGGGCTGTCATCTAGACGAGCAGCTCCTACCCAGAGTGGAAAGACTACTGCGAACAGAGCAGAAACCACTAGAGCACAGACCGTAGCCCAGCTAAAAATTGCCGACCCGGCATTAGCTAAATAATAAATACAACCTGCAAAGAGCCCTATCACAAAAAGCGTAATCAGCCCGCGCTCAGCGACTGCATTTGAACCAGAGTACCCCAGAGAAACCGACGAAGAAAACGCCAATAACCAAGCGATCACCACTAGAGCCAACAGCTCGGCTAATAAGTTCGTCGAGCTAGTCGTGTAGCGAAACACCACATATGGCATGGTTGATACTAGCAGGAGCGATTGCAACAGATTCACCGAGCACCATTTGCCGAAAATAAACTGCCACGGAGAAATCCCCGAGACCCGGATCAACTCGAAATTTTTCCCCGTATCTTCAGACTTCGCGTGATTACATTCCTTCAAGGATGTCGCGCACGATAAAAAAACACTGCCCCAAAACAACAGATTCATCGATTCACTGGGGATCCAACCAAAATAGCTAGCAACTGTCAGAGACAGTAAACTGACCTGAAGGTACATGAAAGCCCGAGTAAACCGCTTGCCCTTCAGCAAGCGCCGCAGGTCTTTCACCAAAATCGGGCTGAAGCTATCTGGAAAGTCGACAAGTGGTGGTGGAGTGGCTACCATAGATGAACAAACCGTATCACTACAGATAGCTTATGCCATCTACGGCCGGATCACCACTAGATCCCCCAACGAGCAGGTCTGAAACAGCTTCACAGCAGTCGCATCGGGCAGACGGATACAGCCTTTCGATGCTGGGTAGCCAGGACACACGCCTGTGTGAAAACCAAAGTCGCTGCAGCTCAGTCGCATAAAATTGGGCATCGATACCCAGTAGATATTCGACACGTGAGACTTGCGCTTCTGAGTGATCACAAATTCTCCCGTGCGCGTCTCGTGGCCACGCTTGCCCGTGGAGCACTTAGCACTGTGAGTCATCTTTCCCCCCTCATACAGCCACACTCTCTGCTCCGAGAGATCTACCACTAGCCTACGGGGCTGCGGACTGGCATCGGGATTCCTACCCATCAGGATCTGCATCATGCGCACATCGTCTGTGTTTGAGGCTATCGAGACCGCGTAGTTGTATTTCCTCGAAGGACGGTTCAGAGCCCCTGCACGCTTCAAAGTCTGCGCCAGCGAGTGGTTGCCTTTCGCGGCCACCAGCATCAGCGCATTGATCTTGCTATCCACCTTCAGGATCCACTGCAGGCTATCGCTATTGGTGAATTTCTTGCGAAACAGCGATGTCGCAGGTGCTCTCTCCACTTGGTTCACATCGACTCCAGCATCGATCAATCGCTCAGCCACTTCATCCATCTCATGCGCGATCGCCCAGCCTAGTAGAGTGTGGCCATCGGCCGCCTTGCCATTGCCGATCGGAAAGTCCGCCGCCAGCAGTGCCAGACTGATCTCTGCATTACCATTGCGAATCGCTCGCGACAGCCACGGCTCCTTGCTCGGCTCCGCATCGTGGGCCATCAGCACCGGCAGGACCAAGTGGTGCCGATCCTCATCCAGTACAAACTGCAAAACGGTCCGCCCATCGGATAGCGTCTGTCGCGGGTCGTAGCCATTGGCTAGGCAGAAAGTCACCACCTCATCTTTACCCTCGCCCAGTGCCTGCTCCATATACGCGCTGCTGATCTCAGCCCCTGCATTCAGCAGACGCTTGGCGATGTGAGTGGCACCATCCTCCACGGCTAGTTGCGCCAGTTTTGTCTCACTCCCAGGCGCATTCACATTGGCATCGACTCCGGCATTCAGCAGCAGGCTGATCGTCGGCGCATCCCGGTGCCTATAGGCCAGAGCCAGCATCGCCTGCTGCGGTATCAGCGCCTGAGCTTCGATCAAGGTGCGCGCCATCGCTGTGTCAGACACATCTACCGCATGGTAGAGCGCGGTCAGCCCCTGCGGGTCTACCTCCTCCAGATTCGCACCTGCTGCGATGAGTTGGTCTACCTTGGCGTAGTCGGCCGACTTCACCGCATCGATGAGCTCGGAGCCGAATCCAGCCTGCGCAAAGGCACTGAAAACCACAAAAATAACGAAAACGGGGGACTGAAAAAATCTGAGGGGAATGTGTGTCATGCGCCCTGAGGATAGGGAGCAAACCAAAAAGGAAAAGTACTAAAAACCACTATCTGACCCTAACCACCGTAAAAAGTTTTTATAAAACCATGTGATTCTATTGGAAAATTATGATATTTAATGTTTCTTAACTAAATCTCCGTAACCACTCAACGTGATATTTTACATGAGGTTCTTCACTTTATTCGGATTCGTTTTCGCCTTTTTGCTCACTTGGGCAGCGCTCGCTATCAAGGAAAACAGAGAGCTTTCCGCTCGCACAGTCGGGCAGCTAGAGTCCTACCCGAAGTTCGCTCACCAACAAGAAGTGGTCATCTCCGCCTATGCTCCGATGCCACATGATCCTGTCGAGCAGAGACGCCGAGTCCCTAGCCCACCAGAGGTGCCCACTCCCGTAGTGCTAGAGCCCGCACCAGATCCAGAGCCTATCGTAGAGGCTGTGCCACTGGTCGAGCTTCGCGTCGAAAATCTACTGGTCATGTCTGGTAAATCTTTCACCATCCCTGGACTTGACATCGAGATGGTCTGGCTCGAGCAGCTACAGGGCTGGGTGAGCCGTGGCGAGATCACCCAGGGGCAATACCACCAGCTAGGCGGCTCTAGCCCGCATCGCTTTTCCGGCACTGGCCTACCAGCCGATAGTGTCTCCTGGACAAAAGCCGTGAGCTACTGCGAGCAGCTGAATCTGCGCGAAGAAGCGGCCGACCGCCTACCACCTGGCTACACCTACAATCTGCCCACTGAAGCTCAGTGGAAAATCTATGTGGGCGATGCCGACGCCAGCCAGTCCATACACAGCCGACGCAGCTCCGTGGGCCCCGAAGTGGTCGGCAATCGCGCTGAGAACAACCACGGCCTGGTCGATACCCGAGGCAATCTCTGGGAGTGGACCCTCGACGACCACGATCCCAATCGTCCCGAGCGCGGCAAAGCGCTACGAGGCGGCTCCTATGCCAATAAAGCCAGCCTAGTAATGAACAACTACGCTCGCTACTACGGTGGTCTAGACTCGAGCTACTACGAGTATGGCTTTCGCATCGTCCTAGTAAATGAGGCCCAATAGCTATCGAGCAGGGAAGAACCACTCTATTAAAACTCGCCCTGAAAAGAAAATCAGCAGGGTTGTATATGCCCAGATGCCAAAACTAATGGGGCAAGAGCAAATCAAGCCTGAGAGAAAGCCCCAGTTTACCACCCCATGGTAAACCGTGAGCACTAGCACGCACCACCTTGGTCGCACCCGGTGAAATATCGCAAAGAGGAGATACACCAAAAGCATCGCATAGAGCTGCCACGATACCCTGTAGCCTGCCGATGCTACCCAGCCATACTCAGCGAGCATCACTAGGGCATAAAATGCAGACGCCACAGACTCCATCGCTTGAAATGTGATTCGCTCTTTGGGGATAGTGATCATACTCGGCGCGCCTTAGTCATAGCCACGGCCGATTCGCTCAAAAAAATACCCTCCCAGAACGCAGAAAAACCACTCGTCCCTGCCGACAATACGAGTAAGCTCCACACGTGCCTGCACCAACTGATAGCTCCACCACCAGCCACGCCGTCGAGGCAGTCGACATCGTGCGTACATTCCAGATCGGCACCCGCGATATCGAGGTGCTAAAAGGCGTCTCTCTTCAGGTCAATCAGGGGGAAAAGCTCTTCCTAGTCGGGCCATCCGGTGCAGGAAAGACATCGCTGCTCTACACTCTGGCCGGCCTAGAGCGGCCGAATAGCGGCCAAGTCATGATCGAGGGCACCTCGCTCTACGATCTGGGCAAAGGCCGCCAAGCCAACCTACGCAATCGTAAGCTAGGCTATGTGTTCCAAAGCTTCTGCCTCCTCCCCGAGCTGACCGCTCTCGAGAATGTCATGCTACCATCCATGATCAGCGGCAAACAAGCTCGACAGCGCGCCGAAGAATTACTCGACCGAGTCAATCTAGGCCACCGCCGCGGTCACCTACCGACCGAGATGTCTGGCGGAGAGCAGCAGCGTGTCGCCATCGCCCGTGCGATGATCAACGACCCCGCCATCCTTTTCGCCGATGAACCGACCGGCAATCTCGACTCCAAGACCGGCAAAGCCGTGATGGAGATCCTCACCTCGATGATCGAGGAACAGCAGCGCACCCTAGTCGTCGTGACTCACGATGCCGATCTGGCCGAGACCGGCGATCGCAAGGTGGTGCTCACCGATGGCCGTATCGTCTAGTCTGCCGAGCGCGACAGTACTCTCAGCTAGAGTGGAATGGCGAGTGATGATTGGTGAATTTTGATTTTTGAAGTCTCAGACCTCAACATAACTCCTTAAAACCTCTAGATTGAATCGCAATATCTTAGGTCGATTGGGGCGCTTCTACCACCCCGCCGGGGTGGTTAGTATTCTAGGGGGGCACCGGGGTTTCACCCCGGGCTACCATCTCCTCGCCCCTCTGGGGCGGACTCAGTCCCGGAGGGACTAGCAGATGTTAGCCGGTGGTAAGCGTAGCGTAGCCACCGGATTCCCAAACTGCCTGGCCGCACCCCAGCGGGGTGCTAGAACTACTTGCTTATCTTCACGCTTTCTTATCGCCATTCGTTCATCGCACTGATTCTCAATTCTACCCTTACCTCGCTTGGACTCCCCCATTGACTGTTTTCCTATCGATGGGAAATTAGCAGGCAATTTTTTCATAAACCATCCTTAACCAAATTTTCCAGATATGGCAGCAGTCGTCGCAACCAACCTAAAGAGAGGCCAGTGCATCAGCTACAAAGGCGAGACCGGACAAGTCCTCGGACTCGAGCATCGCACTCCAGGCAAGGGCAACGCACTGATCATGGCGACCATTCGCTCCTTTCAGACAGGCAAGACCAAAGACATCCGCTTCGCATCCAGCGACAAGGTAGAGATCGTCCAGTCCGACCGCGTGAAGCTAGAGTACAGCTACAGCGACCAGAGTGGCTACCACTTCATGGATGAGACCTACGACACCATCACTCTGCAAGCAGAAGTGCTCGGTGGAAATGAGGACCTGCTCGTCGATGCCATCCAAGTCGAGGTGCTCTACGTCGACAGCAAGCTGGTCGCAGTGGAGTTCCCATCCAACATCGAGATGGAAGTCACCGAGTCTGCTCCCGGCGTGAAGGGCGATACCGCTACCTCTGCCACCAAAGAAGCCAAACTCGAGACCGGTCTACTCGTGCAGGTGCCACTGTTCATCAATCCTGGTGATAAAGTGAAAATCAGCAGTGAAGACAAAAAGTACGCCGGCCGCGTCTAGCGCCGATTGTACCCTATTCACTCAAAATTGTACCCTATTGAATCGGGACTGTACCCTATTCAATAGGGCTGCTTCCCGATAGAAAGAACGGCCTCCTCTGTGCTGGCGCTTAAGTTCATCATAGGCATTTTGCTGATCCCACTGTGCTGGGTGAGCTTTGCTACGTTTTTTCTATTATTTAAATCCGAAGCGAGTGCGGGTGCTTTTTTCCACATACCAGAGTTCTTCTTTTTTCTGGTAGGCGGCATCATCGCCCTGCTCATCTTCCGCTCCGCTCGGCGCAGCCCTGCGCTGATGTGGCTCTACGTCGCTGGGCACGAGCTCACCCATGCCCTCTTTGTCATGGTCTGCCGTGGCAGAGTCACCAAAGTCCACATCACAGCTACCGAGGGCGGTCACATCCACTCCGATACCAACAACTTTCTGGTATCACTATCGCCCTACTTCTTCCCATTCTACACCGTCCTATCGATAGGACTCTGGGCGCTAGTCGAGTGGTTGTTTGTCGATTTTTCGGAGAACCAGCTCTTTTGGCTATATGGCTTGATCGGCCTCACCTGGACCTTTCACATCGCCTACTCGATACGTGTGCTACAGCACCAGCAGAGCGACATTACCTACAATGGAAAGCTCTTTTCCTACACCTTCATCTTCCTCATCAACACCCTCGTCATCTCCTGCCTACTCATCATCGCATCACCCTCTGTGACCTTCGCGAGCTACGGCAAAGAGTGGCTCGGACACTTCGAGACCATGCGCGGGCTTATCCCACAGACATCTAGATGGCGATAGTGCCGGAACGGGTTCATTCCGGCGATACAAAACCTCAATAAAGCTCCAGCGGTAACCACTCTGAGTACTGATCAAAGTCCTTATCTTTGGTCAGTATTTTGACATCCCACTCGACTGCACATGCTGCTATCAAGAAATCCGTATGAGAGCCTTGGATACCTTTGCTCCGGCATAGATTGAAGAACGAGGCAGCTACTTCAAATATTTGCTCATCGATCTTTTGACTCGGAAAAGCTCTGAGAGCTTTCTTGATCATTTCAAAGCGCTTACTCTCCTTGATGCCTGAAAGCACCTCTTGTCGAATCGGGCCAATCATCACCACAACACCCTGCTCGATCAGGGATCTTAGTTGCAGTACCGATTCGGTCACATCTCCATTCTTTCGAAAGGCTTCGGACCACACGTTAGAATCCACGATCACCATCACTTGCTCCGCGATGCTTTCGGATCGTAGTCGTCAAAGTACTCCACTGTCCCAAACAGATCTAAGACCTTTTTTTGCTCACGCCTTACAATAAATTCCCGGAGAGCTTCATTAACCGTGTCTTTCTTGGTTTTCTTGCCACCTATCTCTAGCGCTCTGGTAAGAAGAGCATCATCAATCGCAAGGTTTGTAGCCATGTGTGAAACCTTACACATCGCAGGACAAGCTGTCAAATCGGTCAAGGTGCGAGGTCATCCTCTACTATGAGATTTCGAGTAGGTCACGACAGGACTAGTGCCTCACTCTCCTTCCGCATTCGACTGCATCATCTTCATCAGAGATGCCGCTTTGCTCATGAGCTCGGGCAGAGTGGGAGCATTTTCGTTTCGCTCGTTGCCAGCGCCGATGGTCCAGGCTGGTAGCCAGAGGGTCTCTCCTTTTGTGTACCCCATCTCGAGCAGCCGAGTCTCGATATCGGGCATGTGACCTGCGCCATAAAAGACTGCATCGCGCTGCGGCTGAGCCGCACTGAGCCCGGCGACCTCTTCGATCTTTGCCATGACGATCTCGTTGCGCTTGGAGATGAGGACAGACTCCTCGTCCTCCTCCATCTTCGAAATGAAGACCTCGGCCTCGGCTAGAATCGGCCCTAGACTCCGCTTCAGCTGGTTGCTATTGCCAGACATGACCGCTCCCATCATCGCCATCATGAACTGGTTGCTCTCTGCCTCTGAGGTGGGCACGCCTCGCATGTGACCGGACTGGGCCAGTTTCATAGCGCGGGCGAAGGTATTCGACAGCGACTGATTTCCCCCAGAATGATGAGCAAATTCCTCAGCCGTCATATCGGCATGCAGGAAATTCGGCGAAAGGTAGTCGATCTCGTCGATCTGAAAGTCCAACCCTAGGAGATCTTTGGCCATCTGCTGGATCTCCTGCACCTGAGCCAGATCGCTATCCTCAGACTGCTGGTGAGCTAGACGCCGAGTCTCCTCGGTGTAGGGCCCACCTACCAACTCGTAGAGCACATGATCGTAGCTCTCGAGATTGCTACTGAGCTTTTCAAAGTACGCCTTGTCCCCCAGATGGACTACCGCCACGAGATCGAGCGTGTGATTGCCTTTGGTAAACCGGGATACAGCGGTCTCGAGTCGATCGGGCTGCTCTTCCTCTGCGGCCTGCTGATAGCGCACATAGTCCGCTGGCTCGCCAATGGGGTTTTCGGCATTTGGTTTTGCAAATGGATCTACTGCCTGGCCATGACTGATAGAAACAAAGGCCAGGAGAAAAACAGCTGAGCAAAGCCACTTTGAGGAGGCAGGAAAACACATACCGGAGTGTAATGGACGAACAGGGATTTGGGAATTGCTAAAATCCGTCGCCTCACGCGACTCGATTTCGCTCTGTACCAGCCTGAAAAGCCTCTAGATTCACCACCACATCTGCGAGCAGCCGCAGACGCGACTGCACCGAGCTCCATGCTGTGTGAGGAGTGATCAGGAGATTTGGCAGATCTGCGGTGATCAATGGATGATCCGCCGCAGGTGGCTCCTGGGAGAGGACATCCAAGCCAGCGCCACCTATCTCACCTGCCTGTAGAGCCGTGAGCAAGTCTGCCTCGTTGACCAGATCGCCGCGACCGGTATTAATCAAAATCGCAGTTGGCTTCATCTGCTCGAGGCGAGCCTGATTGATCATGTGGTGATTGTGCTCGGTGAGCGGACAGTGCAGAGAGATCACATCGCACTCGGAGAAAAAGCGGTCTGCCTGCCAGCGCTCGACCTCGCCCCCATCGCTACTCCCCTCCCGAGCAAGTGCCACGATGGTCATGCCAAAACTCTCACCTATCCGAGCGACTGCCTGGCCGATGTCTCCATAGCCTGCGATCCCGAAAGTGAGCCCCTGGAGCTCGTGGATCGGATGATCGAGCCGGGTGAACATAGGCGACTCTGCCCAGCTCGCTGGAGCTACCGTGTAGCGATCGACCTTGGTCACGAGATTGAGCAACATCGCAAAGACATGCTGCGCCACACCCGGAGTGCTGTAGCCTTTCACATTCATCACGGCTATGCCTCGATCCTTCGCTGCCTGTAGATCGACATTGTTCGTACCAGTCGCCACCACTTGGATCGCACGTAGGGAGCCTGTGCCCTCTATCGCCGACCGATCCAGCACGACTTTATTGGTCAGGACTATCTCGGCACCTGCGATGCGCTCGGAGACTTGTGCTGGGGCTGTCAGTCCGTAGTAGACGACTTCGCCCAGCTTTTCTAAAGCAGTGAAATCGATATCTCCTGCATCCAAAGTATCGCGATCGAGAAAAACTATCTTCATGAGTATGACACGAGTAAATCCAAATCAAATAACCGCAGCTATTAAAATAAATCAGCCTAATTCTTCATCGCTTTACTCAGCCCTGCCTCACATGTTTCACAATAATCGAACGTGCATCCAACCGTATACAACTTAGACTTCTTGAGAGACTTATTCAGTCTTATATGATTCGGAAAACGATCTGCATGCCGGTCATATGATTTAGTAGGAGAAATCAACACCCCTCGCTCCTGTAGCCCTGAACAGTCATTAAGGGCTGTTGATGCTTACTACAATGTCGGACCCCGTTGGAGCATTGGTAAACATTTGTCCCTGTATTCGCTACACGTTCTCCCTTCAGAGCACTCGATGAGCAGGAAATAGATATCTGAAATAATAGTATCAGTAAAGCCACTCTCAAAGCAGTTGCGCCCTTGCCTGCAAACAGCCGTACTAACAAATTCATCACTCTAACTCTGAAAGAAAAGAGCCGCGTTGTTTCCGCGCGGAAGCAATACCCACGACTCCCGCTACAATCATGGCCAGACCTAAAGCCACAATAAATAGTGCGATATAAAAGATCGGTTGGCTAATGGAACCAACGACAAAGGCAACCATATAGATAGAGGCTATCCCGGCGATCATGATGAATAGTCCTAAGCGGAGCTTTTTCATCTGCAGGCCTCGGATGATGTCGAGCCTCACCCGCTGCCCTTCCGCGATAAGCTCGGATGTGATCTCCTCGCTCAACTCATTGGCCGATATGATCTGGTCGATTTTCTCTTGGCCTGTATCAGCGACGATCGCTTTGGTGATGCGGCTCTGGATCCGCTCCCGCCGCTCCTCCGATAGCTCTTCGTCCATGATGACCCCAAAAGGCAGATTGTACCCTATTGAATGAAAATTGTACCCTATTGAATCGGGACTGTACCCTATTGAAATGCCGCGCTAAGCGACATTGGTAAAGACCGCTTGGACATCTTCGTCTTCCTCGATCTTGTCGAGAAGCGCCTCGATCTCGTCCATCTGATCTTCGCTGAATTCCTGTGGGTTGTTGGGGATACGCTGCGGGCTGGCTTTTTTGATCTCGAGGCCCATCTCTTCCACGCCTTTGGTCAATTTACCAAAATCGGTGAACTCACCCGTGGCGTAGCCGACACCATCATTCATGGTCAGCTCCTCCAATCCATGGTCGATGAGCTCTAGCTCGATCTCCTCAGGATCTTTGTCCTCAGGCAGAACAAACTCGACGACAGCCTTGCGATCGAACATAAACTCCAGCGCCCCTGTCTGCAGCGCCTCGCCGCCGGACTTGTTGAAATAGGTCTTAATATTCGAGACTGTGCGGTTAGTATTGTCAGTAGCTGTTTCGACAAACACCATCACACCATGAGGGCCTTTGCCCTCATAATTGATCTCTTTGATCTCAGCCATGTCCTTGCCGCTGGCGCGCTTGATGGCTTTATCAATGTTGTCCTTGGGCATGTTTTGCGCCTTCGCATTCATGATAGCGAGGCGCAGAGACGAATTCGACTCAGGATCTGGGCCACCATCTTTGGCGGCCATAGTGATAGCTTTACCCAATTTTGGAAACAGCTTGGACATCTTGTCCCAGCGTTTTTCTTTGGATGCACGGCGGTATTCGAAAGCTCTGCCCATAGGATGGCAAAGTTTTCCCACAGCAGCGTTTTCGCAAGTGCTTTTGGCTAGCTTCCTTTAGGAGAAATCAGGCAAAAGCCTTGATAAAGCCCACTTCTAAAGCCAACGCCTCGGTGGCATTGGTATTCAGGTGACCTCGCAGAGTGTCGACCGCCTCGATCCGGCGCGACAGCTCGTCGGCACTCAGACGCTGTGCCAGCTGCCCTGTAGCAGAGGCGTAGTCTGGCAGGTCTAGCGCTTGGCTGCCATTCTGCAGACGCAGCGCATCGCCAAACCACATGAGCAGATACTCGAGCAGCTGGTTTCTCCGCTCCAGATACAGGCTCTCCGTCCGCGCTTTATAATACTCCTCTCGCTGCTTGAGATAGTTGCCCTCGGTGGTTTTCTGAAATTTCTCAGCCTCGGCTTTCATCGCGTCATCATTCTCCTTGCCGACTGCGTCTTTCTCCTGCTTCAGCAGGCTCGAAAATCGCGACATGAGGCCCAGGGCACCCGATACCCCAGAAGTACCCGCAGTGGAGTAGTTCTGCAGCGCATCGAGAAAGGGGCGGGCTTTCTCCGGCACCACGGCTGGCCCTGGCTCGCCGATCAAGTCGACGCGGATGCAGCGTGAGAGGATGGTATCTAGCAACATCTCGGGCTGTGCTGTGACCAGTATCAGGCGACAGCCCGCCGGCGGTTCCTCGAGGGTCTTGAGAAAGGCGTTCTCCGCCTCCAGTCCCATGCACTCCGCATTTTTGATGATGGCAAACTTGGTCACATCTGGCTCGGCAGCCATCTGCAGCACATGCTCGGCCGCTCGGATGGCAGCTACAGTGATACGCCGCGATTTCGACTCAGGACCCACGATATGAGTGGTCGCATCGCGCAGATCCTCCAGCGATCGAGCGCTAGGAGGCACGCCGAGGCGCGTCATCTCGACCAGGCGAATCGCCACCTCCTCTTTGCCCGATCCCGCAGGACCAGTGATGAGGTAAGCGTGAGCGAGGCGGTTGTTCTGACCTGCCTGCTCGATTAATTCCAGTGCTTTTTCTTTACGAAAACTCATAGAGGTCTAGTCCCCGCTATCCTCTGCCGACGGGGCCTGTTCGATATTGGCAAAAACATCGGTCAACGCAAGCTGTAGGTCTGGAATGATCTCGCTGGCATCTAGCACAGCGTGGTCTTTTTCTGAATATCCCTTCACATCCACTGGCGATGTGTGCACAAAAATCTTTCGAGCCACGGGTCCCACGATCCACACCTGCCCCACCCCGATACTAAAATAATCTTCTAGCTTCTCTTGGACATGCTCCCATGAATTACTAGGCGAGACGATCTCGATAACCAATTCAGGCGGTTGATCGAGCCCCGAATAATCCCCCAATGCGGAAACTTTCGCAGAACTCAGGAATGCCAAGTCCGCTGCCCGGCAGCGGTTCTTTTCTGAATCGATGAGGATAGAGATATCGCCGACACAGAGTTTCCCCAAGCCTGCCTCTGATATAGCTGGTCGCAGCATAAAATACAAATCACCAGCCAATTCACCATGGACCCGATTATTATTTCCCATTTGTCTCACTTTCCCATCGATCAACTCCACCCGGCCCTCGAGCTGCAATTCTGCAAACTCCTCAAGGGTATAGAGCCTGTCGACTGACTCTGCTGGGTTTAGACTTTGAGCCACTGCCATAGAAAAAGACTAACACTGGGCTGCTGTGGCGCAAGAAGCGAGATTCAAACCCGAGTCGAGGGCTAACTTCACTCACTCCAGAACCTGGATCTGCGAGTTTAACTGATTTGCAGCAGCCCCTGGAACGGTCTCCGAACTCCCTCGGCTCACCGTATGGACGATGGTGACCATATCACCCACGCGCGGCACGCCTTCGGTCAGATCAGCCGCCAGGAAACCACTTTTGGTAGCAGGGCTTGCCTTCATACGAGCCGAGATCACTGCACCAGAGCCGTAGGCGACGATAGGTGTGCCCGGCTCCAGCTGACGGGTGCGCGAGGATTTGATCAGGACAAATCCCGCCTCTCGATCGACGAAATGAATCTTGCCAATCGGTATCTGCATCGATTCCGCCTTCGGCAGAGGCTTCTTCTTTCCCTGAGACTGAGTCACTTCCGATGAAGACTTCTTCACCGATAGACCGGGCCCGATAGGGGTGCAGCCCACCAGAACACAGAGCATCGCGACGGTAGCGATTGCTACCATCAGCTGAACCATGTGCCTATTTTGCCTAAATTTCATACCTGTGCTACAAAGCCTAACGACACAGTGCCAGAATCGGTTAGGATATTCAAGGCCATCAGTTGGACCCAATGAATCTCTTTGTCTACGGAACCCTTCTCTTCCCTAGTATTCGTCGATTAGTCATCGGACGTGACATAAAAGGCATCTCAGCTACGCTAACTGGCTATCAGATCTATCGTGTGAAGGATGCCACCTTCCCTGCGATCGTCCAAGCCACAGCGGGCGAGGAGACAGCATCTATTCCTGGGGAGATCATAACCGGCCTCAGCGAGGTGGAGATGGATCGGCTCGATCAGTACGAAGACACCTTTTACCAGCGAATAGAGGTCTCTATCGACGAGCAGATAGCTCAAGTCTACATCCTACCCGCCGAACTAGCTGCAGAAGTACTCTCGGAAGATAACTGGACTCGAGAGTGGTTTGCCACGCACCACTACGCAGCATTCCTAGAGAGGATCAGTCGCTACTACTGAGCGATATACGGCTCCAAGGTCGGGAAACCAGCACTGTCATCCGCACGCTGAGCCTCTTCACGAGCCTGACGTGCGCGATACTTCAGCAGGCGCAGATTACGAGCACGCTCCTTCTTCGTCACCTGATCCGGCGTACGTAGATCTGGCAGCGGCGGCAGGGCCGCTAGGGCATCCTCCTCCGGATTAGCTGCACCACCACTCATCGGCTCCTCAAAGACGTGATCGGTGTGCTGGTACTTGAGCTCGCCATTCTTCACAAAAGAAGAACCGCCATTGAAAGGCTTGAGCTTACCACCCTGCATAGTAGTTGGCCGATCCCAACGGCCCGCATTGTATGCACCATCTACCTTGGACTGCACCTGATGAATGGCTTGGGAAGGATCCACCATCGTCTCTGCCTCGGCGAGCAGATCGCCCCCCTCAACAGGCACGGCCAAAGGCTCGCGATTGCCGAATTTACGGAGCAGCGAATTGCGCTTTTGCTCCACCTTGGTCACCTGGTCCGGCGTGCGCAAGTCAGGCAGTGGTGGCAACGATGCCAAAGCCATGTCCTCGGCACTCATCGCCTCGGCAGCAGGCTCTACAAACTCATGGTCTGAGTGCTGAAACTTCAACTCGCCACCTTGGACGAACGACGAATTTTCATTGAACGGCTTCAACTTACCACCACCAATGGTGTCGGGGCGATCTCTGCGCCCGGCATCGTAGGCAGAGTCAGCCTTTGACTGCACCTGCACCAAAGCTGTCGAAGGATCTACTGCGACTGGGACTACCTCGGTCTCTAGAAGGTCCTGCTGCTGCATGACAGCCTGCTTTTGGCTGCGAGCAGCGAACTTGCCCTGAAAGAGGTTTCGGCGCTGCTCCACCTGACTGACCTGATCTGGCGTGCGCAGATCTGGCAGAGGCGGCAGCTCGACGATGCTCTCCTCCTCTGTGTAAGCCACAGTATCATTGACCTGGTCAACTCCACCACGGAATTTGACCTGGCCGCCCTGCACGAAGGCAGCATCACCAAAAGGCTTCAGCTTTCCACCGCCACTGGCATTAGGCAGCTCTCGCTGACCAACAGATGGCGCACCATCAGCTCTAGACTGAACCTGAAACATAGCGGTAGAGGGATCCTGCTCAGGCGCAGCCATCGTCATCGCCTCCTCCAACTCTCTAGCCTGGTCCTTTGCCACATTCTCGGCATGACGCAGGGTAAACTTAGCATTGCGAAAATTTCTCCGCTGCTCTGGCTTAGAAATCTGATCAGGCGTGCGCAGATCTGGCAAAGGCGGCAACTCGACGATACTCTCTTCCTCGGGAGCCATTGCCATAGGAGCAGGCATACCATCACTCCCCCTGTAACGAACCTGCCCATTCTCGATGTAAGAAGCATCGCCGAAAGGCTTTAACTTACCACCACCAGCAGCATTAGGCAGCTCACGCACACCAGAGCTAGGTGCATAGTCTGCCTGCGACTGGACCTGGAACATGGCTGTAGACGGATCTTGAGGCGGATTGGCGATCTGGGCTGCAGCCTCTAGCTCCATCGCTTCTTGCTTAGCCAGATTCTCCGCGTGACGCAGCGTGTACTTGGCGTTGCGGAAGTTGCGGCGCTGCTCTGTCTTAGAAATCTGGTCTGGTGTGCGCAGATCAGGCAGCGGTGGAAGGGCGACCAAATCCTCATCTGCCACTGGCTGTTGCTCAGGGCCCCAGTAGTTTGGCTGCCCAAAAGGCTGCAACCGCTTGCCTGTAGGCGTCACGCCACTAGCTGGACTAGCCAGACTATTTTGAGGCATTGGCAGCGGCTCGGCTTCTTCAGCCTGTTTCTGCTGCTGCTTTTTGTTCTCCACCATCGATCCGAGCGCTCTCCACAAAGTCGTGCCAGCTTTTTCCTGCGCGACAAGAGGAGTGGAGGCCAGCAAGACGCATGCTATGCCGATGTGTGGGTGTCTCATAACCTACGATCATCCAAGAGACGAGGCAGTTCCGCAAGCCTTATCTCGCAAAACTGCCCCACCAAAAACTGCTCAAACAACCACTACCTTGGGCTACCGAAAATCCGCAGACTGGAGTAGCGATTCGTCGACGGATCGTAAAGGTAAAACGGCAGACCCATCTTCGTGTTTGTCCGAGCCTCCCTCAACAGACGACGCTCCAACTCCTCGCTGTCCTCCTCCGCTATATCAGACTGCAAAGCACCTAGGGTAAGCCCATCATTGTAAGCCTCTAATCCCTGTAGCGTCTCCCCATACACCCGACTCTCACCGCTCTGACGAGGCCCTAGGTTGTTGTCCAAAAACTCTTCCACAAACCAAGGTGGAACCCCTAGAGCATCGCTAAACTGGTTCAGATACGGCAGCTCATCGGTAAACTGCATGTCTGGCTGATTGCCATAACGCCCATCTATCCCCTCCTCCATACGCTCAAACGTGTCGAACAACTCTGGGAACACAAACGGACTGAAATCAAACGGCACTGTGGGCACTACGGGGACCACAGGTGTCTCAGGTGTGGGTGTCTCAGGCTCGGTAAACGGCCACACAAACTGATCAGCTACAGGCTCTACCACATCGTAGTAGAACGTATACAGCCCTCCATTCTGACCATTGCCAGAGCGGTAAAGAGAGCCGTTCACACTCGTGCCCAGCGCTCCATTCGCCAGCGCTGCCAGATTCGGCAGACCACCAGGATTGGTCACAGTCGTATTAGCCCCTCCCTGTCCAGCTCCAGCGGCAGTCGGGAAAAAGCCTGCAATCAGACCTGGGAAATTCGCCGCTGTCCCATTGATCACATCCTGAGAAGACATCCACCACAGATCTGGAGCTAGGAACACCTCATCTGACTGTCCGGCGAATGGACCACTTCCAGTCGGGTGTCCGCCTCCATGGTTCAGGAATGGAGTGGTATTATTCAGACCCAGTGTCGCCTGATTCAGCCTCGTATCACTCGATGAAATTTGATTCGCATTGCGCTCTGGCATGAAAATCCTCAACTGAGCATTACCGCTCAAGCCACTGGTCAACACAGTGGAGTCCAGCTGATTGGTCTGGAAAATCACCGTATCCACTGCATCAGCCTGATCCGTGATACCGGTGGTAGTGAGCACTCCACCGCCGCCATAGAATGGGAAGTTTCGGCTCACCGCTATCGTGGTATCCCCTCTCCCCGGCAAAGCCAGCCCAATAGCTGGGTCGACATGACCGATCAATGTGTGCTCCAGATCGATTGAGTCACCTACTGCCACTACGATGTCACCTTGCATCAAACCGGTCGAGACCTCAGAAGTCACACCATCTCGCATCCAGTCGCCGTGACCGATCTTCACGTAATTGTTTGGATTTCTCCGATCAAATGGCAACCCACTAGGCTCGAAGGGATCAAAACGCGCATCTACCGATCCATCATGCGTGGTCAGGTCGTTACCCACCAACACGTCGATATCCCCAGTCATATTACCGATGATCGCTGGACCACCATGACCGACTTGGGCGAAAGCAAAGGCAACGCCCTCATTAGCACCTGCCCCAGTGCTTGCGAACGCTGTCGATGGCGCTGAAAACGGATCCTCCCCATTGTGATTGGTCACTCGGCCTCCCCACATGTCCATGGAATTCCCTACAACCAATGAAATATCGCCATCCATATTCCCTACCTGAACAGAACCCACGCCACCACTGATGCTTGTGGAAGTGTGACCTATCTTGGCGAAGTTAAAGAACGAACCTATAGCAGTCGACACACTAGACTCTGCTCGACGCGGATCATCCTGCCCCAATTGCAAATCATTCCCCACAAAGACGTTAATATGCCCCGACGCCGAAGCATCCAGATGAATCCCTCCGTGCCCGACTATAGCAGCACCACCGTTGGCATTGCTAAAGAAGGTGCTGGCAATATCTACGACACCATTATTCGTCCCCTCTAGCACCATATTCTGTGCAGCACTCACATTGATATCGCCATTGAACCCGAAACTAGAAACCGCATTCCCATCAAAAGAGCTCAAACCATGACCGATCTGGGAGTGCGAACCAGAAGCCCCGGGGTACAGCTGCCCGCCAGCCCCCTCACCGCCAACCGCAATGATATCCCTACTAGCAGTCACAGTGATATCCGACTGAGTCGAAAGGCCATTCACAACCCCTCCGTCAAGCACTGACACATCCACAGCACCACCGCGACTGAGACTAAAAGCACCATGCCCAATCGCTAAACCATTATCACGAGCCAGCTCTGAGCCGTTTGCGCTAAACTCATAACCATAGAGAGACAAAACATTATTGTCCGCATCCACCACAGTCTTACCTGACCGGAGTACCACATCGCCTGGCAATACCTCCACAATACCATCCGGAGTCCGATAAAATTCACCAGCCGAAAGGAAGCTACTATCGTTAAATCGCAAATCCCCTTCCAACCGCACATCGCGCGCAGCCACATCTATCGCCCCACCAAAAAAGGCGTTTCTGCTTCCCCGCACACCAAGGTCTCGCCCTGTCTGACCATGCCCAAGCCTAGACCAAGTCCCCTGAATATCGCCTCCTCGCATAATCACATCGCCAAGAGTGTTCACCGATACATCTCCCACAAGATCATAGTAACTAGTAGAAGGGTTGATATATAGAGAGCTCCGAGACCCGTTAAAACCAGTCTCACCAGTTCCCCCGTGTCCAATTTGAGCGAATGAATCACTCCTCTGGCCGATACCAGCCGATCCATCGCCCCCATCCGACACCTTAGCCTCGAGGTGGTCCAGCCTCACATCACCACCGGCATTAATCGAGATATTGGCCGTACTGGACGAAATCACAAACGTGCGACTCGATCCACTCAATGCGTTACCACCGTTCTGATACTTCAAGCCAGCCCGAGTCGTATCTTGTGCTCCCGTAGCATCAAAGGCACTGACACCGCCATTGTCAGTGTAGGTAATGGTAGCCGTATTACCCACAACTTCAGACAGAATACCAATACTCACGCCATCGAAATTAAATTCCTCCTGTCGAGTGAAATGTCCAGCAACCTGCCCCCAATCATCGGACCCACGGTGGCCTATTTTAGCAAAGTTATCACCATAAGCACCGCCTCGCAGCAACACATCACCACCGACGTCGACGGCGATATCTCCATGATAACTAAGAAAACCAACTCGGTAACCTCCATGGCCAACCATAGCGTGGGAACGCATATGCCGACTGGCACCCAGATCTGTAGCCTCCTCGCCACCGCCCTTCACTATCAGATCTCCACCGGCATTGATATCGATATTACCAACCACAAAGCTAGATGTCTCGTAGTCTGCCAAATCAGAACCACCATGTCCAATCTGCGCGGCATCCAGCGCCTCGTTACCAGCCTCTACCCTCACATCGCCTCCTGCATCCACATCAATATCTCCAGTGATCGCCAAAAAGGTAAACGTCTGACCTTTGACATCGCTACCTGTACCACCACCGATCAGCGAGACCGCCCCCGTCCCTGTCCTAGGGTCGAAATCATTGGTTCTGAAAGCAACCTCGATGAATTCCTGAGAATTAGCATCCGTGATGCCCGGACGATAACCACTACCATTGGTTCGCTTTCTTGAACCAAGATTATTAATGGCAGGCGACATCCCCCCATGACCGATACGAGCATATCTAGCCTGTCGACTGGTAGTAACTAAAGTACCGCTAGCATTCCTACGATCAGCGGGAGTCTCAAAGCCTTTCACTATTACATCGCCTGCCACTGCCTCTACCGTTATATCGCCATGAAATCCATTTACCACACTTCCATCTAGCGCCTCGATACCTACAGCCCCAACTGTCGGATCAGAAAGCTGATTATTACCTGACACCCTAGTTACAGTGCTGGTGTCATTGGCAGCCTGCTGATTGACATTCGTAAAACCGGTAAACAATTCACCTCGTCTGAGAAGCGGATCATTAAAGTCCTCTGAACTGTTAAAAAATCTAATCTGTGCATCCCTATTGCTAGCAGGATTCCAATGATGACGTAAAAACACGTTATGGCCTATCGTAGCAGGCGATCTGTCCCCCCCTGCCACTGCGGCGACACTATTACCGGCCCTCACTTGGATGTCGCCGATCATCTCCCCAAACTGTCCAGTACCTCCATGCCCGATAGTGGTAAGCACTCCATTAACAAGCCCGTTATTCCCCGGATTCGACAAGTCGTTTGAGCCGAAAGATCGCTGAATCCCTTGAACAGTTACCGTTCCCCGCCCAGCAACAAGACTCGCAGATACATTACCATTTGCATCGATGGTGACACCACCATCGATACCGGCTAACACATTGATATCACCATAAATGGGAGCCAGCCTACCCATCGCCATTGCACTGTACCCACCAGTAGCACCATTTTGAGACCAGCGGCGTCCATTAGGAGTTTGGCTATTTTGATTTCCCCCATTGTTTGCTGCATTGTTTGCAAACCCCACTCCAGAGAGACCTCCGTGCCCAATCTGAGCATCATTGTAACTTCGGCCGCCACCCTGTACCACCACACTCCCTGCTGCCAATACATTGATATCAGCACCATCAATGGCTGAACCGGCCCCCATCTCGGGACGACGACCACCATACCCCTGCGGATCAGCATCAGCACCAGAGTTACCCTGCTCTATACGACTCCACCACCAGTTACCGGTATCCGATCTCATGTAATGATCCGCATAAGGAACTAAAGTCGTCCCCTGCACTCCTCCGCTGTTTATGGCGTTGACGCCCCTTACGACACCTCCAACTGTAACCTCGTTTTGCCCCACAATACCAACTAGCGGGTCATTGTCTGCGAACAGTGCACCACCATCAAGATCGAGATTCCCCCTTCTAGGCGAGAAGACCGCTCCAGAATCGCGAAAACCTAGCTGAGCATACCTTTGCTCGCCGCTCGTATCACTCGCTATTACTGCGATATTATAACCCGCTACATTAGTATCAGAATAACGAGAACCCACCTCCACGTGGCGAGTCATACTTTGGCTACCAATCACCACCGAGCCTCCATTGGCTCCAAACGAACCACTATTGGCATAGAAGTTGAAAATATTTTGCACGGTAAATGGTCCAGATCCAGATGCAGGAGTCGTGCTACCCGGCGTAAAAGTATCCCCAGTCAGTAGCGCCTGAGCTTGGGCTTCCGTTCCTGTCCACCCGGCCATCAGGTTAATCGAACCCGCTCCCGATGTCCGGATATGAGTTCCAATTACTATATTTCCACCCGCAAAGGCTCCAAAACTCGCGTCTGAATTAGTCCATTGGATCGCTAAATTGCGATCATCTCCCAAACCTTGATCCTGAAAGGTGATATTGCTCCCTGCACCCTGCGTAGCAAGCAGCACAGAAGTGCCACCCTGAAGAGTTGAGTTGATGATCGAGCTATCGAGCTGGTTCGCTCCAGTAAGCCCGTTACCAATAGTCAGATTACCGGGATCAAAAAGAACCAAGCCCGACTGACCATTGACTGAAGTCGCGGAAACGGAACCATTGAATGTCAGGCCTTCTAAACCTGAGATTTCGATTAGCCCTCCATTACCCAGTGGCCCACTAGCATTGGACAATGCATCCCCCTGAAACAGGGTATCCCCATTCGACCAAACTATGATCTGACCAGCATCACCCATCGTGGCAGAGGCGTCCAAGGTCGCATCCGCTCCCACCACAGTCAGGCTCGACTCACGAATCGAGTCATCTGAACCTTGAAAACCGCCTCCACTAATAATCTGTCCGCCCGTAAATCCTCGAGCATTGACATCAGCATCTATCCGCACTTCATCAGATGTGAACATCGCTGTGCCCCCGCGCAAACCACCACTCACATCGACAATCCCATCAACGCTCGTTCCGATCGTCGAATCGATAGCGACACTACCGCCCTGAGCCACTTCAGAACTCATGTTCACATAAGAGCTATCCGACAGCACCACCGTATCGGCATTGATCGTCAAATTACCTCCATCACCGACAGAAGAAGCCCCATCTAAGATCCCATTATTGGTAACGGTGCTACCGATCATCTCAATATCACCACCGGTGCCCCCTGCACGCCGCGCATAGACAGTGCCATTATTAGTAACCGAGCCCGTGTTAACCGAACTCCCTGAGGACCTCATAGCCTTGAGCACAGAACGCCCATTCCTCCGATAGCCGCCAGTCGCACGCACAATCCCGTCATTGTTGATCCCCAGCGCAAAGGCATTGCCATGTGACTTCAGCTCGACAGAGGCTCCGTTTATCCGCCCGTTCTCAGAGTTTAGCACACCTATATCATTGTAGCTCGACGCACCACGCACTGTAACCAGAGCATCACCCGTCTGGTCCACCACGAGCTCACTACCCGCAATCAAAGCTACTGTTCCTCGCTGCGCGTCGATGGAGTTGTAGTTGTGCGCAAAACCTCCCATCAACAGCACGTCTCCAGCGTTTGAGCGGATAGTTCCACGGTTAACAACTCCATTGCTAGAACCTCCCTGAAAGGTCATTGTGCCTCCATCGAGAAAATCCTGATTGCTAATATCCAAGGTCGACAACGCCATCATACCGCCGACATCAATCACGCCCGTAGAACCGGCTACAATCCCGTTTGGATTGATCAAAAGAACACCACCATTCGAGCGAAGAGTTCCGTAAATCTCACTCAACCCTCCACTGACCACTCGGTTCAAAGACATCGAACTCACCCCTGGCTGGTTGATCGTAGTGGTCTCTCCATTCTGAATTGAGAAGCTTTGCCAATCGATAATCGACTGGTTCGAAGCTGAATTGATCGTCAAATTCGACGTCCCCAAACCATTGAAGCTAACATTTCCATGCACCACATTAGCTCCGCTAGGGTTCGCAGACACAAAACCAACAGGATATACGAGAGTGACAATGAGACATAAAGCTATGAACGGTAGAACCACCCCTTGTCTCATCGTTTGGCAAATTTTCATAAGGAATTGAGAGTTATCGAATCAACAGGTGCTCAGACCTGCCTTCAAGAGAATATTGCCCCAAAGCCTTACAGCGTGACTCACAATCCTGCCTCCCCGAATCTGAAGGGAAATAACTGAAAGCCGCAAGCGACTGAAAATCAGCCAATTAAACAAGGAAAGACCTTGGGATCTTATCCCTAACCTGAGATAATTGAATAAGATCCCTCTTCTTGGAAGCAGAAAGAATAAAAATATCTCTCTATGCAAAAAATAACACTGCTTAAATAAGCGTTATCTAGAAGAACCGAAAATCCTCAAGCTGGAGTAGCGATTCGTCGACGGATCATACAGATAAAACGGCAAACCCATCTTCGTGTTTGTCCGATCCTCTCTCAATAGACGCCGCTCTACCTCCTCCTGATCTTCCTCTGCTATGTCAGACTGAAGCGCCCCAAGGGTAAGCCCGTCATTGTAAGTTCCTGCCTCCTGCAGCGCTCCGCCATAGAGAGGGCTCTCACCGCTCTGACGAGGTCCCAGATTATTGTCCAGAAACTCCTCCACAAACCAAGGCGGCACCCCAAGAGCATCGCTAAACTGATTCAAATATGGCAACTCATCGGTAAACTGCATGTCTGGTTGGTTGCCATACTTCCCGTCTATCCCCTCCTCCAGGCGCTCAAAGGTGTCGAACAACTCTGGAAACACAAATGGACTAAAATCAAACGGCTCAGTCGGTCCAACAGGAACCACAGGCGTCGTCGGAGTAGTCGGGTCTACAGGCTCTGTAAACGGCCACACAAACTGATCAACAACAGGCTCCACCACATCGTAGTAGAAGGTATAGAGACCTCCATTCTGACCATTCCCGGCACGATAGAGCGAACCATTCACACTCGTCCCCAGAGCCCCATTCGCCAAGGCAGATAGATTGGGTAAGCCACCAGGATCAGTCACTGTCGTATTAACACCACCATGCCCCGCCCCCGCTGCGCTAGGAAAATAACCAGCTACCAAACTCGGAAAGTTCGAAGCCGTCCCATTGATGACATCCTGAGTCGACATCCACCAAAGATCTGGAGCTAGGAACACCTCATCAGACTGTCCGGCAAATGGCCCACTTCCAGTCGGGTGCCCGCCTCCATGATTCAAAAACGGTGTGGTGTTGTTCAGACCTAATGTCGCCTGGTTCAGCCTCGTATCACTCGATGAAATCTGATTCGAATTGCGCTCTGGCATGAAAATCCTCAATTGATCCGTCCCACTCAAGCCGCTGGTCAAGACCGTTGAGTCCAGCTGATTGGTTTGGAAGATCACCTGATCCACCGCATCGACCTGATCCGTGATACCGGTAGTAGTGAGGACACCTCCTCCTCCGTAAAAAGGAAAATTCCGGCTCACAGCTATCGTTGTATTGCCGCGCCCCGCTAGCGCCTGACCAATCGCTGGATCCACATGGCCAATCAATGTGTGCTCCAAATCAATAGAATCGCCCACTGCCACCACGATGTCACCTTGCATTAGACCGGTCGACACCTCAGAGGTCACCCCATCGCGCATCCAGTCACCGTGACCGATCTTCACGTAGTTATTCGGATTTCTCCGATCAAACGGCAGACCACTTGGCTCGAAAGGATCAAAACGTGCATCAACTGAACCATCATGAGTCGTCAAGTCGTTACCAATCAACACATCAATATCACCTGATAGATTACCGATGATCGCTGGACCGCCGTGTCCTACTTGTGAAAAGGCAAACGCAACGCCCTCATTAGCTCCTGCGCCAGTGCTCGCAAACGCGCTCGAAGGCGCCGAGAATGGATCAGCGCCATTATGGTTGGTCACTCGACCACCCCACATGTCCATAGAGTTGCCCACCACCAAGGATATATCACCATCCATTGTCCCCACCTGAACAGAGCCGACTCCGCCACTGATACTTGAGGATGTGTGACCGATCTTAGCAAAATTGAAGAACGAACCAATCGCTGTCGACACACTCGATTCTGCGCGGCGCGGATCATCCTGACCTAATTGCAGATCATTTGCCACATACACATTGATGTCGCCAGACGCAGATGCATCCAGATGGATTCCGCCGTGACCAACCATTGCCGCCCCGCCACTTGAATTATCAAAGAACGTGCTAGCGATATCGATGACACCATTATTCGTGCCCTCCACCACCATATCTCGACCAGCTCTTACCCCGATATCACCATTAAACCCAAAACTAGAAACAGCATTGCCATCAAAAGAACTCATCCCGTGACCGATCTGCGAATGCGTCCCTGAGGCCCCCGGATACAACTGCCCGCCAGAGCCCTCTCCGCCGACAATATTGATATCGCGACTGGCCACGACCGAAATATCTGACTGAGTCGAGATTCCATTCACGATACCACCATCGAGCACTGAGACATCCACAGCACCTCCACGGCTGATACTAAAGACACCATGACCAATAGCCAAACCATTATCTCGAGCGACCTCTGATCCTACCGCACTAAATTCATAACCGAAAATCGACAGCACATTTCCATCAGAATCCACAACGGTTTTTCCTGAGCGCAGCACTGTCTCACCTGGGAGCACCTCCACAATCCCATCTGCAGTCTGATAAAACTCACCTGCAGAAAGAAAGCTGGAATCATTAAGACGCAGATCGCCCTCCATGCGTATGTCGCGAGCTGACACATCAATCACACCTCCCATCATGACATTTCTACCATTTAAGACTCGCAAATTACGCCCCGTTTGACCATGCCCAATCCGAGACCACGTCCCCTGGATATCTCCTCCTCGCAGGATGATATCATTGGCTGTGTTCACAGACACATTGCCGACAATATCGTAATAGTTACTTGAAGTGTGCCTGTGAAAGTTACTGTTCACCCCGCTTCCACCATGACCAATCTGAGAATAAGAATTCTCCCGCCAATCCAACCTAGCCACATTCCCGACGGAATGTGAAGCCTGCGACTCCAGATGATCAAGCCGAACTTCTCCACCTGCGTTCACTGTAACATTCGCAGTGCTGGAAGTTAAAGAAAACGTCCGGCTCTGGCCTTGGAGCGCATCACCTCCGTTCACATACTTCAAACCAGCTGTGGGTGTGGCTAACAAGCCTGATGCATCATAGCGATTTATCCCTCCATTGTCGGTGTAGGTGACACGACCGATCAAACCAATAACCTCAGACTCGATCCCAACATCGACACCATCAAAGTTAAACTGTTCTAGCCGGTTAAACGATCCTCCTATTTGCCCCCAATCATTCGCGCCCCGATGGCCTATCTTAGCGTAACTATCACCCAGAGCCCCACCTCTGACCAGGATATCCCCTCCCGTGCTCACAGCTATATCGCCATGATAACTCATAAAGCCGGAACGATAACCACCATGCCCAACTTGCGCGTGAGACCGAGCGTATCGCTCTGCACCGTGATCGGCTGGATTGGCGCCTCCACCAATAACCCTCAGTTCACCCCCTGCCGTTACGTCGACATTACCAGCGATAAAACTGGACGTCTCATAGTCTGCCAACTCGTAACCACCATGGCCAATCTGGGCAAAATCAACAGAATCATTCCCCGCCTCCACGATGACATCCTGCCCAGCGATCACCTCGATATCCCCAGTGATTGTCATAAATGTTAACGCTCGATTCACACCACTTCCGATCTCTCCAACCACTGAAATCGAACCCGACTCATTAACGATATCCGACGAGTCATTAAACACTCTCCACTGAACCAATTCAGTATTTCTATTCGTATTAGGCGAGTTAGCCTTATATCCCGAGTGCTCCTGCCACACCCCTAGCCCTGCCCCACCATGGCCTATCTTTCCGTAACGCCAATCTCGATTCGGGGTAACAGGATCTCCCGCTCCATTAGTTAAGCCGGTAGGTGTATCGAATCCCTTAACATTCACATCACCCGATACAGCTCGCACCGAAACCGAGCCATGAAAACCAGTGACCACACTCCCATCCAAAGCCTCAACACCAACAGCTCCAACGCTAGGATTAGACAGCTGACGGCTTGTATTTGATTCACGCACCGTCCCTGTATAAGTATCCAAGGCAGCTAACTGCCCTATATTTGTCGTCCCGGTGAATAGCTCTCCACGTCTTAGCAGAGGATCATCAAAGTCCTGAGCGTTACGGAAAAAACGCACCTGAGCTTTGTCATTACTAGCAGGATCCCAGTAGTGCCAAAGAAAAACATTGTGGCCAATCTGCCCTGGCGAACGCTGCCCCCCACCTCGCACGTTCACATCTAAACCTGCGTGAACCTTAATATCACCATAGAACTCTCCAAACTGCCCAGCGCCACCGTGGCCAATAGTAGACGGGGTACCTCCATCCAGTCCTCCATTAGCTGGATTACTTAGGTCATCCGCTCCCCAAGCCCGCTGAATACCTTGTACCGTCACCGTCCCTGCACCAGGGGTGATTGTAGCCGTCACGTTTCCAAGATCGTCAACTGTAACTCCCGCCCCTGCATCAACTCCGGCTAACACATTAATATTACCATAAACCGGTGCTAAGCGACCAATCGAGTGCCCCACGCGATCCTGACTCGCTCCATTAAAAGACCAATACCTTGTGGATTCACCATTCTGATTCCCGCCAGCTCGAAGAGATCGATTATCCCCCCACTTAGCAGCATCACCACCATGGCCGATCGTTGCCCCACTCTGCGACCTACCGCCTCCATTGACAATCACGTTTCCGGTAGCCAAGACGTTAATATCCGCCCCATTCACCACCGAGCCCGCCCCATGCTCTGGAAGATTCCCACCTAGACCTAACGGATCTGAACCCTCAGTTCTCTCGATCCGATTCCACCACCAATTCCCGGTCCGGGAGTTCATGTAATGGTCTGCATAAGGAATAAACGACTCCTCATCCATCACATTATCAGCGATAAAGGAATCCTGTAAGGTAGCACCAGTGCCATCATCAACACCTACTAACTCGATAACACTGCCATTGGAATAGTTAGTCGTCGGATCGTAGAAGAACTGGCGAATACCAATGAGGTCACCTGACTTCCGAAACTGGAAGTTAGCCCGATCATCTCCCACTCTAGCAGTCCTCACATCGGCTAAACTATCACCATCCAAGTCTACACCGAAGCCATTATAGGTCACACCGCCAACCACTGTACTAGTATCAAAAATATTGGGCGTCCCATCGCCATCCAAGTCCCCGAAAGCTGTCGCAGCGACAGTTGAAAGAGTGTTGTCATTCTGAATCATAAAACCAGCATGATCAGTCGTCGGGTTGAAATTCACCGTTCCTCCATTGGTTGCAGCTTGCACCGTGATTCCATTCACATTCGCAGCAAGGTCAGTCGTCCCAAAAGCCGAACTATTCAGCACACCCAGACTATTAATGGCATACACTCCACGCCCATCAGCTCTCTCATTCTCACCAGCGATACCGACAAAAGGATCGTTATCACCTTCGAGCACTCGATTAAACAATGCCAATGTCCCCCTGCGCGGTGCAAACACCGAGCCTGAGTCGCGAAAGCCGAGCTGAGCGTATCGACTTTCATCATTGGTATCAGCAGCTAGGACGGCGACATTCGCTGCCGCTACATTGGTATCGCCATACCTCGATCCAACCTCAACATGTCGAGTCATGTTTTGATTACCAATCACTACCGACCCTCCATTGGCCCCAAAAGATCCGCTGCTAGCGTAAAAGTTGAAAATATTTTGAACGGTAAACGGCCCGCTAGATGCGGTCGGAGTCGAGCTACTAGGATCATAGACATCCCCAGTGAGCAGAGCCCTAGCCTGAGCCTCAGTCCCTGTCCAACCGGCCATCAGATTAATCGAACCGGCACCTGAGGTGCGAATGTGGGTTCCAATGATGATATTACCACCAGCAAACGCTCCAAAACTGGCATTCGAATTCGTCCATTGAATCGCCAAATTGCGATCATCACCTAGACCCTGATCTTGAAATGTGATGTTACTACCCGCTCCCTGAGTCGCTAACAGAACAGATGTCCCGCCTTGCAAGGTTGAATTAATAATCGAACTATCTAATTGATTGGCTCCTGTCAGCCCACTACCGATCGTCAGGTTTCCAGGGTCGAATAAGACCAAGCCTGACTGTCCTCCGACCGATGTCGCAGAAACAGAACCGCCAAAGGTCAAATTCTCCAATCCCGAAATCTCGATTAAACCACCGTTGCCTAACGGCCCATTGGCATTAGCTATCGCATCGCCTTGGAAAAGCGTGTCTCCATTCGACCAGACGATGATCTGACCTCCGTCTCCCATTGTCGCCGATGCATCCAGAGTCGCATCCGCTCCCACAACGGTCAGACTCGACTCGCGAATCGAATCATCCGAGCCCTGAAAACCGCCTCCAAGCGTAATTTGTCCGCCTTCAGTAAATCCCTGAGCCAAGACACTTGCGTTCATCTCCACCTCGTCGGAAGTGAAAACTCCCGATCCACCACGTAACCCTCCACTCACATCGACAATGCCACCTACCGAAGTCTTAGTCGTCGAATCAATCACCACGGTTCCACCCTGAGCGACATCAGAACCAACATTCACATACGAACTATCTGAGAGGATCACACTATCACCACTCATTATCACGCTACCGCCGTCTCCTACGGTCGACGCCGCATCTAGAGTCCCCTCATTTCTTACATTCCTCCCAATCATTTCGATATCGCCCCCTGTGCCACCGGCACGGCGGGCATAAATGGAGCCTGTATTGGTGACTCCACTCGTCGATCCCATTGCTTTCAAAACCGAGCGGCCATTGCGACGATAACCACCAGTTGCCCGTATGATTCCACCATTATTAATCCCAAGAGCCATTGCATTGCCGTGAGATTTTAGCTCGGCTGCCGCTCCCACGATCTGGCCACCATTCTCATTGCTCACCCCGATACCGTTGTACGCCGACGCCCCGGTCACAGTCACCAGAGCATCGCCCAACCGGTCAACAACGATCTCACTACCAGCAGCTAGCGCAGCTGTCCCGCGCTGCGCCTCGATCGAACCACTGTTATGGGCAAAACCTCCCATGAATAAGATGTCGCCATGAGATGATCGGATGCTTCCGTAATTTCTGACGCCAGCGGTCGAACTCCCGCTAAACGTCATAGTCCCTCCATCTAAGAAATCTTGATTCGACACATCCAATGTCGAAAGCGCCATCATACCACCAACGTCTATGACGCCTGTCGCACCAGCCACAATTCCGTTAGGATTGATCAAAAGCACTCCCCCATTCGAACTCAGTGTACCGTAAATTTCACTCAAACTACCGCTAACAACGCGGTTCAGAGACATAGAATTCACATCAGGCTGATTGATCGTTGTGGTTTCGCCGTTTTGGATTGAAAAGCTCTGCCAATCAATAATCGACTGACTCGACGATGAGTTAATCGTCAAATTCGAAGTCCCCAAGCCATTAAAAGTGACATTGCCATGCACCACATTGGCACCAGCTGGATTGGCATAAACCAGCGAACCGGAAAAAACTAAACTCACAATAAGTGCCAGCGCCGATATCCGACCCAACATTGATCGCCTGATCATCTGACAGATTTTCATAAGATAAGAGATCGATTATTACAGAGACCACCACAGCACCACAAATCACTGCCCTGAGCTAAAGGCTGGCACATCAGACGCTGGATGCCCAAACAATCTCAAACTAGAATATCGGCTGGTCCCAGGGTCGTAGATGAAGAAACTCCCCTCTCCTTTACCAACACCGCGAGTGGCTCTTGTGTTAATCCGATCGCGCTCCTCAGCTTGCTCCAACTCGTATGATGTAGCCCCTGATGTGACTGAAAACTCTCGTCCCGAGAAGTAGTAATCCTCGACACCAGGCCTCCAAGTCCACGTGCGGCGACCAAAACGAGCATCCAAAGCTTCTTCTAATCCTGAGCGCGGGATATAAGCCCCATCATCTATCGCGTCACCTATCCCCAGATTCCCCCAGAAAGTGTCATATCCATCGAATTCCAACAGACCAAACGGCCAATCGTAAGCCTCCCAAAGCTCATTTCCGACAAAAGGCGTGTAATCAAATGGCACAGGAGGAGGTGGACCAACTGGCGCGACCGGAACCGTCGGGACCACTGGCGGCACCACCGGTGGAGTCACTATAGCTAGAGGTGTATTGTTATTATAATAGATGTGATAAAAACCTCCAATACCATTAACAATACCATAAGGATCAGCAGCATTGATCGATCCCTGCACTCTCGACTGTCCCAGAAGCGGAGAAACTTGAGAACTCATACTGGTGTAGTAATCCAAAAATTCATCTGCTCTACGGTTGAGTGTGAACGTCTCACCGACATAACTTTGGTCATCCGCCTCGCCACCTGGGGTTCCCGAGTATTGACTAGCATTTAAAAAGGTCGTCGTAGAAATGTTATTCTGCGGGCGATTGGGCATATAGAGGCGAAGCTCGCCATTAAAGCCCTCTCCACCACTTGAGAAAACCGAGGCGATATCTATCCCTCCACCACCCTTTGATGCAGTGGTGATACCATAGTTTGCTCCCTGATGGTAATCAGAGCTAGACATACTAGCCGCTACGAATGTGTCACCAGAGGCAATTATTCCATTGTCATCATTCTCAGAAGTGTCGATGTGACCAATCAAACCTCCCGTGGAAGTGATATTCTGCCCGACCTTCACAGCAATATCGCCATCAATCTCACCGACATTCCTACGCCAGTATTGAGCACCACCCCCATGTGCGTATCGGTTCCCGTGTCCCACTTTGGCAAAGTTGACAATATCTGTCTCTGGATGAGTGCCAGCTGTTAGCGAAAAGTTGCCTCCAACAGTAACATCGATATCTGACTCAATATCCAGACGCAGATAATCCCCCGAACCGTGTCCAATGTGGACTTGCGACATCATATCTGAACCGCCGGCTGGCGCAGTATTATCACGCCCCAACATAGTCAAGTCACCATTGGCTACGACTGTGATGTCGCTACTAGAAGTAACCCCCGACTGCATCGAGCGATTCCGAGCATTGTAGTGCCCTATCCCAGCAAACTGATGCCAATTGTACTGCTCATTGATAGTAGGATCGACACTTAGATTACCACCTTGGATATTGATATTCCCTCCAGACCAGACATCGATATCGCCATTCATCTGGATACGCCCGATATCGGCTGTTCCCCTGCCCGAGGACCCTACATCGATTCCCCCATGACCGACCATAGCATATGAGGCACCGGCACTACCAGACTCTATACGAATATCAGAACCAGCATCTACTATGATATTGCCCTCCCAATACGCAGCGCGATTCACATATCCAGCATGGTGCCCTATCTGCGCGTAACTATCGCGGATCCCATCATAGGCTTGAGTTCCCACCTGCACTGCCAAGTTATTCAAATTGTCCACTCGAGCGCCTAACAAGTCTATCTTACCTCCTGCTGACACACTCACGTCACCACGATAAAACTGGAACTCATCTGATCGCCTTGAACTATTACCTTCTCGCTCATCAGATCCATTGCCTATCACGACAAAGCCTTCGAAACCACGCCTCTCCGGGTCGGCTGGTGCACCTGAAGCAATTGTCGGTATGCCCGTTCTCTGATCACCCAGATCTTTTATCGCGGTCATAGCGATGTCGCCGCCTACCGACACCGTCACTGGCGCATCTATGCCCTGAGGTGCGGATGGCTCAGCTCCAGTCCACATGTGAAAATGAATATCGCCATTCTGCGGGGGACCATCCATAAAAGCTGTGCGGTAACCACCGTGACCAATCTTCACAAAGTTCAGGCTACCTGTATCCTCCCGATCGTATCTGGTAACACCGCCGTTGTCACGAGCTCCCTCCCAACCGCCGAACGATGTCATCACAAGATCGCCTCCTGTGGTCACATCGACACTACCTGAGTGATTCCCCTTTGAGTAAATGCCACCGTGACCAATCAAAGCAAAATTATTGTTTCCATAAACTGTCTTACCCTCCCAATCATCAAAGTCTTCATTACCACTGGCCATCTCCAGCGAACCAGTAACATTGACATCAACATTTCCAGTGAAGCCTCCTTGATGGTCTGCAATCCACTCACGACCTCCGTGGCCAACCATCGTGAAGGCCTCATTATCATTCATACCACCCTTCATGATCATATCACCACCGACATTCATGGTGATATTTCCATTGAGATTCGCATGAGCATTCCTACCTTGATTATTCACCCAACCGGTCTGCAAATTTCCACCATGACCCACCATCGCATGCGACTGCGAATTTCCTCCATACATCTCAAAGTTCCCACCCGAATCGACAAGAATGTCCCCGTCCATACGACCAACACTTTCATAACCACCATGGCCGATCTGAACATGGCTTCGATCTCCCGCTCGGCGAATATCCTGCGTCCCATTATTACGGATACCATCGTGATAATACCTATCCATCACAATAGCTCCTGTGGCCGAGACTGTCACATCCCCTGTATGACTACCGTGAGACCTCATCCCACCATGACCTATCTGAGCGGGCGCGCCATCCCTATCTGAAGCAAAGAACCTGATATCGCCATTCAATGCTCTCACAATGACATTTCCGCTATGCCCACCCACAGATGGGTCGAATGCCTGGGTATCAGGACCGATTGTTGCTTCTGGTGCATTATCGCCAATCCCAAAACCTGAACTCGCACGATTACCACCATGCCCTATCTGAACAATGCTACCCCAGTTGCCATCGGTGTTTTCGCTTCCTTTAGCTGTGATACCGGTCTGAGAAATTACTGTTACATCACCACTCATAGTCCCGCCGGCATAATCAAAACCACCATGACCGATGCGTGCCCCAGCCCTGTTCGACCCATCGCGCCCTAAGTTAGCCCCTTCGGTCGTTCGATCGTTGGCTTTCATGTCGATCGAATCAGCCAAGACTGTGATATTGCCAGTTTTCACCCCTTCAATACTACCGTTAGCCGCACCTGTACCAGCCCCATCAGTCGCCCCGTTGTTTAGATTAACTCCCAAACCACCATGACCGATCTGAGCGAACGTCCGATCATCCGCACCTCGCATCAGCAATGCGCCCAGTGCATTAACCGTTATATTTCCTCCCATCGACCCTCTACCCGCAGCCTTTTGATACCTAGCAGCATTGTTAAACCTGCTGTGATTTGAACCGCCATGACCGATCATAACGAAATTATCAACCCCGTCAGATCGTGAATTACCAATGAGTGCTACCGTCCCTTTCGCATACACATTGATATCACCCGATGAGTGAAACCCTGCGCGATCCACAAGGAAAGGATTCCGATAGCCGACATGAGCAAACTCATCATTACCATTACCGCCGGAAAGAAATACGGTCATGCCCAGTAGATTGGTTTCGCCAATCCGGCTGCCCACACTCACTTCCTGAAGAGCAGCAGCATTGATCACTACGTCGCCACCATTGCCTCCCCAACCGTAGCTATTGACTATCGCAAAGTCTACAAGACCAGTTTCCGCAGATCCATCCACTCCGTCCCAACCAGCGACTAGATTAATATGACCGCCTCCGCCTGAAGAAGCGTGATTAAGCACATTGGTAGAGACAAGTATATCGGAATGAGCTAGGAAAGTGAGACTATTATTACTGCTGTAATGAATATCATCTAAGTTACTGCCTTGATCTCCGATGAAGATATTACCAGTCCCTCCCGTTCCTGTCGTGTGAATGACAACATTATTGTTGTGTATCAAACCTCCTGATGTTGAAGGTGCCAGAAATGTTCCTCCTGAGCCGACCAAGGTCGAAACCGAAATCGTTGCGCCGCTTCCCTCCGAAATAAGAACATCGGTAGGATCCAATAACAACGTACCGTTCTGCCCATTATTTGCCAAAGTCGAAGCAAAACCAT
>JAHDID010000009.1:0-162305 GCA_020630975.1 Verrucomicrobiota bacterium
ACGTGCGGTTCGGAGGGAGGGGTGCCATTGAAAAGATGGCATCCCTACCCCCTACTTGAGCGAGAGTCTCCGGCTAATAACGAAGCGTACCAAGGAGCGGCGGAGTCTCGCCGCCGGGCAACCAGAGCCATCGGGCAGGAGCGCCATACCCGGCCAAAATTTTACGCAGCTCGATTCTATGGCTCAGCCTACCGGGTGACGAAACGTGCACCCCTCCTTGGGCTTCACCTATCGATCGGGGCTAGGATTTCAGAGACTCCCGGCCAAGGTCCGCTGCCCAGAAGGCTGAGCCACTACACCACTCCCGATACCTCCAACCAATCTGGATGCGCATCGGCATGATCCGCGATCCTCTCCAGCACCTCTACCGTCGATATCTCGGGACGCCAATCCCATGCCGCCTGACACCGCGAGGAATCCAACACTACCCAAGGTATATCAAACAAACGATCCTCCGCCTGCACACCCACCTCATGCTCGCCCCAGTGCTCAGCGGCCCATGCTGACATCTGCTTCAGAGAAAAAAGACTCTCGCTACCACCCGACACATTGAATGGACGCGCATCGATCTTACCCGATCTAATCTGCTTCAGAACCAAACGAAACAAATCCTGAGGGTGCAGACAATCCCGACACTGTCGCCCCGAACCATCGAAACCAATATACTTAATCGGCCTGCGGTGTTTGTAAGCATTGAGCCAAAACGCAAAGATCCCCTGATCCGCCCTGCCGAACTGCCCCTCCCCTGCCAACACGCCACACCGATTGATGTACACCGGCATATCAAAACTGTGCGAATACTCTGCACACACCGTCTCAGCCGCCAGTTTACTAGCCCCATATAAACTGATCGGCGCAGCTGTCGAAAACGACTCATCGATCCCATTACGGGACAGACCCTGAACCTGAGCCGCATCAAAATCGGGAACAAACCAATCCTCCCACTCGCACATGTTCAGCGAGCTCAATGCTTCAATAGAATACACGCGACTCGTGCTGAGCAGAGTAAAACCCGCCCCCACTTGCTTAGCATGCTCCACCGCATTGATCGCCCCCACTAGGTTTTGCATCATCAGAGGCCGACTCGTCCCCTCTTCGACCCCAGATAGCACACTCGGATTCGCCGCCGCATCGATCACCCAATCCACCTCCCCCATTAGGCACACATCATCGACCTCGCAGATATCGCCGTGAATAAACTTCACACCGATCTTCTGCAATTTCTCGACATTCGTAGCCGAGCCAGGCCGCGACAAATTATCCAACACCGTGACTTCAAAGCCCTCTTCCAGCGCAACGAAACAATCAGCCAATTGCTTACCCACAAACCCACAGCCTCCAATGATACCAATTTTCATCCAAACAATTACTAACCTCTCAATTGAGCATCATCGTTCTCTGATAACCGACAAGCCAATCCCTTTGATCGTCTGTATCAGGCACTGCCACTCCCCTAGACCTTTCAACCCTAGCCAACGCAGACTCAACATCATAATCAAACCATAACAAAACACCCACAGCCACAAGAGTCGCCCTACCAATTCCTGCTCTACAGTGAACAGCTAGACTCCCCCCCTCTCTCAAACTCAAATACAGATCCTCCGTGAAACGCTTAAAGCCTTCCATATCAGAAGGGACACTTCGGTCTTTAATCGGAAACGACACGAAATCCATACCAAGGTTTCCGCAGATCACACATTCATCCCGAAGCCCCATCATTTCCGCTTCAGGCTCTTCGAGCAACGAAACCACTCTCCGAACACCCGCCTCCTTTAGCCGCTGCAAACTATCCTCAAGCCACTCTCCCGGAACAGGCCGAGGCATCACAGCCAAAAATGCACCACTTAATCTCTCAACGACGAATAAACTAGGCTCAAACGCCATAACAAAAACCCTCCTAAAGTAAGGACCAAATAGCTATACTAAACCACTAATAGAACCAGGAGCTAACCAAAATGCGGACAGATCTCTTCGATCCGAAATGCATACCCCTTCTTTCCAGCGTCAAACAGAACAAAATCGATCTGCAAATCACTCCATTTACCATTCAATGGCAAATTAAGTGAAATCGCAGCAGCTAATGGATGTCCCACCGGTGTAAACCAAATCACATCTTCTAGTGGCTCAGGATTCCCCCCTTTGGCTTCTGACCATTCAGTTATCACAAACTTATCTTCTCCAGGAAAAAGCTGCTCAGAACGGTAAGAATCAACCCGACAGTATATATCATCAGGATGAGGATCAGAACTCATACCATAGCCCAATCGCTCAATCACATCTGACACGTTTCCTTTCGCGAGTACGCTTAACCAAGACTTGGCAAATGCGATCAAATCTTCGTCCGAGATGTCTTTCGGCACATATTCCATCTCACTAATCCTGCACCACACGCAGCCTGAAATACTTCCGCGCCTCAGTCGCTGGATCCGATATCACTAGCCGTCTGTTCCCATCCACAAAAGCCTGCTGATAGGTAGCCGTGCCAGCCGGATTGCCATCATTTACTACCGACAGAATCTCAGTCCACGTCTCCATATCGGTGGAGCTCTCGATTAGCACGGTGATGCCTGCTACCTCAGTCCGCAGGTTGGTGCTGATCTCAGCCCAGGTCTCGACGATGTCGATGGTGAGCGGAGCCACCTCGCCATCGGCTAGGGCAAATTCGGTGATGTTATCGATACCATCGCCATCGGCATCGCCAGTGGGGCCTAGCAAGAAAGGATCGGCCAACTGCTCGGCGGTAAAGGTGGTATTTTGCCAAGTGGTATAGTCGGTCTGTGGTGTCGCATTATACAGATCCGAGATCTCGGCTGGTGACAACGACCGACGGTAAATACGCAGATCATCGATCTGGCCAAACCACGAATTGCCACCCTGTGTGGTATCGCCGACTCGTAGCTGCCCTGCGACACGAGTGGTGCCGGAGGCTGACTCCTCTACTAGAGTACCATCATCGTAATAGAGACGGTGCACCCAGGTGCTGGAGTCGGTGTCGTAGGTATTTACCATGGTCACCAGATGCCAGTCGCCATCATTCATCGGAGCAGTAGCGACATCGAGTGTCGCCGATGTGTAGCCTCCATTGTGGGCCTGCACGCGGTCGGGTGTGTTGATCATCCAGATCCGATTCTGCACATCGCCATCGTCCTTGCCTAGGATCGTATTGTAGCCACTCGTGACCGTAGTGCGCACCCAGACTGAAAAGGTGTACTCATCGCCCTGCGGATCGAAATCGAGATCCGATTGATTCGCTGGGAAGAATGGCACCACCACCTCGCCGCCATTAGCCGTACCGTAGGCATTGCCGAAGCGGCCATCGGCATTCCAGGTCGCATTGGCCACCGTGGTGGCGTGGTTGTTGCCATTGGTGCTGGCATCCCAGATCTGATCGCCAGCGCCTTCATCAAATGTGTAGTGCAGGATCAGATCGCTATCGGTGCTCAGGCCGCCGGTGGGCTGCACCTGTAGACTCAGGCTCTGCGTGGCGCTGCCAGACTCATCGCTCACCTGCACCGTGATCGGCGCGGTAGCGGCAGACGTCGCCATACCACTGAGTGTGCCGTCTGGCGCGAGATTGATACCATTGGGCAGGACGCCGCCGACTAGCTCCCAAGTGCGGGTGCTAGTGCCGCCAGCCGCCTCAAGTGTCGTCGCATAGCTCTGCCCCACTGTGGCTACTGGTAGCGTCGTGGTGGTGATCGAGAGCGGTGGATTGATGGTGAGCACCGCCGCATCCGACAGCACATTGCCCGCTGCATTGGTGATGCGCACGGTATAGCTACCGGCATCGGCCAGCGTCACATTCGCCAGATCGAGCCGAGGTGAGTCGCTGCCCACAGTCGCCCCATCGAGCTGCCACTGGTAAGTAAAAGGTCCGGTGCCCGACACGCTGGTGAATAGGCTGATCGTATTGCCCACGGCCACGGTCTGGCTGAGCGGCTGGGTAATGACTGTCGGTGCCTCGGGTGCCGGAGCGGTCGCATCGGCTAGGGGCACACCATTTTCGTCGCGCCCATCGAGCTGGCCTAGATAAGCGAGCAGATCGCTCTGATCGCCTACCGATAGGCTCAGCACACGGCGATGCGGCTCAGCTGTGGTGAAATCGTCCGCCGTGGAAACCAGGATAGCATTGATGCCGATATCTGCGGTGCGCAGGATGTCGATCTGATTGGTCGCACCCGCCGTCAGCGTGGTATCGACGATCGCCCAGCGCCAGCCACTGGTCATCCAGCCATCGCGCGGCTCCTGACGGAGAGCGGTCACACTCTGCGCCGCGCCACCATTGATGGCGATGTCGAAGTGGGCATTGCTGTAGCTGCGCACATAGCGAATGGCGATGCGAGCTGTGCCGCCACTGCCGCCATCGACTGCAGAGAAGCGGATACCTGAGCCGGGATCGCTTTCCAAAAATCTAGCTGTGCCACCCAGCGCACCGCGGAAAAATCCGCCACCACCCTCGCTGGCCGAGTCGGTGGTCAGACTGGAGCCGCCACCCAGATCCGTAGCTGTCTCGGCTAGGTAGAGCTGACCGCCAGCGTAGTCAAAGACATCGGCCAGACTCTCGGCCTGCCCATGGTGGAGAAAGGTGCGCGAGGCGTGCAGGCCATGCAGGGTCGGGGTATCGATACCCGTCAGCGGGCCACCTAGGCGGCCGCCACTAAAGTTCGTCAGCGTGCCAGTATCGTGCAGCGCATGAGTGTCCACCGCTGCCACCAGGCTATCGGTGAGCGCATCGCCACTGTGACAGGTGGCACAGGCCTGTGCGGTAAAGATCGTCTCGCCGCGCTGGGCGGCAGCGCTCAGACTACCATCTGCCTGGCGCTGGGGACTGCGCGGCAGCTCCGCATGACCGAGCGAAGTCACATAGGCAGCCAGGGCATCGAGATCGGTGCTGAGCCCAGTTTTGCCCGATGCCGGCGATGGGTGGTAGTCGGCAAACTCCAGCGGCGTGAGATCGAGGAAACCCTCACCTCCGAAGACATCGCGGATGTCGTGCTCAAAGTCCTGGATCTCATCAAAATTCCCCGACCAGTGTACATTGCCATGCCCCACACCGCTGCGGCCGCGCAGGTCGGTAGTGCGGCGCAGGCCATCGCCACGCCCGGTGAAATCCCAGGTCTGACCATCGTGCCCGCCATCGACGTGGCAGCTCGCACAGCTGATGTAGCTATCGGCTCCCATGCGCGGGTCGGCCGCATTGTAAAAGATCTGCTTGCCCAGCAGCACCTCGACGGAGAGCAGCTCGGTGGCCACCGTATCGGTGGTGGCTAGTAGGGGCGCGGTCGTCTGGCTACGCTGCAGCAATGGGGTTGCATCGCGCACGGTCACGCTGCGGCCCATCAGGTTTTGAATGAAAAGCCGATTGCTCACCGGGTCGATCAAGAGTCCCTGTGGAGCTAGCCCTGCCGCCAAATCCACGGTGATCACCGCAGGTGTCGACTCGGCAGAGCTTTCACTATAGGCATGGCCAGTCGAGGCGAGAGACAGGGTATCGAGCCCGACCACTCGATTATTCCCCTGTAGGGCGACCAGCAGCGTATCGCCGATCGGCGTGTAGGCGACTGCAGTCGGGCTATCCGAGTTGTCGAAATCCTTGCGGCTATTGATCACCTCTTGGTTGGTCGATAGATCGAGAAAGGACACTACCGAGCGCAGCATGGTCTCGTGGGTGAGATCAGGCAGGCCGTAGGCATTGCCACGCACGATATTGTCTTGCTTCGACGCGATGGCGGCTCGACTGCCATCGGGCGAGATAGCGATAGAGGCCAGGTAGTTGGGCATACCGGCGGCGCGATCGCCACCATCGGACTGGATGGAGTAGCGCAGCGGTATGGTGCGCTGGTAGGCCAGCGTGCTTCCTGAAAACTCCGCCACCTGCGCCTGCAGATGCGCCGAGATAAATCGAGTGACTAGCACCCGGCTACCATCGCCACTCACCGCGATCGCACGCGGTGTCGAAAACGGCGACGCCACCGACACCGGAGCGGCACTAGGCGTAGCTGTGGTGTAGCGCTGCACCTCGGCAGAGCCGTAGAGTGTCACATACATCGCACTACCATCGGGCGATGGGCAGACTCCATAGGGTGCCGCACCGTAGTCGAGAGCTATCGTGGTGTGAGTCGAGCCATCGTCGCCGAGCACCCAGATCTCGTCGGACTGGTGACAGGTCACCCAGTAGCGGCCCTGGGCATCGCGAGCGATATTGCGCGGATTGGTGCCCACCGTGTGCTCGTCGATTTTTGCCCCAGTCGTCGCATCGAGCACAGAGACGGTATTGGCATCGGGATTCACCGTCCACAGACGTCGGCCACCCGCATCGTCGCCCACCGCCATGGTCGAGCTCTGCGTCGGTGCTGGGCCAGTCGGTGCCTCGATCACTAGTGGGCGTAGCGAGCCATTGGAGATTTGCCCTGAGTCATCGCGCACCTGCACTAGTATCTGTGGGCGCCCCTCGGTGGCATAGGTGTGGCTGGCAGTCGCCGAGCTACCCCAGGCCGACCACGTGCTGTCGAAATTGAACCGATACTCCAGAGCTCCAGTACCCGTGGCCACTATCGTCACGTCCAGGCTTTCTCCCGGAGCTGGGTAGTAGTCCGATGCGGTCACCTCGGAGATGCTCGGCGGAGCCACCGCATCGATGCCGCCGCCTGTGGAAAATCGATATGAGTAGGGCTCGATGGCATTGCCTGCGGCATCGACAAAGCCGATGGCATTGCCCGGATCGGAGAGAAAATCCACCTGATAGGTCGCATCGGCCACCAGCCCCGTATCCGGCGTGAAGGTGAGCACTCCGGAGAAATCGTGGATCAAAAAGCCCGGCACAAAAGTATCCAACGAGCCATCGCCCAGCACCTGGCGCACGGTAAAGTCGATGCCATTGCGTGGGCCGCCATTCCTAGGATGCTCGTGCAGGAGAAAGCTGAGCGGTGCGTGGCGTGGATAATTGGTCCGGCCCGTCTGCGGTACGTGATAGGTCACCTGCGGTGCGGTGGTATCGGGTGCCTGCTGGTGCACCCACACGCCCATGCCTTGGTTGTGCCCAGGGATCGGGTAGCCGCCTGTGAGCCATAGGTTGCCCAGGGCTAGCGACATCTGGCTGGTATTCACCTCGGTGCCATCCTCGTCCAGCGTCAGCACGATGGGATTGGGATCGCCCGCTAGGAATCGGCTGGTATCGATCTTTCGATTGTGGATAAAGGCATATTGGTCCTGAAACACCGGGTAAGAGGCATTGGTAAACTGGGGGATATTCAGACTAGCCGCGAAATCAATCTGCCCGGTGCCAGCAGGGTCAGCCGCTTCGGTGATGTCGGCACCGACTAGAATATCCGTACTCGAGCCGATCACATATAGTCCCGAGCCATCGCTGAAAAAGGTCGGCCAATAGCCCTCGAAACCCTGATCCATCGAACCGACGAACTGCGGGGTGATCGAGCGATTCGCCGGATCGGGATCGTCAAAGTTATTGTACTGCAGGCGGTAGACCACCACCCCATCGCGCCCGGCACCACCGCTGCGTGCATAGACCAGCAGATCGCCGAAAAACATCGGGTGCCAATCGCCACCGCCAAACGGGCCGACGTGGTCAAACTCGGCCATCACATTTCGCTGCACGTAGCCCCACTGGCTGAGCGTCATGTGCGAGATCTCAAAGGTCTCATTTGGCGATCCATACCACGCCATCGTCGCCTCCCACGGCCCGGCTTGGCTGGCGCGATTGTACCACAGCGGCATCTGCGCCAGATTGGGTATGCCATTGGTACCGCCCAGCTCGACTATCCCGCCAAAAGTCTGCACCCGCATCACTCCCGGCAGCAGTAGCGATCCACTCTGCGCCGTGCCATGGGCTCCCCAGCCGTAGTTGCCCTGGTGCCAGTAGTTGTTGTCGTAGGTCAGACCGAAGTCCGACGGGTGGCGGCGCACCGGATCCTCCGGATCGGAGATGTCGTACACCCGCAGCACCAGATCCGACCCGACTCGTGAGCCTGGAGCCTCGCCACCGACGATGATCCAGCCATTCAGATAGGTGATCGACGTCGTCCGCCCGATCGCCTCCGAGTCATTATCCAGCGGATGGCTCAGCAGCGTGCCCGGAGCCTCCGTGCGGGGCAGGTTTAGAAAGCCCTGTGTGGTCACCTGCCCGAAGGCCATAGCTGATGCCAAGCAGATAAACAGGCAGATGGCAGCTGAACGTAGAAAACGAAACATAGACGGGTCAGAAACAGATTGGAACGAAAGGATAAGATAAGAAACCCTTGTCCTGATCATATCTCAAGAGCTTCTTTGCCAGGTCGATTGTAGCTAATTCTAGAAATTTCACCTCCTAGGTCTAATCGTCGGCCCACCCTCCACCTGAGCATGGATACGATTCGCCGAATGATCATAGATCTGCTCACCCAACAGTCGATCCATGTGATATAGCAGCGCAGTCGCATCATCGCTCTCCCAGCCCTGCTCTGGAGTGAAATCCTCAGAGTAGCGCGCCACAGTCGATAGGCGCACACTATCGATCAGGCCATTGAAATGCGAGTAATGCCTAGGTGGGTGCCGATGCGGCAGTGCGCCGATCAGGAGGTCTAGATTATTCGGCTTTCGCTGCCACTCGATCTTACCAGAGCCGACCTTTTTCCCGTCGACGAAAAGCTGAGCGGTATCGCCATCCAAAACCCCTGCGATGTGATGCCATTGGTTCGCTTTGAGCATCGGCTCATTCGCATGGACGATCAGTTCATTCTTCCACGCTGGCAGCTCGAAGCTAGGCCGACCTCCATCGGCAAACAATCCGAATTCTCCAAAGTAGGCTTTCGTAATCAGTGGAGTGCGACCTTTCATTCCGCCCGTATTCGGAAAAGACCTCGCCTTTACCCAGCACTCCACTGTGAACTGATCTCCCAGCTGGGGCACCTGCTCGTGCGGGATGCGTAGAAACTGGCTAATCCCACTCAGATCCAGCGCGCCATCCTGCTCGATAGCCGGCATCTCCGCAAAGGAATAGGGAATCCACGTCCGCTGTGCCGGTATCGGGTATCGCGATGTCGACGTACGACACTCCGCCACTAGCGATAGGGATAGCGCCTGAAAATCTATATCCGCAGTCCCCTGGCGCCGCTGAAAAAGAAACGGCACTCGGCACTCCTCTCCGGGTGCTATCGATCGATGCAAGTGGTCGGGGTACACTCGCCAACGACTATCTGTGACGATAGGCGTTAACTCGATGCGGATCGGGTATTTAGATGGATTGGTAAATGATACCTCGACCTCCTGATCGACGGCACCATCGCTACCGATTTCGATATCGTCGCTCAGACGCAGTTTCGATCCGCTCACTTTCTTTAGCTCCTGGTGCAGATCCGGAGTGATATCCAGCACATCCATCGCTGCACCGACAGGGTATGACGTGACCGCGATCTGCTGTTTCCGCACTGTCACTAGGTGATACTGATGCAGGTAGCCAGCCGAAGGAAAGGTCTCTGAATTGGTTCCACCCACTGTGGCCAGGGATAGATACTGTATCCCATCCCGAGGATCCGAACGCATGTGGTGGATGTGCCCACCAAACACCGCAGTCACATTCTCAGCAGCCTTTAGCACCTCATGGACCGGCTCCCAGGTATCGCGATAGTGGCCACCTATCCACCGAGGGTGGTGAGCAAAGACAAACACATGATCTGCCGACTCGCCTTGGATCAACATCTCCTTCAGCCATGCCATCTGCTCCGCAGACATCTGCTGCAGAGCAGGATTCATGAATCCCTTTTCATTGGTCTCGGCGATCCCTTCATCTGTGTAGAGAACGATGAAAAAGCAGTTCTTATGCTCAAAGGCATACCACAACGGTCCAAAATGAGTCTCAAAATTCGATTCATGATGCCCCTCAGGCCGACCATGCCCACCCCAATAAATATCGTGATTTCCCGCTACCGGAAACCAGGGGCATATCAGGTTATTCATGATCCCTTTGTACTCCTCCGCCTCCTGGAGCCACGGCTCTGCAGTCGCATACCCCTCGATCAGATCACCCAGCGTCATCACCATATCTGGCTCGACTAGATTCACATCGCGCACCGCATCGGCCAACACATTCACACCCTCTGCAGGCCCGCCCGTACGATCCCCAAAGACCGCGAACGTAAACATCTCGGCCTCATCTGTCAGAGGGGGGAGGGCGGCCCCTTTTCGAGTCGTAAAGAAGCGTGTCGACCCCGCCGCTGCCTCCGTCGGGTGAGCCGCATTCCTCGCCGAAGCGACATGGCGCTGGTGCTCTAGATTATCGAGAACCTCCTGCGCGCATAGAGACGCACTGATAGATACCAATAACCAAACTCTAATAGATTTAGACAAACCCATATAGCGATCAGGTGACGGAATTCTGCGACGATTCCGATTTCAGAAAAACGGCCTACTAACTAGTCGGAATTTTCGCAAATTCCGCTACGTTCTAAATCAAGCCTCCTACAGCGTCTTCAGATACTTGAGACTCTGCGTCACGCTCGCCAATGGATCTGGCGAGTGATCTTGCTCGATATGACAGTGATCCACTCCAGCCGCCTCAGCCGCCTTGATGATCGGAGCCATGGCGATCATGCCATCTCCTAGCTCTTCGAAATCGGTCTTCTCGATCTTGTTGTAGTTTGGCAGTTCCACACCCTTGCGCAGATCTTTCAGGTGCAGCTGAGAGACCCTGCCTGAGAGCAGCTCGATCAGCGCAGCCGGATCGTGGCCACCGGCTTTTACCCAAAAGACATCCAGCTCAAACTTCATGTCCGCGGAGCACTCTTCGATCAGCACATCGTAGCCACAGCGGCCGTCCTCCTGCTTGGGCTCAAATTCAAACGCATGGTTGTGATAGGCCAGCTGGACACCCGCCGCCTTAGCCTTGGCAGCAGCCTTGTTGCAGTTTTCAGCCACCTGCTTGTAGTCATCCAGCGTTTTGCGATTGCGATCAGCGAGGTAAGGGATGACCAGATGACTGATGCCGAGATCCGAGGCATTCTCTAGGATCTCATCAAAGCTCACTTTGTGCTCATCCTGCGGATTCACCACGCAATTCCAATCGAAGTGCGAGGAGTTTACCTTCAGGCCGAGCGACTTCGCCACTTTGACCAAATTCGCCTTTCCAGGAAAGCCATAGGGCTCCACCTGGTGATAGCCCAGCTCCACCAGCGCCTTCAGCGTCTCCTCCACCTGCGCATCCTCTTTCAGGAGATTGCGCAGGGTGTAGATCTGCAGGCCGATCTGCTGCCGATACCGATTATCCGCAGGCAGCTGAGCTAGCAGAGCAGAGGCCGGTAGGAGGTAGGCTGTAGAACTGAGAAAAAAGCGACGTCTATCCATGGCGAGAGCCTATCACAAATTAACATCTCGGCCAAGCTGAACAAATGGAAACCCTACCACCTTACTCAACCACAACACCGGTATCTGGCCCTCCTAAATTCTGGAGCAATCCGATCAAATCATTTATTCGAGAATCCTCAATCTTTTCACTATGAAGCTTTAGTAATTTAATAGCCATCTCCACTCCCCCGCGATGCCACCTCGTGTACTCTAATTGAGATGATAACAATTCCCTCATCAGCTTCCGCTGCTTCTTTATATTTTTCTTCTTCTTAACTTTCTTAATGTCTGCCAGATCCACAGCTCTCCAACAGGTATAATACTCCCAATCACTCTGAGCGTCACTTTCTACCCCTAAATCATTAGCAATATCCTTCCACAGCCGCCACCACCCCTTGCTCTCAGCCCACCACTTTTCACTAGCTTCACGATTTTCTATCAGACTCTGAACCACCGAACGAATCGCCTCAGGCTCTACACCTTCCTCTACTGCAACCACTCCTTCAAAAAATCGCCAAGCATCCTCATACCTAGCGTTAGCCAAACATAGGTAGGCACCCCTAATCACTTCAAAATTAAGGAACTCACCACCATCCTCATCACCCAAAGATAAATGCAAATCAATAACCTCCACGAAACGATCAAAATTCCCAGCATCCACCCGGATCGCTTGAAGAGATTGGATAGCGCCTTGCCGAACCTCCCTAGAGAAGGACTCATCTCCTATGAGCCTCAAATACAAAGCATCAGCCTCCTCAGGCCCATCAAATAATTCAGTCAACTCCCCTTCTGACACCCAAGCATCCTCAGCATTATAAATATCTCCGGATGGCGACTTCTTCCACAGTTCAATCACTTTACCAATAAGATCCCGCCAGTTATCGGGCAGCCCCTCCATAGTCTCATCATCAAAATAAAACACCTTATCCACCAACTCCGAAAAACGATCAGCTATATCCGCCTGCGGACCGTATCGGGTACAACCCATTAGCTCATAACGAAAAGCAACAAGCTCTGATTCATGAAAACATCCGTAACAATCACTAGCACATTCAATTGCGTCACCTTTTTCTATTTTATCAGCATCAGGCCAGGGATTAACATCCAAGTAAGCTATAAGCTCATCATAGATCGGTCCAGACATCAACAAAGCCGAATACCAAACATCTAGATCCTTTAGATTCTCATCACTAAAACCCAGGCTACTGCCCCCCGCTCTGAGCATCTCGACTGCAAAAGACACCCTATCCTGATGACCGTAATCAGCGAGAGTAGATGGAGCATCCAGAAAAACAGCCCTTAACTCATCACTTCGATCAGGCATCTCCTCCAAATAGCCTAGCATCTCCTGCGTGATAGCCAATGAATCAGGGTCTGGGAGCCGAAGACGGCAGTCCAAAATCAAACCAACAAGCCCGTCTCTTACATCACTAGGTAAAAAGTGGTTCAACAACCCAAATTCAGCCAACTCGATCCCACGAAGAGGATTCTCCTCTGCTACCTGAACAGAAATCAGGTAAGCTGCCGCTTGTCTGATAACATCTGGTAAGTCCGCCTGAACATACAAATCCTCACACAGCTCGACCCCCGCATCATTATCTCCAACAAGAAAAAGCGCCTCAGCTAATGTCAATTCAGCTGCTGCCACCTTCTCAGCACTTATAGAACCCGAACGATTCGCACGTAATCTTTGAAGGCGCGTCACCACCCTCTGCGTTTTTTTCTCAGATGGAAACTGCAGCAACTGAGAAACTGATAACATCGTCTCCGCCAAAAAAACAGCTTCCTCATCTTCAGAATACAGCTCAGCCATTCTCCTAAACGCCTTAATTCTGGAATCGTGATCTGCTCCGTACATATCAGCAGGATCCAGCGGAAAATGGTGGTGTATCAAACTAGAAAAACCATCACCTGACGGCATAACAGGAAGAGACTCAGGTGAGCACCTAGATTCGGAAGATCGACCATCACCTTGTCGCATCCACAACACAGGAGCTGACATCACCTGCCAACCTTCTCTACTATCGGATGCAAGCTTCTCAAATTCACCAGCAGTAAAAATACCTTTCCCTCGAATCATCTCCACCTCGTAGCCGAGCTGCCCCCTCTCTACCGCCTTAACTCCTAATCGATATTGATCACCATTTCTCTCCCAGTCCTTTGGTCGGTCTAGCACCTGCCAGTCCTCAGGATACTTTAGGGTACAAAGCAACCTAGACTCCTGAGGAGATACAATATATGGATTGTGCCGCTTCTGTGCCTCAGACTTACCCACTGGTGTCACATAATAACGGTTCAACGGTAGACGAAACCCAACCGTTTTTGCATCAACTAAACTCGCGTCTTTAGCCTGCGTGACATAAAACCGATAATGAAAAGGCATATCTCCACCAGCCTCACCAACCTTCGAACCAACAACAGTCACATCCTCACAATCCACGACCCTTACCCGAGAAATATAGCTAAAAAATTGCTTAAGCCCCTCCTCACACCTCTCCTCTCGTGTTTTCCCCAAGAAAAAATCCTGTAATAAATACCCCAAAATGCCGTCCATGCGAACGGTAAACCATCCAGAAAACACACCGTCATCACCAATCTCAAGATCCGCAACCACATCTAACTTAGATGCCGTATATACCGGGGTCTTCATCCACTCATAACTACCATTTTCATCAATTAATAGAAGATCTCTATCCGAGTCAGGAAAAGGGAGCAATCCGAAAGGGGCTCCAGACAAAGTAGGGTCACAGACAATTGGCTGCTCTACCTCTGGAAGGTCGACCGCTAAGATCGCATGATTAAACAATCCAACCGAAGCAATTTTCTTTGGAACCATGCCTGAATGCTGAGTCTGGATTAATCCAATCCTTGAGGATATACCATGGTGTCTCAGCAAAACACGCAACAGATTCGACTTATCTTTGCAATCCCCATATCCGGCACCAACCACGCTTGCAGGAGACCTCGGCTTGAATGCACCTTCACCAAACTCTAAACCTGTGTACCGGATATCTTGACTCACATGAGAAAACAGATTCTCAGTAATCTGTCGAGGATCAGTGGCTCCTTCGGCCCATTCCTCCGCCAATTGTCCCAAACCCTGAATATCTGAACTTGCCTCAACAATCAATTGACTATACCAATCTGCAAAACCATCCCAGTTAGCACCTATACCCACCCGCATCTGAGGCAAGTGGTGTAAAATCGAAGGCATACCATGCTCCAACTTAGCGGGTGAGATAAGTGTCTTTTCCCAAGAATACCGTAGACGACTATCATCCTCCAGCACTTCTCGTTGAGGAATCATGCTCAATCGATGCTGCCACACTTTAAGCCGTGGCTCTTCCTCAATAGGAAACTCTAATACAAAGCGTTTTTTCCTAATCGGATATATATCCTGATATAAGCCTTTTGCCGTCCATGCATTTTCGATAATAGGCTGGCTCTTCGTGACCCAGATGATCTCGATACGACAACCAACCTCTACAGCTGGAAAAATGACCCTGATTTTTTGGGAATCAGAGTAGATATCAATATCCTCATCCGCTTCTCCACTTTCGATAAATATCCCTTCAGGCTCTACAAGAATTGACTCGCCAGAGGGTGAAATTGTCCTTGCCAAGGCAATGTAAACATCTTCTTTATCCCCCCTCATCTGAATTGTCCGCTTGCTAAAGCGGGACTGAGCAGATTCCAATCGCAACTCAGCGATAGAGTGCGATACAGATATTTCACTGCCATCTGCAGATACACGTACGATTTCCTCATCCAAGATTCTCTCAACACCACCACCAGCTGATTCGACTGCCGCAATTTTTTTCGAAGGTAGAGATACAGCCTCTTCGTAAGGCGTGAGCAAAGACTCCAGTTCGCGCCACTCAGCAGGAGCCTCTTCGAGCAATGAGCTACTCTTAGGCTCTCCAAGCGTGCAGAGAGGATGCAGCAGAAGAAAAAACAGGAGAATAAGACGGCACATCATGAGCCGTTATGCCAGCTATCAATGCCCATGGCAAGCCCTACTATTTACACGACAGAAAATCAGGGAGGGGGGCAAAAATTGCCCCCTCCGCAAAAAAACCTTGGCTGGTCCAAAAGCTGAACCAGCGATTTCAATGTGCCTACGACCGAAAGATCTCTGGCTCACCCATTTGGGCGTGAATGTGGTTGGCCTGATCGGCTGTCAGCCCCAGACCACCAGCTAGCTTGGCGAAATACTCGGCCTCGGCTTGAGAGTCGAGCTTCACCGCCATCAGGGAAAAGGCGTAGACCTGCTCATCCATGTCGTCTGGCACTCGGGCCAAAAATCCCTCCAGATCGAGCGGCGAGCTGAGCTGCTCTTTGAGAAAAGCCACCTCACCCGCGTCGAGATCCCCCATCTTCCCGATGATCTCCTCCTGCTCAGCACTGTCGACAGAGCCGTCCACTTTGGCGGCATTGCACATCGCCTCGATCAACAGCTGTGCCTCGTCGTGGGCATCCTGAGGCGGCTCATTCATCGGGCCTGGCGCTGCGCCTAGCAGAGCACCGAGCAGCTGCGAGCCACTACCAGCGCCACCGCCATGGCCGACACCGGAGCTAGCTCCACCAGCAGCACCGAGGATGCCACCGAGCATATCTCCGAGCCCACCTGCTGCGCCACCGCGTGGGGCACCTCCGCCACCGAGGAGACCCTCGATCGCGCCCAGCCCACTGCCGCCACGAGCCGCACCACCGCCCAGTAGGCTACCCAGCACATCCATAGCACCGCCACCGCGACCAGATGCAGCACCCAGCAGCCCGCCGAGAGCCCCCAGACCGCCATTGCCACCGGAGCGGCGTCCTCCGCCCATCAGCGCTCCTAGGATACTAGCCGCGAGAGCCGCCTTACCGCCGCCTCCGCCGTGACCACTCCCACCGAGTAGCGTTCCGAGGATATTACCCCCGGCAGATGAGCCCATGGCATTGTTGGCGAGGAGACTTCCGAGTATTTTGACTGCGTCCATATGATGAAAAGTAGATGTTGTTCTTTGAGTTTCTGAATGTTCCAGAAGACTACTACGAAACGGCCTAGGGACACAAGGAATAGCAGAAACCCCAGCCCAGCTGCTCAGCGCCCCATCGATATTCCGTTGGCCATAATTATCATAATAAGCTACCTTTCTGTGACCTCTACAGCACTGTCGACTCGTACCAACCACGATTACCCTCTGGGCTTACCCGTCTATTCATTATGTCAAAGCGAGATCACAGTGGGATTTCTCAGGAAATCATTTCAGGCTTCAGTGCATCGGTAGAAAAAATCGTCGCGGACTTCTACGCATCGATGCCAGATGAGTACTTCGAGAAGGTGCCAGTCGAGTCACAGAAAGACCACCTACGGACGATCATCGCCGGCAAATCTCTGGACCATCCGCAGGACCATTTCCGCCTAAAAGATAGCCACAGTCAGTACACCTTCATCGGTCTCGAAAACCGGCCCGGCCAGTTGGTCGACTTTCTCCGGCAGATCCCCGAGGACAAAAACCTGAGCTCTGCCGATGTCTTCACCTCGTCGGACAATCAGTTTGTCGTGGATATCTTCAACTTTCTGCCATCGCAGCAGCCGCCCCATATCGATCACGCCTCTCTGCAGGGCATCGCAGGCTCCGAGGCGGTGGAAGTAGAGATCACTCAGATCGGCGATGACGAGACGAGGATACAAGTGATAGCTGATAATGCTGAGACCAAGACCATCCTAAAGCGGATCACGGGATTCATGGCATCGCTCCAGCTCGACATCCGGAATGTCGCTGTGCACAGCCTGACCACCTACGACAATCCGATCGCCGTCATCAATGTGACCTGCAGCCACGTGGTAGCGGACCCTGCCTTTGTGCAGTCGATCCAGCGCCTGATCCGGCTCGATCCTCGTGTGATCGCCTTTGCCGATGCGCACGATATCGCCCTCTCCACCGCAGAGGTCTTCATCGCCTGCTGCCACATCATCCATCACCAGCTATCTCACGTCGATCGCTTTTACTTCAACTATGAGACCGTCGAGACCGCTCTACTCAAACACCACGAGGCCGCCTTTTCCTCGGTAGATGCGCTGATCGATGGCTCCGCCACCGGCTCGGACCTGAATGCCAGTCACATCGAGCCCGGCACACGAAAGACTCGCGAGCAGCAGATACTCACCTGCTTTGACCAACTGATCGACTCCATACAGTCGACCAATGCCGATAAAAACGATCGCCTCGGCCTAGCTCTAGCGATCGGCCCTAGGTTCTTTCAGCAGAGCCCATTCAAATGCTCACCACTATTCGTGGTCTACTACATCTTCGGAAACAACTTTCAGGGCTACCATGTGCGCTTCAATAACATCGCTCGCGGCGGGCTACGCATACTGAAGCCCTCCAGCCTAGAGCTGCATGCCCAGCAGGCCGATCACCTGTTTGAGGAGGCATACGGGCTCGCTCATGCGCAGCATTTCAAAAACAAAGACATACCCGAGGGAGGCTCGAAGGCGGCTCTCCTCGTTCAGCCAGGCCATCCGGCAGAGAAAGCCGGTAGAGCCTTTGTCGATGCGCTGCTCGATCTCAATCTCAAAGACTACCCCGACAAGTCGGAGCTAGTCTTCCTAGGACCAGATGAAAATGTCTCCAACGAACTGATCACCTGGACGGTCGACCGCGCTGCGCAGAAAAATCACCCCCTCCCCGCTTGCTTCATGAGCTCAAAGCCAGGGGCCGGCATCAATCACAAAGAGTATGGGATCACCAGCGAGGGGGTAAATGTCTACCTCGAGCAGGCGCTGCTGTTCCACGGCATCGATCCTCGCCAGCAGCCCTTTACCGTAAAACTGACCGGTGGTACCAATGGCGATGTCGCAGGCAATCTCGTGAAAATCCTGATCCGCGACTATGGCGACAATGCCAGATTTCTCGGTATAGCCGATGGCACAGCCTCGCTAGAGGATCCCGGCGGCCTCGATCACCAGGAGCTACTGCGACTCGTGCACGAAGATCTACCGCTCATCTGTTTCTCCCCAGATCGCCTCACCGAGCAGGGCGCCGTGCACGATGCGACTACGGCCGCAGGCGAACAACTGCGCAACTCCATGCACAACCGCATCGCCAGCGATGTCTTTCTCACCGGCGGCGGACGCCCTGAGACGATCAATGGCCACAACTGGCGAGACTTTCTCCTCAGCGGAGGCGTGCCGTCTTCGAAGATCATCGTCGAGGGTGCCAATCTCTTTCTCACCAGTAGCGCGCGCAGCTTTCTCTCTCAGCAGGGCGTCCTCATCGTAAAGGATAGCTCGGCCAACAAGTGCGGAGTGATCTGTAGTAGCTTCGAGATCCTCGCCGGCATGCTAATGACCGAGGAAGAGTTCCTCGAAAACAAAGAGACATTCGTCACCGAAGTCATCGATCAGCTCAGGAAACTCGCCGGTCTCGAGGCCCAGGTCCTACTGCGCACCTCGCGCCTTAATCCGCAAGAAGACCTACCCGACATCAGCGTACGGCTGAGCGAGGTGATCAACCACGTCTCATCAGTCATCTACCAGCAGATCTGCAAAGACCCATCAGTGATCGCATCGCTCAAAGTGGTCAGCGATTTCTACACCCCACCGATGCTACTGGAGAAACTGGCAAAAATCGAAGACTCCGACTACTACAGAAAGCTGCTCGCAGCCATCGTATCGGCAAAGATCGTCTACGCCGAAGGCATCGGTTTTTTCGAAAACGTACCCGAGCGCGAGATCATCAAACTCGTACGCGAATACCTGAGCTACGAACCCAAGATCCGCCAGTATATCGAAACCATCGAATCCAGCGACCTGTCCGACAAAGAACAGATCATCGATCTGATTCAGCAGGGCGGTGTGAGCACGGCCTTTCGGGTGCGTTCGGTGGAGAAGTGATGTAGATATAGGTCGTATAGGACATATACGACCTATAGTCATAGATCTGCACTTCCCCCTACCGCACAACACGAGCACCGCCGCCGCCCATCACTTTCTCTACCTCACTGACCGATGCCATACTGGTATCGCCTGGAGTGGTCATCGCTAGAGCGCCGTGTGCGGCACCGTAGTTGATCGCTTTGCCAGGATCATTGTGCTCGAGAAAACCATAGATAAAGCCTGAGGCGAAGCTATCGCCGCCACCGACCCGATCAAAAATCTCTAGGTGTGGGTACTCATTCGACTCGTAAAACTCACCATCGTGCCAGCAGATGGCACCCCAGTCATTGTCGGTGGCCGTGTGCACCTCGCGCAGCGTCGTAGCCGTTGCTTTGAAGTTGGGGAATTCCTTCACTGCGGTATCGATCATTGCCTTGAAAGCATCGACATTGATACCACGGATGTTTTCATCGACACCCTCTACCTCAAATCCGAGACAGGCGGTGAAATCCTCCTCATTACCGATCATCACATCGACATTTTTGGCGATCTCGCGATTCACTTCCTGCGCTTTGTCCTGACCACCGATCGCATTCCACAGCGATGGACGGTAGTTCAGATCGTAACTGACGATGGTGCCATGCTTTTTCGCCGCTTCACAGGCCGCGATAGTCGTCTCCGCTGCCGACTCACTCAGAGCCGCAAAGATCCCACCGGTGTGAAACCAGCGCGCACCTTGCTTGCCAAAGATATCATCCCAGTCGTAGTCGCTCGGCTTCATCTGACTGGCAGCCGTATTGGCTCGATCCGGACAGCCCACGGCCCCACGGATACCATAGCCACGCTCGGTGAAGTTCAGTCCATTGCGCACCTCGCGGCCGATACCATCATAGTCCTTCCACTGGATGAAGCGCGTATCGACTCCACCCTGCAGGATAAAATCCTCAATCAAGCGACCGACGGGATTATCCGCGAACGCCGTGATCACACCCGTGCGCTTGCCAAAGCAGCGGCGCAGACCTCGAGTCACATTGTACTCACCGCCACCCTCCCAGGCAGCGAAATTGCGAGCTGTATGTACTCGTCCATCACCGGGATCGAGACGGAGCATGATCTCCCCCATAGAGAGACAATCGAAGGTAACTTGGTCGGCTGGTTTGATATCGAGCATAGCGGTATAGAGTTTGGATTTTGAAATGATAGAAAAAATTCAATAGGGTACAATTTTGACTCAATAGGGTACAATCACCCTACTAGAAGCGATTCGCCTGTATGTAGTCGTCGGAGCTACCACTCAGGTAGTTGATCAAGTTATTCGTCGCGCGCATCGCCTGCCGCTCGACACTCTCATAAGTCCGCGAGCCGATGTGGCTACTGACCACACAGTTGGGGGCCGTCAGTAGTGGGTGATCCGCTGGCGGTGGCTCCTCGTCGAGCACGTCGGTACCATAGCCACCGATCTTGCCACTGTTTAGCGCCTCTACCATGTCAGCCGTATTCACTAGCTCACCCCGAGCGCAGTTCAGCACGATAGCGCCGTCCTGCATCTCGGCGATGCTTTCGGCACGGATCATGTCGCGAGTGTTTTCATCGAGAAAGCAGTGCAGGCTGATCACATTGGCCTGCTTCAGCACAGCCTCCATCGAGTCGCAGCGCTGGATGTCGTGCTGCGCGGCAAAGTCCTCATCCCAGTAGGGGTCGAATGCGATCACCGGCATGGCAAACGCTCTGGCGCGCACGGCCACTTCCTTGCCGATACGGCCCAGCCCGATGATACCCATGGTCTGGCCCATCACCTCGTGCCCGGTGATCCGCTTCCACTCACCCTGGCGAGCTGCCCCGCAGACGTCGATGAGCCGCTTGGCGATACAGATCAACAGCCCAAAAGTGTGCTCCGCCACTGTCGTGTGGTTCACGCCCGGCGTGTTCAGCACTGGGATCTGCTGCGAGGTGGCGTAGTCCAGATCAATCTTGTCCAGGCCGATGCCGTACTTGCTGATCACCTTCAGCCTAGGCAGAGACTTATCGATCACCGCCTGCGTGATGGCATCGTCGCCACAGAGAAAGGCATCGAACTCACCTGCCAGCTCCAGCATCCGCTCCTCGGGCAGTGGGCCCCGCTCGCGCACCACTTCAAAATCTTGAGACTCTAGCAGATCGTGGTGCGGACCTGGTGTATCCTGATAGCTGGTGGTGGTGAGAAGAACGCGCGTTGCCATAACTTAACTGAACTTGAAATCCTAAAGATCGAATATTTTCCCGACTTCCCATGAACCCAGAGAAAAATCAAGACCGAGATATGGGCGCACAACCGCTGGATAAGATCCTCGATGACCTCGACCTGGCCAACAGCGACCTCGTAGCCGCCAGCACCGAACAGCTCACCCACAAGCAAGTCGCCAAATCCCGCAAAGGCCGCCGCGTGACGCCCAATATCCAGCAGAAGATCGCCAATGCACTGGCGGCATGTGAGGGCGGTAGCGGGTATCAGATTGGGGATTTGTTCACGTACTGAAGTGAAACCTTGCCGCTACTGTTTATCAGCCACTAATAGTCCCACATTTTCCGCGGTCTACTTTTTTGGCTATGCAAGTCCCCTCCCGCCACGCGATCCCAAAAAACTCCCCCAACTTTCTGCTCAACATCATAAGTCACGGCAAGATAGTCCTCCAACTTCCCCTCAAGCTTTTTATTCTCCATTTCAAAAGTCCATAGCTTTAGACGCCCCTTGCTGTCCTCTGCCAATATACTCTTAGCAAACGCATGAGGAACAGGCACATCGATTCCATAACGTTCATTTTCATCACCAATAGTTTCGACTGCTCTATCGAAATAGAACATAGGAGCTGTTAAAACATATGTTTCGAGAATGTTCTTTTCCTCGTTCAAGGTACGAACAGCCATCTCTAGTTCTCGCCATATACGTCGATTAAACGACGGGAGCTGGGGTGACATATTTGACAGTAGAAACGTTTCACTGTTTTGAATTTCGAGCTCATCATGATTCGCACTAGCACTCAGATGCCCTCGGTCAAAACCACTTTTGACATATGCTTTCAAGCCCGCTCGAAACCGTTTAGGGATTCTAATATCTGCTCGAAAATTATCCCTCCTCTCAATCTCCCACTCAAAACGACTATTGGGATTTACAATTTCTAAAACCCACTTGGCTTGACGGAAATACCATGAATACCCAATTGAGAAATACCGACCAGTAAGAATTTCATCACAAACCGGAGCACCATAGCGAAGCTCTCTCTGAATTTGAAATGGATCATTCATACCCTCCAATTAAAAAGGAAAAACGATATAACGGTCAATAAATATTGATAGATTCTCAGGAGGAAATCCGCATTCCCAAATCCATCCATCCCCCATCCCTCCCGCGATCGAGTATCCCTTTTCCTGTGAGATACCGCTACCTCCCGCGATTACTCTTTAGATGATCATGAAGTGGCGCGCTATTTTTACTCTTCTGGCTTTGCTCAGCCTTGCCTCTGCCAGCGACCTACCCGCCGACCATGCGGCTCGGATGAAAGCGGGGACGGAACTATTTCGGGAGACGATCCGGCCTGCTATGGTGGAGAATTGCCTGAAATGCCACGGCGACGAAAAGGTGCGAGGAGGACTGGATCTATCCTCGCGTGCGCTGCTGATGGAGGGCGGCGACTCTGGCCCTGCGATCGAGATCGCCGAGCCAGACGAGAGCTACCTACTGATCCTGATGCGGCACGAGGAGGAGCCGACCATGCCGCCGAAGAAGGACCAACTGCCCGATGAGCTGATCGATGCCTTTCGCCACTGGATCGCACTGGGAGCACCCTATGATAAGCCGTTGATCGAAAAGGCGGGCGACGAGCCACAGGAGATGAAGATCACCGAGAGTGATCGTCAATTTTGGTCATTTCAGCCGCTGGCAGATCCCGAGCCGCCGGCGACCGATAGCGACTGGGTGCACACCGATATCGATGCCTTTGTGCATGCCCGGCTGGTGGAAAATCAGCTATCGCCAAATGCACCAGCCAGCGATCACGCCCGCATTCGGCGCGCCTACCTAGACATCACCGGTCTGCCGCCGACTATCGAGCAGCTACAGGCTGCCACCAGCATGACGCACGAGCAGCTGGTCGATGAGCTGCTGGCCAGCCCGCACTACGGCGAGCGCTGGGCACGGCATTGGCTAGATGCGGCGCGCTTTGCCGAGAGCCACGGATTCGAGCAGGACTACGATCGAAAGTTTGCCTACCACTATAGAGACTTTGTCATCAAAGCGCTGAATACCGACATGCCGTGGGATCAATTTGTCCGCTGGAATCTAGCTGGCGACGAGATCGCTCCCGACGATCCGCTAGCGATGATGGCCACCGGCTTTCTCGGCGCAGGCGTCTTTCCCACCCAGCTTACGGAAAAGGAATTCGAGATCGCTCGCTACGACGAGATGGACGATATGGCAGGCACCACCGGCACCGCGATGCTCGGCCTGACCATTGGCTGCGCCCGCTGTCACGACCACAAGTTTGACCCGATCTCGGAGCAGGATTACTACCGATTCGTCTCCACCTTTACCACCACCATCCGCAGCGAGATCGACATCGATCTCGATCCGCAGGCCCACCGCCAGGCACTGGACAGCTGGCAGAAAAATCACGACACTCAAGTGGCAGCCCTAGCCGCCTACCAAGGCGCAGACTACTTTCAGACCGGCTATCAGAAGTGGCTGGGCGGCGATCTGCAGGCTGCGATACCACAGGCACCCTGGACCCTGCTCAGCGCTATCCAGGCTACTACCGACAGCAAAAAAACCAATCTCGAGCTACAGCCAGACGGAGCCCTACTCGCCACCGGCGCCAATCCCGCCAAGGTGACCTACACCATCACCGGTCAGAGCCACCCGCAGCAGCTACGCCACCTACGCATCGAAGCGCTCACGCACGATAGCCTGAACCGCAAAGGCCCCGGTCGCGCTGGCAATGGCAACTTCGCCCTGAGCCATCTGGAGCTTTTAGTGAAACCCAAGGGTACAGACAAAGCTACTGCGCTAAAGCTAGTGACAGCAGCCGCTACCCACGAGCAGAATGATAAGCACCTCTCCGTGGTATCGGCGATCGATAGCAACAAGTCCGGCACCGGCTGGGCAGTCGACTTCGGCGGCATCGGCAAAGACCAAGCCGCCGTCTACACTCTCGACCAGCCCTACGCTCTGGCCGCCGGTACCGAAGTGGAGGTGCGCATGGCTTTCCTCAATAATGGACAGCACAGCATGGGCCGCTTTCGCCTATCGCTGAGCGGCGAGGCATCGCCACCTGTGGCCGTGGGCAATGCGGAAGACGGCGAGCTAAAGGCTGCCGTAGCCGCGACCCAGGCAGGCGCCCCACTCACCGCCGCGCAAGAGGCCAAGCTAGTCGCTCTCTACGCCAAAGATGATGAGGAGTGGCAGAAGCTGCAGCGAGCTGTGACCGACTCCACTACCAAAAAACCACAGCCGCAGATGGCCAAGGTACAAGTGACCAGCGAGGGCTTTCCACCTACCAAACACCACGCCGATGGCCGCGGGTTCCCCCACTTTTACCCCGAGACCTATTTCCTCAGCCGCGGCGATCCCAATCAAAAAGGCGAGGTCGCACCACCTGGCTACCTGCAGGTACTGATGCGCAATGGCAAGACAGACGACTACTGGCAGAGCAGTCCACCCGCCGACTGGACTCGCACCAGCTACCGTCGCACCGGACTGGCCCAGTGGATCACCGATACCGAGCATGGCGCCGGGCACCTACTAGCCCGCGTGATCGCCAATCGCCTGTGGCATCACCACTTTGGCCGTGGCATCGTCGCCACCCCGAATGACTTTGGCCTACAGGGCGAGCTGCCCACCCACCCACAGCTGCTCGACTACCTGGCCAGTCGCCTGATCGACAATGGCTGGAGCCTGAAGGCCCTGCACCGCGATATACTGCTCAGCGCTACCTGGCAGCAGAGCAGCGCGCCATCGGCTGAAAAATCCAAGGCCGATCCGCTCAACCAATGGCTATGGCGCTACACCCCACGCCGACTCGAGGCCGAGGCCGTACGCGACTCGATACTCACCGCCGCCGGACAGCTAGATACCAAAATGTATGGCCCCGGCACGCTCAGCGAAAGTCACCAGCGGCGTAGCCTCTACTTCATGATCAAGCGCAGCCGCCTAGTACCGATGATGCAGATCTTCGACCAGCCCGAGCCACTCACCAGCCAGGGCAGCCGCCCCAGCACCACCATCGCCCCACAGGCACTGATGCTGATGAACAATGCCCAAGTCGTAAAATGGGCTCAGAGTCTAGCCACAGCGGTGGCAGTTCAGGAAAGTCCCGAAGCGATCCGCTCCATCTACCTACGCACCCTGAGCCGCGAGCCGAGCGAGGCCGAGCTAGCAGCGAGTCTAGACTTTGTCGAGCAGCAGGCCCAGTCCTACGAGGGCGGCTATGCAGGCCGCTATGCGATGGCCGACTTTTGCCAGGTCATGTTCGGCCTGAACGAATTTATCTACCTACCTTAAAAACCTAAATCTCATGCACGACCTACCAGATCTCTACTCACGTCGTCACCTACTGCAGCGCGCGGGCGCGGGCTTTGGCAGTATCGGGCTGGCCAGCCTACTCTCGCAGGAGGGACTGCTCGGCTCAGATCAGTCTGCCGACCCGCTGGCACCCAAGCAAGGCCACTTCCCCGGCAAGGCCAAGTCGGTGATCTGGATCTTTGCCAATGGCGGGCCTAGCCAGGTCGATACCTGGGACTACAAGCCCGAGCTGGAAAAGATGGATGGCAAAGAGCTAGAGGGCTTCGACAAAGAGACCGGCTTCTTCGCCAATGCCGTCGGCCCGCTGATGAAGTCGCCATTCGAGTTCACCCCGCGCGGGCAGTGCGGCAAGATGGTGTCCTCCCTGTTTCCCCACCTGGGCGAGCACGTCGATAAAATGGCCTTTATCCACTCGGGGCACACCGAGTCGAATAACCACAGCCCCGCCCTATTCATGATGAACTCCGGCCTACCACGCATGGGCTACCCCTGTGTGGGATCGTGGGTCACCTACGGTCTGGGCAGTGAGAGCCGCGATCTGCCTGCCTTTGTGGTGATGAGCGATCCACTCGACCGCGGCCTGCCAAAAGGCTCGGCGGCCAACTGGAGTGCTGGCTTTCTACCCAGCGTCTACCAGGGCACCTGGCTCAAGCCCAAGGGCGATCCCATCGACAATCTCAATCGTCCCGCTCACATGAGCGACCTGCAGCAGCAGCGCCAGCTAGGCCTACTCAGCCAGCTAAACCAGCACCACATCGACAGTCGCCCCGGCGATCAGGAGCTGGAGGCGCGGATCAAAAGCTTCGAGCTAGCCTACCGCATGCAGCAGGCGGCACCCGAGGCATTCGACATCGAGCGCGAGCCCGAGCATGTCAAAAATCTCTACGGCGTAGGGGAGAAACGCTGCGACCACTTCGCCCGCCAGTGTCTGACCGCACGGCGCATGGTCGAGCGCGGTGTGCGCTTTGTACAGATCTACTCAGGCGGCATGGCCAATCAGCGCAGCTGGGATGGCCACAACGACATCGAGGGCAATCACAGCCAATTCGCCGGCGAGACCGATCAGCCCGTGGCGGGTCTACTGGCCGATCTGGAGCAGCGCGGCCTGCTAAAGGACACGCTGGTAGTGTGGGGCGGCGAGTTTGGCCGCCTACCGCTATCGCAAAAGAGCAAGAAACCAGGCCGCGATCACAATCCCCACTGCTTCACCACTTGGATGGCGGGCGGCGGTATCAAAGGCGGCGTCAGCTACGGCGAGAGCGACGAGATCGGCCACCACGCCGCTGTCGATCCCGTGCATGTGAACGACATCCACGCCACCATCCTGCATCAGCTCGGATTCGACCACGAGAAGCTCACTTACGTCTACAATGGCCGTCGTTTTCGCCTGACAGACGTCGGCGGACATGTGATTCAGGACATCTTAGCATAGAAAATTTAATTATTTTTATCGCCCATACCGATCGCCCACAGCCCTTTATTCATCGGACTTGCAGAGCATTCCACTAACGTTTTCAGCCAAGTATTTCAAAGAAATCATTCAACAACAGTGACATTTCTTTCTGCCTCCGTCGTCTATATGCCCCGAAGACAGAAGCGATACTCGGTGGGATGCGGTTTCACCAATTTCTGCTGGGTATGGCAAAACAAGCGGTTCCTAAGTGGGGTCCATCCTAGTGGTGGGCCTCACTTTTTTTCTACCCACCTCCGCTCGTCAACTCGACCCTATTGAAATCTGACTATCAGGCTCCTCCCGCCCATGATGGCCCCTAGCAGCACACAGATCAACAGCAGCCAATATCCACGTCCAGTTGAGCTCTGTATTTTTGACGAGATCTCGAGTTCCGCGTGGTCTTTGAGCTTTTGAAAATGGATCGGCGCGGTCTCTACGGGAAAGTCCACAGCTATCGAGTAGCGGCCCTGCGGGATCAGAGGTGCAGACAATGCCTGTGAAGGGTAATAAGTCCCTCCCCCAGCTGCTGCCCCTGAGGGTGATTCGAACCCGAAACCGCCGCCTCCTCCGAATGGATCGGGCTCCATAGCGCCACCACTACCAAAGGGATCATCATCGCCCCCGCCAAACGGATCATCATGCATCTCCCCACCTCCGCCAAATGGGTCAGCCCGCCCCACCATGCCTCCTCCTGCGAAGACTCGAGGGGAGCGAGGCTTACCAGCTGCGCTCTTCGGTAGATCTGGCTGCTCTGCTTGGATAGCAGACCTCGCATTGGACACCCGATTGACTGCGAGCGTTTCGATAGGCTTTCCATAGTTGATTGCGAAATCATTTTGCTCGTTATTCTGCGATAGATTCAGGGTCGACAGCTTCTGTTGCACCTCATCGCTGGAGTTACTTTTGTTAAAGAAACTAATCTGGCTTTGAGCGCGATCCGCCTGACTCGCCCCCTTTCCCGATTCGGCATTACTTCCTATAGATTCGCCAAAGAAATTATTTCCTAGCGATATATTATCATTCAGCCGCAGCTGAGAGCTGACGTTGGTGCGCTGCTCTTCTGCGGCCCGAGCGTTATCCTGGTCCCTAGTTTTGATATCTCCTGCATTCGATACCCAGGCCGTCTTCGATTCGGTTGGCTCACTCGCGATTTGAGAGGTATCAAAAGCTGGCATCTCGATGCGATTTTCAGTCAGTACGATTCGTTGCTGAGATAGCTCCTCCTTCAGTTTCTTTAGTTCCTGATTATCGTTATCATCGATCTGCGAGAGTTGAGATTCGATCCGCTCAGCCAGAGCCAGTCCATTATCATAGCCCAGTGCCTGGCTTCGTTTATCCCCTACTTTGCTCTTACTCGTGGAAAACCAGTTCAAACTCTTTAGCTCATCCAGCTCGCTCTGCAGCTTTGCCACAGCGCTATCCTCGGCCTGTACTCTCTGCATATTGCCACCCGTATCGACCAACTCATGCCCCTGTGGTAAATGGACTTTCCACATGGTCTTTTCTACGGTCATGCCCAGCACTGTGGGATCGTCCAGATTGCGCTTTAGCCGATCACTAGTACCCGACTGCCGTTTACCTACCTTGCGAAACACCACCGACACATCGTATGAGAGCTGCCCTGGCTCAGTCTGAATCAGCGGAATCAGCAGCACATCCTGCCCGTCTATCTTGCCTTTATCGGCTCTCACCACCGTGCCTGCCACCGTCACCGATACCAGATCCGCTTTCGGGTCGGCGACAATTGGTAAAAACTGCAAGGAACGGTTCTGCATCCGATACACTGCTTTCAGCCATTCTTCTCCATTGGCTCGAAAGGCGGTGGTCAATTCTGCAAACTGGATGATCGCATCACTCCCCGCACTCGTCTCCAGACGCTCCAGATCGATGCTCATCTGCCACTCTGGTCTAGCTCGGTATAGCTGGGCAGATAGTATCGTTTCGGGCTTGTAGGGCAGCATCGACATCACTGCCTTGTCGACACCCTGACTCTGGATATCCATCTGAGTGACTGAGCGATTTTCCAGTATCACATAGCGCTCCTGTCGATCGGCTCCGGGTATCGCCAGATCGGGTAGCTGGATGCTATCGGTATGCGCCAGCTCCGCCTCGAGTGTCAGAGAGGTGGCACTCGTCAGGTACTCCTGAAAGATCACCTCATAGCGGCGCAGTATATCCGTCTCTGTCACCACCACTTCGCGGACCTGATCTCCGATCGCACGAAACTCTGGCGCCCCTACTGCTGTCTCAAACACAAATCGATCGATACCACCCCGACTCACTTCGATATCGGTGTGTACCGAGAGATCTACCCAGGTATCCTGTATCTGAGCCAGCATCACCCATAGCGAATCATATCGTGACTCCAGCTGAGTGGATATCACCTCGCCGGAGTAGCTAGCCCTATCGAACCGAAATCCACGCTTTTTCTCCATAGGCGGCAGCACCTCGATATCGCTGCCCACTTCATCGATACCTACCTCACGCACCACTCGGCGATCCTCTGCAAAATCGATGACCACATCGCGCGTCGTATGAGCTACGACTAGCCCAGTGCCAGATACCTGCTCTTCGGAAAAACCATGAACCCGAAACGGACCCATCGCTAGGCTCTGCTCCCCAGCACCCACATCGGTCTGCTCTTGGGTGAGATGGATGAGTAGCGCCGTGACCTCTGGCGTCTCTCCTGCCAATCTGACAAACAGATCATTCTCCGTCCGCCACCATTCACGGATCCGGTTACCCTGTACCGATTGCACCTTCGAGTCCGCCGGTATCTCAAAAGCCATCTCCAGCAGTGGCTCATCCAGAGACGTCACTTGAAATTGGGCTATCGTCTCCAGTTTTGCCGCGCCCACTTGGAATACATAATCCGCTACCACACTTCTCTCTGCTTCTGCGCTCGATAAGGCATAGTCTAGAGCTTCGTCCTGCCCCGTCAGGGAAAAGGTACTCACTGGGATGAAACCGGATTTTCCATCGGCATCGCCACCCGATGTGATCTGTCGGTGATTCACTCCAGGGTCTGCTTTGATCCGAATCCCATTAGCACGCAGTATCTCTCGCCGCTGCTCGATCCGCGTCGCCTCCGCGCTCAAATGGGGGAACCGTCGCTGACTAGCAGTCTCATCTTTCGCCGAATACACCCGCTCTCCAGCAAAGCGAATCACTAGAGAATCCTGAGCAGGCTGACTGAGCGAAAACGACAACTCCCGCAGTCCGCTATCGACCCGATCCGCTATCTGCCAATGTGATAGATGAGGTATATCAAATGAGACAGGCGTAACGGAACGATCAAACGAGATCGAGAAATCGGATTTCTCCTGCCCCGAAAACTTCAATTGATACTCGGCCTCAAGCTGCTCCAAACCCTGAGCCACGAACAAGCGAGCATTGATGAGCCCTAGACTCGGGCGAGTCGATCGATGGGCAGAAGTTTTCAACCTGCGGCGAAACTGTACCTCTCCCGCCTGTCCGATCGCAGCCGTATAGGTCGTATTTCCATCCTCGATCCTCTCAGCTAGAGGCCAATCACCCTGCAGCACTGGCTCTGCCACCTCACTGTCCATTTTGATCTCCAGCAGCGTCGCCGAGCACTGTGGCACCTGCCACTTGGCCGAGTCCTGCCCCTCGACGATCGGTACCTTTAGCTCCACATCTATCACATGCTGCCCAGGCTCCTCCACGAGTATGGCACCCTCTCGCATCGCTGCGGTTTCTCCGTTCAGCCGGATACTCTCGACACTCACTCCAGAGAAAGCCAATGGCACCTTCTGCCAGCCTCTACCGCGGGTATGCAGTGCTAGCCGTCCAGATACGGCGATCTCCTCAGTCGTCGACTTCACCCGGTACAGCGCACTCGTCAGATCATAGCTCTTCTTCACCTCTGGCTCGCCCCCCCCAGTTTGCTCCTGCCGATAGGTTTTTACATCCTGCCACAACTTCTGAAACGAATCGTAATCCAGATAATACCGAGTGGCTGACTGCTCCGATAGAGGCACTTCCACATCGTAAGGCACATACACCGTATGTGGAGCCAGACTTTCCTCTGCGGCACCCCATACAGGAAGTATTAACAAAGCTATCAAAGCTGTCGCTCTACCTATCCGGCGACTCAGCGCATAGGCAAACCAAATTCCGATACCCGCCAGCCAACCGAGTAACAAGGCATTGCAGACGATCGCCACACCTCCGGTGATCGCCAATGGTAGCAAGCCCAGTAAAACGCCACCCAATAACCCGATAAAAATCGGCATCCGTGCATACCTCCAAGCCCCAATCACAAAAGCCAGAAACCCAAAACAAATCCACAACCATGCTACCCGGATCTGGCGCTCCCAATTCACATAGCGAAACGCAATCGGCTCTGGTGCGTAAAAGCCATCAAATCCGTAAAACCTGCCAGACTGCGGCAGATCGAACTCCATAGGCAGGCGACCGATATCGCCGACATCAAAACCTTTCAATCGAGCCGCTCCACCCAGAAACGCTTCGGATAGGCGGAGATCGTTTTCTTTGGCATTGGGACTCTCGACCATCTTAGCGACCTCTTCCGAATAAGTCGTCATGACAGCCTCCAGATTGGGCTGAGTGTTTCGGATCGATAGCCTCTTACTCACTAAGTCGTACACCGCACTAGCGCCGTCCGGAAAGGCTACCCCTGCTTGCACCAAAACCGCCTTGGCATGGCGTGCCTTCACGGTGTTGCCTTCCAGCGACTGGAATACGCGAGGTGGCAGAGGGATCTGGACTAAAACCATACCATCTTGCTCCTCAAAGAGAGCCCTCACATCGCTCAGACTCGTTACCAAGGGGTAGATGGAAGCCGAAACTGGCGCTGCCGAAACACCAACTCCAAACGTTGTAGCAGCCTCCTCGTCCATCACATATCCACCATTGCCAAAACTCTCCAAAAACGCCTCAACCAACGCCATTTCATTTGGCGTGTTTTTAACCGTCAACTCACCAAGGGAGGCATCGTAACTAGCTGACGACCCTGCACCAAAAGTGATACCAGCTGACTCAAAGAACTCCTTCACCGATGGCGCCTCTGCGAGTGGCTGAAAAAACTCCGGAGGAGCGGCGTACTGATGAGCGACCACCTCTCCACTACTATGCCGAGCGATGATGGACACCTCATCTGAATTCACCCGATAGCTCACCGAAGCCAACTGTGTGGTGTATCGAAGCGCCTCAGCCAGAGGTACATTAGTCAAACGCAGTGTAACGGGGACGTTTTCAACTCCTGCAGCCTCAATAATGATAGGCACCCCTGTACCCTCTGGATCCAACTGCGCAGACTTCGTTTCCAGAAAAGCAATTGCATCGCTCAGCGGGGTGTCTGCAAACTCAACACTCGGCAGCCGAAGATTCCGCAGCTTATCCTCAGTGGCATGCCTAGCACTGATGCTATAGTCGACCGCTCTACGGACAATCGGAGTAAGTGGCAAAGCTTCAAAATCCACTCCCGACCGAATCGACTCTTGATATGCCTCAACCAATTCCATCTGGTCAGGAGTGTTCTTTATGATTAATTGACTTGTTGCTGGATTATAAATAGCCGTAGCTCCTGGCGGGAAAGAAATACCAGCATTCTCTAATACCTCCCTAGCCGTCATTTTCTTCAATATAGGTCTCTCATCAGGATCTGGAGCGGCAAACGGATCAATAGGCCCACCACCTCCTACTGAGAAGCTGCTCAGAAAACCGGGCGGAACGGTATAGGCGTTCATAACCAACTCCTGATCCGGCCTCGAAAGTGGCACGACTACGATTGCATTCGCTTCCACCTTATACTTCATCTGTGCTAGGCTGGTAGTATACCGCAGCACTTCACCTAGCGACACGTTGCTTAGCTTTAGTGTAATCGGGGTGCTACCCACACCACCTGCTTCCGCAGCTCCATTCCCACCACCGAAACCAAACCCACTATCATCTTCTTGCTGAGACTCACTAGCGGCCGCCAATGGAGCATCCAAGATAATGTTTATCCCGTTCAACTGAGGGTCTAGATCAACACTTTTCGATTGGATGAATTGCAGCGCATCTCTCAACGGCGTTTCACTGAATTCGATGCTCGGAATTCTGATCGATGTCAGCAGATCTTCATTTCTGATCATGGCGTCTACTTCCATATTGGAACCTAGCCCTAGCTCCGGCTCAATTGCCTGCGGCACAGGCGACTCCCAGCCTTCCGCTACCTGGCGCAAAAAGGCAGCGCGAGTGTGATCGCGAGCCACATCGTAGTAGTTCATTCGTTCACGCTCATTCGGAGCGAGACTTGATTGCGGAACAGAATCATTTCCCTCTACCATCAAACGATCCGCTATATATTCTGAAGGTTTAAACCTCCTGGGCACTCGAATCTCCCCCAGCAAAAACCGATTTTCGATCTCAAACTCCTGCTGAAGATTGGACCGGAAACGCTGGTAGTCATACCCCTCTGGCAGGTACAAATTCCATTTCGAAAACAGCACTGGTATCGCAGCCGACACCGAAATAGGGCTTAGCTTCTCTCTACCAGAACCACGCCAGCGATCTCCCGGCGTTTGGTAAATGATCTGAACCTTCGCCTGCTCGCCGTCGGCATGTTTTTCCGATAGCAACACCCGCAGGCGATCCCGACCGCTGCGCACTGGCTTCATCCGCTCGCCATCGATGAGCAGACTCCAGAGCACAGCCTCAGCCGGTAGCTGAACATCCAAAAACTGCTCACCTGACGAGCGCACCTGCAGCCTAGCCTGATGCCTTGCCGGGCCATCTGTCGATACGACGGTATCCAGCAGCAGCGAGTCGACCACCGTGGACACGATGGTAGCATGCGGGTGACGAGTCCCAGCGAGATCGATGCCCCACTCCCCATCTCGATACCGGTAGGCGGCGATCACTCGGTGCCGTGGACGATAGCCAGAGATCGATGGCACCTGTAGCGAATCGACCTGATCCACCCCCATGGTATCAAAAGTGATCTCGGTATCGGTATTGGCCTCGACCACCCAGGTCCCAGTGGTGCGCTTCGCTGCAGGCACGCTCAGCCTCGGCAGACTCACCGCAAATCGCTTCTTGCCTTTGATATTCTCAGACTCAGCAACCGTCAGTGGCAAATTGATCGAGTACCGCACCGCCAAAGACCCGCTCACCTCATCCTGAAAGGTCAGGGTCCAATCCCCGCTCTCCTCATCTCTGGTCTGATGAGTCAGCCCCGGTGAGGAAAAGCGAACCAACTGCGAAACCGACTCATCGACCTGAACGGTCAGCTCCTGGATACCTGAATTGGCGATAGCCAGACTGATCTGCCCCTCGATTTCCAGACTATTGGCAAGTGGCAACGCATACGCTGTGATAGCCGCCTCTATCTCTGCTGGACGCCGAGTCGCTGACAGAGTCAGCGAATAATCATCCAGACGAAACCAAGCGAGACTACCGGTGACGGGAGTCTTGCGCCCATCGCGCGGCTCCAAGCCAGATGACTGCCCAGTACGAATCGAAAATGATGAGTCATATCGAACCGCCAAATACCCCGATACGGTCTCGGCTCCGGCCACTAGCAGCGGCTCTAGCTGCAGCTCCATCGGCTCCTCCCCGAGCTGATACCAGCCCTCTGGATCGCGCCGCGACTCGATCTTCACCTGTGTCGGCGTCGCATTGCTCAGCCCATCGCTCCAGCGTAGGATCACCGTACCATCTTCCTCTACCCAGCTAAAGTCATGTCTCTCGGCACACGTGACCGCTACCAATTCCTCCGCTGTCGGCAGCTCGACGGTCGCCGAAAACAAATGCCCCTCGATAGGGATATAGCTAGCCGATCGAGTCACAAATATAGCCTCTCTCTCGGCTCTCACACTGGTATCCAAAGCCACCGTGAAACGATCCCTGATACCCGACAATGTCACCACCGGCGCACTCTGCTGGATGGGAAACTGAAACGATGCGACATAACCCGGCAGCGCGGCCATAGCCGTATCGATCCCATCAGGCACGGGCACGGTGAGAGCGGCTGTCTCGATCTGTTTGATCCTGACATCCTCAGAGCCCAGTATCGTAAGGGTACCCGACGAGCGGTGAATCCCCTCGATATCGACACTCGGTAGAGCCACAGCCTCGTCGATCTCCGTCGCACCGATAGGTGACTCCAGGCGTATCCGCAGCGCCGCACTGCGCCTACTGCCAGACTGCAGCTTCACTTCTATATTGCCACCGCCTTTGCGAGTCCAGCCAGCCAGCTCCACCCCATCGACACTGAGCACCTTGGCCCCAGTCGGTAGCGACATCGTGAATCGCTCTGGCAAATCACGTAGATTTGCATTGATGACCACCCCCAGATCACCCAGCACTCGAGTGGAGTCGATTTTATATAGATAGGAGCAGGTCTGAAAAATAGCGGCCCCTGGAATAGCAGGCACCTCTCGCTCTGTCCATGCCACCTGCCAGCAGCCACCTTTATCCGAGGGCAGCACCAGCTGAGCACGCCCACCGGCATCGATATAGAATGGCAACTCACTGGTCATCTGAGCCCCCTCAGGCAGCTCCAACTGCAGGCTAGCTGCGGCAAGCCCTGGACTGTGAATCTCGATCGCCTCACCACCTGCTACCGATGCGACTGGCAGGTGAAACTGTGCCACCACTGAATGAACCCCGACTCCATGAGTATAGAGCAGCGGACTCTTCTGCCCGACCACCCGTAGCGCCCCTTCGCCATCTATGGTGACCCGCCCGAGGTGAGTCGTCGGCAGAGGCAGTGGCACCTCGGTCCACCCATCCTGCTGAAGTATCTCCACATCGTAGGTGGCCTGAATCTCCACCACAGCCTCACCAGGTACGATCTCGCCACGCATCTCGACCGAGCGCACCACACCGGGCAGCGGCGGTGCCAGCGATTCCTCTGCATCGGCCAGCTGAGCACGAGCCGCATCGGTAGCGAGCGTCTGATACTGCTCAGGTGTCAAAAATACCGCCCGGGGTTTTTGTTTGAGCAGAGTCTCCAACTGGTCTAATGGCAGCCAAAGCTCGCGGACATCTTGGCCGCTACTCATCGCGGCAAGAGAAACCAGCAACCAAGCAGAGAAGGTTAACAAAGTGTGAGTTTTCATCACAGGTAGCGCCGACTTTCTATGCTTCTTCCTCGTCTTGAGCGACTCGTTTAGCCGACTCCTGCTCCTGCTTATACTGCCGTCGGGCTTTGAGTTTCCGACTCAGCCATAAAAAAGGCGCTGCGATCAACCCACCCAGCCATTTGATGAAACGAGGAATCCCCCTAGCGATCCAGACTAGCACACCGAGCAGAGTGCCTAGGTAGATAGCCGTCCAGAAGCTAGCGGCTGACGGACTAACAGCCCCAGCGATGACCAGTGGCAACGCACCAAACACCATGAAGTAGAGAAACCGCCAACGCACACTGCGCCACAGCAAAAGCACCGCTCCCGCAAACGCTAACAACCCGACAAACGCCTCTAAGAATAGTGCATAACTCTGCGCCCGATAGACCACACGGATATCGCTGGGAGCATCCAGCCGGTGAAAGGCATACTTTCGCCCTCCCGTCGGCAGCTCCATATCAAAACCCGCCTGCTGAGACTGCTGCAGTGCTGGTGGGTCCTGCCATAGCCCACTATCGCCCACAGCCAGCTGAGGACCTAGAGTCGGCACCAGCCAATCAAACGCATTGCGAAACCGAGTCCAGCCGCGCTCCGACACTGGCATCGACATCGCACTCTTAAACTTTCGGTACCGATAGCCCTCTGGCACATACAGCTGAATACGGCTCTGTAGTACCTCCGCATCGGTCAGCTCTACGATCGGGATATCTACCGAGCCGACTCCCAGCTTCTTGCCAGGATGCTCGCTCGGTATCTGATAGATAAACCGAATCGGAAAGGTCGCATCATTCTGTTTGGCAGGCAGGCGGATCAGCACCACATCCTCATTGGCCCGGCGCATCGGCTGCTGCGGCTGACCATCTACAAATATATCACTGACGATCTGGCCTCCCTCGGGCAAATCGATACTAAAGAATTGTTTGGCATTGTTCTTCACCCAGTAGATGACCTGAGTGGTGAGCGCCGCATCGCTACTCAATACCGATGTCACATCGGCGTAGGTAGCCACCGCCTGCGGCACAGGTAGAAATTCATTGCGACTGACCGCCAGATCCAGAGCGTGAGGATGGCGACGGTATTTGTAGGACAAAAAGATCCCCGAGCGACGCAGCTGTGAGTTGAGCTCCTGTGGGTCGATCGATTCCAGAGACGTCGTCTGAGCATCGAGTATTTCCAGATTGTCATCTTTGGCGATAGCGATCTGCCCGGTCTCGGTCTGTACCTGATGTAGCTGGATCTCCGGCAGCGACACTGCGAAATTCCGCGCATCACCAGCAGGATCCGCACCATCCTCCAGCTCGAGCACCAGGGCGTTGGTTGGCTGATCGAGAAACAGCTTTAGCTGGTAAGTGCCCATCTGCTTATCACGCAGCGACACCTGCCAAAAGCGATGCCCATCTGGCGGCGTCATCCCCTCCTCGGTATAGGATTTATCGACCTCTTTGATCAAAGCCCCTTCATGGCGCAGATCCTCAGCGATACTCTCTGGTACTGAGAGCAAAAAGCTATCCACACCAGCGTAGCGGACACGATAGACGACTGTCCACTGGTAGCGAATGATCTGCTCTTTCACCTCGACCATGGTCAGCACCTCGCCAGTGACTTGCGGCTTTTTCAGGGTGTAGCCGATGGTGGCCGGAGCCGCTTTGCCTCGATAGCGAAATCCGATCTGCATACTACCCGCCCCCGGTATCCGCCCACCGAGTAGACTCACCTCCTGCTGGCGCAGATCGCCCAGATCAGTCGTGCGCGGATCGAGACTGGAGTCGATCGATAGCCCCACCTTGCCCTCATGCCGCTCGACATCCTGCGGCGAGAAAACGGGTATCACCGTAGCGGAGTCGGCCGCTGCTCTGATCTGTCGCCCCGTCACCGTTATCGCCGTCGTACCGAGCGTCCGATTGCGCAGCGTCACGGTGAGGATACGAGTACCATCCACCGTCTCTTCGCTATAGTCTTTCACATCTGGCCCCGCGGCCTCGATGCCATCGAACCCACTAGGTATCTCGATGCGAGTCGCAAAGATCCCAGCGCGCTTGATATCATAATCAAAACGCGTGGTAAACTTGGCCGAATCTGTCTCGACCTCGTAGCGAGTCCAGCTCTCCACCTCCACTACCGGCTCCGCCTTTTTGATAGCTAGTGATAGGTCATAGGGTAGCGCTAGGTAACGATAGCGAGCATAGGGTAGTCCCTCGTCCACTGTGTCATTACCGACTTCCAGAGACTGCTGAGTCAGACCAGAGTGCCTGAGCGTCTCCAGCTCTAGCTCCGAACTATACGTCACCAGTAGCGAGCCCCGCTGGCGCACCACATCGCTCGCCTCGATCTGCGGTAGCGACAGCTCCGTCGGTAGCGAGCCGATAGCCTGCTCCAGTAGTATTTTCAGCCGATAGCTCTCGCGCGCCTCAGAGTGCAGCGCCACCTGTAGCACCTGCTGCTGGCCCGATTTCTCCACACCCCACTCGCGTATATTTTCGCCCTGTACACTCAGGATCTCCTGCCCCTCGGGCACCTGTACGGCAAACGTCTCTACCGGCGATCGCAGGATCCGATAGTCCAAGGTCATCGAGGTCTGAAGCGCGCCCGGCACTACCGATACCACCGTATCGCTATCGACAAATAGCAGCGGAGTCAGCGCTGTCTCTTCTCCCTGCTTCTGCCAAGTCAGGTGAAATTTTTCGGTCTCGCCAAAAAAGAACGACAATTGAGTATCGCTACCTTTATCCACAGTCGAGTAGGCCGACGCTGGCTTCAAATCAAAGTCCCAACCTTGATCGGGGATAGTCGCCTCGAACTTCGATACTCCCGCTTTAGGCAAGGTGATGTGCACATCATTCTTTCCTGCTTCACTGAGCACCTTGGCATAGAGCTTCAGCTTTATCGAATAGCTGCCCTTTTTCGGCAAGATCAGCTCGTACCCCTTCGCCCCGAGGAGCAGCGTGGCATCACCCGTCTCCGCCTCGGCGATATTCAGTCCAGACTTGGCTAGCGGCACCACAGCCCAGCCCTCTTCCTTAAAGCTCTCCACCTCGAACTCCGCCTCCACCGCCAGCACCCGATCCTCGTCGCCCTCGACCGTAGCGCGGTAGCTAGCATTGGAGATCACGCCATCCGTAGGCGGCTTCTCCTTATCCTTTTCCTTCTCGATGGTCAGCTGATTCCACAGATCGAGGAACTCGCGATACGGCAAAAACACACCTCGCCCCTCCTTCTCAAAGACCTCTTCCAGTTCGTCGTAAGGCAGGTAGATCGAGCGCTCAGACTTGATGATCTCAGGTTCCACTTTCGCCTCAGCCTCAGCCTTCTCTTTCACCGCCCCAGTCACCTTAGGACGCGCCTTAGGCTTCCCTTCAACCGCTTTCTTTCTCGCCACAGGGGGCAACTTTCTATCACCTGCATCCTGCGCTGACAGAGTCGTCGATAAGCCAAGGAACGGCATAATGAAATAGACAAGAATTGATGATCGGCTCATGAGCAGGGTAGAAAATTCGAAGTTTAAGGTGAACCAAGTAACCCGGCTCACTCCACAGCTTATTCGAAAAGTTTTAGGGATTTGTGAAATAAATGTAAAGTTTTTCAGAGTGAGAAAAAATCCTAGACGGCTCCGAACCTACACCTCAAAAGCCCTGCAATCGAAAAAACCTCACCAACCAAGCTAGCGACTACAGACCTCGGTTACCTAGACCCAAAACAACATAAGAACCCATCGGATATTTGATTGACAGAAACGCGAAAAACCAGGAACTCTCAAAACACGACGATGAAGATATCAGACGGAATACACCCTCCCCGGATTCCTATCTCCAGAAGAGTGCTCAGCCTTTATTACCCTCAGCGAAGAAAAAGGCTACTCTGAGGCCAAAATCAGCTTCCCTGGAAACCCACAAATGATAGAGGGAAGAAGGGAAGAAAGAGTATGGATGAACATTTAGGAAAATCAATTTCGTCACAGAATACTCCCCAACAACGAATATCCTAATGTAATGAGGAATACAGTCTTTGCCAAACTTCTGCTGCTAGTCACCTGCTGCCTGATTAGCGCAGCTGAAGAGTCTCAATCTGCCGATTCCGAAAGCCAGGTCAGGCAGCTGCTTATGGATCAGATCGAGAAGGAACGAGAGCAGCAGCATATAGTAGATAGAGCTTTACCCATCCCAGATACAGGCGATTTCCAGCTCGCTCTAGCACTCCCCGATGAAAGGACCTCCTTCGAGATCGGAGAACCAATCGAAATAACCCTCCGCCTGACATGCCTAGCTGAGCCTTTCAAGATAACTCACGGGTGGGACTACAGAGCTACAGGTTATCCTCAGCGTTGCAAAGTCATCGTGATCAACGAAAAAGGAGAAATACTGAAAGATTATGCAACTAAATATAGCATGGGCGGCATCGGTGGCGAAACCACAGTAAGCAGCGATAAACCACATGAATTCAAATTCCCTCTGTTAGCCCATGTGAATATTACTAAATCTGGAACCTATCACATCTACACCTCTCACGATCTAGGCTGGCAGCCCTCCGACCGCCACCCCATCGCGAAGACTACAGTTCAGATCACAAGACCTTCGCCCGAGTCTGCTCAACGCAGGGTAACAGAGATTTTGGAAAAGAGCGATGAATACTCAGATACCGCAAGCCGCCTACGAGCCCCTATCTACCTACCTGCTCTCAAAAAAGCCGCGCAGTCTGGGAATAGCAAAGCGGTAGAAGGAATCACCACAATAGAAAACAGCGACGCCATGCGCGCTTTAGTGGAGCTGATAGATAGCAACGATCGAGAGGTAAGTAAGGCTGCTGCACAAGAGCTTTGTAGGCATCTGCCCACACCATCGACGTACCGCCATGAGTATAGATACTGGGATAAAACCCTAAACCAGAGGGCTATCGAAGCAGCCTGCCGGCTGATGGAAGATCACTCCAATACCGAAAAAGTAACCTATGCCGCTAATATCATCCATGCCATTGGCTCGCCGGAGAGCATGCCTGCCGTGAGTGCAGCGATTGCCCATTGGCTGGAGAACACCCCTCCAGCCAGGAAAAACGATGACGAATGGATCGGAGGCCTCCCCAATCCTCTGAATGCGCTGCAAAGGGCTGCATCCCAACTAATCAAACGTGGACACCGGATCGATCATTGGAATAGCGATGCAGAACTCGCGCTAGGTCTGATCCAACTTCGGCTAGCCTGGTTTGATAAGAGACAGAAAAAGGCAGACACCACGATTCGAATTACGACTGAAGAGCAAATCGATCCCGTCGAGCCGCCCATCAATGAAAAATGGCGATCTGGCATAGAACGGGCCATCAAGCACGACTCGTATCTAATGCGCTATCTCGCCCTACAAGCCATACCTCTCAATGTGAAAGGTAATGAGTTTGAGGATATCGCCTTAGCAAGCCTGAGTGATGAAGATCTAGGTATCAAAGCAGAAGCCTGTCGGTTAATAGCGACTCACCAGTACAAAGCCTGCCTACCCCACCTTCTTAACATCGTACAACACACGACACATGAATACCTATTCACTCAAGCAGCCCACTCAGCAAGTGGATTAGGCGTAGCATCCGAACTCGGCATACTTCTGACAGAACGCCTAGCGGATAAAGAATTACACGATGAAGCTCTCTACCTATTATTCACCACGGTGCTTGGCTGGAGCCCGAGCAGCGCTGGTGGGAATAGTAACACCACCGATGAAGAAAGGATGACACTCCGCGAAACCTGGCGAACATTTTTCCAAAATTATGAAGATGCACTTGATGAAGGCAAAGTCCTTTCGCCTGCGGCGCCAGAGATAACAATCGACCTCGTAAAACTTGGCGACACCATTCTATTTAACTGTAGCTTCGAAGATGGAACATCTTGGCCTAAATAACTAGAACCAAAGATGGGGACTGACGGAAGAAACCAAGCACTTCACCCCTTACATACATTTAGCCACCTCAACATGTGGTCAATGGCTCAAACAGCCCAGCGGTTGAAAACCGCCGCTCCCAGTCAGGACTAACGCTACCCACTCGATAGCTCAATAATGGTTCGCCACAAACCTCTGGGATTCACTCCCGCATAGCCGGAATCCTGACCGTCATTACATTCGATCACGATCCACTTACCAGTGGCAGTCCGGGCGAAATCAATCACAAGAAAGGGCACATCCAATCTCTGTGCTATAATCGATCCAGTTTCAGAAACCGCACTCAACCCCACTTCATCTATATCGTACTGAGCCGCAACCCAATACCTACCGACTCCGACTAGCTCACCGCGAAACCAAAAAGACCTAAACTCGTAACTCTTGGGTAGGTCCGCCCCGGATTCATTCACCACAGATTCCAGCTCCACGTACTCTCTACATACAAGCCTTTGCCACCATAGTATCGACTCTCGATCCCAATCCGCTAAAAACTGTATCAATTCATCCTTGGTTCTAATGATACTTTTCCCAGAATGCTTATTGGTCTGGCGCTCTCCTTTGATGAAAATCGGAAGCGAAAACTCCTCCAAAATCTCATCCACAGTTGGCAAGTGCTCATACCATCTACTCCGAGGTGTGAACTCCTCAATAAGCGGATACCAGAACGGCAAGTAGCTACTGCGCTGATATTGCTCCGGAGAATTGATCAGCGAGATTCCCCATTCCTGAAATTCTTCATATCGCAGATTATAATCCGGAGCGGTCCCGAGACGAGCGATAGCGGTAACACACTCGTCTAGCCGATACGGATGTTTGCACTGAAATTGAGCCTCGAAGTCAAAATCATATTGAGCAAAACCAATAGGCTTAGCGACAATCCAGACGGTATCTTCGACCAATGTCGGACTCGGCGGATTCGAGCTCACCATCGACATAAAACCTACACCTCCACAGGCTCTCCCTCGGGAGCGTCGACCCACTTGTCGTGCTCTTTGATCAGATCGATCAAGCGATCGACTGCCTCGTCTTCGGGTATGTTGATCTTCACTGACTGCTTGCCGACGTAGAGATTGATCTTGCCAGGAGCCCCACCGACGTAGCCGAAATCGGCGTCGGCCATCTCGCCGGGACCATTGACGATGCAGCCCATCACAGCGATCCGCACGCCTTTTAGGTGACCTGTGGCCTCGCGGATACGCTGGGTGGTGGTCTGTAGGTTGAATAGGGTGCGGCCGCAGCTAGGACAGGCGACGTAGTCGGTCTTGAAAATGCGGGCACCACAGGCCTGCAGGATATTATAGGCTAGGCGCAGGCTCTGCCCAGGCGCGGACTCGCCCTGGATCAGGATCGCATCGCCGATGCCGTCGCAGAGCAGCGAGCCGATATTCATACTCGATGCCAGCAGGGTGCGGGTGAAGTCGGCATCATCATCGGTAGATGGGATGAGCGTGTCTTTGAGCAGGATGGGGTGGCGAGCATCGACTCGCGCTGCGAGCAGGCGAAAGGCGGGGATCACCGGCAGATCGATGAGACCATCGCAGACCGTGACTAGCTGCGGGGTGTCGCAGGCATTCAGCTCTGCCACAGCAGCAGCATCGCGCGGATCGATAGCGACTGCGCCGGAGTCCTCCGCTACTACCTCTGGGGTAAAGTCGCCGAGCTTGTCGATTTTGTGAGCCAGAGCATCCCACTTGGCACGGCTGGTAAAGACACGGATCGTCTCGCTGCCACCGAGCTGCACATCGCACACGGTGATCGGCTGCGACTCGCGGCGGCTGTAGGAGAAAGGATCCCAAGGCACCTCATCCCAGGCCAAAGTGGCATCGATCGTCTCAGCTCGCTGACTCTCGACCACCTCGACTAGAGCCTGGGCTACCGGCACCTCGCGGATGGCATCCTCGGTCAGGCTCACTCGGATGGTATCGCCGATGCCGTCGGCCAGAAGCGATCCGATACCGATAGCACTCTTGATCCGGCCATCCTCGCCATCGCCAGCTTCAGTCACACCGAGGTGGATGGGGTAGTTCCAGTCGGCTCCCTCCTCGCGCAGGCGAGCGGCTAGCAGGCGATAGGCCGCGATCATCACCTTCGGATTACTGGCCTTCATCGAAAAGACAAAGCGATGGTAATCGTTTTTCCGAGCGATACGGGCAAACTCCAGAGCGCTCTCCACCATACCCAGCGGCGTGTCGCCAAAGCGGTTCATGATGCGGTCGCTCAGCGAGCCGTGATTGGTACCGATACGCATGGCCACTCCGCCCTCGATACATTTCTCCACCAGCGGGGTAAACGTCTCCTCGATGCGGTCCAGCTCCTCGGCATACTCCTCGTCGGTGTACTCGAGCACGGCGAATTTCTTCTTATCGGCAAAGTTCCCCGGGTTCACCCGCACCTTTTCCACCCAGTTGGCAGCCTCCATAGCGGCATCTGGCTTGAAGTGGATGTCGGCCACGATCGGCACCTGATAGCCCTGCTCGCGCAGTCCGCCGACGATGTTTTCCAGATTTTTCGCGACTCGCCTGGTCGGCGCGGTGATGCGCACGATCTCGCAGTCGGCATCGGCCAGCTCGGCACTCTGCTCGATACTGGCCTCGGTATCCATCGAGTCACTGGTGATCATCGACTGCACGCGGATGGGATTTTTGCCCCCGATACCGACATCGCCCACCATCACTTCGCGGGTGGACTGGCGAGACATGGAGAGAGGGTGTGGATTGTGCGAAATCATGACGGACGGATTATCTACCTATGGATACGGACCAGCTGGCCCATTTCTACCGCGATTGTACCCTATTTAATGAAAATTGTACCCTATTAAATCGCGGGCTGAAGCACTGCTGATGTCTCACGCAGAGACGCGGAGGCGCAGAGCTGGACAGTTCCTACTTTAAAAAATAGTGAGCCGAAGGCTGCAGAAATAATCCGTGTCATCCATGTTCAATCCGTCCAAATCCATGTAAAAATTCTCAGGCTTTGCTATCAAGCATGGATTTAAAGTGATTAGCATGGATTTCCAAATTTGACTCAAGACATCAATTTCATAATCTAAGTGCATAAGCGCGAAGGACCCTGCTCTGATGAGAAACTCTAGAAGACCAAACCTCTTTAGGCTTTAGCCCCACTATCACTCGCTACGCAGGGCCTCGGCCGGCTGAAGCCGTGCGGCGATGATAGCGGGGATCACGGCTGCGATGGTGCAGATGATGAAAGAGCCGATGGAGATCACGGCGATATCGCTCAGCGTCTGGTGAGCCGGCAGCCCACCCTCGATCCGATAGACATCTTCATTGAAAAACTCGATCCCAAACCACGCACCCAACCAATTGGCGATGGCATTGCGCTTCCAGATGGTGAGCTGACCGATGAGCAGCCCAAAGACCACCCCGATGAGACCGACGATGATCCCCTGGCTGATGAAGATACCTGCCACCTGATTCTCGCGCGCGCCGAGCGCTGTCATCAGACCGATCTCAGAGCGCTTCTGAAAGGTCATGGTGATCATCGTATTCATCGTGCAAAAAGCCGCCACGATCAGCACCATAAAAAGAATGAGATACATCATACCCCGCTCCGCCGCGATGGCATTGAAGATCCCCTCGTGGATCTGCATCCAGGTAAGCAGCTCGTAGGGTGGCCCACCACTGCTATGCTCGACATAGTAGAGATTGGCATTGGCATCGATGAAGGCCTGCCCCCAGCGCAATCCCACCGCGATGAGCAGCAGCACCAGAGTCGCGATCAAGATTCTCGGAAAAGAGCGCTTCGACAGGAAGTAGCCCAACCCCAAAATCAATCCCGCCAGTGCTACCAGCGGGATCAGCAGCGGCCAGTGCAGCACCTGCTGGGTCGCCATAGCTGCAGGGCTGTAGTCGAGCTTTTGGCGAGTGCCCATGCCCATCGCTACCAGCAGATCATCTTTGAAGCGATCGGCCTCAAAAGCGTCTTTGATCCGGATAGCGACTCCGTGAGACTGCTCGAGGTCGAAGTTGTAAAGCACCTGCCCCGTCTCCAGCGCGATGTAGACGAAGGCAGAGTCGAAATCCATATTCCCCGAGTCGAAAATACCTGTCACAGTCACCTCCTGAGGCAGTGTCGCCTCCTCTAGCTCAAGGGTCGCCTTTTCGCGCTCCTCCTTATTCCCCTTTCGGATCTCGTCGAGGCGCCGCATCAGCTCCTCCATATCCTTCGGCGAGAAAAGCTGGATCTGATCTCCCACTGAGATCCCCAGATTGCGAGCCATGGCATCGCCTACGACAGCGGAGTAGGGATCGAGGTAAAACTCTCCCGCTGGCACCATCTCCGGCTCATCTGGTGCATTCTCCGGGTCGTATTTCGGATTGGGCCGCTCTGCGATGAGAGCACTCAGCCTCTTATGCTCGGACGATCCCTCCTCTGGCGGATGGATCGCGCGTATGAATGGAGCACTGCGCATCTTATTGAACTCCATGATCACATTGCCAAAGACATAGGGCGTGTAGTGCTCGACGCCATCGACCGTCTCGAGCTGCTCCAGGATCGGCACAAAGTCCTCGATATAGCCCCCGGCGCGCATCTCCAGATGCGGCGAAAAGCCCAGGATGGTGTCCTGCATCTTCTTCCCATAACCAGCGAACACCGCCATCACCACCGTGAGCAACCACACACCGAGTGTGACCCCGATGATGGAGATGACCGTGATGATCGATACAAAGGAACGCTTTGGCTTCAGGTATCGCAGGGCGATGAATGGGCTGAATAACATGATCTTGCGCAGTGAGACCGCCCATCGTAATGGATGGTTGAATTTTCGATAGTGGAAAATTTCCTCACAATGCCACAACTCACCTAACCATGAGCGATCTACCGAGCATCAATACCACCACCGAGCGATACAAAGCCTTCATCTTCCTAGGAGCACCCGGCTGCGGCAAGGGCACTCAAGGAGCCATCCTAGGATCGATCCCACGATTTTACCATTTCTCCATGGGCGATGCTTTTCGCTCCATGGACACACGGACCCCGATCGGGCAGGAATTCATCAAATACTCGCGCGAGGGCGAGCTGGTGCCCGACGAGCTGACGATCCGTTTTTTCAAACTCCAGGTCGATGCTCGAGCCGCTCTGGGCATGTTCAAACCCGATATCGACATCCTCATCCTCGATGGCATCCCCCGCAGTGTCGAGCAGGCGCAGCTGCTGGAGGAGCACATCGAGGTGCTGCAGCTATTTCACCTCTCCTGCCCCAATCGCGAGGAACTCATCACCCGTATCCGCAAGCGCGCGATCAAAAGCGGTCGCCTCGACGATGCCGACGGCCAAGTCATCCGCAACCGCATCCAGACCTACGAGGACGAGACCAAAGAGCTCCTCGAGCACTACAGCGACCGCCGCTCAGACATCGATGCCAATCAGGTGCCCGTGAAGGTGCTCGACCAGATTTTGGAGGTGATCCTGCAGAATCCGGATTGGCAGCAGTTTGCAGGGGAGGTGTAGAATAGGCTCACGCGGAGGCGCTGAGACGCGGAGATTTTTGATACTGGAGGGCTTACGTCTCGTCGCCCGGCAGGCTGAGACTACTTCCATCTGGCGGCGGCTCGGTGCTTATGCAGTCCGGCGGTTGAAAACACGCCGCTCCCAGTACGCCCGCACACGAGACTTCTGCCAATCGTAAATTCTACCGAAACTCGAACCGAATGCCTCGGCCGCGCCAGGCTTTGGTGATATCCTCCTCTAGCTCCTCAAACGTGCGGCCATCGAGTAGCGCATCATAGGCCTCGGGACACTTGGTGCCGGCTTTGATCTCTTTGAGAAAGGCTTTGATCCGGGCGGCGTCTTTCTCGCCATCCATGTGAAAGAAATAGTAAACAATCAGAGCTGCAGCGCCGTAGTTGAGACCGGCATTGTTGAGAAAGCTCGAGTAGCTCTGCTGCATCCAGTCATCGAGATTGGGCAGCCGAATGGTTTCTCCCAGCGCGCGACCACCATTGCCATCCTCGCCATAGGCCGTCACATAGGCCTTTAGCGCAGATAGATCGTCGACATTGAATTTACCCGAGCGATATCCGCTGGTACCGATGTACTCAGCCAAACCCTCGGTGAACCAGCCACGGGCACCCGGAGCGTAGTACTCGCGGTCGGTCAACTGATGACAGATCTCGTGCGACAGTGTCTTGTTCTCCTTTTTGTAGTCCACACTGAAGGAACTGCCGACACGCTTCACGCCCAGACTGCCGAGTGGCACCAGGATCACATCGTTTTTATTCCCCCCACTGAAATAGACCCCCGCCGAGCCCTGAGGGCCGCCGCGCTCGTGGTAGGTGCCCATCCGCTCGCATAGCTCGATACGGAAGCGCTTTTCCTGAAAGGGCTTCACCATACCCAACGGCAGCTCACGCATAAAGAGATTGGTCGCCTCGAAAAGCAGGGCAAACCGCTTTACCACCGAAGTGTTCAGTTTCACATCGCAGTGGTACTCATAGTGATCACTCGCGTAGACGAATTCATCGCCATCCTCCTTTAGGATCTCGATGTCTTGGCTGACACTGGCAGAGATCAGGCGCGGCCAGTCACCATCCCAGTTGCCCTCCACCGGAGCACCTGAGCCACCACCACGGCTCTGTTTTTCACCCCATTCCTTGATGTAAGTCTGATCAGCCGCAGACAGCGATGCGATCGGCACTGGGTAGTTTTTGCCGCCCATCTTCAGCACCACATTGGCACCGGATACCTCCACGATTTCAGCCTCGATCTTGCGGCCAGCTTGATTGGTGAAAGTACGCGTCGCTGCCTGGGCAGACACAGCCATGAGCAGACAGAGCGCTACGATATAGAGGGGCGAAAGGCGTTTCATTGGATTGGTCGGTCATTATAGCCATGTCGGCCCACCGATGTCTCGCAAAAAATAATTCTGGAAAGATTGAATGAAAAGCCAGCTGCGGAGTCTATCCCTTAGCAACAACAACAAGTGGGGACGCCTGCTGCTCGACACATCGTAAAGCAGGCAGTTATCCAAAGAGGCTCGTCTCGCCGCTCGCGGGACGGGCCTTTTGCTGCTTGCGGGGCCGCGCCGCAGACGCGAAGAGTGCTCCCTCAGACTCATGACAGATCAGCTGCTCGCCACCTACATCCACGATCTTGGCCCATTCCTGTGGCAGATCAAAGGCAACTTCGGCATCCGCTGGTATGGCTTCATGTATGTGGTGGGCTTTCTGGCGGCCTATCTACTGCTGCGCTGGTTTGTGAAGCTACGCGCCTGCGAGCTACGCGATAGCCAGGTGGGAGATTTCATCACACTCGTCGCCCTCCTCGGCGTCATGCTCGGCGGTCGTCTCGGCTACATGCTCCTCTACAGGTGGGATGAGCTGCTGCGCGATCCAATCAGCATTTTTAAAGTGCTCAATGGCGGCATGGCCAGTCATGGGGCGATCCTAGGCATCACTGCCGTGGTATTTTTCTACGCGCGGTGGAAAAAGATCTCCTGGCTCGGCCTCGGAGACAATATCGTGATCACCGGTCCTCTCGGTGTGTTCTTTGGCCGTTGGGGAAATTTCATCAACGGCGAGCTCTACGGCCGCAAGACCGACCACGCCTGGGGCATGAAGTTTCCCAGCGAGATCCATGACCTGCCGTATAGCCAGGTGCACCTCTTTCTCGAGCGAGCCGAGGCCATCGTGCCAGGCATCCTCGCTCAAGCCCAGCAGCTCTCTCAGTGGGGTGCATGCGAGCTGGTCATCGCCACCTCTAGGACCAATCCGGAGTTCAAACAACTGCTCGGCGACACCCTGCTGAATACCCGCCACCCCAGCCAGATCTACCAGAGTCTGTGCGAGGGACTACTCGTATTCCTCATCCTACTAGCTATCCGCGTGAAGTGGCGCAATGCCTACCATGGCGTCATCTCCGGCGTCTTTTTCATCATCTACGCGATCGCCCGCATCGCCGTGGAGAATCTACGCGAACCCGATAGCGCTCTCGTGATGGGCATCACCAAAGGCCAATTCTACTCCCTATTCTTCTTCGCCATCGGCATCGCCATCCTCAGCTGGGCGCTATACCGCAAGCGGCAGAATGCGATACCGCAGTGAGTGTGTAGTGAGGGACAGAGTTACGAAACATCCATATCCGAAAAGCTATCTCCGGCTTCATCGGCAAAAGCGGTCGCCACTTCATCGGCCGTGCTAGCATCGTCTATGCCGGCCTCGGTAGCATCTCCCTCCCAGCCCAGAGACTCCATACCTTCTAGATCTAGATCTTCAGGATCTACCTCGGCTTCGATCTCCATCGGCAGCGGCTCGGCCTGAGGCGGCTCTATACTCTGTAACTGCTGATCGAGTCGCTCTTTTGGCGGACCATCCTGCTCATATACCTGTCGATGCTCATCTAGCTCGGGTATGACCTGCCTGGTAAAACCCTCGTAAGGCATCCGGTGCTCGGCTCGGTGGTTAAAGGCATCCACAGCGAGGAATGGATCGCCATGATCCGAAGCATACTCCAACATACCGCCATACATGTGGTAGTCATCATAGTCACAAAAACACTCCCGCGACTGACGCACCCATCTAGCCCGTTTCGACGCCCCTTGTCGTTTCATCTCGGGGACATCGACTAACCATTTTGATTTATTACCCACGGACCCTTTGGGATAGCGCTGCCATTTCATTTGAGTACTCGAGATACTCCTCACCCTATTTTCCCGATCCTGAATTTCTTTACTCAAGTAAGTTAGTAAATTTTCTAGGTACGCCTTTTTCTTAGTCAATGCATGGCATCGGCCAAACTCAGTCCGCAGATGCCGGGGCACTACCCTCGTGAGCGAATCCATATCCACTCGATTGAAATAGGCCCACATAGCATGGGCCACCGCCTCGGCTCGTATCGTTGGAAAATTTTTGATCTGTTCGCAGATTGTATCGTACTCAGATACCAATTCCTTCAATTGATGTAACGCCAATTTCTGTTTTGCGATTTCATGTGATACTTGTTGCTTGAAATCTGTAAGCTGTTCGAACTCTGCTACGATATCTTTTAAATCTCGATTCGGGAAGACAGCCTCCACTGTCTCGATGGTTTTGCGCCGTCTCCTAGCTTTTCCAGAGATCTTATCGAACAATCCTCTAACACCACCAGGAGCCGCATTTAAGTGCCATTGGGCCTCAATCAAAGATAGGAACTCTGAAAAACTATAGGACTGCAATTGCTGATCAAACCCTTGTTTTTGCGACTGCAAATCAGCCAGCAGGCTTGGATAGCGCTGCCCTAGTAGGGTATCTCTTTTCTGAAACGATTCATCCGCCTCGATCGCTGGCACTCTGTCTAACCGGTCCTTGTGATCTGCCTCGACCGAACGAACCACTTCTGCCACGCCGATTTCTGGCACTAAGCGATTAAGGCTTGCTAAGCTAGCAGACTCTCCTTTATCGACCCATCTACTAGCCAGATACTGATATGCCTCCCGTCGCTCGGCTACCACTTGATTTAGCGCACTAGTCGTTTGGCCAACCTCTGATTCTAGCTCCAGTATCTGCCCTCGATACGACTCTATCGCCGCGCTGGCAGCCTTTACGGCTTTACTTTTCGACCACTTTCTCATGTGTGTTTTCTATTAAGGTAGCTAGATCTACATCGGGATCGCTCGTCGCATCGACCATCTCAGATAATTCACCTCCTGCTATTACAAATTCCGATAGCTTTTCGACCAATAACCTCGACTTTTGTCGATCCCTGCCCCTGCGAGCAATTCTCTGCTCCATCAATTCAAAGCCTCTAAGGTCTTGCGACTTAAGTTTCGCATCAGCCAATCCCTCACCAAAATCCATTTCCCGATCAAACCATACTGGTAATCTACTCTTAAACCCTGCGTCTCTTATCTCAAACAGAGCATCACGAATCGTTGGATAAGCAGCATATTGCTTGGAGTATCGCAGCCACTCTTTAAAACCTAGGTGACGCCCTTTTGAGAGAGCCACCTCTGCGGCTTCGAGCTGCACCTTCAGCTCTATCGCTTCGCTAGTAGATCCGGAAAACGCGGTTTGGACTATTTCAGACGCCGCTCTAGTGGCCCCAGCCGACACCGGGCGGTTCGCTAAATTAGGGAATGAACTCTTTCTGCCTTTATCGAGTATCGTCTGGCACTGCGCCACGACACTCGCGTGGTCTAACCGACCATGCCACCCAGCAGCCTCACCGATACGGATCCGACCATCTTGATCGTCCAACCCTCTTTCTTGAGCAAAAAATAGACTAGGCACCCCAGCATTTAGCAACTCCTCATAGGTATTGTAACCTGCAGCACTGATCGCTAGGTCAATACCGGAAAAGTATCTCCATATCCGCGACTCGCGAACCGAGATAACCCTAGGATTCGAGTAGAATGCATCATCCTGACAAAGCGGCCCATAGGCAGCGAGCACCTTCACATGAGGGATCTCCAGCAGACGATCGATCAAATCCCGAGTGACTTGGGCAGCGGTCTGATCTCCACCACCTCCCGCAGCTACAAACATCAGTTTCTCGCCTCCATTCAGACCAAAGTGCGAGCGCACCCAGTCGGCGTTTAGTGCCTGATCACCATCGAAACAGGTTGCCTTACCGACAAACAACGGCTCAACATCCTCTGGAAAGTGGTACCTACCCTGCTCAGCCTCATCATCCGGCACAATGATCCGGTCATACAATTTCAAATGAGCCTGATGAACAGCTGACCGAGCCTGTTCGAGTAGTTTGTGCCGTTCAATCAATACCGTCGACTTGGCGTAGTCCTTGAGAAAATGAAACTCGGAAAAAGCACCCTGAGCCTGAGTATCGACAATCAAAGCGTCTGGGCGCATCCACGCTAGCATATTCGATATCATTATTTTAGCCCCAGATGCATAGCGTTTTGCAGCTCCCTTTTCACTCTGAAACACCGACTTACTCGGGAATTTGTACACCGGGAAATCAGTCACTATCCAATCCGCATCACTAGTGGTCAGAAACTGAATATCCACTTTCTCACCCACCAAATCACAAAGCAATTTCGCCTGCCTAGCAATTGCTTCGCAGCGACTCAAGTGCCCCAGTCCGATACCATTGATTGCGTAGAAAACTAGTTTCATCCGAGGGTTTAATCGCTGATATTTTCAAGTTTAGCGATTATAAAATGACTCAAGATTAGGATATGAAAGAAATTTTAGACCGTTGGGGGCTCACCAGTGATAAGCCTGTTCACAAGAGCTGGGAAGAATGGCTCGATACTTATTGCTATAAATGGCCTGGGCAAGAGAAGTTCCTGCAAACGCCTATTCCTCGCGGGCCGCTGCAGAATGAAACCACGAGTTTTGGAGGGTTATTTGGCAACACTACCCGAGCAACTGATCCTGATGACGGGTTGGACCTCGACATCGTGCTAGGAGGATTCATACCGATCGGCGGTGCAAACAATGGCGATATGCTAGTGATCGACACGCGGTCCGAAATTGATTTTGAAGTCGGATTTATTTCCCATGAATTGGCATGGAGCGAAGACCGGCCTCAGATTCGAGACTGCTATCGCTCTACCGGACTAGATCTGGAAACTTTTCTCGATCGATTATTTAACGACGGCTCTACGCCGAGAGATTTTTACGACTGCCCAGAAGGCTGAGATTTCACGCATCACAGCGTCAATTCACTCAGTCATTTGCTTGGGTGATGAGCGAGAAAGTTTTCCAGCTGAGCTCTCTTCTTTATGATGAAACCTCAGCCTGCCGGGTAGCTGAAGGCAGCCCCTCCTTGACTGACCCTCTGCTTACTTGATTGGTATAGTTTACCTTGGCAGCCACTCGATCCATTGGCACAAAAAAAAGCGGGACTGTTGTCCCGCTTTTTCACTATTAGAATCTAAGCTGAGAGTCAGGTATAGCCTATGCCTTCTCCAATTTGAAGTCCCAACCTTCGCGGTACTCTTTGGTGATCAGGCGATTGGCTTCTTCGTTATTCGTGAAGCGCAGGTTTGGACCATCCCAGGCTAGGGATTGACCAGGGTAGTGGAGGCACACATTACCTAGACTGATGGTCTCGGTGAAAGGGCCGGCGTACTTGAAATTTGAGCCGGGGTAGTCGTATGGCTTATTGCCGATCGCTGCCTCGCGCCACTCGGTGTGGTGACCGATGGATGACTCATAGACTCGCTTGGGTCGGTGATCGCCAGTTGCCTCTTTTAGCGCCATAGCTACCTCGCGGTGAGCTTCGTTTGGAATGATGCGGCTGGAGTCTCCGTAGTCGCCAGATACCAGCAGCTTGTGCTTGGTGCCGACGTAGATATTACCAGATGTCCGGAGCTCAGCGCCCTCGGCTAGCTCCTCTAGGCGTGGGTGACGGCGCTTATTGCCATCCTTATCCGTGTAGGAGTTGTCGGTGCCATCATACCAGTAGACCTCGAAGCCAGGGCGATCGCCTTTCGGGCCAAAGGTCCATTTGATGGTCGAGCCATTCGGGAATGCATCGTCGGTCAGGCCATCGACATTGATCGCCTCGACGTGGGTCGGATAGCCCGGATCGAGCGACATGAAGATCGAATCCATGGTGTGACAGGCCATATCGGCCAGCGCGCCGCCACCAAAGTCGAGCACACCGCGCCAGTTGAATGGATGGTATGGGCCGCCACGCTTGTTAGTCGGCTCAGCTGCGAAATCTCGCTGTGGTGCAGGTCCCAGCCAGCTATCCCAGTCGAGGCCAGCAGGAGGCGTAGTGCCATCTGGCTTGGGCATACCCTGCGGCCACACAGGACGATTGGTAAAACAGTGGATCTCGGTGATATCGCCGAGGTGACCGCCCTGCACGTAGGCAGCGATGGCGCGATTGCCCTCGTTGGCGTGGCCCTGATTACCCATCTGGGTAGCGAGCTGGTACTTGTCGGTAGCCTCGGCTAGCTGACGCGACTCCCACACGGTGTGAGTCAGCGGCTTTTGAGTGAAAACATGCTTACCGTGGTTCATCGCCAGGACGGTGGCAGGGTAGTGCGAATGATCTGGGGTGCCGATCATCACCGCATCGAAGTTGTCGGCCTCTTTTTCGAACATCTCGCGGTAGTCCTGATAGCCTTTGGCACTCTTCCAGTGTTTGGCCAGATCACCCTTACCCTCTTCCTCGAGCTTCTTGATGGTGTTGGGTATATTTTCCCAGCGACCAGTATCGACATCGCAGTAAGCACCGCAGATATCGCCGTGAGCTGCCACATCGGTGATGTGGCGCTTGTTGATACCGCCAACGCCGATGAAGGCGACACGGAGTTTATCGCCCTTAGCAGCGGCACTGAGGATAGCTGGCGCTCCTAGGACTGCCGCACCTGCTGCGGCTCCAGAGGTGGTCAGGAAAGAACGGCGAGATTGAGATGATTGTTTTGAATTCATAAGATCAGGTAGGTTTCGTTGATTCTGGTTCAGATTTCAGCATTTCCTAGACGTTTTGAGAATCTCAAAATTTAGTGATCTAACTCACTCCATCGAGTCCCTTGCCAGCTACTGCTCATCTGGGGCATCATGGCGTTTTATGAGTGCTTCACGACGAAATTTCATCAAAACAGCCGCAGGTGTCGCCTCGGCACCACTGATCCTACCACACGGCCTATCCGCCGCAGATGCCGAGCTAAAGCCGCTGCGCATGGGCTTCATCGGTATGGGCAAGCAGAGCGGCGGACTGCTGCGCAACTTTATGAGCCACAAGGCGATCGTCGTATCGGTCTGCGATGTCGACAAAACCCGCGTGAATAACGCCAAGGCAGTGGTGGACAAACACAACTCTGAAAAAGGCATCGACGCCGAGTGTGTCGCCACGACTCGCTACGAGGATATCATCGCTCGCGACGATATCGATGCGGTCTGCATCGCCACTCCTGACCACTGGCACGCCATCCCGACCGTGGCGGCTCTGCGCGCGGGCAAGGATGTCTACTGTGAGAAGCCGCTCACTCACAATATCTTTGAAGCGGTCACCGTGATCGATGAGGTGAAGAAGACCGGACGCATCCTACAGACTGGCTCGATGCAGCGCTCGTCCAAGGAGTTCCGAGTCGCCTGTGAGCTGGTCCGAAATGGAGTGATCGGCGAGGTCGAAGAGGTCGTCTGTAACTTTGGCGATCCAGGTATCCCCTGCGATCTGCCCGGCGAAGAGATGGAGCCAGATCTGGACTGGGATCGCTGGCTGGGCCCTGCGCCGATGCGCGACTACAATTCCATCCTCAGCCCCAGAGGCTTGCACAATCATTTCCCACACTGGAGAAAGTATCAGGAATACGGCGGCGGCATGGTCACCGACTGGGGAGCGCACCACCTCGATATCGCTCAGTGGGGACTCGGCATGGACGGCTCCGGCCCTGTGGAGGTGATCCCACCAGAAGATCCCAAAGCCAAAAAAGGCTGCGTACTGAAGTATGCGAATGGTATAACCATTACTCACGGGGACAGTATCGGGGTCGAGTTTAGAGGCTCGAAAGGCAAGGTGCAGGTGACCCGTGGCAAGTTCGCCCTAGAGGTGGATGGAGAAGTGAAATACCAGAGCCTGAGCAAAGAAGACCGCTCGGTGACCTCGCAGTACACGCTAGCCGAGCGCGAGTATCTCGCCGATGCCGAGGTGAAGCTCTACGCTAGCCGCAGCCACATCGGTGATTTCCTACAGTGTGTGGAAAGCCGCGAGAAGCCGATCACCGATGAGATCGTCGGTGCAGGATCAGCGATCTGCTGTCACTTGATGAATATCGGCTACTACTACGATCAAAAAGTGAAGTGGGACCCTGCGAAGAATGAATTCGTCGATGGCACAGGTGATCCAGCTTGGCTGACACGCGAGTATCGCGGGCCTTACAATTTCCCTGCGTAATCTATAGGCAGAAATTTTTGGTTATTGTTTTTGGAAAAGCTGCATCCGGTGTCGGATGCAGCTTTTTTATGATCAATTCTAGCCAGATCACTCATTCAGCTCGATGCGCATGCGGACGAAGCCTTTGTTGTTCACGGCTGTGATGGCATCGTCGATGCGGATCGTGACGAGCTCAAAAAGCACATCTACCTCTGTCGTGCTGGTGATCGATATACCCTCGGTGGTCCAGCTACCATCTTCCATCGTCGGGCTAAACTCAGGTATGTAGCTGAGTCCGCGATCGGCAAAATCGCGACGGCGGCGGAACTGAAACTCGAAGTAATCACTGCCTCCATCCTGCACCACGCTGTAGGTGGGCAAGATTCCCTCGCCGCTTGTCTCTGCTTGGGCAGGATTGCCGCCGTAGGCGTATTCCTCAAGGTTATTCAGCGTATCTAGATCTGGATTAGCGTCTAGAGCGCGCTCGGCTTCACTTAGAGTCGTGTACACTTCTGACCAGCCCTGATAGTCTCGGCCATCGATAGCCGTCACGGATAAGTCGGCAAACGTGGTGATATCGCCATCGTCAGCCGTCAGTCGCAGGGTGTAGGCACCTGGCGCTGACAGCGTAGCTGTGGTATCGATACCATTGCTATCCGGATTGCTAAACGACACGGCTGCAGGACCTGATAGCAGGCTCCACGAGCTAGTTAGAGTATCCCTCCAGCGGCCGTCATCGCTACTACTACCCGATAAGGTCACAGTAGGGTAGGTAGGTGTATCGGCGATCGCCTCACCAGCATCGATAGCTGGACCGATATTGCCAAAAGCATACAGAGCCCCCACCTCATCTAGGCTCAGCACTCGACCTGTCCAGAGGTGAAACTCGTCGATGACACCGGCGTAGTAGTGGCCATCGCCACTTTGGTTGCCATCATGGTGCTTACTATCGCCACGCATGGCTCCGAGACCGATCGCTCCGGTATGGGATATCATTTCCGCACCCTGACCACTACCGATAAAGATGCCATCGAGGTAGGCCTTCAGCCCGTCCTCGACCAGCGTACCGTCGTCTGGCGTGTCGATCGTGATCACCGCATGATGCCACTGCCCTGCCACCACGGGAGTACTGATATAGGTGGTATCCCAGCCATTATTACCGCCGCTCCAGCCGCCGTAGTAGAGTAGACCATCCTGTAAATAGAGACTCATCCCTCGGGTGCTACCACCCTCTTCATACAGCACTTCCTTGCCCGATGCGCCTGGGGCATCCGCCTTGAACCAAAGCGAGATAGAGCGTTGGCTGAAAGTTCCGGAATTGATCGTCGATGCATTGGAGATCGCGACCACATCATCGCTGCCATCAAAGCTAAGGGCCGATCCCGATATACCAGCATCGACGGCTGTCCACGTCGGTCCATTGGTCAGGGTTCCATTGTTGTCACTACCGATACTATCGCCAGCAGTCGTCCCTGAGCCTTCATCGAAGGAATAGTAAATGATCTGACTAGCTGTATCGGGATTGGACGCCGTATCGATACCGACAAAGGTGTGCACCTCGACACCAGTCGATATACCCACAGAGTCCGCCTGTAGACGCAGCGTGTAGTGGCCCGGCTGGGAAAACGTAGCTGTAGTCGCTGCTGCCGCACTATCACCAAAGGAGACTGTAGCTCCATCTGGTGCGGCCACAGCCGACCAGCTGGCCGCCTCGCCACCAGTCGAGCCATCGAGCACCAGCCCTACGCCACTGGGTATCACTACAGCCTGCTGGCTGTTGTTACCTGTATTCAGCGTCACCTCGGTGCCGATCGCATTGGCTCCTGCGAAGAGAGAGCCAATTTCCGTAGCTGATAGCGCTCGATTCCAAAGCTGGAAATCGTCGACCAATCCTTCGAACCAATTGCCATTACCGCTCCCATTGCCATCGTGATAGCGAGTCGCATCGCGCATCGCGCCTATCGCATTATCTGCCGAGTGCGCATTGATCGCTCCGGCAGATGAGCGACCTACCTCAAATCCATCGAGGTACACAATGAACTCACCATCTGTCGTGTCGGGCGCATTCAGCACGATAGCCGCCAGATGCCAATCGCTATCGGTAAGCGGCACATTGAAGTAGCTCTCATCCCAGCCATTCTCGCCATTATTCCAACCGCCAAAGTAGAGACTACCCGCCTCGAGGTAGAGATTGATCCCGCGCGTACCACCGCCCTCTTCGTAGATCATTTGCTTAGCAGACTTGGCTGGATCTGTGGCTTTAAACCATACCGAGATCGTTCGCTCCGAGTGAGTGGCGGTATTGATATCGGCAGAGTCCGCTATGTCGACCTGATCATCGATACCATTTAGCTGGATAGCCGATCCAGAGACGCCGCCGTCGGCAGCCGTCCAGGCAACTCCATTGCTGAGCGTACCATTGTGATCGCCGCCTAGACTATCGGTAGCTGTCGTTCCACTACCTTCATCGAAAGTGTAGTGTATCACCTGACCCTCGGTAGAAGGCGCCGTCCCTGCAGACACACCTGCTGCGACCTGGATCTCGGCGCTGGCAGTATTCACCCCATCGCTAGCCTCGAGTGCCAGTATATAGGAGCCTGGTAGACTAAACCGAGCCAACGTATCGAATGCCTGAGGTGGTGAAAATGAAACCGACCCTCCCGCAGGACCAGATACCATACGCCACTGGGCACTGAGAGCGCCTGGTGGATCTGGCAGGCCATCGTCTGTAGCCTGACCGCGCAGGACGAGACCCGTACCCGGTGGCACTAGAGCAGGGCTCGCAGTGGGTGAAGATATAGTGACCTCGGGCCCCTGGTCGGCATCGTCACCTAGAGTGATAGTAGCCGTAGCCTGCGTGCCTAGCACTTGATAATCGGGGTCGACAGCCAAGCCTACGACGATAGTCTCCGCCCCCTCGACCTCATGGTCGTCCAGCGGCGTGATAGTGATATCGATCGTCGATTGATTCGCGGAGAAATTCAGTGTGGTCGCTGGTGTCGTATAGTCTGCCCCACTGGTCGCACTACCACCGAGAGTGAGACCTACCTCAAGTGCCTGGGAGACATCGCCATAGCGCTGCACGCGCACCTGCCCTGTATCCGTGCCTGGCTCGGCAGCCTGGCTATCTAGCGATAGGATACCCACTGCCGATATATCCAGCACAGTGACGGTGGCTGTGGCCGATGTCGCCCCCTGCGTGGCTGTGACCTGGTAGCTACCCGCCGATGCTGCAGTAAACAAACCAGCGCTATAGATACTACCGCCACCACTCACCGACCAGCTAGGGGAAACGGCAACACTGCCACCTGCCAAATCCCACCCCTGGGCGGTAAACTGAGCTGTCGCTCCTATCGGTATCTCTACCTCGTAAGGAGAGACGACCATCGTCAGCCCACCACTACCATCTAGCCCTTCCTCAGCATAGAAGTCTTTGCCAAACACATTTAGTGAAGACAGCGTAACTGGATTGGTAAACTGCGGCGTGAGCGTGAGCCCGTGTGCATCGGCGGTAACTGTGTAATCACCTGGCGCCAACCCAGCCAGCGTATAGGTGCCGTCGCCCTCGGTCCAGGTCTGGTCATCATTGCTCACGCTGACTCGGGCACCCTCTACCGGTAGACCGCCATGCAGCACTCGACCCGATATCTGGTAGATATCAGATGGCGAACCTACGGTGATGACGATGTCGCGAGTATCGACGCCGCCCTTCATATCCGATGCGGTAGCACGCACCACATACTGCCCGGCACTACTCCAGCTCTTGGTCGCCGTGGTGGAATTCAGCGCTGCGGTTACGATCGAGTTATCACCGAAATCCCACGAGTACGCGAGAGTATCGCCATCGGCGTCGCTAGCCGTCAGGCTAAAGTCAACCGACTCATTGGTCGCTACAGCGATGCTGCTGGCAGAGAAAGCACTGATGGCGGGTTTCGTATTGGCAGCCTGAGTGTCCAGATTCACGACGACATCGATCCACTGATTCGGAGAACTACCGCCCTGCCCTGTCGGTGTGATGTGGATATCCGCTACCTTGTCCGAGTAGGTGCGACCGATGATCAGTGCGGCATCTTCCTTGTCATTATTATCCGTCGTCCAGCTACCACCCACCGTCGTACTATTGCGTGAGTAGGGGGTCATATCCAGCAGGATGCTACCATCGCCCCCGTAGCTCTCGCGCTGCCAATCGATCTGCAGACCAGCACGCAGCCAGGTCTCGGAGATGCCATTGGTCGGTAGCCAGCGGTGCGTCAGCCAGTAGCGACGCTTATTGGTGGTGCTAGAGTAGTCGTCGGAATCGCGATTGATCTTGATACTACGCGCCACGCCAGCGGTCATCGTGCCGTGCTCTGCAGCGGGTACATCATGCCGGTACAGGCGCACTGTCGAGCTCTCTGTGAGACTCACATGATCGCCATCTCCCTCGACTAGCCAATCGAGCCGCACCTTTTCCCCCGTAGAGAAGTGGCCACGCCCGGCATCGAAGTCACCACTGCCGCCCTGGGCGCTCATGGTGGAAAACTTGTGCCCATACTCGATCCACTCATCATTGGCACTATCTCCTCGGTAGCCTCCCGGCACGCTATCCTGCCCGATCGGCGAGGGGGCATCGGTGCGCCAGTAGTTGGCGTGTAGTAGACCGAGATTGTGCCCAAACTCGTGGCCGGCAGTGCGCAGATTGGTCGCACCCGCACCGTTCAGGTGAGAGCCCTTGCCGCCGACGAAGGCAACTCCCGCATAGCCCCAGCCACTGCCGCCGCTGGTCACCACGGTGTAGAAGTCGTAGTTGTTGTAGTCCCAGTCCTGATCCACTGGCTGGGCGGCCAGAGCGGCATCCCTAGCCTGCTGCAGCAATGTCCCTAGCCCCTGCGGCCACGATGCTGCGGGATCTGCTAGGGTGATCGTATCGGTGTAGGTGGTGGTGACCGTCGATTTGCCGTAGGAGTTGTCTTGCCAAAATTGCTCCACCACAGACTGCCGCGACTGCAGCGTAGATAGATCGATAGGATCGAAGCTCGAGTCTTGATCGGCAAAGCGTGCCCGGATATAAAGCAGCCGCTTTGCCCCCTCGGTATGCGCTGATGGTGGTGCTACTGGGCCCTCGTTTTCAGCTAGATCGAAGCTGCTCTCCTCGCCTGGAGCCGCTGCGATCAGAGTGATCCCATCGACTTTCTCAGCACGCAGAGACCGGTAGTTTTGGATAAAGTGAGGACCCAACGTCCGCTCATCGGCCGTCAAAAGCTGTCTCAGCTCTGCGATCGCATCGCCATCTCTAGCCTGATAGATACTGCCCCCGACTTGGATCGCTCGCTCGGGATAGCCCTCGGCCAGTCGCTCATCATCAGGAACAATACGGACCGGGTCCGCAGCTAGAGCCATCACATCGTCTACCGCGATACCATGCAGGGAGATGCCCCGCTTGGTGGTGATATCTGCACGCGCGCCGGCTGGATGAGCCTGGTATCGGGTGCCATCGCTACCATCCACAGCAAAATGATCGAGTCGGCTCGTCTGCCCGGCGGACAAGCCACAGGTGGCGACTACCTCCAGATCGCCACTCGTGCGGATAGGCTGCTCGAGTCGCTGCTGCACCTCCTCCGGTAGATCTCTGCGATCTGTGTACGATAAAGCTCGATCCAGCGCCGCTTGGGGATCGAGAGGGATTAACTGCTTCATCGCCTCGCGACGCTGGCTGGCGAGGCGGATGCCCTCTGCGAGGTCTGTGGCAGCTGCAGACTGCTGAAAGCTGGATTGCCACGCATCGAAAGCCTCAAATTCAGGTTCCAGCTCCATACGCAGCCTAAGCGGCGATGGCACTGGCGGCGGCTCGTCGACAGTGGTCGCGGTGACTCGGTTAGGTTGAAAACCTGCGTCATCGTCCTTCCTAAGGAAGAGGGAAAGGGAAAAAATAAACAGAAGGGCCAGGGCAGGAGCGACTATGGTGGTAGTACGTCTCACAGTACCAACCTTGACCCTCCTTTCTAAAAAGCAACAAGCTTAAGATTTCAGGAAGGTCACAGGGCTTTACAAATCTCTAGGATTTTCATACAATCATGGGGCGATGAGGCTCTATCATGATAACCCAAATTCCAAAGCTGAGCTGATCTGGCGATGGGCGCTTCGCCTCACGGGGATCGGGTTAATGGTCTGGGCGTTCATCGATCTGGCTGTCTTATTTGCAAAAGCACCTGGGATGGCTACCGCTTTTGGCTTATGTCTGTTCGCATTCGCCAAGATGCTCCTAGGAGCGATCATCCTAGCTCCGACTCTAGCGAACTGGATATCGATACCCATTTTCGCCTGGGTCGACTCTATTTACCGCCCAGGCGGGTATAACCGAAAGCCACCGCTATGCTACCGGCTCGGCGAGCAATACATCCGAGAAAAGAAGTATGACCTCGCTCTCGTCGAGTATCGAGATATCACGCGCTACTACCCCAAAGAAATCCGCGCTGCGGCTACCCTCTATCTCTTGTACAAGCAGACCGACGAGACACGGCGGGCTGAGCGGTGGTATGCACGCTCTATCTTTCGCTACAGTAAACCCCGCTTCGACAAGGCGATCAGTAAAAGTGTGGAGACGTTTTCTCTAGAAGTGCCGTCCTCCTCGTCGGCTGGATGAAATAATGAGCGAATGCCATGACAGCCGACGGGGGACGTCGGACTCCCAGATCTAGGCTTGCCATATCTGCCCCATCCTCCATCATTCAGCCGAAACATGAGTGATAGGGACCAATCAATCGACCAACTGCATCGTGCTTATCAGGAGCGAGGACTGAGCCTGCATCTAGGGGCAGGGGTATCGGTAGGCAGTGGACTGCCGACTTGGGAAAAACTGGTCCTGATGATGTATTTTATGCTCACCGCTGAGCAAAAGATGTCGGGCTGGCGAATTACCTCTACTCGATCGCGGAGTGGTTTCTCGAGCACCAGGCCGAGCCTCTGGAGGTGACTGCTCGAAAGCTGAGGAAATACTTTTTCGATGGCGATGACTTTCTCAATGAAGACTTCATCGATCGCCTGCACACCACTCTGTATCTGCCATGCTTTAAAGATCGGGAAGAGATCGATCCATCGATGATGACCGGCCTGACGCGCCAGAATGCCACCCTGATGGCGGTGACTGATCTGATCCGCGCGGCCCTGCCCGGCCAGCCTCAGGGAGTCGAGTCAGTCATCACCTACAACTACGACAACCTGCTCGAAGGCGCTCTGTGCGACTACCCACACCAGTCGATCTACCAGCAGACCCATCTTGATAGGCAGCGTCTACCGATCTACCACGTGCACGGGTATGTACCATTCGAGGAGCCGACTATCGCTTACGAGCAGGATCTGGTTTTCACCGAAGACCAGTACCACCGCATTGCTCGCGATCCCTACCACTGGTCGAATCTGGTGCAGGTGCAGTCACTCACTGGCTCTGCCACACTCATGGTAGGTCTTTCACTATCCGATAGAAACATGCGCCGCATCCTAGATGCGATCGCCGCCGCCCCGATCGCTACCGATACCTACGCGATCCTGCAGCGCCCTAAGTTTCATAATCCCACCACTGACGATCTCGATCTGATCCACGAAAATGCGATCGACTACCTGGAGAAATTTGAGCACAGCCACGGGCAGTCACGAGCTGGTGTGAAGAGCGCCCGCCCACCCATGCGCCACGGCGTGAAGGGTGGCGGTGCCCCACGAGCTGGAGTGAAAGGCCAGCCCCGCTATCAAAGAGAGATCGCCGCTATCCTCGACCATGTGCAGGCACTAGATGGTGAACTGCAGGAAGATAGCCTGCGCAGGCTGGGAGTGACACCGATATGGATCGATGATTATACAGAGATCCCGCTACTGCTCAGCCAGATTGCTTATGGGCGGTGATGTGGCTAGCAAGAGTCAAGGGGCGTAGGTCGCATCGCCCGGTAGTGAGCCAAAGAATCGAGCACAGTGCATAGGCCCGATGTTGCGTGCCAGCACGACGGCTCGGGTTGCCCAGCGACGAGACGTCGCCGCTCCTTGGTGCGCTTCGCTATTGGACGGAGACTCTCGCTCAAGGAGGGGCGCACGTCTCGTCGCCCGGCAGGCTGAGCCAAAGAATCGAGCACAGTGCATAGGCCCGATGTTGCGTGCCAGCACGACAGCTCGGGTTGCCTAGCGACGAGACGTCCCCGCTCCTTGGTTCGCTGCCCTATTTGACGGAGCCCCTCCTTGACTCCTAATACTCTGAAACCACCTGCGTAGCCGGAGAGTCCTGCCTCCTCTTTGAGATCGAATCTCTACAGTATTCTCTACTTCTGTCCCGGTGCCATTCCGGCTACCTCGCCGGCTTTGCGGGCATCGCGGCTCATTTCTTCCTGAAACATCACCACCATGCCGCGTAGTTTGCGGCTTAGCTCGCGGTTGCGGATGGGTTTGGACTCTTTGGGATCCTTGACTAGATCGTAGACAGTTAGTCTGGGGTTGAGCATGGCTTTGTGTCGGCCTGATCGGACTGCGGCTAGAGCGCCGTGGCTACCGTGGTAGAAAAAGGCATTCACGAACTCGTCGCGATCGAAATAGCTGCTCCACTCTAGCCCCTGCTCCCAGCGGCGGCGTAGGGGGACGCCTGCGTTTAGCGAAAGGCCTGCGGAGGGCGAGGGTATTCCCTCGGTCTGGCCTATCATCATCGGCCAGAGATCGCGTCCATCGATGATCGGGTGCTCCTCGGGCACTTTTATGCCCGCAGCAGTCGCTAGTGTCGGTAGCCAGTCCATGGCGTGGATGATCTCGCTGCACACGGCTCCCTGCTGCACCTGCCTACCGGGTGCGTGGAGGATAGCAGGCACGCGGATACCGGCCTCGTAGGTAGTGATTTTGCCCCCTACCAGCGGCTGCTGTTTATTTCGGCCAGGGCCCCGGCCATTATCAGAGGTGTAGACGACGATGGTGTCATCGGCTAAACCCAATTCAGATAGCGAATCCATCAATCGCCCGACCCCATGATCCAGCTCTTGGATGGCGTCGCCATATTCACCCCACTCTGAGCTACCTCGAAACTCTGGGCTGACTCCCAAAGGCACATGGAGCATGGTGTGCGGTAGGAACAGGAAAAATGGATCTTGCTGATTGCGCTCGATAAAGGAGATCGCCTCTTCGGTATACAGATTGGTTAATTCAGCAGGATCGGCAGGTTGTTTGACGACTTCGCCATTGCGTAGGATCGGTACCCCTTCGTCGCCGAAGTAAACCGTCTCGACAGGATCGAGATTGGAATACATACCAAAGTGATAATCAAAGCCCTGCGCCATCGGTGTGAATGGCTCTAGATCACCGATATGCCATTTGCCGATACAGCCTGTGGCATAGCCATTGGCCTGGAATAATTCGGCAATGGTCACTTCATCGGGGTGGATGCCTCGGTTCGAGTCGGCACGCTGCACCCAGGTCTCCATACCGATCCGTCGAGGGTAGGCGCCCGTGAGTAGTCCGGCTCGCGATGGGCTACAGATCGGTGCAGCCGCATAGTAGTCGGTAAAGCGTATGCCCTCTGTGGCGAGCTGGTCAATACGCGGCGTCTTCACCTCGGTAGCGCCGTAACAGCCGAGGTCGTAATAGCCCTGATCATCGATTAGGATGATGATGACGTTAGGCTTTCTCTCGGCGAGTGCAGAGGTCGAAAAAATACAGATGATAAAAAGGCATAGAATTCCCAAGGAGGGGCTGCCTTTAGCTGCTCGGCAGGCTGAGCCGGATGCTTCGGCCGAGGTAGCCGGGCAGCTGAAGGCAGCCCCTCCTTGAATCTCAATACTCTGAAACCACCTACACCGCCGAAGACTCCCGACCAAGGAGGGGCGCACGTCTCGTCGCCCGGCAGGCTGAGCCAAAGATATTCCAAACATCACTCTATTTCTCCTGAGTCAAAGTTTCCAAGTAAGCCACTAGATCTCGCACCTCCCTACGCTGTAGGATCGCACCCATCGGTGGCATGATCGAGACCGCATCGGTGTGACTGGCGATTTCACTCCGAGGTATAGTGGTGATAGCTCCAGATGTCGCATCCTTTACTTTGATCTCCTTTTCACTCAAATCCTGGGCATAGGTCTGGATCTGTAGAGCGGTAGGGAAAAGGTATCTCATAGTGAACTAAGCGATCAGGTCGTGAATAACCTGACCTCCAAACTGCGAAAGCTGTTTGTGACGGCCGGCATGGTAATAGGTCAGCTTGTTGTCGTCTAGTCCTAGCAGATGCAGTATCGTGCAATGCACGTCTCGGATGTGGTGCACACACTCCACCGCCTCGGCGCCGATCTCATCTGTCGCGCCTACTGTGTGCCCCGCCTTTGTCCCGCCACCCGCAAACCACATGGTCATCGCTTTGGCATTGTGATCGCGACCGTAGGATTGCGCGCCGCTACGCATCCCATTGTCCGGTGTGCGACCAAACTCGCCACACCACACGACTAATGTATCGTCGAGCATCCCGCGCTCTTTCAGGTCGCGTAGGAGAGCGGCTATTGGTTTGTCCACAGATCGGATCAGCGAGCCGTGAGCTTTGGCGATGTAGTCGTGGCTATCCCAATTGCCCGCATAGGCCTGGACAAAGCGCACGCCTTTCTCGACTAAGCGACGAGCGAGCAGACATTTGCGGCCAAAGGCATCGGTAGTGGAATCGCCGATACCGTAGGACTCCAGTGTTTCTTGCTTCTCGCCATCCAGATCGAGTATACCTGGCACCTCGGTCTGCATGCGGTACGCAAGCTCATAGGATGCCATACGCGCGCTCAGATCGCCGCGACCCTCGCGTGTATCTAGGTGCTTTTGATTGAGCTTGGATAGTAGATCGAGATTCGCTCGCTGCTGACCTCTCGATACTCCAGCAGGCGGATTGAGATCGAGTATCGGGCTGCCCTGAGGTCGCAGCGGCGTGCCTTGAAAATCGGCAGGTAGAAAGCCATTCGACCAATTGCCCGCACCGCCCTGTGGGTACGCCGTGCGCGGTAGCACGACGAAGCCGGGTAGATTTTCGTTCTCAGTTCCCAGCCCGTAGTTGACCCACGAGCCGATCGCAGGATCGCCGCCAAATCGATTGCCGGTATTGACGTGGTAGCAGGCAGTCGGGTGATTCACCGACTCCACCTGGCAGCCACGGTAGAAACACATATCATCTACCATCTCCTTTAGGTGCTGCCATTCGGTAGAGATATCGGCACCGCTTTCACCCGCTTTGATGAAATCGAAGGGGCTTTTCACGAAGTAGCGATTTCCCGATGACATCGCGCTCTCCCGCTCGCCAGAGCGTTTGAATTTCTCTAGGTGACGTTTCGCGAGTTCTGGTTTCGGGTCGAAGGTGTCGATGTGGGAAGGGCCGCCCTCCATCATCAGGAAGATACAGCGTTTGGCTTTCGCTGGGTGATGAACGACTCTGGATGTGGGAGATGCGCCTTGCAGGAGGGAAGAAAAAGCGACGGAGCCAAGGCCCGCGCCGAGACCGTAGAGAGCTTCGCGGCGCGATGGTGTGGCGTATTGGTTGGGTGGTGTTTTCATGATAAGAATAAGCACGAAGTGCGCCCAAGGAGGGGCGACGTCTCGTCGCCCGGCAGGCTGAGAGCAGTGGTTTCGGGTCTCAGAGATAGTTGATTCATAGGCTTCGGCTCAGGTTGCCGGGCGACGAGACGTCGCCCCTCCTTGATTACATTACGTTCTTGGCGAGTTCACTTTCCCAGAGAAAGTATTCGTCTTCTGGGATATTCGATTTCGAGGGATTGTTACGAATGTATTTCACACAGTTATGCAGATGTTTTTGATCACGGATCATTCGATCGAAATAGTCTTTCTGCCATACGGAACCATCGCGCTTAAGCGCAGTATTGATACGTTTTGCGGTATAGCTCTTCCAAGCTTGAACAATCTGTCCTAAATCATACGTGGGATTTACAACAAACGTGAGATGCACGTGATTTGGCATGATCACGAAACTAACCATAGCAGTCCGTTCGCTTTCAAAGTGGAGAAAAGCATCTCTCACAATTTCGGCGCAATTACGATCTCTCAAAACGCAGGCTCCATGCCCAGCATCCATCCACTTATCGATCCTAGCTGAAAACTGCTTGTGATACTCCAGCTCCGTTTTCTCATCCCACGGCTCGGGGTGCCATTGCTTCCAAGCTTTTAGTTCCCGGTAATGGTGATCTAGCTTCTCTTTAGGGATGGAATCAACTAGTCGAAACGTAACGAAGTATAGAGCACCAGTCTGCTGCCAATGAGGCACTCGATTTTGAGTAATAGCAGTTTCCCTCCACGGATTGAAAAACCGCAGGTTTTTCTCAAGGAGGGGCGACGTCTCGTCGCCCGGCAACCTCGGTGAACTGTTCTCGGTTAGATCTTTCATAGGCTTCGGCTCAGCCTGCCGGGCGACGAGACGTCGCCCCTCCTTGAGCGCTTCGCTTTCCTTTCCTAATCCAAATAGGCAAACTCGTTAAGGTTAAAGATCACCACGCAGACATGGCTCAGGCCGCGGATCCTGGCATCGACATCGCATTTCTGTAGATCCGGCACGTAGTTCTCATAGGCTGGCATGTGCTCGGTAAAGGTATAGTATTCGCCTGTCTTTTCGGCTCTCACTGTCCTATTTATCTTAGTAGGCAAGTCCACCGGCTTATGGCTCAGGCTATGCTCTTCTTTCTCTGCTGCTCTCCAGTGATCCACACATGTCGCCACCTCTTCCTCATTAGCCGACCTACCCAGTGCGATCTCAAAGGCTCTGGCCACCGTCGCCTGATCCGACAACTCCATACCGACCAATCGATCGGCAAATGCCAGCGCCCGATCCTGCACCTCCTGCGCATTCATCATCGTCAGCGCCTGTGGGGCTACGGTGGAGGTCTCGCGGAGTTCGCAGGAGTTGTCTGGGCCGGGTTGGTTGAATGTCTCTAAAAACGGATCGCGCAGGCCACGGAGACGCTCGGCGTAGAGGCTGCGGCGGTTGCGCTGCTGGGGTGTGGGATCTGGCTCGTAGACCGAGGCTGTGCCACCCATGATCTGCCTCGGCTGCACCGCTACCTCGGCATTGATCTCTGGTCGACAGGGGATACCGCCGATTGCGGGATTCATCTCGCCGCTCGATACCAGCATGGCATCGCGCAGCTGCTCGGCTGTGAGTCGACGTGGCAGAAAGGTGGCGTAGTGCTTGCGCTTGGGATCTATCTCCTCGACTCGCTCTGGCTGCGGATGCGTACTACTGCGCTGGTAGGCGGCCGAGCTCATGATGAGTCGGTTCAGCTTTTTCACTGACCAGACGCTATCGATGAACCAATCTGCTAGGTAATCGAGCAGCTCAGGATGCGTTGGCAACTCGCCCGTACCGCCGAAGTTATTCGGATTACCCGCCAGCCCTTGTCCAAAGTGCCACGACCAGACTCGATTGACCATGACCCTAGCGGCGAGTGGATTTTGTGGGTCCGTGATCCAATCCGCCAATGCCAAGCGCCGCTGCCCCATGCCCTTAGGGAAAGGCTTCGCCTGCATACCGCCTAGCGCCTCGGCCGCGCTTAGAGCACCCGGCACCACCGCATCGCCATGAGTGTAGACATCGCCTCCTGTGAAGATCACATCAGGATCGAAGCTGCCAGCATTCCATGGCTTTTTCGGTAGCTTCTGTCGCCCCTGGACATTGCGCTTGGTCACGGTCTTTCCGGTATATACTGACTGGGCGATAGGCCTCGTGCTATCTTGCTCGATCTGGTGCCTGATGATGTTTTTCGCCAAGCGCGCTTGCGATGCCTCATCGCCGGGACCTAGGCCATTCTCTCCAAGATTTACCTCGCCATCTTCTTTCTTCTTATTCTGCTGTACCTTGGCGTTGATCGCTGCTTTCTGTTGATTGAAGACGGCTATCTTTTCTTTAGTCCAAGCGTTGCGACGATCAAAATCCAGCAATGATTCACTAGCTAAAAAATCCGCATCGCGATCGGCAAACTGAGTCGTCGAGAATACCGCCATCATGCGGTAGTAATCCCGCGTCGGTACGGGGTCGAATTTGTGGTCGTGGCATTTGGCGCACTGCATCGCGTGGGCGAGAAAGGTCTGCCCGACAGAATCGGTGACATCATCTAGCCACATCTGCCGAGTCTCTTTGAATACGGACATACCCGTCTGCTCCCATGGGCCCATGCGCAGAAAACCGGTAGCGATTAATTTCTCAGGATCAGTCGCATCCAGCTCGTCGCCCGCGATCTGTTCGCGAACGAAATCGCTGTAGGGTTTATCCTCATTAAAGGCGCGTACCACATAGTCGCGGTAGCGCCAGGCATTAGGTCGAGCGTAGTCATTGGCAAAGCCCCCTGAATCGGCGTAGCGGGCGACATCTAGCCAGTGCTGGGCAAACTGCTCACCATAGTGTGGCGAATCCATCAGGCTGGCGATGAGACTGGCCACATCTGGATCAGCCATAAATTCGGTTACCAAATCGGGACTAGGTGGCAGCCCTGTCAGCCCAAAGTGGATCCTACGGATGAGCTGACGAGGCGATGCAGGCGGAGCTGCCTCTAGCCCGACTGACGATAGTCGAGCATCTATGAAATGATCGACTGGGTGAACGCCCTCAGGCACAGCAGCGACACTCAAAGGCCGATATGACCATAGCTTTTCAGATTCGTAGCGCCGATTTTGCCAATCCTCTGACAACGCCTTCGATGTCTGCACCATCTCGCCCTCGGCATACTCTGCCTGTATCGCTGCGACGGCTGCATCATCGGGCCAGGGCGCACCGGCATCGATCCAGTCGCGGATGTGCCACTGCTCCTCCTCGGTTAGTTTATCCGCCTCCTTCGGCGGCATCTCGTAGTCCTGCTCCTTTCGAGTGGTGGTCAGGTATAGAAAGCTCTGCTCCCCTTTACCCAGTATCGCCACCTCCTCGCCGAAGGTATCGCCACCGAGCAGTAGTGCCTCGCGAGTCCGCATATCGAAGCCGCCCTTGATCTTATCCGGATCGTCACCGTGGCAGGCATTGCATTTCTCAGCGAAAAGCGGCCGGATGTGCAGGGCGAATAGCTTGTCACCAGGTGTAGGTTCGGCGGCACTAGCAAAAGAGAGCAGTAGCAAAGCGACCAAGGAGGGGCGACGTCTCGTCGCCCAGCAACCCGAGCCAAAGCCGATCAGCCGCTGCCGAATTCTCCGCCCCAAGCCTGCTGGGCGACGAGACGTCGCCCCTCCTTGAGCCTGTGAATCTAGACTAATCCTATTCCTCATCATCCCCTCCCAAATGCTCATCAAAAAACTCTACCAGTGCATCCACAGCCTGCCTGCGATGCTCTGGCGCTCGCAGTAGCCCGTGTGGAGCCCCAGGAATAACCGTCAGCCCAGTCGGAATACCCAACTCTTCTGCCTTAGCACGAAACGCCACCGCACGGGTTGCGGCCTTGTCATGCTCGCCAGTGACGATCGCCACTGGCGGATCATCATCGGTCAGGTGCCGTATCGGCGACTGGTCCTTGTAGTTCTGCGGATTCTCATGGTGAAAGCCGCTCATAAATTTCGACCAGTTCTCCACCGTGGTATTGACGATATGTGGCTCGGAGAGATCGGTCTGAGCCCCCATACCGACGGCTGCATCGGGCCTGCACGCCGGATCGCTCTCATCGACTACCGCTACCATCACCGCCAGATAGCCGCCTGCCGACGAGCCGGTCACTGCTATCCGCTCAGGGTCGATACCAAACTCCTCAGCATGCTCCCGCACATGCCGGATCGCTGCCTGCACATCGTGGAGCTGCGCTGGCGCGGGCGCCACATCGGTAAGCCTATAGCCTGAGCAGATCGCCACATAGCCACGCGCGGCTAGATCCTTGGCGAGAGGGTGCATATTGATCTTGGAGCCTTTGGCCCAAAATCCCCCATGTAGACAGAGGACAGCTGGGCGCACTGACTCATCGTCCGGACGAAATACATCGAGTCTCAGCGCTCCAGTCTCATGCTCGACAAAGATAATGTCCTGCCAGTTCTTTAAGCCCAGCTCCTCTGCCCCGCAGCAGACAGAAAACAACGCCATGATGAACCAAGTGCGCAAAAGCTGCTGAGTCGCCTTCATACCTAGACCATCCCCTGACAGCCGCGAAAGCTCAAAACAATAATCCACCGGATCACGCCCAAACAGAACGGCAGATCACCTATTTCAACAATTTTGCCAAGCCCTCGAGATTGGCTCGCAAAGCCGCCTCAGCATCCAGATCGTGCTGATGGTCGGCTCCTTCGAAACAGCTCATAAGCCCTCTCGTGACCGCCCCAGAAAGCAAATAACTTGATGCCATGTCCCCAGGAGCTTGGTAGGCATCATCGGCGGCATTGTACCCTATTGACTGAAAATTGTACCCTATTGAATCGAGCCAATAAAACCTTACTCACGCACTCTCAAAGTCTCGATATAGGCTCGGTCCTCGCTAGAAAACAGATCCAGCTGCATCGTGCCTTGTTTTCCGTCAGACTTTCGCTCTATCTGTATCCGACCGTTCGATACTCCTAAAAGCCTGCCCTCGAGAGTCCGAGCCTGCCCACCGACTCGATAAGTCCAGATCCGAAAGGGCTGGTCACCTAGAGATACGGCTGCTGCTCTGCTAGTTTTTGTAGAGGCCTCCAGAGGTGCTACTTTGACTACTGGGGCACCTGATTGTGGAGTCTGAAAGGAGTAGGTTTTCTCGGTCCATATTTGACTGACCTCATCGGTACACAAGATGCGGAAGTAATAGGGCGTATTGGGCTCTAGGTCCGTCAGACGGACACGGTTCACACCTAGAGCGAGTGATGTGATCTCGGAGCTCTTTTGCCAACTTTGCTCGTTGATTGCTTGGCTTAGCTCAGATTTACGCTCTGTCCCATGCAAATCTCGAGCGGCAAATGTGAGAGCATCCTTCTTACCGTAGTATAGGACTCCTCCCTTAAAACCACTGCCTTTAGACACAATGAATTCTACCAAAGCTCCGGTAGCAGAAACCTCGGTCGCCTGTGCTTTTCCGTAGGTAATCGGTGTCGAGAAAACTCTCTCGATGGTCACATTAGTCAAAAACGCTGGCAATGTGTTGTCCGCCGGTACTTTTACCAAAGCAGCCTTGTGGTGATAAAGCCGAATACCACCGCAGCCCATCGCATACTCTCCCTCTGCAGTGGTATACCAGCTCTTATTCACTGGTATATCACCCTTGCTACCGCTTCCGCCGGGCAAATATGTCTCCATACGCTGCCACGAGTCACCATCCCAGGCCCAACAAGCTCGCCGAACCTCGCGGTAGACATCACCTGTCCTCTCGCTCTGAGGCGGCCCCGGCACCTCGCAAAACGATCCCAGTTTCAGATGGGTTTGCGGTCTCCCACCATGCCACTTTTTGCCAGATGCGTAGTATTTCCACTGATTCGATGGATGATCGAAATAGTACCCATAATAGGTATCATACTCCTCATCGCTTTCGACGCGTAGCGCCTGGACCACTAGCTCGGGTCGGTCGGGCATTGGCTCCCACCCCCTTGGTTTTACACCGGAACCCTCATGCCCAAATCCACTAAACTCACCCTCCGGAGAACCCACGCCCAATAAATGGGGCATTTGTTTGATATCATGCTCGGCACCTTTCTTGCCCCACATCGAAAAATTAAAGCCACCGCCGCTTTTTCTATCATTGTCAAAAGTGGTTCCATAGTACCCAAAGGGTGTGGTTATTGGAGAATAGTTCGAAATAGGCACCATACTCCGCGTCGTAAACACCAAGAGTTTGGCATCCGATACCTTGGTGGTATCATAGCTACCATGCGCTGCGGCAGGGCGCCATCTCACCCTTAGCAAATGAGCATCGGCGATAGCAGGACCATATAGATCGATACGATGCAGATTTCCTATGCTACCTCTCCGCGTATCTGTCGCACTGATCGTTACTCGGTACTCTCCCGGCTTCTTCACATCGAAAGCCACATCCCATGGCTGGGCTTTGTCGGCAGTTGATTTAGCCGTAGTAACCTTCTGGACCTGATCTCCGAATGAAATCTCTACTTTTGATCCAGGGTCGGTCGCCTCCATAAATACCTGCAGAGCAACCTTGCCCGGCCTCGCCACCAAGACATGCCAGCGCATGGAGTGATTGGGCTCTCTCCATTCCAAATACCCGAAATTAGTAGCGATCAGATCCTCATCCCCAGCTTTGGGCAGTTTCGATTGGCCCTTCGCCACGATGCCTTTTTTGTCGAAAAATCCATTACTAGCAGTGAGGATCAGTTTATTATTTGATTCTCTCTGCCCTCGATAGGAAAATTTTCGCCCCAGCTGATCGACGCCACCTTCGATGAGTTCCAGGTTCATACCCAGCTGTCCATTGCCATCCGGTGCCTCAGCCGCCACAAACCTAGGGTGGCCACTCAGCGCAAAAACCAATGCAAATAATAGACTGAGCAAAACTTTCATGGCTACCAGCCTGCCCTAATTTTAGCTGAAAAGCCAGACCATACTCGAGCGACCAGCCAGAGCACACCTACAGAGGGAGATTATTCATCCCCGACACGCTCAAGCACGAGATTGAACATCTCTATATTGGGAAAACGCAGATTGAGCTCGCCATCTGTGACCACCACCTCAAACCGCCCCTCATGTTCGACCCACTCGCTTACCCCTTCGTGAGTGTAGCTTGGAGTCATCTGCAGGCCCTCTGCGAAAATATTATTGAGATCGCTGGGCCAGATCCGCCCCTGAAAACTCACCTTCCATCTGCCGTTTTTCACACGATGAGCCAGACCTCCAGAAAAAATAACAAAACTCGAATCCTCGGACATCGACCGAGTCTCGCCAGCTATCACATATTGCAGTTGGTACTTGGAGTCTTGGTAAAAGAATGATCCCGCTACCTGATGCTCCACATCTCGATCCGGTAGAAAGAAGCCCTCTCTGGTGCGCTCTGAAAACAAGGAGTACTCCGGCAATATGTCATCGTCTGCAATACCATGCGGTGCAAAATCCCAACGATACACGTCGCGTACATTTGCCTCAAAGTTACCTGTAGATAGTCCACGATCACTATCGTAATCATAGATAAAGGGCATGTGATGATCCTCCCAGAGTTTCTTTACCTCCTCTTGACCGAGTGCATCGGCGAAACTGCGAGTCAATGCATGGACAGCCTCCTCCGGAGACCCAGCGACTTTTTGCTGGCTCAGGTTGATCAGAGTCTCGATGAATTTCTCTTTACCATACTCCAGATAGATGTGGAATAAAAAGCTGCTCGCCAAGCCTGATCCATAAAAAATACTACCGCGAAGCTCTTTGGATTTCGGGCTTTCGAATGATGCGAATGCATCGAGGTAGTTGGTCCTCGCCCGCCTCCAGTTTTTCAATCCATCCACCAGGATCTCTTTTGAGTTCCAGACATTGCCATACTGCCCATTGATATCGGTGATCGCATCTTCGCCACCTACTTCATACATCGTGACCGCCGTCAATAGATGCGGTCCCATGATCGATATATCCCCGACTCCGATATGGCTAAAACAACCATTCGGCGGCCAGAACCCTCTGTGCTCAAACAATGGATTGGCCCCGCGTATGCCCTCGTAAAACAAAATGCGGTGCAGTGAGACATTCTCGGGCTCACGATGAATATCTTCTGAGGGGACCTGCGCTGATGAGGTGGGGCCAGATCCTAGATTATTGTTCCCCATGAAGCCCTCAAAGTGCTTTTTCCCCCTCAGCCATTCCTCGTAATGATTGTCGGGGAATCGCTCTTCCGACAGAAAATTATCTTTCACCAGCGCTTCTTGAAATACAGTTTCCGCCTGTTTGTACCACTTTAGCCATCTCGTCGCATTCAGGTGTGCCCGCTCATCCACCTCACCACCCAGATGCTCGATACTCAGGGCGATATCTTTGTATACCCAGCGCTGGACCTCCGCCTTCACCGGGCCAGCCTCGGCAGTGTGCAGGCCGAGAAACTGGGCCTTTGGATCGGTCTCTAGCAGCCCCACATCGACACCGGCTAAATCGGTTTCGATAGCAAGCACTCGAGTTCGCAGAGTGTCAGGGCTGAAATCATTGCCTACCGGATCTGCCTCTGCCGCTAGGCGACTGATCTGGTACACCTCCTCTGGTGCTGTCAGCAGATCGATACCGACTTGATAATGACCTGCGACAGAAATCGAAAAGGTGTAACCACCCTCGGCATCGGTCCTAGTCGTGCCGATACAGCGCTCGGGGATGCCATCCCGATTGTGGTCGAGGTACAGCTTCATCACCATGTCTACTACTGGGCGTTCAGAAGTATCTCTTTTGCTATCGGCATTAGTATCTATCCATGCCTGTCCTCGGAGTGCCTTGTTGATCACCTTCTTGATCATGGCACCAGACAGCTTGCTCAGCCGCTCGACGCTCTCAGCCGTGAGCTGATCCAACCCCACCTGATAGGTCGGTCCATCCTTTTTGGTGCTAAATGTCACACTCGTCTCACTGAGCTCGAGCACGATCACATCTAGAGCTCGCCCAGTAGATTTCTGGGTGATCTCTACCGCCTCTACCGCCCACCCCAGGCAGAACAGTATCAGAGATAAGCATGTCGTGGTTTTCTGCGATCTGTTCATTGCTTGTGTCAGTCAGTTGCGACCTTTCAGATGAGCTATCAGCCCTCTGTAGATGACCCAAAGTGAGCAAATCTTAGCTACCGCTGGCAATCGGCTCACACATATACGGGACCACGGGGGACGCAATAAGGGCAGCTACGATTCCTCATCTTGTGGGACATTAGCTTCCGATGCCTAACACTGCTCTAAACCGAAGCATCCGACACCTGTGCGCCATAGCCTCTGTAGCTCTGGCAGGTGCCGTCGCACCCGCTGTAGCCGGTCCAGAGGTGTCGTCACCCAGCGGACACGTGGGACACGGCCCGCAGACGGTGCTGATGGCTGCCGACGCATCTACCAACTCCAAATGGTGCGGACTGCACGAAGGCCACGCCGTGCAGTGGCAGGTGGAGCTACCGCAAGCGACCGCGATCTCGGGTTATTCTCTCACCTCTGGGAATGATGTGCCATCGCGCGACCCAGACCACTGGGTGCTAGAGGGCTCGATGAAAGGCCGGCAGTGGACAAAACTCGACAGCCGAGATAACCAACCCGAATGGGAAAAGCGGCGCGAAGCTAGGCATTTCTCCATGGCAGAGACCACTCCGTGGCGCTACTACCGGTTTACCTTCCAGTTCGATGATGCGACGCACTACCAGCTATCGGAGATCGCTCTAGATGGCGTGTCGCTAAAGGGCGCGCAGCTGGCCGTGCCGCCTACCATCGAAGAACTGCGCAGCGAGGGGCGAAAGCTCTCGAAATACCTAGATACCAAAGCCCTAGCCGTGCCCGATGGCCCACCCGAGGCGGACCTTGCGACCTTTCACAGCGAGATCCAGCCGCTGCTGAAGGCATCGTGTGTGAAGTGCCATGGCCCGGATAAGCAGAAGGGAGACTTCCGAGTCGACACGCTCGATCCCGATATGGTCAATGGCGCCGATGGTGCCTGGTGGGTGGAGGTGACCGATACCATCAGCCAGGGCGAGATGCCGCCGCCCGATGAGGAGGATGTCGAGCTAGCCGATGATGATCGAGCCAAGGTAGTCGACTGGATCAGCCAGGAGCTGCTCGTGGCCTCGCAGTCGCAGCGTAGCGAGCAGGGGCATACCTCCTTTCGCCGGCTGACACGCTACGAGACCAGCTACGCCCTGCAGGATCTGCTCGGTCTGCCGTATGACTTCGCCAAAGATCTGCCGCCAGAGACGGAGTCGGAGGATGGCTTTCAAAATAGCTCCGAGATGCTGCAGATGACGGCGGCGCAGTTCGAGACCTATCGAGAGATCGCCCACACCGCTCTGACCAAAGCGACCGTACGCGGCGAGCAACCCACTCCGGTGCGCTACGTGATCACTGGTGAAACGACGGAAGACAACTTTCAGTCTGGAAAGATCCGCTCTCTGAAAAACCTCAAGAGCAGTAAAGAGGCTGACTCGCCAAAGACACAGGAAAAGATCGCCAAGCTGGAGCAAGACCTGTGGAAGTACAATCCTCAATCGGCCCACTTCATCGACCTGAGATCTGGACAGGGATTCACCGCACGCAGCGGCTATGGCAAAAATAGCTTTCGCCCAGTAGCCGCTGAGCAGTCTGCAGCTGTGCCTGCTGTCTCCGACTATGTCCTGTCGCTACCGAGAGGGCAGTCCCAGCTCATCGATCTAGGCGATTCTCTCCCAGCTAGTGGTACCCTGCGGCTACGTATCAGAGCCTGGCGTAGCTCTACAGCCTCCCCGTCGGCACCCGATCTGCGAGTCGACTTTGGCTATCAGCCGAGTAACAACTCCAAGACCTCTTTTCCAGTCGGCGAGATGACCATCGCCGCTACAGCTGATAGCCCAGAGATCTACGACCTAGATATCCCTCTCGGAGAGATCTCGCGCAATGCCTTTCGCGGTAAATTCCCGCTCGGCAAGCGGCCCAACCCCTCGGAGTATCTCGTCTTTCTAAATCGATACAGTGGCCGCGAGGACGGCGGTATCCACATCGACTACATCGAGGTGACCGCACCCTACTACGAGACATGGCCGCCAGCCTCCCATCGCCGGATCTTTGCCGAGGGCTCCGATCTCGACGCTCGGCCCCGAGATATCCTGCGTGATTTTATCCACCGTGCCTGGCGGCGACCTGCTACCGATGCCGAGCTGGATAAAAAACTCGCCCTATACCATGCCATACGCCCCTCCTGCGACGATGCCCAGGCCGCGATGATCGAGACACTCGCCACGGTCATCTCATCGCCACACTTTCTATACATCGTACAGACTCCACAGCCTACCGACTATGACCTAGCGACACGCTTGGCTATGTTTCTCTGGAGCAGTGTGCCAGATCAGCCGCTGCTGCAGCTGGCTGCCAGTGGCAGTCTGAGCGATCCCGCCATCCTCACCCAGCAGATCGAGCGCATGCTGACCGATGAGCGGGCAGAGCGCCTGGCGCATCACTTTGTGAGACAGTGGCTAGGCATGACCCTACTCGACTACCAGGAGATCGACAAAGACCTGCGCTCAGCCATGGGCAGGGAGCCGATCGAGATGTTTGCCGAGATGCTGCGCGAGGACTCCGACATCCTCGACTTTCTACACGCTGACTACACTGTGATCAATGAGCGGCTCGCCAACCACTACGGCATCAAAGAAGTCTATGGCAGTGAATTCCGCCGAGTCAGCCTGCAGCCAGATAGCAAGCGCGGCGGCATCCTCACTCAGGCGGGGCTGCTGGCGATGAATGCCGATGGCAAGCACTCGCACCCGCTCAAACGCGGCATCTGGCTGCTGGAGAATATCCTCCACGACCCACCGCCACCACCGCCGCCCGCCGTGCCGGAGATCGACCTAGCCGATCCGCGCATACTGGAGATGACGCTAAAAGAACGCATGGCTGACCATCGCAATGATGCCGCCTGTGCCTCCTGCCACGAGAAGATCGACCCCTGGGGTATCGCTTTTGAAAACTACGACGCCCTCGGACGCTGGCGCACGGAGGACTCCCTAGGCATCCTCTTCAATGGCGACAAACTGCAGGGCATGGATGGTCTGAAGCGCTACCTGCTAGAGCTGCGTCAGGATCAGTTCGCCAGCGCCATGACTCACAAGCTCGCCTCCTACGCCCTCGGCCGCCCGATGAGCTTTGGCGATAGGACGAGTCTGGAGCAGATCACCGCACAGACTCGGCGCGATGGCGACGGGCTGAAGACTCTCATCAGAAATATCATCCTCAGCGATCTATTCGTAAACCAATCATGAGCACCCACCTCTCTACTCTAGACCGGCGAAAATTCCTGCGTGGTGTCAGCGGATTCGCACTGGCGCTGCCGGGCTTTGAGACCTTTGCCAAGTCGGCATCATCGTCATCGGCTGTAGCCCAGCCCAAGCGGCTCGCCTGTTTCTACCAGCCGGATGGCGTGCCCATGCCGCGTGTCGACGATCCTGCTTTTGGCGAGTACAGCTGGTTTCCACACGATCCAGGGCGCGACTTTCGGCTGACCAATAGTCTGCGCCCTCTGGAGCCGCTGCGCGAGCAGATCACGGTGGTCGGCGGCATGTCGCACCCCTATGTACGTCGCGTGCACGGCCACTCAAATGCCGACCAATTCCTAACCGGCGCGAATACCGGTGCCAGTGGCGACTATCAAAACTCTATCTCACTAGACCAGGTCTACGCGCATGCCGTAGGTGATGAGACACGCGTCTCATCGCTGGTGCTCTCGACCGATGGCGGCACCGGCTCGCCCCGTGGCGCGCAGACCATGTCTTTCAATCAATCCGGCCGACCGATCCCCGCCGAAAATCGCCCCAAGCGTATCTTCGACCGCCTATTCGTAGCCAACGGCAAAGATGCCGAGCGGCGGCTAGCCATCAGCCAGTCGGCTCTAGATGATCTGATGGGCGATGCTCGATCGCTCCGCAAAAAACTATCCAACCACGACCAAGGCACTCTGGATGAGTACCTGCAGTCCGTGCGCGACACCGAGATCCGTGTGGAAAAGGCCCGTCGCTGGCTCGACATACCACTACCACAGGTAGATGTGAGTCACCTCGATCTCGACGTCACCCCAGACGATCCGCGCAACTACATCCAGACCATGTATGAGCTGATCTATCTGGCCTTTCGCACCGACTCCACCCGAGTCGCCACCTGGCAGCTCGGTAGGGAAAATGGCGTCGGCGCCAGCGACTACCTCGCCCGTGCTATCGGCTACAATCTCACTCACCAACTGTCGCACAATACCAAGAAGCCAGATGGCTGGGCGCAATTTTCCAACTACTGCAACTTCCTGATGGAGGAGTACGCTCGCTTTCTGCAGCGTCTGCAGGACACCCCAGAAGTGGCGGGCAATGGCACCATGCTAGACAACACGGTTACCCTATTTGGCTCCGCCTCTAGCGCCTTTCACCTATCGCGCAACTACCCCATCGTCCTCAGCGGTGGCGGCGCCCTCGGCTTTCAGCACGGTCAGTATCTCAAATACGGCACCGACGAAGACAACTCCGCCTCCTCAGGCTTCTCCACCGACAAAGGCTGGAAAAGCGAGATCGCAGGCGACGAGCGAGATCTGGCCGACCTGTATCTGACCATGCTCCAGCGCCTAGGAGTCGAGACCAAGAGCTTTGCGGGCAGTGAGACGACGGTGAGTGAAGTGTAGGTGGTAATCGACCACGTAGCTGAACTTGCGAAAGTTCAGACCTTCATCGTTTTTGCTCCAACAGGTAGCTCAGCGTGTCGGTCAGCTGAAGGCTGACCCTGCGAACGTAGATCAACTTTTAGTTGATCGACTTCCCTCCTACCGCTGCCTTGGTAAACCCGTTCAGCAGTGGAAAGAAAAGTTGTCACAAAGGCAAATTCGCCAACGAACAAGCCATATGACACGCGACACATTGATACTTTCGCTCCTACTGGTAATTCCTCTATCTATCGGTCCCACACTCGCTTCAGCAGAGGAAACGAATGCAGAGCGGAAACAGGCAAAGAAACAACAGCGCCAAGCTCGCCAACAGCAGCGAGCAGCCCGCAAAGCTCCCGCCAGTGTCGAAATTGACTGGTTACAGCGATGGATCGCCCGCAATGCTGAGCAGCCGATGGCACATAGCATGCCTGTGATTTCTGACTCGGGGCGTTACTCTGGTTTCATCGTCACACCCGATGCCCGGCACCACTACACTGGTATCGTATCGCTCAGCTGGGAGTAGCGCGCAAAGAGGCTGGAAAATATCAGGCTGAGTACCAAGGAGGGGCTGCCTTTAGCTGCCCGGCAGGCTGAGCCATAGTCTTCGGCCGATTGTAGCCGGGCAGCTAAAAGCAGCCCCTCCTTGAGCCAATGCTCTACCCTTAAGGCAATACCCCTCGAAAGATATCCTTCGGTGAATCGAGTGTGAAATCAGGAAACTGCTCGAAAAACCGCTGGGTATCCAAATTCCCAGGAACGGGTAAATCGGTATCGACTGTGGTTCCGGTGGTTGGCTGGCAATGCCGCTCGTCGGCGAGTTCTTTCAGTAGCTCTGCAAACCCATCCAGTTGCATAACATGCCCAGGAGGGTGATAGATGCCCTCGACCCCATTTGTGATCGTCAGGGACAGTATCGATCTGGCCAAATCGGAGAGCGAATGAATATAGAAATACTTGGGCCAAAGAAATGAGTGACACTCATCATTGAGGATCCGTTTGGCAAAATCAGCCAAAGCAGACCGGACCGAGTGCACCACAAATCCCGGGCGAATGGTGACTAGCTCGAAGCTGCCAGACGCAGCATGATGAGCAGCCGCCATCTCAGCACTTGCTTTAGTGATGGCATAGTTAGTTGGCGGATGGATAGCAGCCGACTCCACCACGGGAGACGAATTCTGCACTTTGCCATACACAGCCGCCGTGCTAATGAGGACCACTTTCTCTACTGACTCAGATTCAGCAATCGCCCTAAAAACCATCTCTGTGCCCAAGACATTGCTCTCATAAGCAAGCGCGGGGTCAGCAGCGCAGGCACTGGTCCTAGCTCCTGCAGCGTGAATGACATGAGTGATCTCATAGGTATTGAGGATTCGGCTCATGCATTCCGCATCTAGGGGACTGTTGAAATATCAGGTGATGAAAAATTGGGAGCACTTTTGGTGGCTAGCAAGGCGCGACGAGGAAGTAGGGTAGCCCCTACGTCCGAGGAGCAACGAAGCTAGACGGCAAAAGGGCCCCAACCCGAAGGGTCGACCTCAACCAGCATCCGGCGAAGCCGCTAATTCCAAGCTGAAAAATCTAGGAGATTTTTCGTCGCATGATATTTCAACAGTTCCCTAGGATCGAGCCGACTTCCTGCCGGAAACGATCGTCGTCTGTCGCCGCCGCCGCTCGGCCTAGTGTGACGATCTCGCCGAACACGCCTTCGGTACTAGCCAACTCAGCGATTTGATTACCTACATTGCCTCGACCACCGGTGATCAATAGATTCATGATTACTTACTTTTACAATTCACCTCACCCAATAGCCGCTCACATCCTACTCCCTGCTCGCGCATGCTCTGGCTAAGCCTAGCGATCACCTCAGCATACTCAGGGTCAGCGGCCCGGTTCGTGGTTTCCAGCGGGTCTATCTGGTAGTCAAACAGATCAGTCGCTACTGTTTTACCAAACTTGTTCAACCATTCATTGTACCGATACCGCTCGGTGCGAAATGAGTAGCCCATCGAACCCTTTTTCTTAAACACCGTCAGAGCTCCCTCTCGTATGGCGGTCTGATCACCGTCGAAAAACGGCACAAAACTACGCCCCGCTATTCCCTCGGGCACTTCGATACCTGCCCACTCGCACAGGGTAGGGTAGATATCGACCAGCTCGATCGGCGTCGGGCTTGTTTTGCCCTTAACATCAGCGCCACCCGGCGGCACCATGATCAGAGGTACACGAGCTGCCTGCTCTAGGGCACTATGCTTGCCCCACATCGAGTGATCGCCTAGATGGAAGCCATGGTCACCCCACAGGACGATCGCGGTATCATCCGCTAGCCCAAGTCGATCCAGCTCTCCGATCAGGAGACCGACCTGAGCATCGATGAAGGAGGTGCAGGCATAGTACCCGTGTAGCGCCTCTCGCTGATAAGCTTCTGAGATTGGCCCTGTTTTGGGAGAACCATCATAGCCACGATATTCTGGGCTATCATGTAGCAGGTAGCCGCTGTCGTTTTCTATACCTCCAGCGTGAGCTGCCAGAGGCAATTCCGCTCGCTGGTAGAGGTCCCAGTATTTCTTTGGAGCGATAAACGGTAAGTGAGGCTTTTTGAACCCAACGGCGAGAAAGAAAGGCTGCTCGCCGTCCGCAGCGGCTAGCTCCTGCAGTAGCCTCACTCCCTTTCTAGCGATCTGCCCATCCATCAGGTCGGCGTCCTTCACATCGGGTGCGAGCACGACTTTCTTCACGTCGTTGTATTTCACCTCGCGCAGATTTTGGTGATGAAAAGGCTGGGACCACGATGGCCGGTCCATGGCCGTCTTGCTATCGACACAGCGTGGATCGTAGATCTTGCCCGTGCCTAGCGTCAGGTAGCCATTATCTTTAAAGTGCTGAGTCAGAGAGACCACATCGGGATTCTTATTCCTCATGTCGGTCTTTAGATCCATCACCCCGACCGCCTCGGGGTAGAGAGACGTCATCAGCGAGGCCCGGCTGGGACCGCAGACTGGCCACTGGCACTGCGCATTGGTAAACACCGTGCCTCGGCTAGCGAGTCGATCGATCTCAGGCGTCTGAGCTGTGGTATCGCCGTAGCATCCCAGTGTGGGTTTTAGATCATCCACTGCTATGAAAAGGATGTTCGGCTGACGACTTTCAGCAGCTGATATCGCGAACAATAAAAGACACCACAGCAGGACATTTGAGACTCTCATACGACTGTAGAAGTAGGATAGAAACAACTGACACCATAGTCAAAAATGTCAGAGATATGCGGGACTGATGAGCCATTGCAAACGAGCCGATCTTCCGTTTCGGTATTGACGATGCTCGTAAAAGTCAGACTTCACATAGTTACCCTAGCGATCTTAGCCTGGAGTAGCAGTTTTCTCACCGCGCAAGACAGCAGCGGTCCCAATGAAATCCGCTTCACTAGCGTGCCAGATATCTTCAACTGGAACATCAGCAATCCTCAGCCCGGCTGGGAGGATACCTTGGATTGGTTCTTCGACCGGCTGCAGGCGGAGGGGCCAGACTTCACGCTGAATGCGGGCGACATCATGGACGCGCGCTGGTGGGACAATGCCGAGCAAGTGCAGCGCAAGACCGAAGAATACTGGGGTGGCTTTATGAAACGCTTCAACGATCGGAATATGACTGTCTACGTCGCTCCCGGTGACCACGAGTATGGTGACGACGCTGGGCTGCGAAAGGGCAACATCGCCAGAGTCTTTGGCGAGCAGTTCACCAAGATCATGGGCATGCCAAAGAACGGCCCTGACAACCACATAGGCCGCACCTTCTACGTCCGAGAGGGCAATCTGCTAGTCATCACACTCGACACCTTTGAGGACCAAGGCAAACATTTTGGCTACACGGTGGGTGACAAGCAGCTTGCTTGGCTAGAGCAGACCTTTCAAGAGCATGCGGATGCCGAGTTCATCATCGTGCAGGGTCACTTGCCGATCGCAGGCCCGGTGAAGAGCAAGAACTCTAGCGCCAGTATGCTGAAAGGCGGCACCAAGTCGAAACTCTGGCAGCTGATGGTCAAACACGGCGTCGATGTCTACTTGTGTGGCGAGCATCACCGGATCACCGTCAAGAAACAGGACGGTATCTGGCAGATCGTCCACGGCGCTCTATGGGGGACGCAGACCGATCTCAACTACCTACGCGGCGTCGCTCGCCCACAGGAGCTCAGTCTCGAGTTAGTCGAATTCGACGTGGAATACAGCGGCGGCTATATCGGCGATCACCCACATCGCCCCGCTAAAAATAAGCCTAGGGAAAACGTAGCTCTCACCACGCAAACCAAAACCGACGGCACTCGCACCACCGGCAAGCTAGTGCTATCCCTAGGCCCCGACAAAGCAGTGACAACTACCACTGCGGAAGGCTGGTTTGCCAATATCGAGAAAGACGCCAAGCCCACCCCTCAGACCGAAAAGAACAAACAAGCCAATAACAGTAAGGCTGGCTTTGATCCCCTCGCTTGGAAACGACCAGTCGACAATCCGGTATTCACTACCGAGTTTGGCAACAATCACGACTCCGTGCTATTCGTCGAAGAAGGCCAAGAGTATCCCTACCACCTGATCATCAGCCACGAAAAAGAATACGCTCAACTGTGGCGTGCTAAGAAATTCTCATGGAGCAGCAAAGACTGGGAACTGGTGGAGAAAGCGTACAAAATCGCTCCCTTCTACGAATTCGACGATGGGGTAAAAGTCGGCGATACCTACTACATCTATGAGGAAGGTCTCGTTTACACCTACACAGGTCCTCTGGAAAACTCGAGTGGCAACTGGAAGAAGGCAGGAACATTTCCCAAATCCCAGTGCGACGATATAGGTGTCTACTACGAGGGCGGCACCTTCCATATCTTTGGCGAGCACGGCCACTTCCCTCACGGTCCCGATGGCACCAGCCTAGCGCACTTCACCTCAAAGACTGGTCTAGGCGACTGGACCCTGGTCAATGCCAAAGCCGTCGACCCCAATCCCGACGGCGGTCACAAATATGGAGTCGGCGATGCCACCATCGCTAAGATCGACGGCGAGTACTATATCTTCTGCGACCGCGAAGCACAAGGCAGCCCCTACAAAGTCACTACCTGGAAATCCAGCAGCCTCGATCAGCCTTTTACCTACATCGGTAAAGCCATCACCCCTCGCTCCGACGAACAAGACGACTGGGACAACCACCGCATCCAAGACCCCGACATCGCTTACATTCCCGAACTAGGCCACCACGTGATCACCTGCAACATGATGGACACTGATGGCAACCCTGGCGGAAACTTCCCAACGCTAAGGAAGAATCAAAGCCGAGTGATTGGGGTGTTTTATCATGGAGGAAAGTGAAAATAGGATTGAAATCAGACGATCATTTTAACACGCCCCGGGAGCGCCGACGTCCTCGTCGGCATCCAGAGCATTGAGCCCATTTCAAAGCTTGCTACCCCTTATTGGTAAATGTTGAGTAGCCCGAGGGTATATGAGTGAATGGGGTAAAAGAGGATAGACGACTTGTGGTGAAAATATGACCACTAAAGTAAAATGCTGTTATAAAGTTTGAGTGATTTAAAGATTTTTGATTTCTGAAGAAGCAAAGCTTTTTTACTTTTCGCATGTCACCGTTTGCACCACGGCGCAGTAGCCAAGACGACGCACCCCGTCGAAGCCGGCAAAACCGAAACTCGACAGAGTGGTCTGGCTATGCTTTATCTTTATGCTACGAGAATGAGCCTGACCCTCACAGCTAAAATCGAATACCTTGATGATATTCGCGATTCAGATAATCCACGGTTCATGATTTTTCTAACTCCGAGCACACCCGACTCCACGCCAGTTACACTCCCTAAGACAAGCAGCTACCAACTCTCGATGCAGGGTGATGTGTTGAGAATCTGCTGTGATCAGGCATCACCAGACCTAAATGAGTTCCGTTTTGATCAGAACAGTGATGACGTGATGTATCGATTTGAGGCAGACGGTTTCTTACCTCATTCACATCTCTCATTCGTATTTCCGACGGAATGGGGAAAGCCTTCAACAATTGACTTCTCTGTTTTGGAAACTTCGCTGGAACATTGGTCTGGCCAGATATCTGTTCCCAAAATTGAGGAAGGTGAGTTTACGTGATCCGGATCGCATGGGACAGACCAGCATATGGGCATAGAATCGCGGAGTACTAGGCGGTATCCACCGATTGGTTTTCAGCTTGCTTTGTTATCGTGGGATTCTATTCTGTTGGTGAGATCGCTCTCCCCAATTCCGTTGGGTACGTTCAAACATTAGACTCTAGATGATCAGACTGTTTGCCACCCTAGTGATATTATTTTTCCTGATCTCATGCTCAGATCAGAGCAAGACAGATCTAAACACCTTTTTAGATCACCATCGAAAGATGGAGGAAATAATGAAAAAGCATGGCATGGGTTCTTCATCGAGTTCATCAGAGAGAGCCGCAGCCATTAAGGATTTCGAGAGTCATCTTACATCAGCTAGAACGCTAGAAGCTAGGCTTGCGCCCCGATTGACGACTTCTCAAAAGAAATCAATGTCGGATGTAAACGCGGTTATGAGCAGCGGGCTTACCTCATTAAAGCAATTGCAATCAAAAACGCAATAAGGTTAACAACTAGCCCCGCCAAAACTCGCCGATACGCCTCGTGTTGTCGTTAGTTGATTTGGTGGCAAGAGTGTCTTTGATGCAATCTAGCAACTCTCCCGAGTCGGTGTGCTATGACATTTCCTCACGGAGGATAAGGTCAAAGGGGATGAGACTTGTGGTACTTGAGGCGTACTGGGGCTAATGTGCAGTACTTGATATCACCACCCAAAAAACCTTGCTTGATAAGACTTCCAGCTTAATAGAATCAGGGATCTGCTCTGGCTGATAACACGCTCCGGGGTGAACTATTAGGCCGAAAATTATGCGAAAACAGGTTGCAGACATACTCACCTCACGAGGTTTGGTTTCGGTAATGAACAACACAAGATGGATCGAACTGCGTAAAGCGATCGCCACCGAGTTACCATGGCCTCCTGCATATCAGTTGAAGAGCCTTTTAAACGATAAGCCTGACCCTCAACAGTTTGATCTAACACCACCCTACTTTGGGGATTGGTCGGATTCCTTGATTTGGCAGAACACCTTAGATATCGAATGGATCAGAGTCACGCACTACTACTCAAAATACAGGGGGGCGCTGATTGCGCCTGAAGTGATTTCAATCGAGGCGGAGTTACGTGACTTACTTCGCCGTCTCGATACCCCTCGGATATATCACGAAGATTCGACGTTGATATTTGGCTACCTTAACTCTACTTCGCGGCTCGAACCTAACAAGGCGCATCACGATAGACACTATGGATTCAAAGAGCCAAAGAAAAAGGCAGCGCCAAATAGCCGCTCAAATTGAGCGAGAAAGGCGCCGCCAAAAGGCTGAGGAAACTTGCCCATTAAATCGTGAAGAATACACGCGATTTATCGATGCTGTTACCACAGAATGGATCGAATCCCCATCACAACAGCATCCGTTTCAACACACTCATTCCTATCTTGAAACACACGACCTTTCACCCGAACCGTTTTTGAATTTCCTCAGCACACAGAGAATTCAGAGCGATTTCGATGTTATCATTCACGGTGATGAGCATTTTATTTTCGGCTCTACACCCGCGAGGTTAAGGCGCATGCCAATCGATGAACCTCAGCTCCATGAGCTCATGGATTACATTGATATCAGAATTCGGAAAGATGGATGCGATAATACGCTGCGATGGACTGAGGAATGGTTATCAGAAAACAGCTTACCCGTCTCACTTACTGTAGGATCATTAATTGCCCTCGGAGGTGGTTGCGATTGCGAAGTGATTCTCAATGTTGAACCCAACATGATTTACCCAAATAGCTAACAATAAAGAGCAGGTAGCCTCGCTACGCTACCTGTGTCGCCATCGCTAGGATTAGTGGTAAATGGCGGCAGGCGACTTGTGTAACCACTCTGTCCTGATAGTAAACGACAAAGGCTCTATCGCCTCTAAAACCGAAGAAAATCCTGCGCTTAGCCCACCTCACACCGCTTCCCTAAGAGGAAAGATCAACCTCACCGAAGCGACTTTCCGCTGTTGACACCGGCTCCGTTCATCATAAAGCTTATATCGAGAAGCGGGGAGCGCCCAACGACAGTGGGGAGTCCGCACCCGCTTCTCAATATAAACTCCTTAATGTTCTGCCCAAAAATGCCCTACGAATTTACTAATTGTGAAAAATGTGGCGGGAGGACATACCTTCCAGTTTACGAGCGGAATGGAGGTCTTTGCTCTAATTGTGAACGGAATCGACGACTAGCTGATGAATGGCAAGATAGACCGCTGAAACCGCACCTTTCGCCTCAACAACTTTCAAGCCTAATAGCCTCCGCGACTTCACATAAGGTAATTGAGGCGCTATTCGACCCAGCATGGGATAGGGTTAACTTTAGGCCTAAAGCGATGACTCAAGGTGACATCGTTGTTTACACAGTCTGGACTTTCCTGGGTGAGACTTTGAATGGAGGGATTTATCAATACTTAACCAATCAATCAGGAGGCTGGGCTCATCACTGTTCACCATCGCTTCGTAGGATTGGTGCATCGAAATACGCAGATGTGATCGACGCTTGTATTGCAGATTTTACTTCTACTAAAACACCCGATGATTGGGACGATGATCTTGATCGATATGCGGAGATGTACGAAGACCCGTTTTCAGAACTTGAACATCCATTTTTTGACTATTACAATCACAATGAAGAGGAGCTACCCGACCTTCTTTATAAATATATTTTCGCTAATCGGGATTTGTTCACGACAGAATCCGAGTAGGCAGAACATTACGCGGTTGGATAACCTGCTAGCCCGCTTCTTGTTTGTAGTTGATTTGCTGGCTAGGTCGTCTATCATGTGAGCAACTCGCTCCCGGACTAGTAGGTCCCAGCGCTTTTACGATATGGCAGAAAATTCCCAAGCATGAGTAAAGAGAAAGTCGAAATCTGGGATTGCACAGAGTGCGGAGAAGAGGACGAAATTACATTTGGAGAGTGTTGGAAATGTTCAACTCCTCATCCAAACTTTCGCAATGTACTCACTGAAGAAGATGAAGAAAGGAAGCGTCACTATGAGATATCGAAGCTTACGTTACGCCTTAGCAAAGAACAGATAGAACTCAACCAATTGAGTAAAGAGCAATACCTCCTAGAAATTGAAAGTGCTAGAAAGATATCTGCTTTACTCGATAAAGCAGATCGCTTTCTCGACAACATAGACAAATCTGGGTAAACGGGGATAGGCAAAAAGTAAGAAAGTTTCGGCTCCCGAGATTTTGTCGATCAAGTGTTTAATGATCATTGAAGCGGGCTGACTGCACCCAACTCGCAGCGGGAAACAGGCGCTCGACCGATGCGCTGGGCCAACTGGTCAGGTCTGTACAGTCTACGAGACCCCCGCTAAGAGGTCATCAGTCAATTGCATTGAGCATTGCCCAGTAACGGCTGCTGATCAGCGAATCACTAGCGAGTAAACGCGAGAAGCCCCCTACCTACCCAGGTAATACTCTCAGTCACCAGTAGAATCATTGCGTCTTCGCGCATAGGTTAGAGCCCTATCCGTCTGTAGTAACAGGTAGGTCCACCTAATCTGGTGCCAATGTTGCCGGAAAACTGGTCTCAATCGATCAGTTCGCAACCACTCTAGTTGAGCATATTTACTTTCTACGTCGCAAGGAAGCTCACCTCCACAGGTCACTTGTCCTCATTTATTCCACTATCGATCTACCCATTGCCGTGATGAACTCGACCTAATCGAGCATCCAAGACCTCTTTAACAGATCCGATTTTCTTTAATGCCGAGAGAGGGAAAATTTGAGATCCGGGTGATTCACTCATATCTCGATAAATATCATAGAAGCCGAGACGGTACCGTGGAACTTTCTGGTCTTTGTATGCTTTAGCAGCGTCTGCCCAGGCAAACTTCGACTTTGCCCCCAGCGTTATGACATCTGCACTCTTCTGCCTTAAATTTCTTCTTTTCAAAAACTCTTCTTTGGAAAGCGGTTTTTCGAACCGCAATTTAACTGTGTATTTTTCAGCAACGGCCTCTTTCCTTACCGACCCTAAAGACGCATCCAGCCGAGGAGGAGGCGTAGCTCTGGAAATCATTCCAACTCTATAAATATCAAAAGTTGAACGGAAGGTAATAACATTATTATTTGCTGAAACGATCCAATCTTTACCTAAGAGGGACCCGAATTCAGCAGCAAGTCGATTCGCCTCATCAGCGAGATGTTGAGCTGTAGGATAATCATCCTGAGCATGCAGGCTGCTCAATAACAAACCCCCAACCATCAGAATCATGAGTATGTAAATATTGCAGAAAATATTATTTATTACCATCCAAGTTCCCAACTATCTTTTGATACGGTAACACAGCCCCGAGCCCTGCACTCAATACTGCCGAGGAAACTTCGAGAAATCTGCTTTCCGCTTCTCCACAAACGCACTGCGCCCTTCTTGCGCTTCATCCGTCCCGTAGGCTAAACGAGTCGCCTCGCCAGCAAACACTTGCTGCCCCACCATGCCGTCGTCGGTGAGGTTGAAGGCGAATTTGAGCATCTTTTGCGCTGTGGGTGATTTCTCGTTGATGATGCAAGCCCACTCTAGCGCTTTGGCTTCTAGCTCGGCGTGAGGCACGACCTTGTTGACCATGCCCATCTCGTAGGCGTCCTGAGCGGTGTAGCGCAGACCTAGAAAGAAGACTTCACGGGCGCGTTTTTGCCCAACCTGCTTGGCGAGATAGGCTGAGCCGTAGCCGCCGTCAAAGCTGGCCACATCGGCATCTTTTTGCTGAAAGACGGCGTGCTCCTCGGAGGCGAGAGTCATGTCACAGATCACGTGCAGCGAGTGGCCACCACCCACCGCGTAGCCAGGGACTACGGCGATGACGACCTTGGGCATGAAGCGGATCAGACGCTGGATCTCGAGAATGTGCAGGCGGCCGCTCGGCTTGCCATCGCCCTCCTCATACTGGTAGCCATCTTTGCCACGCACACGCTGATCGCCGCCCGAGCAAAAGGCCCAGCCGCCATCTTTGGGTGAGGGACCATTGCCCGTCAGCAGCACCACGCCGATGGAGGTATCTTGGTGGGCATCCTCCAGAGCGACCTGCAGCTCATCGACTGTCTTGGGGCGAAAAGCATTACGACACTCGGGGCGATTAAAAGCGATGCGCACCGTGCCACCGACGACCGCCTTGTGATAAGTGATATCCTCGAAGGCAAATCCATCGACTTCCTCCCAGTCCGACTCTATGAAAATTTCTGAAACCACGTCGTATAGGTGGGCTTGAGGGGCTGCGATGTCAATACTCAACCCCCATCTGCCTACCATGATGCCGTGCAGGCTAGTCACTGGAATCTTTTGGTTCCCCCTCGCACAGTTATTTGATAAAACGTCCTAGATTCAGCTCACCACTTCGTTTCTTTTTATGACCAGATCCATTCCATACCTGTTGTTTCTCGCCTGCGTCACGATGGGCATCGCTCAGGCAGATCGAGACCCCACTCGCCTGACTCACGGGCCTATGCTGGGCCAACCTACCGCCCACACCATGAAAGTCTGGGCTAGGACCTCGGATCCAGCTGAGTTTACTGTGCGCTACGGTACGACAGAATCCCATCTCGACCAAGTCTCCGCCCCAGCGACGACTCAGATCGAAGATGACAATACCGGCTCTGCCCTGCTCACCGATCTACAGGCTGACCAGCGCTACTTTTACCAGGTCTACATCAACGACCGGCCACACGGTCTGCCGGGCACATTTCTGACTCTGCCATCCGCCGATGAGGTGAGAAATGCGGAGCATAATCCCGACGGTCTTTTCAATTTTCGCTTTCAGATCGGCTCATGCGCCAACCAAAACCCCATCCATGGCAATGGCCACCGCGCCCGCACCTACGAAAACCTCAACCGCGACTGGACGGAGAATACTCACTTTCACATCATGAATGGCGACTGGCTCTACGAGGAGCTACGCGCCTACCCAGTAGAGGCCTGGCGCCTGCGCTCGGGTATCGATGCCGTGCCGCAAAATGTCGACCTGATGCCGACCATGGTCGGTGTGTGGGAAAACTACAAACTCTACCTGAGCCGAGGTATCAGCCTATCCGAGTGGCATCGCAATATGCCCAGCTACTTCACATTCGACGATCACGAGCTGGTCAACGATATCTGGGGAGCCGCTACAGCTGGCCGTCGCGATCGCCGCGCGGTGTTTCGCGATATCGGCACCTCCGCCTTTTACGACTATCTAGGCTGGGCCAATCCCACGGAATACTCCCACCAGGTACACGTCTCGCGCGGCGAGATGACCGAGGGCAGCGATCTACTAGTCGATAAGACGGCCAACTTCAAAGCCATGCCGCTAGACGAGATGCTGAATCTCCACGTCCACTGGGGAACACCCACTGCTGGGGTGAATGATCTGAAGTACGACGTGCTCAGCGAGGGCAGCCCCAACTCGTACGTCTACGACATCGCCGAAGTGATCGACGAGCACACTCTGCGCCTGCACATGCCGGCAAAGGCCACCGATACCGTCACCTACTCCATCGGTCGCCGTAGTTACGGCAAATTCACCGTGAGCAATTGCGACTTTTACCTACTCGACACCCGTGGCGCTCGCGATATGCACGACACCACCGATCGGGGAAAAGAAGGCCTGTCTATGCTCGGCACCGTGCAGCGCGACTGGCTGATCGAGTCGATGCAAAACAGCGATGCTCAGTTCTCCTTTGTCATCTCATCTGTGCCATTCATGATCCCACACAGTGGTGCCGGTGGCTTCGAGGCTGCTGAGAATAAGGAGGAAGCTTGGACCGCATTTTTCGACGAGCGCGAGATCTTGATCGATGCCTGGGAGGAGATCGGTAAGCCGGTCTTCGTGATGACAGGCGATCTGCACAATAGCTTCGCAATCAAAGTCACCGATCAGATCTGGGAGTTCTGCTGTGGCCCGCACAATAGCGTCAACCACGTGCCGAAAAACGACGAGATGGATCGCCCAGCTACCGGCAAATTCAAGTTTGGCCCACGCGAGTGCGACATCCGCTGGAGCAGCTACATCCTGCCCGACCTAGAGCGCATGGATCGACTGTATCCCTACTTTGCAGTAGTAAAGATCAATAACGTTTTCAACATGCCAAAGAAGCTCGGCGACCAGCGCTACGTGGCCTACCCACATCCGCAGGTGGTATTCCAGTACTACAATGGCAATACCGGCGAGCTCGAGTATGCCGAATCGATCTCGACTCAGCGATAGTCGCCAACTTGGATCCAACTAGCATTTCTCTATGAAAGCTTTGACAGCCCTTTGCTCACTCCTGCTTGCGGCTTTGTTTATCAGCGCGACGAGTGCAGGTGACAAACCCAACGTCATCCTGATCTATGGCGATGATGTGGGCTTTGCCGATATCGGGGCAAATGGATCCAAGCTGATCCCTACCCCACATATCGATCGGCTCGCCGCCGAGGGGCTCAACTTCATCGATGGCCATTGCCCTGCTGCGACGTGCTCGGCCTCGCGCTACACCATGCTCACCGGCGAGCTCGCCTGGCGCAAAGGCATTGCCATACTCGGGCCTACATCGGCCATGCCGATCCTACGCGAGACCTACACGCTGCCCCGCGTCTTCAAAGACGCCGGCTATGCGACTGCTGTGATCGGCAAGTGGCACCTCGGTCTAGGTACCGAGGGCATACCTGTAGACTGGAATGGCGAGGTAAAGCCCGGACCATTGGAGATCGGATTCGACTACAGCTTTCTGCTACCCAATACCAACGACCGCGTCCCATGCGTCTACCTGGAAAACTACCGTGTGCCTAATCTCGACCCCGACGATCCTATCACGATAGGTGAGCGCATCGATCCGCGCCAGACCGCTTATCCGGATGGCCGTGAGACACCCGAGGCGATGACCTACTACATGAACTCCCATGGCCACAACCACTCCGTGATCAACGGTATCGGCCGCATCGGCACCATGTTTGGCGGCAAGTCCGCCCTGTGGAACGACGAGACGATGGGCGATGTCTTTCTCGAAAAGACCGAGGCCTGGATGGATCAACACTTGGAGAAAAACGCCGAGCAGCCCTTCTTTATGTTTCTGCCTTCGCAGATGATCCACGTCCCCAGGACTCCACACCCTCGCTACCATGGCAAGACAGGGCTCGGCTACCGCGGCGATGCTATGGTGGAGCTAGATGACAGCGTCGGCACCATCATGAAGATGCTGGAGAAACACGGCATCTCCGATGATACCATGGTGATCTTTTCCAGCGACAATGGCCCCGTCTACGACGACGGCTATCAGGATGGCACAGTGGTAAAGACCTCTTCTCAGGAAGTCGACCAAGGCCACGATGGCTCCGGCCCCTACCGTGGCGGCAAATACCAGATCTACGAAGGCGGCACCCGGGTTCCCTTCATCATTCGCTGGCCAGCCAAGATCAAGCCCGGCACATCCGAGGCTCTAGTATCTCATACCGATTTCATGGCTAGCTTTGCCCAGCTATTCGGGCAATCTATCCCAGACGGCGCCGCTCCAGATAGCCAGGACACGATGTCTGCGCTCATCGGCGAAGACACCGTCGGCAATGAATACATGATCGAAGAAACCCGCAACAATCTCGCCCTGCGAAATGGTGATTGGAAGCTGATCATGACCAAGCCTCGGCCGAAAAAGAAAAAGGCCAAAAAAGGTAACAACGCACCAGTAGCAGCAACGCCAAAATTCGAGCTTTATCACCTAGGCGACGACATCGCAGAAACCACGAATGTAGCCGAGAAACACCCCAAGCGATTCGAGGCAATGCAAAAGATGATCCTGTCGATCAGCGAAGGGGAAAGTGTGCGCAGCGTAGTAGGTGCCAAATAACGTGCACACGGAAAAGCTAAGCTAAAAGTGGTGGCGAGTGTCAACGAGTGGGCTGCACAGCCCACGGCCAATGCACCGGCCGCCTCTTCCCTATACCTGACGAAACTCCACTCGCTGACGCTCGCTACCACATGCTAGTGCTGTCCGTCAGCTAGTAGGTGAAACGCTAGAAATAGTGGCAGCGAGTGTAAACGAGTGGATAGCGCTGCCCACGGCCAATGCGCCGGCCATCTCTTCCCTCTACCTGACGAAACTCCACTCGCTGACGCTCGCTGCCACATGCTAGTGCTGTCCGTCAGCTAGTAGGAGAAACGCTAAAAGTGGCGGCGAGTGTCAACGAGTGGACAGCACTGCCCACGGCCAATGCACCGTCCACCTCTTCCCTCTACCCGATGAACCCCAACTTGCTAACGCTCGCTGCCACACTGAGGCAGACTAGGCAATCACATCTTTCATCACCTCTCCGTACACATCGGTGAGGCGGAAGTCGCGGCCGGCGTAGTTGTAGGTGAGGCGGGTGTGGTCGAGGCCCATGAGATGTAGCATGGTGGCATGCAGATCGTGGATGTGGGTTTTGTTTTCTACGGCCTGGTAGCCATGCTCATCGGTGGCGCCATAGCGCATACCGCCGCGCACTCCACCACCGGCCATCCAGGCTGAGAAACCTTTGTTGTTGTGATCTCGGCCGTCTTCACCCTGGGCATAAGGAGTGCGACCAAACTCTCCACTCCAGATGATCAGAGTGTCCTTGAGCATGTCGCGCTGCTTCAGATCGGCGAGGAGACCTGCGATCGGTTTGTCAGTAGCACCGGTATTGTCGCGCAGCGCCTGCTCGAGATTGCGGTGCTGATCCCAGCTACCATGTGTGATCTCGATAAATCGAACCCCTGCCTCGGCAAATCGCCGCGCGAGTAGGCACTGCCGGCCAAACTTAGCAGTGGCTTCGCTATCGATACCATACAGATTTTTCGTGGCTTGCGACTCCGACTCGATGTCGAGTAGATCAGGTATCTCGGACTGCATCCGAAAGGCCAACTCAAACGACTCGATGACTCCCTCCACTTGTGGGTTGTGCACCTCCTTATCGATCTTGCCCTGATTGAGAGAGCGAATGAAATCCAACTGCAATCGCTGCTGCTCCTGACTCAATTTCGAGTTTTGGATATTGGGCATGCTGGCTGCCGAGGTATCGTAGCGCCGCTGTCGCAGGCTACTACCGATCGGCGTGCCTTGGTAGATGGCAGGCAGAAATGCTGCACCATAGTTATTGGCACCAGTCGGTGGATTGATGGTGATGAATCCCGGGAGGTTCTGATTTTCCGTACCGAGACCATATAGTGACCACGCCCCCAACGATGGGCGAACGAATTGAAAATTTCCCGTGTGCAACTGAGCAAAAGCCTGCGGATGACTCGGCAGATCGGTATGCATACCATTTACCAAACACAGATCATCTGCATGCTGAGCTAGGTGAGGATACAGCTCGGATATCGGTAGTCCGCTTTGGCCATGTTGTTGGAACTCAAATGGCGAGCCCAGCCACTTCGCCTCGCCACTGAGCCCAGCGACGCTCCCCGAGTCTTTGTTGAGGCGGGGCTTGTAGTCAAACGTGTCCAAATGCGATGGACCACCCTCCATGCAGAGAAAGATCACTCGCTTGGCCGTAGCGGGGAAGTGGGGCTCTTTGGGGGCTAACGGACTAATGGCCGCACTAGCTCGAGCCGACTGCGACTGCAGAGTGCTCAGACCTGCAAAAGCGGAATAGGCAAACCCGGTCGATAGACTTTTCAGCGCCTGTCGCCGCGATGGAGTGAAAGAGTGAGAATTCATATCGATGATTTAATTCACGTAAAGAAATTCGGCCGAAGCGAATAGTGCGTGGCAAAAATTGGTCAGCGCCTCATGGTAGGCAGCGGTCTCATCTGAGCTGCCGGTTAGTTTGGCTAGCTCTAGCGATTTGCGAAAGAAGGTACCGGCTTTGTGCATCTCATCCGCCGTGCCTGATCGACCGTAGATTAGCTGAAACGCAGCATCACCACGTTTGCCTCGCTCGATCTGGTCATCCTCGATCAGGCGAGTCGCCATAGCTTCTGCCTGAGCACGGACAAACTCGCTATTCATCAAAAACAACGCCTGCGATGGCACTGTGGTGGTTTCGCGCTTGCCGACAGCCATACTCGGATCGGCGAAGTCGAACACATCTAGCGAATCGGGCACCTGCTTGCGGACGATAGGTAGATAGACGGAGCGGTGCGAACTGGTCGCCTCAAAGCCATAGATATCCGCCGAGCCTCCAGTAAACAAATTGCGGCTCTGCTCAGCGATGACGGAGCCATAGGGTGCCTCGATCTCTAGTTTGCCACTAAAGGCTAGTATTGAGTCGCGGATCGACTCCGCATCGAGCCGACGCTTGTCAGCACGCCAGCGCAGTGCATTATCCGGGTCGGTGCTAAAAGCCGCACTCTCGAAGTCGGAACTCAGCTGATAGGTGCGCGATAGCACGATATCGCGGATCAGCCCTTTCACCGACCAGTCCTGATCGATAAACCGCAGCGCCAAATGGTCGAGCAGCTCTGGGTGACTCGGAGCTTTGCCGGTAGCACCAAAGTTATCCACACTAGCGACGATGCCATTGCCCATCAGATGCATCCACACACGATTCACCATGACGCGTGCTGTGAGCGGATTGTCCGGCGAGGCGATCCACTTGGCCAGATCGAGTCTCCCCGAGCGATCATCACCGAGAGTCTGACTGGCAGCATCCGTCTCCGATGATAGGACCTGTAGAAAGCCACGCGGCACCTCATCTCTAGCTAGTGCCACCTCGCCTCGCACGAGAAACTGGGCATCCGCTATGGTTTCGCTATCGGTCACGCCCATCGCTAGAGCGATCGGTTTGCCATCCTCATCGTAGGTATGGATTTCTTTCTCGAGCATAGTGATCACGTGGTTTAGCTGCAGCAGCTTGCGCCGCTGTTCGGCATTGGGCCCCTGGCCACCATCGCGACGGGCGCGGAAGAGCTCGCCTTTGATCTCCTCGATACGTTCCTGAGCGCGTCGCAGCTGGAGCTTCTTATCCGCCATGCCTTCCTCTGTCAGCGGCTCAAAGGCAAAGCGCGTCTCCTGGATCGGCAGCTCGATCAGCTCAGAGGCATGGCGATTTTGCACCGAGGAGTAGGTGCCGTACCAGGTATCGCTACTCAGAAAGATGCCCGCCATCGCATAGTAATCCGACTGCGGGATAGGATCGAACTTGTGGTCATGGCAGCGTGCGCAGGAGATCGAGGTGCCTAGCATCGCCTTGCCCAGAGTCTGTAGCTGCTCGTCGACTAGGTCGTAGCGAAACTGCTTTTCACTCTTCAGATTCAGCTGCTTCGAGCCGAGCGCGAGAAACCCCGTGCCGATCACCTGCTGGGCGCGCACCTGCTTGTCCGGCGAGCTCATCTGATCGCCTGCGATCTGCTCGGTGAGAAAGGTGTCGTAAGGTTTGTCTTCGTTAAAGCTTTTGATCACATAGTCGCGGTAGCGCCATGCTTCGGGGTAAAAGACGACATTCACATCTTTGCCATTGGTCTCGGCATAGCGAGCCACATCTAGCCAGTGGCGCCCCCAGCGCTCGCCGAACTGTGGCGAAGCCAGTAGACCATCCACTACCTCGGCTATAGCTGCCGACCTGTCCGTGGCACAAGCCTCGACGAATGCGGCTACGGCATCCGGCTGAGGCGGCAGGCCGATCAAGTCGTAGTGCAGTCTGCGCAGCAGAGTCGCAGGATCGGCATCAGCCACTGGCTCGATACCTGCCTGCTGTAGAGATGTGTAGACATAGCGATCGATATCGGTAGCGGGCCACGAGCCTGCAGGAAACTGCGGTGCCACCCCAGCCTCAGGCGGGCGATACGCCCAAAACTCTCGCCCGGCCTCGATATCGATGACCGAGGTGATGATGCCTGCGCTGTCCGACTTCCGAGGATCGGGCGCACCCATCTCGATCCAACGGCGAAAGTCGGCGATCTCCGATGCCTCCAGCTTATACTTTGGGGGCATCTCCAGCGACGAGTCTGTATAACTGATCGCAGCCATCAGCAGGCTTTTTTCGGCATCGCCAGGGACAAGTGCTGGTCCACTATCCCCACCCAGTAGAGTCGCCTCGCGAGTGTCGAGCAGCAGCCCTCCTTTCGATTTCTCCGCCTCCTGAGAGTGGCACTCGTAACAGTGTTTGATCAGAGCCGGACGTATCTTTGCTTCAAAAAAATCAATACCAGCCGAGTCGGCCTGGCTATACACCTGGCCGACACACACAGACATCAATATCAGCAGAATTCCTGCACTAACCCCACTCTGCCATCTCACCTGCAGCCAGAGATCCTCGACCCTCGTCCTGATCATACAAGTTTTACTAACTCCGCTACCCAATCAAAGTTCCGCGACAACCCTCCCTATTTTTAAATAGGCACGCAGAGCTATCCAAGAAGCCTAGCTGGCAGAAGAAAAGAGCACACTCACACCGAATAAGCCGCCACCACATCCTCTGGGATCTCGGTGGCTCGACCGCTCTTCAGGCTGACCATGGTGTAGGCGATCCAACCATCGGCGACTAGCTTGTTGTTTTCTTTACGCCGTATGGCGAACTCGATCTTGCAGCCTTTACCGCCGATCTCTGATATAGCGGTCTGAACGATGGCGGTATCGCCTAGTACTAACTGGCGCTTGTGCTCGATATGAGTGGTCTTTACATACCAGCTGTAGCCTCGCTCGATAAAATCTGCCATCGGCATGCGGTAGCAGCGCTCCATCTGATCGTAGCGTGCTGTCAGTACATAGTCGAGGTAGCGCGTGTTGTGCACGTGCTGATTCATATCGATATCGTCGGGACGGACGATGACCTCTGTCTCGAATGTGGAAAAACTCATAGCGGTGAGACCCTAGCCGAATTTAGCCGCTAAAGATTTCGCGAAGTAGGTGAGAATCATATCTGCTCCAGCACGCTTGATGCCGAGCACCGATTCCATAGCGACCTTTTCTTCATCGATCCAGCCATCCTTAGCAGCAGACTTGATCATCAGATACTCGCCACTGACCTGATACGCCGCGATCGGCAGCTCGATGGCTTCGCGCATGCGATGAATGATATCTAAGTATGGCCCCGCCGGCTTGACCATCAGCATATCGGCACCCTCCTCTGCATCGATCAAAGCTTCGCGGATCGCTTCGCGGGCGTTGGCAGGATCCATCTGGTAGGTCTTCTTATCGCCAGCCTTGGGAGCGGAGTCGAGCGCACCACGGAAGGGGCCGTAATACCCAGAGGCGTACTTGGCAGTGTAGCTGAGTATCGACACCTCGCTAAAACCCGCCTCATCGAGAGCAGCCCGGATCGCCGCGACCCGGCCATCCATCATATCACTCGGCGATACGATGTCGGCCCCAGCTCTAGCATGGCAGAGCGCCTGCTGGCAGAGGATATCGACTGTCTCGTCGTTGAGGATTTTGATGTCGCCATCTGGACTGGTCTCGACGATACCATCGTGCCCGGCAGAATTGTAAGGATCTAGAGCCACATCGGTGATCACGACCACCTCAGGGTGAGCCGCCTTGATCGCAGCGATAGCACGAGGCACCAGCCCTTCGGCATTGTGACACTCCTCCGCGAGAGGGGTCTTGAGACTTTCATCGATAGCCGGAAACAAAACGACCGATCGCACTCCTACCGCCACAGCTTCGCCCACTTCTTTCACCAGACCGTCCAGACTCCAGCGCGTGCAGCCAGGCATCGACTCGATAGGCTCGTCCACCGTGCCTTCCTGAAGAAAGAGCGGATAGATCAGATCCTCGGGACGGAGCTGAGTCTCGCGCACCAGACCTCTCACGGCTGGGGACTTGCGATTGCGACGAGGGCGGATGGGTAAGCTAGGCATGGCAGATCATTCGAGTCGTTTTCGGAAAGAAACAAAAAAAGCGCACTAACACAAGGCCAGTGCGCTTCTCTTTTAGAAAATCGGGTTTTGCTAGGATTTAGCAGGCTGCTGTGCGCCACTGCGAGCGGGGGCTGCAGATGATGCGGCTGGCTTGCCAGCAGCTGGCTGGGCGGCCTGCTTACCTACGCGGCACTGACCTGTCAGCGATGCGCCTTCCTCCATCTGGAGGCTTACTGTAGCGACTGAACCTGAAATCTCGGAAGAAGGAGTGAGTCTGCAGGTTGCGAACTCGCCGCTACCATCGATTCTACCCTCTACGACCGCCGTCTCAGCTTTCACGTTTCCGACGCAGTTGGCGTTCTTGCCGATCACGACGCTACCTTTGGAGTTTATGTTGCCTTTGATGGCTCCATCAAAAATCAAATCGGTGGAGCAGTTGATGTCCCCTTCGATTTCTATATCACTAGCTAAATGGCTGCTCACGGTATTATATGGTTAGGTGTTATGTGTGTAAGTAAGGTCTCTGAGAGAATGAATCCCCCGTCATTCTCTAAAACGACCATAGTAAAACATCCCTCAGCGTCAAACGTTTAAAAATTTCAGATCTTCTGATATTCGAGCGCTGCTGGTCTGTTGCCTTTCGACGATCTGATGCCAAGGTTTCTTAGCCGAAGTTGATAAATTTCCGCCTTATTCCTCATCTGCCGCATGGCTTCCAAGATATTAACCAAAAATTCAAGACTCAGCTCCGCATTCCTCAATGCGATGTCGATCGCTGGATTTTTGACGGCTGTCATGGTCTGCAGCCTGCTATACGCGATGATCACTCGGCATCCCCCGCTGGCCTCAGCCACCCCAGCAGCAGCACCTGCAGAGCTACCCACCATCGGCACTAGCACGACTCTACCGCCTGTCATCGAGCCCCAGACACCTGCCACCGAGACACCACCCGCCAGCCCAGATCCGATCCCCACAGCGGCCCCAGATCCGACACCTGAGGTGAAACCCAAGCCAGTGCTGACTCCTATCTCGCGCATGATGATACCGGACCTGAGCCAGATAGCCGACGATCCCGCCACCAAGATCGACGACTGGCTAGTGGCCAAATACGTCGAGGGCGGTGCCACAGAGCGCCAGCAGGGCAATTTACAGAAATCTCTCGAGACCCTGCTCAGCGCCGAGCAGAACCTGCCTCATCACCCCCGGATACTCAGCGAGATCGCCACGACCTACATGCACATCGGCGATCAGACCAAGGCACAGAGCTATTGGCAGAGTGTCGTCGATGAAGGCGCGATCGTGTCTGGACCCTACTATCAGGTGGCAGAGAAAGTCCTGCGCGGGGAGAACCCAAGCCTGCGCAACTACCGACGGGGACAAACCCTGCAACTGGGACAGATCTCCGAGCTGAAGACCCCAGCATCGGCAGATGGGGAGTGGGTCACTCTAAAAATTCCTATACATGCCAACCCCGATGTGAGACCCTCTGCCTCTCTGCTCAACCTGAAAGTCGACTTCTTCGATCTGATCAATGGCAAGACCCCAGGCCCTACCATAGCCAAGATCGACAAGGAGCTGACCAGTATGCCGTATGACTGGCGAGACAATTTGGTTGAACAAATTGAGGTGATATATCACCTACCTATATTATCAGTAGCCCAAAGAAAGATTCAAGGAGACCGAGCCTACTACGGCTACAGCGTCAAATTGTACTATGACAACCAGATCCAAGACAGCGTGGTATCCGACGATTCTCTCCGAGAGTTTCGCTTCCCCACGGCGCCAGTCAGCCCAGCTCCGGCCCCGGCAGCTGCGCCTGCTATGCAGCCCTCTGTGCGTGGACCAGACACCTCTCTCTTTCCGATAAACCGCTGACCTTCAACACACTTCTTGCCAATCCACCTGCCATTTTGCTAAACACTTTTTATGAGTTCATCTTCTGTCCTGCTCATCGTCGATGATAATCCAGCCGATCTGGATGCGCTAAAAAGCGCTCTCGAAGGCACCGTCGACACCATCCTCACTGCTTCCGACCCTTCAGATGCGCTGTCTCAGCTCAGCGGAATCACCTCGCTGGCAGCCATGGTCGCCGCGATCCCTGCTGAATCGGGAGAGTCGATCTTTGATTTTCGCGATCAGGCTTTCAATCTCGTCGGCTCATTCCCCAGCTCTTTCTGCAGCGCGACTGATATGTCTGCCTACTACGGTCGCACGCTGGAGTCCGACAAGCTTTTCTACAAGCCCGTCGAAGTCCCTGTATTGAAAGAGTGGCTAGGCGGATTCACCGGCCCTACGGCAGCCGCACCACCAGCCGAGAGTGCACCCCCGCCCCCACCAGCTCCTCCGGCAGAAGAGCCAGCACCAGCACCTACTCCCGTAGAGCACCAGCCCGCAGCAGCCGCGCCGCCTGCGGAACCCACTCCCGCACCTGCACCGCCAGCGGAGCCTCAGCCTGCACCTGCGGAGCCCCAGCAGCAGCCAGCCGCTGGCGTATCGGGCGAAGCCATCAAAGCCTACGAAGAGGACCTGCCTATCGGCACTCAGATCGGCGACTACCGCCTAGAGCGCATCATCCAGCGCGACACCGATTTCGCCCTCTACGAGGCCGAGCAGCTCTCCATCAGCCGAAAGGTGGCGATCAAGATGCTCTACCGCAAACACCGCAGAGATCCGGTCTGGGTACAAGCTTTCGTCAATGAAGCCAGTGCTCGCGCAAAAGTGAACCACCCCAATGTCTCGCTCGTGTATGAGTGTGTGCAGGAGCAAGGGGTGAACTTTTACACCCTAGAGATGGTCGATGCCCCCAGCCTGGCCGACCTCGCCAACCAGCGCGCACAGCTGAGCGATGCCACGCTCTGGAATATCCTAGAGTCGACCACCAATGCTCTCGAGTATTTCCAGGCCAATCAGATGCACCACCGCATCATCACATCGCAGACCATACTGCTGCAGGGTGGCGACCAGCCGCGCCTAGCAAACCCTGTAAAGACTCTAGGCGTCGCTCTATCGCCAGAAGAAGAGCTACAGCAGGTCCAGTACCTCGCCGCCGCGGTGAAGCCTTTCATCAACAAAGGCTCTACCGATCCCGCCCTCTACGCCCTAGTCGAGCGCATGGGAGTCGACCGTATCGATGGCATCAAGTCCATCAGCAGCTTGCGCAAAGGGCTGAGTGCCGATACCGCAGAAAAAACCAGCAGTCGCCCCGGCAACCGACGCGGAGCCATGTCTGCTGAGCGCCTAGCCAAGATCGAGCAGCAGGAAGCCAACAAGAAAGCCCTAGTCACAGGCGGCTTGATCGGCGGTCTACTGATCATCGGCGGTGTCATCGCAGCCACCATCTTTCTAAAGAAACCACCTGAGATCCGCGCTCTCGATGGCTTCTCAAAGATCCCTGCCGGGCCTTTCCCCTATCAGGATGGCGATATGCTAGAGCAGCCAGAGTTCTACATGGCGCAGTATGAGGTGACCATCGCCCAGTACGCGGAATTCCTAGAGGAAATGGGAGACAAGCCCACCACACTGGCCGCTCTCCAGCACCCCGATCAGCCCGCCGACAAAGAAAACCACAAGCCTGACAAGTGGAATCTGATGTACGACAGCGCCATGAATGGCAAAAAATTCCTCGATGGCAAGCTCACACCCAACTGCCCAGTGATGGGCGTCGACTGGTGGGATGCCTATGCCTACGCCCGCTGGAAAAACGCTCGTCTGCCCACCGAGCAGGAGTGGGAGAAAGCCGCTCGCGGTCGCTCTGGCAATGTCTACCCCTGGGGCGACGAGCTAGATATGGCGAAATTCAACAGCGGTGTCGATCAGCGCTCGAAAGAAGACCAAAAAGCCGGCTCTGTCGATGGCTACCAGTTTTGGGCAGAGGTGGATGCGATCACCGATGGCGACAGCCGCTACGGCGTAGCCAGCATGGCCGGAAATGTCTCTGAGTGGACCAGCACTTGGGACTCTCACCCAGACAATCCTGACAAGATCGTACCGATCAAACGTGGAGCCAATTTCGCCACCAAGAGCGACTTCGAGTCCACCACACGCCGTGCCGCTGAGATGGCCGAGGAGCGCACTTTTTACACCGGCTTCCGCATCGTCTCCGACATCGAGCCCGGCACCGATCCCGACTATCGTCCAGCCGATCCACAGCGTATCGCAGGTATCACCCCATCGCCACGCCCCAACAAGGGCGGCAAGAAAGGCGCCAAAGGCGGTGGCGGAGCCGCTCCAGCCAAGCCCGCACCTGCTGCTAGCCAGTGGGACCCAGCCGATGGCGAGGACCCATTCGAGACCATCTTTGCCACGCCTGCTGGCTAGATCACGCTCGAGCCGAGTTCCTTACATTTGATTCATACGAGAAAAGGCAGCCTGTTTGGCTGCCTTTTTTCTTGAGGTATCTTTACTTTCCGACGTAATTCCATGGCAATATGGAAAACGTCATCATCATCGGTACCGGCTGCGCAGGCTGGACAGCTGCGATCTACACCGCTCGCGCCAATCTGGAGCCCCTCGTCCTAGCTGGAGAGCAGCCTGGTGGCCAGCTGACTACCACGACAGAGGTGGAAAACTTTCCCGGCTTTCCCGAGGGCGTCATGGGTCCCGACCTGATGATGAATATGGAGAAACAAGCTGCCCGCTTTGGCACCCGCGTGCAATACGACCGCGTCGACGCTATCGAAAAGATCGAAGGCGGCTTTCGCCTAAAGGGCATGATGGGCAACGACTACGAGACCAAGACCGTGATCATCGCCACTGGAGCCAGCCCACGCCACCTCGGCCTCCCCAATGAAAAAGAACTCATCGGCCACGGCCTGACATCCTGCGCGACCTGCGACGGCGCTTTCTACGCCGATGTCCCCGTAGCGGTGATCGGCGGAGGCGACTCGGCTGCCGAGGAGGCCACCTTCCTGACACGCTTCGCCAGCAAGGTCTACCTCATCCACCGTCGCGAAGAGCTGCGCGCCTCAAAGATCATGAGCGACCGAGTGCTCGCCCAGGAAAAAGTCGAGCCACTCTGGAATAGCCAAGTCGTCGAGTACATCACCGATGATGAGGGCAAAATGACCAAGATCCGCCTGCAGAACACTCAGGACGGCTCCGAGTACGAGAAAGATGTGAAGTGTGTCTTCGTCGCCATCGGCCACGTGCCAAATACCTCCTTCCTCGAGGGAGCAGGTGTCGAGTGCGATGAAAATGGCTACATCCTGCAGAAAAATGGCACCCAGACCTCTGTGGAAGGCATCTTCGCAGCGGGCGATGTGGCCGATCACGTCTATCGCCAGGCCATCACAGCCGCTGGAAATGGCTGTGCCGCGGCATTAGACGCCGAGCGCTATCTAGCTGAAAACGAGTAATTCACACATTTTTCGGCAGGGGAAGTAGCAGCTTTTTTTAAAAATACTTGCGAGCCCTCCCCCTGCCGTCTATACTCCCGCCCTTTCGCAAATACACCCAACCGAAGTTTTTTTGGCAGTCCGATGAAGGTAGACATCCATCCAGATTATAACGAGACAGTTATCCAGTGCACTTGTGGCAACGTCATTCAGACACGCTCCACAAAACCAAACATGCACATCGGTATCTGCTCGGCATGTCACCCATTTTTCACAGGTGAGCAGCGCTTCGTCGATACTGCTGGTCGTGTTGATAAATTCTCTAAGCGCTATGGCGATGCTGGTGGCGCGAAGAAAGAGGGTGGCAAGCGCAAGAAGCGTAAGCTCTCTGATCTGATGGGCGAGGCGTAAGCCCTGCCCTACTGCCTGCACAGAGGCAGAAATCATGATCCGTAGGGCGCTTTGGCGATTGTACCCTATTGAGTATTTTTTGTACCCTATTGAATTGGGATTGTACCCTATTGAATTTTAGGGTTTACTATCGCCCAAGCCTTCACAATAGCGCGCACTTATGGACTACGGATCACTCATCGAAAAGAAAAAAGCTCGAGTGCCAGAGATCGAAGAGATCATGGCAGAAGATGGTTTCTTCAACGATCCCAAGCGCTCGGCTGAGATCTCTCGAGAGTACAATCGTACCAAAAAGCTCCTCGAAGAGTGGGATGAGCTGACGCAGTGTCGCGAAAATCTCGCCGACAACGAGGAGCTAGCAAAAGGCGACGACGAGCTCGCAGAGATGGCTCAAGAGGAGATCCCCGAGCTGGAAAAGCGCATCGAGAAGCTCAGTGACCGCATCCAATACGCTCTCCTACCACACGACGCCAACGAAGATCGCGATGCCATCGTGGAGATCCGCGCAGGCACCGGTGGCGACGAGGCATCACTTTTCGCCGGCGATCTCTATCGCATGTACCAGCGACAGGCCGAGATCCTCGGCTGGAAGACCGAATCCATCGATGCCAGCCCATCCGAGGTCGGCGGATTCAAAGAAGTGGTCTTCAAAGTCTCTGGCGAGGAAGTCTTTCGCTTTTTGAAATACGAAAGCGGCGTGCACCGTGTCCAGCGCGTGCCAGATACCGAGACCCAAGGCCGTATTCACACCTCCACAGCTACCGTGGCAGTCATGCCCGAGGCGGAAGAAGTCGACGTGCAGTTCGCTCCCGACGAACTCCACATCCAAGCGACCCGCTCCGGTGGTCCCGGTGGCCAGCACGTGAATACCACCGACTCCGCTGTGCAGATCACCCACCTACCTACGGGTATCCAGGTGAAGTGTCAGGATGGTCGTAGCCAGACCAAGAACAAGGAAAAAGCCCTGCAGATCCTGCGCTCCAAGCTCCTCGAAGCCAAGATCCAGGAAGAAGCAGCCAAGTACTCCGCCCAGCGCCGCAACCTGATCGGTTCCGGTGGTCGCGAGGAAAAGATCCGCACCTACAACTTTCCACAAAATCGCCTGACTGATCACCGGGTGAACCTGACCCTCTACAGCCTAGAAGCCGTGATGGCAGGCAATATCGAAGAGATCACCGAGACGCTACAAAAAGCCGAGATGGAAGATAGGCTGAGCGAACTCGAAAATGCCTAGGGCGATTTTTTTCTCCGAAAAATAGACAAATCCAGTCTCGCCAGACGATGAGTTCATGAATCAGCATTCATGGCTAACTGGGAGACATTATACGAAGAAAACGGCGCAGCGCTGGTGCTCTATGCTGCGCAGTTCGTATCCTCTCGAGCGCTCGCAGAGGACGTCGTGCACGACTCCTTTGTGAAGCTGATCAGTCAGCGGCGACTGAGGCAGCACCCCAATCCCCGCGCCCTAGTCTTTCAATCGGTGCGCTGGACTGCTCTCGACTACGTGCGCCAAGAGCAGCGCCGAAGAGACCGCGAAGATCAGGCAGAGTGGTTTGACCAAGGAGAGCCAGAAAGTGATAAGGAATTCATATCCCTAGTCACTGGTCTACTGGAGAAACTGCCCAGTGAACAACGCGAAGTGGTAGTGCTGCACATCTGGGGAAAGCTGAGCTTCAGGGAAATCGGCGAACAACTCGAGATCTCGAGCAATACAGCGGCGAGCCGATACCGCTACGCCATGAACAAACTCAAAGAGGAAGCCGGTCGACTAAAGGAAGTAGTCGCACACCCGATCAACCTAACGATGGAATGATGGATAAAGACAATCAGTCAGAATTCGAAGCCCAACTGCACGCCCTGCAGCCCAGCCCTGCCGGCACCAATCTCCAGCAGCGCATCCGCAGATCGGTCATGCGCAGGCGCCTGATCACTACTGCTAGCCTGACGGGAGCCGCAGCCATCGTATGCCTGCTGCTTTTCTGGAGTCAGCAGCCAGTCAGCCTGCCTGCGGTGGAAGCCATCGAAACCGTCGACACCCAGCCATCGACTAGTCCGGCCGATCTGCAGCAGATCGTACTAGCAGCCTCGAAGCCGCGCCTCATCCAGCTACCCGACCAGTCTGCCGTCTGGGAGATCCGCCTAGAAATCGCCAACCACTCGACATTCGAAAGCCAAACCGGCTCGGAACAGAACATTTTCACCAACGAAACTCGCTCGGTATTCGTGCCAGCAGTTTTCAGGTAACAACGACAACAACTACATTACCGAACCCAACCTATCGATGAATGCCAAAAACATTACCCTATCCCTACTCGCTCTGTGTCTGAGCTCAGCCATCTGTCTAGCTGAGACCGAGAAACACGCCTTTCTCGGAGTCGTCACCTACCCAGTAGATGAAGTCACGATGAGTCATTTGGGCATCAATCACGGCTTGGTGATCAAAGCCATCGATGCCAACAGTCCTGCTTCTACGGCTCTGCAGCAAAACGACATCCTGCTGAAGCTCAACGATCAGCTACTGATGAATCCCAGCCAACTCGCCAGCCTGATCAAAACTCACAACATAGGTGACACGGTGCAGGCCAGCTACCTACGAGCCGGCGAAGAGGGCTCTGCGGAAGTGAAACTAGCCGAAAAAAAGGCTCAGACCGCCAACAAAGCTCTACAGAAAAGCGCAAATGCAGCTCTGGCCAACTCTGAAATTTTACGTAACGAATTCCAAATACTAAATTCTTCTACACTAGATAGTATCAACGATCTACAGATCTCCGTCGACGGCCAAGAAATCAATATCGGCGAGGTCGTCGATCTCAGTTCCATCTTAGGCGGCCTAGCCGATGCAAATGGCAGCGTCATGACCAGCATCAACACCGTCGCGTCATCCATCAGTGTCGATGGCGATACCACCTACCAGATCACTTCCCAAGAGGGCAAAACTTCGGTGAAGATCAAAGAAGGCGGAAAACTCGTCTTCGAGGGTCCCTACCATACAGACGAGGACAAAGCGACGGTTCCCAAAAAATACCGCAAACACCTGGATGATCTGAGTAGCAAAACCAGCAGTGTGGTGATCACTCATCCCTCAGAAGAGGCCAATTAACCCCCAAGACGAGAAAAAACCCTCCATGGTCGAGGTCGGGCGAAGTGGAAGAAAAGAGTTTATGTTATGATAATTATAAATTATTGTTACGAGCTTTTTCCTCCACTGCCTCACCATGCTCAGACTCACCACAGCGATTTTCTTTGGCTTGCTCATGTCTCGCACTGCTCAGTGCCAGACAGCGGAGGCGCCCGCCTTTGAGTTTCCCGCACCGGTCATCGCCGAGGAGAATTTCGACCAATGGATGGCCTTCGTCGAGCCGACGGAGGAGGAGCTGGCGTGGCGAGATCTCCGCTGGTACTCCAAGCTATCCGTAGCCGTGGCAGAGGCAGAGCGACAGGGCAAACCTATCCTACTCTGGACCATGAATGGCCACCCCTGTGGCGAGACGTGAAACAACGGCGTCATCGGCCGCAAGGAGATCTGGTCAGATCCCGAGATACGAAAGAAGGCTAGCGAGAAATTCATCTGCGTCATGGCAGACTGCTTCTACCTAGATCCACCACGCACCGTCCGCCGCGTGCCCGATCCGGATGGCACTCGGATCTTTCGCAAATTCCTCCGTACCACGCCAAAGATCCTGCCACTACGCACCAAACAAGGGCTCTACACCATGACACCCGACGGCCAGTGCATGTCTGGCCGATTCGCCGCGCACTCGAATACCGCCGCCTGGGAAGTCATCGATCAGGGCCTAGAAGTCTGGGAAAAAATCGCCTCCAGCTACCCGGCCAAATCTACCGAAGAAAAGACCGCTGCCGACGAGCCACTATCTCTCGCGGGAGGAAAATTCTACAAAGGCTACCTGAAGCTCCGTGTCAGCTACCGCGACCTACCGCGTGGCGATACCGAGCGCCCCGGCTTCAGCCAGCACTCCAATCCCTACAACCTCGGCTGGTATCGACTGCCACAGAGAGACGCCGTAGCCCTACTACAGAAAGAAGACGCCACCGTGTGGAAGAAACTGGTGAAAAACACCCTCAAAGACTCGGTGCGCGGCCAGATGCCAGACTGGAAAGACTCCGACTGGCGCGACTCGAGCCTACGCGTCACCCATGTCGGCACACAGGGCGGGATCGCCTCCTACCGGATCCAGTCACGGATCCGCATAGGCAACACTCGAGCTGCCTATGCCCCCACCGTCTACGGCAAAGCCGACGTGGTCATCGAGACCGGAGAATTTCTCGACTTTCAGCTCCTAGCCAGCGGGCAGCGGGCTGGCAAAGGCGCGGCCAATGGCAGGACGAAAGATCACGGCCCTGCGCCATTAGGCGTCGCGCTACGGCTCATCCACGAGCCTAAAAAGGACAGTGCTGCGGCTAACGAAGCGTTCCAAAAATCCAGCGATCTCGCCCTAGCCAGCGACGAGTGATACACACCTCGAAAAGTAAAGGAGGCATGATAGCCGGTTGAACTGCCGTCTGAGTATGGCAGCTACTTGGCCACTCGTAGCAGCACTTCATTTCGGCGCAGCGCCTCTGGAGTGCCCGGCCCATTGTAGTAGGCAAAAACTGGCGATCCTACCACTCGATACCCAGCGCTCTGGACTGCGGCCCGCAGCTCCGCCAGAGCCGCCTTTTGTTTCGCCGTATCGCGGTAGCCTTTGAAGCGTAGTGCCGCGTAGGTCCCTGCTGTCATATTCTTCAGTCTCACCGCGCCGTCTTTCGGACTTGGAGCCCCCTTGGCAGCCACCTTTTTGGGCAGGACAAATTGCATCTCTCTCGGGGCCGCCGACGAGCTAGATGGCATGAAGACAGGCGTGGTCATCGCTATCTTCTGGCCACCTGAATTATTCCCCTGGATGTAGCGAAACAACTTCCCAAAACTATCGCCTCGACCACTGCTAGTCGATGTCGCCACTACGGGCAGACTGGAGTAGTACCGCAGCTCTGCTTTGCCTATTTTAGACTTCACCGAGTAGCTGGCACTCTCGTAGGCCAGCCCCGTAGCCAGTGGCAGAGCGAAAATCAGTAGCAAAGAGATAGAGAAATATGTTTTCATAGGATCGGAGAGGTTACGCATCTCGATACCAAAATAGGATAATAAACCCACATAGGAGCCACAGATGCAGAGTCTCACATCTAGGAGTAACCTAACCCAGGAGCCCAATTATGAACCGTAGTCTGATCACACCCTATCTCGCCGCACTGGCAGTCGCCGTGACTGTCGCCGCCACATCGGCATCCCACGCTGGAGGATCCACCAGCTGGAATCAAGTCGCTGCTATCTTACCCAAACCGACCTTGGACTTTATCCAAAAGACACTGGAGGTATCTGCCGTCGGCGATGGCCTGCGCATGGGGAAACACCATGGAGCGCTAGCCGGCTCGCGGATCGGCCCCTATACCTTTCAGGCCACATCGAGGCTAAACGAGGCAGAATTCAGCCTGACGATCGAGACCGTAGCTGATTTCATCGATCCTACCGGTCACGGTATCGCCTCAGAGGGAGCGCCCGCAGGCACCCGTATCGTCGAGCATTTTGTCGCCATGCGCCTGGAGCTGGTCGAGGAGCACTGCGCCGAGGACACTCCGGTAGAAGCTGTGCGCGGCGTCTACCAAGAGGTGACGGAGCTCAGCCTCAACCACGCCGACTACTCCTTCGACGGGCCGGAATCTCTCAATGTGAAGCTAGGCTGGGCAGGCTCTCAGATCCGTAAAGCGACCGTAGCGACGGGGTCCGATCATGGTGGCTCGACTACCGAGGTCTACTACGATGATCAGGGGCGCCCTCGGTTTGTCCTAGTCATGGAATCCTACTGGAGATTCGTCGGCGACAATCAGACTCTCGATACCGTCCGAGAGAATCGCATCTACCTCGACCCGGGCGGCCAAGTCGTCGAATCGCTGGTCAAGACATTCGACGGAGCCGACCAAGCCGCTCTCGATGCCGCGCGCTCTCAGGCTGCTAATCGCGGTCTCAGTATCCCCACATCCGTCAGCACTCCTATCGTCGCCGGTGCGAAAAGCCTCCTGCAGATACAGAATCCCCCAGCCGCCGAAAACACTGGCTGGTCTTTTGCCGAGCAGATCGGAGCATTACGAGATCTTAAGTAATAGTCATTACGCTCAAAATTTCTGCTCAAATGCGCCATATCAATATGTCGCATTTGACCAAAAAACTCCCAGTTCAAGCCAAGAACATCCCAAAGGATGGGCTATGATTCGTATAGCTTATGATGAAGCCGTGGACACTTTCCTTATTCTTGGTCTTGGCCCAGGCCTTTTCCTACGCCGCAGACGAGGCTGGCATCGCCTTCTACCGCGACGAGGTCTATCCGATCCTAGAGGCAGAATGTTTTCGCTGCCACGGTGGCGAGGACAAGCTGAAGGGGGAATTCCGCGTGACCAGCCGAGAGGGGCTGCTACGAGGCGCTGAGTATGGCCCCGGCTACAATGAGGCCGATCCGAAGCAGAGTATCTTTCTAAAAATGGTGCACTACGAGAGCGATGAGTACCAGATGCCACCCAAGAGCAAGCTGCCCGCAGAGGACCTAGCCATCCTCGACAAGTGGTTTGAGATGGGCGTGCCCTACGATCCCGAGCTAGAGATCAAGGGCGATGCTAGCGAGGCACACCGCGGCTTCGCCGTGACCGAGGCAGACCGCCAGTGGTGGGCCTACAAGCCAATTTCCGATGCCGCCGCACCCGAGCCAGCACGCAGCGACTGGGCGATCAATCCGATCGATAAGTTTGTGCTTTCTAAACTCGAAGCCGCCAACCTAGCGCCCAATGACAACGCCGAGCCCGCAGCCCTGATCCGCCGCGTGAGCTACGATGTGACTGGGCTGCCACCCACACCTGAGGAAGTCGAGGCATTCGTAGCGGCTAGCGAGACCGATGCCGATGCCGCCTACCGCGAGCTAGTCGATCGCCTACTGGCCAGCCCGCGCTATGGCGAGAAATGGGCGCGCCACTGGCTAGACCTGGTGCGCTATGCCGAGTCGAATGGATTCGAGCGTGACAACTCCAAACCACAAATCTGGAAATACCGCGACTGGGTGATCAATGCATTCAACAGCGACATGCCCTACGATACTTTTGTCACCCACCAGTTAGCGGGCGACGAGATCGCCGAGCCCACCCGCGACTCGCTAGTCGCCACCGGCTACCATCGCCTGATGCAGTGGGACGACGAGCCTGCCGACCGCAAACAACACGTCTACGATCTACTCGCCGACAATGTGCAGGTGACCACCGAGACCTTTCTCGCCTCCACCGTAGGCTGTGCCCGCTGCCACGATCACAAAGCTGACCCTTTCTCGGCAAAGGATTACTACGCCTTTATGGCCTACTTCCACGGCGTGACTCACTACCAGACACCCGGCACCATCTACAACTGGTCCAGCGAGGAGGAGCGAGCTGCCTTTGCGACCAAAAAAGAGGCTGCCGTGGCTAAGCTACAGAAAGAAGCCCAAGCGATAGGCGACAAAATCCGCGCTTACCTAGCTGACGAAAATCTAATCCGCCGCGATGGCCAGATCAAAGCGATGACGCTGATCCGCGATGCTCGCAAAGATAATCCCACCCGCTGGGACTACGTGACAGCTCCACCCACCCCCGACTGGAAAGATGTCGGCTTTCGCGACAAATCCTGGCACAAAGGCTACGGCGGCTTTGGCAATGGCAATCCGCCCAACCACGTCACCCAGACCAAGTGGACGACCAAAGAGATCTGGCTACGCACCACTTTTGGACTAAAGGAAATCCCCGCCGCTCTGACGCTAGATCTCTACCACGATGAGGATGTCGAGGTGTATCTAAATGGCGTCGAGATCCTGCGCAGGACAGGCTATATCCAAAACTACCAATCTTTCCCACTGGATGAGGCCGCCATGGCCGCTCTACAGACAGGGCGCAACACTCTGGCCATCCACTGCAAACAAACTGGTGGCGGCCAATACATCGATGCCGGTCTACGCACACCTGGCGCTACCTCCGATAAGCTGGAGGATATCATCCGCACCAATGGTAACCAAAAGCTGATCACCCAGATCAAAGACCACTTCAAAGCCGACCTATACAATGAATATATCGGCAAGAGAAAGCAGATCACCGAATGGGATAAAAACCTAGCTGGCGAGGCGCTCAATATCGTGAAAGAACACAACGACTCACCCGCTCCGCTACATGTACACCTACGTGGCAGCGCCCACGCACTGGGCGAGCAAGTCGAGCCCGGCACACCCGCAGTGCTAGGCCCCGAGGGCAATGAGCCAATCCCATCCCAAGTAGAGAAAGTCTCCTGGAGCGGCGGCAAGAGCTCTGGCCGCCGCCTGGCACTAGCCCAGTGGATCACTGACGATAGCAATCCGCTGACCGCCCGCGTCATGGTCAACCGCATCTGGCAGCATCACTTCGGTCGCGGTATCGTGCCGAGTAGCTCCGACTTTGGCGAGCTGGGCGAGAGGCCCACCCACCCTGAGCTACTCGATTGGCTGGCACACCAGTTCATCCAGTCCGGTTGGAAGATCAAGGATATGCACCGCCTCATCCTAAACAGCCGCACCTACCGCATGTCCAGCGCGCCCAACTCGCAGAACTACGAGACAGACCCGACCAATAATCTTTTCTGGCGAAACAACATGCGCCGCCTCACCGCCGAGGAGCTGCGCGACACCATCCTCACCATGTCTGGCAAGCTAGAGGAAAAGGTCGGCGGCCCCTGGGTCTACCCACCCCTACCGCAGGAGGTGCTAGCCACCGCCTCGCAGCCCGGCAAAGGCTGGCCCATCTCGAAGAACGAACCCGACCACTACCGCCGCTCCGTATATATCCACGTGAAGCGCAGTCTACGCCACCCGATGATGGCCGACTTTGACCAGGCCGATACCGACACCGCCTGTGCCGTGCGCTTTGCCACCACTGTGCCCAATCAGGCGCTGATGATGCTGAATAGCAAATTTGTAAACGACCACGCCAAGCTACTAGGCCAAAGGCTCCGCGAGATGGATGGCGAGATAGGCGATAAGGTGACCAGAGCGCTACAGCTAGTCACCCAGCGCGAGCCAGATGCGCAAGATGTGCAGCAGTGCGTGGAGCTATATGAAAAGCTACAGAGTGATGCTGGCGTGAGCGAAAGCGATGCGCTGGACCGAGTGGCGCTACTGGCGCTGAATTTGAATGAGTTTATTTACTTGGACTAAATAATAGAAACAAACCCGAAAGCCTGAACAACCAATCTGTGAAATCTGTGAATCATCTGAGTAAATCTGTGAAAAAAGCAAAGCAATTGCTGCGTAGGCATTGCGGTCTATTCACAGATTTTAGGGGGATTAGGCACAGATTACACAGATTTTTCTCGAAGGTTGAGACTCAGTACAAATTGTACCCTATTCACTCCAGACTGTACCCTATTGAATTTCGATCCGCCTCACGCACCCCAAAGCAAAATCCTACAAATCTTGTTAATCCTGTCTAAAAAACGAAAAGCCAACTATGAAACCAAAACCTAACTTCTGTGGCAACGTCCAGCGACGCGAATTCATGCACACCGTAGGCGGTGGCTTCCCGGCACTAGCCCTGAGCGGCATGCTGGCAAAGGATGGCTTTTTCAATTCCGCACAGGCAGCCTCGACCAGCAGCGTCGGCTTCGAGAATCCACTCGCCGAGCGCCCGGCCATGCTACCCGCCAAGGCGAAGAATGTGATCTTCCTATTCATGTATGGCGGGCCGAGCCACATCGACACCTTTGACTACAAGCCGAGCATGTACGGCATGGATGGCAAGACTATCGATGTGAAGACCTTTGGCCGAGGTGGCAAAAAGAATCAGGGCCGCATCGTCGAGCCAAAGTGGAAATTCAAACAATACGGCGAGTGCGGCAAATATGTATCCGACCTATTCCCACACGTCGGCACCTGTGTCGACGACATCTCTTTCATCCACTCCATGCAGGCCGACTCGCCGATCCACGGCTCCGCGCTACTCATGATGAATAGTGGCAGCCTGATCAGCGGCAAGCCATCGCTCGGCTCTTGGCTCAACTACGGCCTCGGCTCGGGCAATGAAAACCTACCCGGCTACGTGGTGATGCTCGACCAGAGCGGCGGACCCATCTCCGGTGCAAAAAACTGGACCAGCGGCTTCATGCCCGCCAGCTATCAGGGCACGGTATTCCGCTCAAAGGGCGACCCGATCCTGAATCTCAAGCACACCGATGGCATGGCCGAGACCGAGCAGCGCATGCTAATCGACTCGCTCAACCACCTAAACGCTGGCCACATGAGCCCGCGCTACGACAACACCAATCTCGCCGCTCGCATCGCCAGCTATGAGCTAGCCTACAAGATGCAGAGCACCGCTCCCGAGGCCATCGATCTCGATGCCGAGGACGAGGGCACCAAATCGCTCTACGGCCTAGACGATAGCAAGACCGAGGACTTCGGCCGCAAATGCCTGATGGCTCGCCGCCTCGCCGAGCGGGGAGTACGCTACATCCAGGTCTACTCTGGTGGCGCTCACAACGACCACAACTGGGACGCCCACGGCGACCTCGAGCACAATCACAACCTGCACGCCGGAGCCACTGACAAGCCCATCGCAGGACTGCTAAAAGACCTCAAGCGTCGCGGTATGCTCGATGAGACCCTCGTAGTCTGGGGCGGCGAGTTCGGTCGCCAGCCCACCGCCGAGTACGCCAAAGGCACCGGCCGCGATCACAACAGCTACGGCTTCACCATGTGGATGGCAGGCGGCGGCGTAAAAGGCGGCACCTCCATCGGCCAGACCGACGAACTAGGCGCAGCAGCGGTAGAGAATCGCTACCACGTGAAAAACCTACACGCCACCATCCTCCAGCTCATGGGCCTAGCCCCCAATCACCTATCATTCTTCTACGGCGGCCTAGATCACAGGCTAGTCGGCGTGGAGGGGGCAGATCCGATATCCGAGGTGATGGCTTAGAGGTAGCTAAACATTCTGTAGCGGCGGCTTTCCAGCCGCCGTTATCTAGATGAGCCATATCCCCCTTTGGCAAAGGTAGCCGGGCGACAGGAATGACGTCCCTACACCGTAAATCAAATGTTCTACAATCAAAATGGGTTGATCACCTTGGCTGCTGTGAACTGAAAATCCTTTTCGTTCCGAGTCACTAGCTGGAGATTATACCGTATAGCTGTCGCCGCTATGATCCCATCGAACTGGGGCACCAGAATCCCCTGTTTATCCAGTCGACCTTGCATCTGTCCCCAAACATGGGCCACTGAGCGATTAAAGCTTAGGATAGAGCCTTTCATCTGATGGCTAAAATCGTGCAACCAATTACCAAATTCGGTTTTACGCTTTCCATCTGGCAGCTTCTCGATACCTCTTCGAATCTCGGCAATGGTCACAGTCGATACATAGATCTGAGACTCATGGTCGACTAGCCATTGCACCACCTTCGGACTAGGAGCTTTCTTGACCTTCTCACAAAAGACATTGGTATCGACTAGATAGTCCATTAGGAAAGATCGATAGGTTCTTGGGGTAAAGATATCTCCCTTTGTGGCAGCTCCAGTTCGCCAGGTGGGTTGAGGAGGATCGACATCAGACCATGATTTCTCTTTTTGGAGAGCGGTCGAAAGATAATCTCGCCATCCTGAACATAGATTTCAAAATCGTCTCCAGCTTCCAGATCCAACTCGTCACGAATCGCCTTTGGTATGACGATTTGCCCTTTTTGAGCCATCACCGATGTCATGGTAGGAAATTCCTACCATGCAATTGCTTTGTCAAGATTGGATTGATCAATCACAAACGAGAAGGCTAACAACGTCGTTAGATTGTTGAGGCGAGTCGCGCGATACCTAGAGGCTTGAATCTCAGGCTTTCACACCATGGAATAATAACCATAATTTATTGTAACCAGTGTATGAGCGAGGTAGATTCTACAAGTCGTTGGTTTTGCTAGTATTTCCGGTGAATCTCGACGGCTTGCAGGGCTTGGTTTTACGGAGATGCGACGCCTGTCCGATCCAAGCCCTACCTCTACCGCCCCATCCCATGCGTTTCCCGCTCAAAAATGCTTTTCAGCCCAAACGAGAGAGCTACCAGGTCTGGTTTCCTGGTACGGCTTGCTGGGAGCTGTGGTACATCACCCACTCGGACGAGCCGAAGCTGCTGACCACCGAAACGGAGGAAAGGAAACTGAAATTCCTCAACCGGCCAGGCAAACGAGTCCTAGCCCTGCCGAGCAAACAGCTGACCTGCGAGATCCGCCAGCTGGATGCCAAGAACGAAACCGAACTACTAACCCAGGCCCGCACCCTATCCGATAGCGACCGCCACGATGTAGACGGCAAAGTCGGCGTGCAGCCGATCGCGGGCAAACCGCCAGAGACGACAGTGCGGATCGATCAGCTCAATAAGCAAAACCAAGACCACGCTCTAGCACGACGCATCTTTCCCGACGAGGTCGTGCCTGCCGCCTCGCTACTGCCGATCCCAGCAGGAAGTGCAGCCGTATGGACCGAACTGGGCGACCTGATAGCAGGCGTCGAAAGAAATGGTCTGACTCTGACCTACCTCTCCATACCCGGAAATGATGAGAACGTGCTGCCGGTGAAACTATCGGTCCTGATCACTGACATGAAGACCGAGGCACTCAATCCATCGATCCATCATGTGAAAATCTGGAACAAAGGCGACACCAAATCGATACGCGCACTGACCAAACTGAAAGTGAGCAAAGAGGAACGCCCAGCCCCCATCAATCGCCACTACCAGTCTGGACTGAAACCTGCCACCGATAGCCCTGACTCAAAGACTCTGCTACTCGACCACCTGCGCAAGCGCTTGAGCTTTCAGGAGTGGATAGCCGTCTGCATAGCCGCCGCTCTACTGCTCACTACTATCGGTAGTCAGCTGTTTAGCAGTATCCAGCTAGCTCAGCAAAAGACCGAGATCGAGCTACTGGAGCAAGAGACAGCGCCTGTGGCTGAGAAGAAAGCCCAATACCTAGAGCTATCCCCTGCGATCGATGGCAGCACCTCGGTACTGGAGGCATGGCGAACGATCGTGACTCTGCCGGGGGCCGACCAGATCCAGCTCGACCACATGGCCTTTGCCAGAAACGGCCTAGCCATCACCGGCTACGCTAGCAGCCACTCCGAAGCGCGATACTTCATCCAGGAGCTGCTCGACTGCCAGTTTTTCGCCGCTCTGGATTGGTCTGTGATGCGCCCGGTATCGACTAGCGATGGCAATGTGTATTTCGAAGTGAAAGGAAATAGCGAGGAATGAAGATCATCGCCATAGCCAAGAGAATCTATCAGTGGATCTACAGCCACCAGCTGATCTCGCTGTGTGGTGTGGTGAGCATCTTCTTTCTGATCTGCACGCTGAACACACTACTCAACTTTAACCAACATAGCTCCAGCCTAGCCGGACAGATCTATGAGCTGAAACAGCTCAAACTCAATGGCCCCAACTGGCAACGCAAAGCCAACCAACTCGATGGCCGCCTGCCAGTATTTCTCGACTCGAAGGAGGCCGAGGAATCGGTGACACAGCTCATCCTAGAGTCGAGCCGCCTGCACGGCCTGACTCTCGACTACCACCAGAAACAACCCCGCTCCGCTGTGGAGATCTATCGAGCCGAGCAAGCCGCTGCCTTTGAGTCGTCTGCGATCGAGGTGCGTGTCGACGGTCGGGAAGAGCAAGTGGTGCGCTGGCTGCACAGCCTACAGAGCCCGGAAAACTTCACTGGAGTCGACTTCATCGCCCTCGAAAAAGCGGGCATGAACATCACCTGCGAAGCCACCGTGGTGCAGTGGTACAAAAGCGCACCAAAGCCTGAAAAAGCGCCGTTCTAGAGTAGCTTCGCGGCTTCTCAGTATTTTCTCTATGAACGGCCGCTGGTTTCATCCTGACTTTCCCGTATCGCCACGCAAGCTCCCATTCTTCTACGGGTGGTTGGTCGCTTTTGGCTCGACTCTGGGCATGCTCTTTACCATACCGGGCCAGACCATGGGCTTTTCGGTCTTTACCGAGATCCTGATGGAGGAGTTTGGCCTGTCTCGCGTCAGCCTATCGAGCGCCTACTTCGTCGGCACCGTCGCCAGTGGGATGACTCTACCCTATGCGGGTCGCCTCTTCGATCGGTGGGGCGCACGCCAGATGATCGTCCTATCCTCGGTGGCGACAGGACTGGTACTACTGTTTCTGAGCGTCGCGGCACCTCTAGCAAGATCTCTCGCGCAGCTCTGCCCAGCATCCTGGGCGATGGGCATCGGCTGCGCCGTGATAGGGCTGGGCTTTTACCTGATCCGTCTGTCCGCTCAGGGCGTGCTGACCATGACTACGCGCAATGTCATCGGCAAGTGGTTCGATATCCGTCGCGGCTTGGCCATGTCGATCAGCGGTATCTTTGTGTCATTTGGCTTCGCAGCGGCGCCGAAACTGCTCGATGCCTTGATCAATCAGTTTGGCTACGATGGCACTTGGCGACTACTGGGCATCGTCACTCTGCTGGTCATGGCACCACTCGGGTGGCTCATCTTTCGCGACAATCCTGAGGAGTGCGGTATGCAGATGGATGGCGATGGCGTCTCTCGCGCCACCAAAGAGAATCCCGACATGGTGATCCATAGGGACTACACTCGGGCAGAAGCCGCTCGGACGTTCTCATTTCACGCCTTCAATCTTTCATTCGCCTTCTTCGCGATGTTTTCGACGGCTTTCACCTTTCACATCGAGTCGATCGGTCAGGAGTTTGGTTTTCTGAAATCGAAGATCATCGATTTTTTCCTACCGATGGCTGCGATCTCAGTGGCGACCAATCTCTTCTTTGGCTGGGCCAACTCGAAGACTAAACTCAAATACCTGCTCCTACTGATGAACCTAGGAGCGGTGACAGGTGCCCTCGGGCTGTATCAACTGGATAGCTCCTGGGGTGTGCCTGCCTACATCATCGGCAATGGCATCACCGGCGGCATCTTCACTGGTCTAGGAGGCGTCTGCTTGCCACGGTTCTACGGCCGCAAGCATCTCGGCGCCATCTCAGGCATCAATATGAGCACCATGGTGATCGCCTCCGGCCTTGGCCCTTGGGCATTTGCCCTCGCCCATCGATTTACCGGCAGCTACGAGTGGGTGCTACTCGGCTGCCTGGCGATCCCTGCCAGCCTATGTGTAGCGAGCCTATTCGCCGACAATCCGCAGCGAAAACTGGCTGACAAGTAGACGCTCCCGTATGCAGAGAAAGACTATCGACCGACCATGCTCGACATGATCTGAATCGAGCCGGCAGACAGAGTCGCTAGGATGCCTGTGGGACGGCCATCGACCACTCTGACGACGGTGATGCCGATAGGGCGACCATCGAGCGTAAAAATAGGCATGCCCTGAGAATTACCGGCGGTGTTCACGTAGTAGGTGCGATCCTTTTTGTAAACGCCTGTGATGCGACCCATCACGAGAGTCGGCATGTAGCCAAAGACTGAGGAAGAACGCGACAGCCCCACCACCTGGTCGGCTGGCTCAGCTGGGATGAACTGCTTCAGATCGACCATGTCGAACTTTTTGTTCAGCACTCGAGCACTGGCTTGGTCTGGCAGGATAAAGGCGATGTCGGCATCGCGATCCTGGTGGACGACTTTGCCTTTGAGTACGGACTGATCGCCATAGCTCAGCTCGATATCGGTAAACTCAGTCTTGGCCGCTTGAATGGTAACCACAGTGGTGTCGATCTGCGCTTTTTGCCCCTCTAGGCCCACAGCAGCATCGATAGCGGTATTCGATACACAGATGAGGCCATCGTCCCTCATGGTGATACCCAGAGTGCGTCGCTGCTGCTCCTTGGCGGGTAGCGGGTTCCCCGATGTCTTGGTGATGATCTTACCCTTCACCGTCACCACGACCAGGGTCGGCTTAAATTTCTCCATCAAATCGCGAGCCTTTTGCTCGGGAGTCTGAGCCGAAGCAATGGAGGTGACGAGTGAAAGTGCCATTGCGAGGGTCAATACTAGTGGAGATGCGAATTTCATAGTTAAATGGATTTGGGATGGGTGCGATTATCACCCTTCGGCATACAGTCTGCCAGTGTGTTCTTTTCAAGAAAAGCAAAAACGTGACATCCAGTAGCTGGTGTCACGTTTTTCAAAAAGGATGGCCAGCCACCCTAACTCTTAGACGACTGGCAGGCCCTAGGCCTTAGAGGATAGCTTTACTTGGCTTTATCCATCGCCAAATCTGCCAGTACTTTGATCGAGCTAGCACCCAACGTCGTGAGAATACCTGTAGGCTCCGAATCAATCATACGGACGACAGTGATACCGAGAGTCTTGCCCTCTGGCGTGAGAATGGGCATACCTGCCGTATTGTTGGCAGTGGTCACGTAAAAAGTGCGATCGCCGCGGAATACTCCCTGAATCTTGCCCAGAGCCGTGAGCGGCATAAACCCATAAACCGATGAAGAACGAAAGAAACCCACCACAGAGTCCGGCTCAGCTGCATCTGCAGCATTAGCCAAATCGACGAAAGCAAAAGTCTTGCCAGCCTTCTTAGCTGAGACCGCATCTGGCAGGATGAAAGCGATATCGGCATCCAAGTCCTGACTGATCACTTTGCCCGGCAGCACGGTGGTGTCGCCATAGCTGATCGTCACCTTGTCGTAGGTCGTCTTGGCCGCTGTGATCAGCACGGTGTCTTCGCCGTAGCGCGCCTCATTGCCAGCCAACCCGATCGAAGGATCGATCGCCGAATTCGAAACCGCGATCAGACCGTTCTCCATAACCGTAACCCCGAGAGTCTGAGCAATATCTGAGCGCGATGGCGGCTCGCCCCCCGTGCTCGTCTCCACCGATACGGTGAGATCCATATTCACCACGACCAATGCAGGGACGACTTTTTCCTTAAGGGAGCGGACTTGCTCCTCCACTGTCTGCGCCAATGAAAGGCTAGGACTGATGACGATGGCGATGGTAGCGACTAGGAAACAAAATGTACGGTTCATAGTTAAATGATAGGTTATAAACGGTTCATAAAGATCCTTCGCAGAACGGATTTTGTAAATCCCTGTATAAAAACAAAAACGTGACATCCGGAAGACCCGAATGCCACGTCTGAAAGTCTTGAAGATTGAACTGTATCTACTATCGAGAATACAATTCCACCACCAGCTGAACGTTCACCATGGTGTTAATTTCCTCTGCCTCAGGGAGGCGGTCGACAGTGCCGGACAGCTTATCCTTGTCCATGCTCAGCCAATCCATAACTGGAGTCGCCTGGGTGGCGTCGACCATGCGCATACCGAGCTGCTGTGAGCTGCTGTTCTCGCGGACAGAAACCACATCGCCAGGACGGACGCAGTATGACGGGATGTCGACACGCTTACCGTTGACCAAGATGTGACCGTGATTGACGAACTGACGAGCTGCGCGGCGTGTGTTGCCGAGGCCCAAGCGGTAAACCACATTGTCGAGACGAGTCTCAAGAAGCTGAACTAGGGTATCACCTGTAATGCCCTTGCGGCGCTGAGCTTCAGCGAAGTACTTACGAAACTGCTTTTCGAGAAGACCATACTGCAGTCTGAGCTTCTGCTTCTCGCCGAGAGCGATAGAGTAGTCACTCTGCTTACGACGAGCTCCACGTGCACCATGCTGACCTGGAGGATAAGGGCGTCTTTCGAGGGCCTTTGAAGGGCCGAAAAGAGCGACTCCGTAGCGTCGGTTGATGCGATCAATTGGTCCGAGATAACGTGCCATGATATACGAAATGTTTGAAGTGGTTAAGGCTTAGACGCGACGAGCTTTCTTAGGGCGACAGCCGTTGTGAGGAACTGGGGTGACATCCTTGATCTTGGTGATCTCGATACCCAAAGCCTGAACCGCACGCACTGCTGACTCACGACCAGCACCAGGTCCTTTGACGCGCACCTCGACCTGCTTCAGGCCGTGTGACATCGCCTGGCGGCAAGCATCCTGAGACACGAGCTGACCTGCGTATGCGTTACTCTTACGAGAACCGCGGAAACCCATCTTACCGGAGCTAGACCAGCCGATCACGTTGCCGCTGGCATCACTCACACTCACGATGGTGTTATTAAAAGTCGCTGACACGTGGACGATACCCACTGTGATGTTCTTACTACCCTTGGCCTTGAGCACCTTTGGCTTCTCAACGCCTTCGGCTGCTTCCATCTCGAGGAAGATGTCCTCCGCTGTGCGAGGCCCTTTCTTCTCTTCGGGAGCAGGAGTCGCTGCCTCTGCGGCTTGACCCTCTTCAGCAGAAGCTGCTGCTGGAGCATCGCCACCGTCCTCAGACTTAGGCGCCTCTGCGGCTGCTGCAGCCTCTTCTTTTGCCTCAGGAGCAGGAGCCGCTGCTGCGTCATCCTTGACTTCCTCTGGTGCTGTATCGTTCTCTTCAGCCATGATAGTTTGAGCGTAAAATTCGAAAAATTAAAACAGACACTACTTGCGGACCACACCCACAGTCTTCTTGCGACCCTTACGTGTGCGGGCGTTTGTCGATGTGCGCTGACCTCTGACGGGTAGACCACGACGGTGACGATAACCACGGTAGCAACCGATGGAAGTGATACGCTTCAGGTGGCCCTGAATATCGCGACGAAGATCACCCTCGATCATCACACCACCGCTTGTGATAGCAGCTGCGATTCTACCCAACTGATCTTCAGTCAATTCGCCAGTGCGAATGTTTGGGTCGATACCTGCCTCGTCCAGGATCTTAGTTGCGGTTACCCGACCGATTCCGTAAATGTATGGTAGAGACGCTTCGATGCGCTTCTCGTTCGGGATTTCTACTCCAAGTAGGCGTGCCATGATCTGCGTTATTATAAAATTCGATTAACCCTGACGCTGCTTGTGGCGTGGATTTTTACAAATGACGCGCAGGACACCGTGCCGCTTGATAATGCGGCAATCACTGCAGAGTCGCTTTACTGATGGTCTGACTTTCATGCGTCTAATTTATGGTAAACAGTGGTTGGAATTGCCCGTCAAACCTGTTATCACCTAGTCGGAAGAAGACCGAAAACGGAGCGGGAGATCAGGACAAAACCCACTCGTCACCGGAGAAACCGGCGCGAGGGTGAGACTTGTATCACAAATTCCCTCGATAGCAACAGGTGATTGGTTGAATTCTTTAAAATTTTTTAACCTTTTTAGCTCCGATTCCAATAAATCACCAGATTGTGGGTCTTTCTCCCCGATGCCACGATATCTATCCGGCCATCTCCGTCCAAATCTGCTAGCTTGATATCTTCCGTCGCGATGCCGTTTTTATCGATCCAGCTGGCCTGCCACACGCCTTGATTCACCTGACTGTAGATCTGGATCCCCATCTCATCAGCTGCATTCGGATGTCGCCAGCCGACCACGATCTCCTCTCCTGGAGCACTAGTCAGGTCTGCCACACCTAGAGCATGTCCCTGGCTGAGCTGATCGGTGAGCAATGTGCGCACCCAGGTGCCTTTCTCCTCACCAGGCGTGTAAGTGACCAGATCTGTCCCATGCATCGGCTCGATCGCCGCGATGAACCCCTCGCCTTTGCGCACCTCTCCGACTCCTTTGCACGGTGGTTGTGAATTCTGTGGAGATATGATCAAGGCGTTCTTATGCGAGTTATCCGTCACCTCTCTACGGATAATGCCCTCGGCACCGCCGACGTAGACGAAGCTACCCTGATGATCAAAGTTGTGAGCCTGGTGTAGCGTGCGGTCGATGGCTTCGTGAGTCCAGCCCCTCACCTGAGTGGGCCACGCCAGATTGGGACGGTAAGTACGGACATTCACCCCGAGTTCACCTTTGCCGCCTTTGTTTCCAAATCCATGTAAAGGCAGCACCACTAGACGAAAGGCCGAATCCGCTCCCTGCACCCAGCGCATCCGATGTACCGTGGGCTCGTGAAATAGCTCCAGTGGCTCCCACAGCTCGGTGGGGTCTTTTTTCGGCCGGATCAGATAATGTACCGAACCAGAGGCGAGGGGTTCGATCGTATTCCCAGGATTCCACCGGCTGCCGACTGCTATCTCCACCATACCATCGCCATCGATATCCTCAGCAGCGATACAGACATTGTCACGCAGCGTGATATTGCGCGCCAGTGTGTGGTGTAGCCATCTCGGCGCCTGGTACCAGCCAAAGTGGCGCTTACCCGCGAGGAGGATATCGAGCTTGCCATCGCCATCGACATCGCCCACATCCACCCCGTAGGGAATCATGAGCCGGCTATCGATCTCCTCTCTTTCGAAATCAGCCGCATACAGACATGCCGCCCCGACCCACGAGGCTATCGCTAGCAGAATCGTTCTCATACGATTTGAATGAAATGTGATAAAAGAGGCCCCTCGAGCGGAAGCCTTTGAATATTACTCTGCGCCAAAGACGTACTCACCGTTTGAGGATACGGTCACATTGGGCGGATACTTCATCACACCGAAGAAGTCGTAGCCCAACTTTAGATTTCCCCAAAAAGTCCGATACCCAGGATAGCCCGCGACTCTGGAGTCCATCCGCTTATCCTCCATACGGAATGGAAAGCTGTGCACTCGGAAGAACCTCTGGCCATTATCCATGGCAGCAGCAGCGATCGTGTAGATCTCCTCCATATCCTCATCCCCCATCGCTAGGGAGCTGATCGAGGAGCAGCCACCATGCATGCGGACATGACTACCAGTACGCTGGTGGTGCTGGTCGTAGAGATTCGGATACCCGAGATCAAATGCCATGTGGTAACGATGATCCGGCATCATCCGGTTTGGCGTGACGAAATAGAATCCCTCAGGGACCTGCAGATCGCCCTCGCGCTTTTTCGGACCGATCTTACCCGAGCTAGCACAGATCGTGTAGACTTTGAAAAGGGCGTACTCTCTACGATGGCGAGGCTTCATCCACATCTCGCACTCTTTCTCCTCTTTAAAAATCCGCAGATAGATCGGCTGGCCGAGATTTAGACCAAAGCTTTTCAGCTCAGCATCGAGCCGCTCATTGTGCCGAGAGGCGACGCGGCTTGCCTTTTCGCTAAAGGGTACTTCGACACCACGCTGATTGCGCAATAGAGACTTGGCACCAGTGGCTATCGATCTGGTCAGCCCGCGATTTGGAGTGCGTACGGGTGGCGGAGGCGCGACTGTCTCTGGCGGCGGCACAGGCTTGGCGATAGCCATAGGCTTAGAAGACGCCGCAGGTTTCGGAGCAGGTGCGGAAGAAACCCTAGGTGCCTGCACCCTACGGATGGAACGAAAACTACGCTCCGCAGTATTCGCCAGCACAGGCACCACAGCGCGCTGATTGGCGCAGACCTGCTCATCTGCTTTACGTTTCTCCGTAGCGAACCAGTCGCTCACGAACCAAGGCGAAAGCAGAGCAACAACGAGAAAAAATAACCCAACCAGCGATCGAGAAGACATCACTGATTAGGTTAGTTTAAAATTTATAAATATTCAACAAATCTTAATAAACTTTCTCTTCGTCTTTTCGATCAGCAGGGCCATTACACGACGCCAGGGATACGCATCGGGCGGATAGGCAGTTCGCCATTCATGTCCACACTATCAGGCACTAGCTTCTCATCGCTCTGGCTGATTTCCTCCCAGGTGATTCGCTTCCCAGAGTAGCAGGCATTCCGGCCGAGGATCGCCAGCAGAGTCGAATCGGCCACCCACTTGCCATCATCCTTGCGATCCCCACTGCGGATGGCTGCAAAAAACTCCTCATGCTCGGCATCGTACATGTTTTTCCCGCCCGTCCTCGGCTTGCGCCAGCGCCAGGCGTTTTGACCAGTGATCTCCGCCGACCCTGTGCCAAACTTGGCCACCCCTTTTGTCCCCACGATGGTATCTCCGACCGTGCGGTAAGAATCAACGAACTGTCGCCACTCCATGTGAGCTTTCACATTATTCGGGTACTCATAAGTGACGCTGAAGTGGTCATAGATATTGCCCTCTTCATTGGGGCGCTGCCTACCACCACTCCCAAAGGCTGCTACCGGAGGCTTATCACCAAAACACCACGCGATCCTATCCACATTGTGACAACCCTGCTCGACGAGCCCATCACCCGATAGCCAAGTGAAGTTGTACCAATTGCGCGCCTGCCACTCGGTATCACTCATACCCTCTGGCCGCTGACTAGCTGGCGGCATCGGCTTCACCGGTCCAGCCAGATACTGAGAGTGAATGCTCAGTATATCGCCTATCGCTCCATCGTGGATACGCTCGAAGAGAGCCTGCCCATGCATACTGTATCGATAGCAAAAGCCGCAGAGGACTGACAACCCCTTGGCAGCAGCGATCTCTGATGTCTCCCAAAACTGTCTGATACCAGCGACATCCGTAGCGCATGGCTTTTCGACAAAGGCATGCAGCCCACGGTCGACTGCGGCGCGGAAATGCTGGGGACGAAATCCCGGTGGAGTCGTGCACAGCACCACATCGATCCCCGAATCCATGACCTTTTCGTAGGCATCGATACCGTCAAAGATACGCGACTCCAGCCCCTCGCTGAGTTTTGCGGTGACGGCTTCACCTTTGGCCTGCAGCATGCGCAGCTTGCCCTCCGCTGCAGGGCGGAAAAGATCGCCCATCGCGTGCAGCTCGACATTATCATCGGCATTCAGCGCATTGATCATAGCGCCAGCCCCTCGTCCGCCACAGCCGACGACTCCGATTTTTAGCTTCTTCGTATTTGGCGCGCCTGAAAGAATAGCCGGAAACCCTGCGACTCCGCCGACAGCTGCGACAGCACCTCCGGATTTCAGGAATGATCGCCGGTTGGCTGAAGGGTCTTGGGATTGGGATAGCTTGGATTCTTTCATAGTCTTGGAAAAAAGGTTGAGTCAGGCACAGATATCGCCTCGATTGTCTAAACGACTAACGTACCCGCCCCTCTCCAACAATGGCGCGATCCGTCATAGTTGAGCGAGACTGTTCGTCACTTCGCTGGCACGACATAATCAAACAACAGTCCATGGACTTCCTTTTCATTTTCAAAAAACTAGCCGCCCTAGGGCTCACCCCAGTGGGTTTCACCATAGAAATGATCGTGATCGGTCTGGTCCTAGTCGGCTACTCTCGGCGGATGCTCAAAAAGAAACCCGGGCCACGATTGCTTTGGTTTAAAGGAGTCAGCGGGGACATCGGCACCTTTCTCATCGGGATCGCCTGCCTATTTCTCTATTTATGCTCGACTCAGACGGTGGCGCACAGCCTCGCATCTATGCTGGAGGATCGCTACACACCTATCGATGAGGTGAGCAGCACCCCAGACTACATCGTCGTGCTGCCAGGTGGCTACCGCTACGCAGATGATAAGCCTGTGTTTTCCAATGTGGAGAGAACGACGCTCGTCCGGCTGATGCGCGGCATCGAGTACTGGCGCCAAACTCCCGAAGCCAGCATGATCTTCACTGGCACACCAGAGGAAGTCGAGTCGATGAGCGAGATCGCCATCCACTTCGGAGTCGCCCCGGATAAGATCATCGAAGAATCTGAGTCGCGCGATACCAAAGATCATCCCGTCTACACGAGAAAGTATCTCGAGGGGAAATCCTTTCTCCTCGTCACTTCTGGGATCCACATGCCACGCTCCGTAGCTCTTTTTCGTGGCCAAGGCCTAGACCCGACACCGGCTCCTACAGATCTGCATACCACCGATTTCAAGAGTCCGTTTCACCCCGCAAAATTAGCCCCTCACGTGAATAACTTGATGATCGTCGATGAAGTGTTTCACGAGACTTTTGGCATCATCTGGGCAGCATGGCGCAACCAGACTGAGAAGCGCGATAAGAAATAGAAAGCCCGAGTGCAAAGCCTACTACGGTCGCAGCTAGAGTTAGCTATCGCTCTGGCAAGCCACCTGCGCCTCGGCATACTCTTGGAGAAAGTCCGCATGCCGGTCTGATCGATACTGAATCGCTCGGAAACCATGGCGCAGCCCAGCTTGGTAATTCTCCTCTAGGTCATCGATGTAGATAGTGTGCGCCGGATCAATCTGGAGCTGAGCCACAGTCTTTCCGTAGATCTTATCACTGGGCTTCATGCACTGCACTTCGTGGGAATAGATCGCCGCATCGAACGCCTGAAAGATCGAATACCTCTCAAACAAAAAAGGCACGTGAATACCATTGGTATTCGATAGCAGGTAGAGCGGAGTACCCAGACTTTTCTCGCGCTCGATCAACTCGACCATCGGCTGATTGAGCTCGAACACATCCTGAAACGCATCGATCAAAAAGCCACGCTCTCCGGTGTAACCAATCGCCACGATCGTCCGGTCTAAAAACTCATCAGGACTGATCGTGCCGCACTCGAGCTCATCTTTGAATTCATTGACCCGAGCAAAGATCTCCTCCGGCGCCACCGAACAGAGAGGAGCGATCTTGCGCACAGAGATCTGAAAATCAAAAGTCACGATGACCTGACCGATGTCGAATAGCAGCGAATAGCTCATAATCGCCGATACAGGACTGCAAGACTCGGGATTGTCTAGCGATAGGTATGAGGCGTATCGTTAGGCCTATGGCAGACATTCTAGTATGTGGGTATGGCTATCTCGGCAGCCATCTGGTAGCAGATCTCAAAGAGCGTGGTCACCGAGTCGCTGCGGCCAGCAAGCACGGCTCCGGCGAAGATTGCCTAGAAGCCGACCTATCCCAGCTGAGCTCCATCGACGCACTGGCTGCACAACTCGACTTTTCTCCCGAATGGGTGGTACATTGCGCCAGCTCCAGTCGCGGCGGCGAAGACGTCTACCGCCAGGTATTCGTAGAGGGCATCAAAAACCTCACCGCCGCCTTTCCCGAAGCCACCATCATGCTGACCAGTAGCACCAGCGTCTACCCGCACACCGACGGCTCTGTGGTCGATGAGGACACTATAGCAGAGCCCGACCGACGCACAGGCCAATACCTGCGCCAAGCCGAGGAGCTGCTGCTCGACCACGGTGGCATCGTGCTACGGCTGGCCGGTATCTACGGCCCCGATCGCTCCGTCCACTACCGCAAGATGCTAGAGGGCACCGCCACCATCGAGTCGGGCGATATCAGCCGCTGGCTCAACCAAATCCATCGCGACGACGCCGCTAGCGCCATCACCCACCTGATCGAGAGCCCAGCAGGCAACCACCGTGGCCAGATCTACAACGTAGCCGACGACACCCCCATCTCCCAGCGCCACTGCTACGAGCAGCTCGCCACGATCCTCGACAAACCCATCCCACCCGAGGCCGCTCCCGATCTCAATCGCAAACGCGCCTGGACCCACAAACAAGTCGCCAACGCCAAGCTCAAAGCCACCGGCTGGCAGCCCCAGTGGCCCAGCTTTCTAGAAGCAGCTGCTAGCTGGGACTAAGAGCTCCATCGCCTGAGAAAAAGGGCTTTCCTCTCTGAAGATTCATTGCCAAACTAAGGAGAAGTGATAAAGCAGAGCCTAGCCCGCATTTCTCATACAAAATCGTATCGAGACGCCGCGAGGATAGATTCTGCCAAGGCGCGCGACGATTTGTCTGCAGGGCTGTGTGAGTACACACTGTCCAAAGACAAATCGAGCGTAACGCAGGCAGAATCTACCACACCAAGTCGTAGTAGATTTTGCATGAGAAATGCGGGCTAGCTGAAAAGCCCTTTTCAGAACAAGTTCTGCGGTCACATCACGTCGCCTTAGGACGCGAATCACAAACACAGACAACCAGTCTCATTGATGTTTTCATCGACAAATTATCTTCGGAACGCTTTCTTCCTGATTGGCGGGGTTTTCCTCATCAAGCTGCTCTATCTCCTGGTGTACCCAGTGCCACTAGCAGGCGACGAAGCATACTACTGGGACTGGGGACGGAGACCTGCGCTAGGCTACTACTCCAAACCCGCGATGATCGCCTGGATCAATACCTTTGCTTCCTGGGTAGGCGATAACAGCTTATTCGCGATCCGATTCACCTCCCTGCTGCTAGCGACTGCCACGCAGCTGGTCACCCTAGCCCTAGCGCTCAAGATGTTTGACAAGCGAACCGCTTGGTTCACCACTATCGTGACATCCGTCCTGCCTGGAAATTGCCTTCTCAGCCTCGTGCTCACCATCGATGCCCCCTTATTATTCTTTTGGGCGGTCGCCCTTTACGCGTTTTGGGAATTGGTAAACCACAGAAAAGTCGGCCTCTCACTGTTCCTTCTTTTCACCAGCCTCGTTTGCGGACATTTATCGAAACAGATGATGACCATCTTTCCTATCCTAGGCACGGCCTATTTGATCTGGGATGCTCAAGCCAGGCCCCTTCTGAAAAAACCAGGCGTTTGGCTAGCGCTATGGGGCTCGATGGCTGGTTGGCTACCGCTGCTCTACTGGAACTCCAAAAACGAGTGGATCACATTCAACCACATCGATAGTCACTTCGGAGTCAAAGCCGAGGAATCCCTCCAAGAAACCCTAGTCGAGAGAATCGGCGAATTTCTGGTTTACCTAGCGGGGCAGATTGGGGCACTGTCTCCCATTTTCTTTGGCATCCTGATTTTAGTCACTGTATTGCCACTACTGAAGAAACAGGCCCGAGCGCAGCTTTCTAAACCCACCAAACTCGCCATCGTGTTCTGTGGTGTTCCCTTTGTGGTGATCTCGATTTTAGCCATACTGCAGAAAGTGCAACCCAACTGGCCTGCAGCCCTATATCTAGCTGCCGCACCTGCCGTGGGAGCTTGGTTTGCCACCAATCACCGACCGAAGCTAATCCGACTAGCGATCTTCACCGCTATCGCTATAGGAGTCGCCTTTTACGTCAGCCCAGTGTTCTTCACCTTAGTAAACAAAGAAGGTGACAAACTCGATCCGAACAGAAGGTTCATCAAAGGGCAAAGATACGCGGAAGCGATCCAATCTGTCCGCAAGGAAATCCCCGGCTGGGAAGATGCTTTTGTGATCGTAGCTGGACATCGCTATCGTCCGGCATGGCTAGGCTTCGGTCTACCCGATCACCCTAGAGTCTATCGCACCGCTAATCATACCGAATCTCAATATGAAGTCTGGCCCGGCCCAATGGCAGACGGCCTGCAAGGTCAGGATGCAATATACATCACGCCAGGGAAACCAACCACCCCACCCAGCAGTATCAAAGCCGCTTTTGCCGAGATAAAATCCGCAAAAAGTGTCACCTACCACGTGGGAGAAACCGAAGAGACCTACACCCTTTTCTACTGTGTCGGATTGAAGCAAGCGATCAATTCGCATTAAGGCCTCTGGTTATGACTGAGTCGAAGACTATTCTATTTTTAGACAAAGTTTTGACCAAACCCAAAAAGGGGACACGCCTGCGCGGTGTCGAAGTCTTCAACATAGCCTTCCTGCGAGACCTAGATCATCTCAACCACAAGGTCACGCTACTCGCTCACCCCACCTGGGTTAGCACCTTGGAGCAAGAACTCTCCAGCTGTACACAGATCGAGATAAAAGAAACATCACAAAAACTTGGCAAAGTCCTAGGCAGTGTAATCCCTCTATTCGAAATGCGAGATCGCCATTTCGACCTCTTATTCCTAGCCAACGTAGGCGATGGCATTCTCATCCCCTATCACCTCACTCAAAGCTTCCGAAAGATCTCTCGCACCACTCTGCTAGCCCATAAGATACCAGGACCAATTTTTCTCTCCGGCTTAAAGAAGACTACACGAGTCGTGAGCGTGAACCGGCAGATTTCCAGATGTTTCGAAAAAGCAGGCTACCCGGATACCGAGGTGTATTACGGCATCACTGATGCCACTCAATTTCACCCCAAACCAGACTCCAAACCAGCAGACGATATCGTAAGATTTGGAATGATCGGCGATTTGGATAGCAGCTGGAAAGGGTCAGATCTAGCTATCGAAGCATTCCAAGCTCTGCCTGAAGAGCTAAGAGCAAAATCAGAGCTACACTTAGCCGGCTATTCTAACGAAAAGCCTGATGTGACAGATACCAACATCCACCTCCACGACTGGATAGCTCGCGATAAAGTCGGCGACTACCTCCGCAGCCTAGATGTGATGCTAAATCTCTCTCGAGAGATAGACGGCAAAATGATGGAAACCTTTTGCCAAACCATGGTTCAAGGAATGCTTTGCGGTTTAGCACAGATCACAACAGACTTAGAAATCCTAACCGAAAAAATCGATCAAGGTGGAGGCGTAACCATACAAGACAAAGATGAACTAGTCACCGCTATGACTAGCTACATCAAAAATCGGTCAACAGCTGCAGATCAAGGCAGGATCGCCTGCGAAATTGCTAAAAAACGGTACGTTTGGGATAGCGAATACTTTATTTCCGGAGAATGCTCCAATTAAATTTCTACAAATCACACACGAAACTATAACCAGCCTCACAATAGAATTTCTTAAATTAAGGCTCCCAGCTTCAAAACTAAAGTGCAATAGATAGGTTTAAAAAAAACGCACCATCTACTAGCTCCAACCAATCGAAGACCATGAATTTTTTTGCATTCATTTTCCTACTTTTTTTCAGCACACCCCTCTTAGGCAGTGATTTCGAGAATTGGTATTTCCAGATGCATCTCGAGGAATGTGATATTACAGGGAAAATACTCTCTCCTAATTTTGAAGAAATCGGCACCTTTTCTGGGACTGCCAGCGGCATACTTTCTAAAGACGGAAATAAGATAACCACCCTTTTTAATTACAAATACCTACCCAAAGGAAATCAGGAAAAATACGCTTTCATCTGGACGCAGAGCACGGATGGATCTTATCAAGGTGTGAGCAGCGGGACCAAAAAATTCAAATGCAAGTGCATTCTCACCATTGAAGATAAATCCTACAAACTAACCACTACTTTCCCCGACGGGACAATCGTCAGAACAGAAGGAACGCTCAACCGTGAGGGTACCATCGAGTCGAATGATACCGCAAGAAACAAAAACGGCGACATCATCGGGCGTATGAGCTACACCCACAAAAGTACTGAGAAAGGCTAGAGAGTGTTACACCTAGCAGAAGACTTCTTGAAATTGCTGTCAAACAATTCAAGATTCCAAGTTTTTGGGGATTGTTATGGAATGGTATTTCGAAAATCAAGGGCAGCAAAACGGACCTGTATCCCAGTCAGATCTAGAGGGTAAAATCAATAGTGGTGAACTTCCTGCAACCACCCTCGTGTGGAAGGAAGGCATGAAAAACTGGGTAAAAGCATTTGAGACCCCTATGTTAAGTGTCGACCGTACAACCGGCGCTATGACAGCACCTGGATCACCTACCCAATCCTCTTCGATATACGCTGCCCCCTCATCAAGAGAACTGCAACCAAACGAGGGTAGCAATAACAGCTTAAACGGCGTCATTATAAAAAAAGCTAGCTTCGGTCTCGTTCTAACCTTACTCATCGGAGCATTTATACTATTTATCGGAGGCGGAGGCCTTCTAACGTACGGAGAGGAAAGCGAGGATACTCTGTTCGAAACACTGGGAGTCATCTTTATTCTCTCCGCCCTAATCCCCTTCATATGGGGCACAGTATTGACACTTATGTATCTTTACCGGTGCTGGCTCATTGTTTATTCCTCCACAAATGGGAATTGCCGCACATCGCCAGGACAAGCTGTTGGCTTTCTGTTTATCCCATTCTTTAATCTTTATTGGTACTTCGTCGCGTACTCGGAATGGGCAAAGACGTACAACTTTGAGGCCGCTCGCCACAATTGGAATAATCGTGTATCCGAGGGAATATTCTTAACCTACTGCATTCTCAATATCGTATGCAGCATCCCTGTGATTAACTATCTAGCCTTACCTGTAATGTTAATTATTTCTCCGATCGTGTTATTTCAAATATGCAAAACGATAAACACGCACGCGAACGCCTAGCGAGCTACAGGCTCCAGAAATAATCCGTGCCATCCATGTTCAATCCGTCCAAATCCATGTAAAAATTCTCAGGCTTTGCTATCAAGCATGGATTTATAAAAGGATTAGCATGGATTTCCAAATTTGACTCAAGAAATCAAATTTTATAATCTAAACGGTTAGAACCCTAGACTCCTACGGCAGCGGCGCCGTCAACTGCACTGTAGTCCCACTATCCACCTCAGACTGCACCTTTAGCTTGGCACCGATCGCCTGAGCTCGCATGCGCAGATTGCGGAGACCATTGCCCTCGCGGAAGTTGGCATCCAAATTATCAAAGCCTTTACCATCATCCTTGATGATTAAGTCTAACTTGCCGCGTGTGGTGAGCACCTCGATGAGCACTTCTTTCGCCTCCGCATGCCGGACTATATTGTTAAGCACTTCTTTGTAGATCAAAAAGAAATCACGCTTGAACTCCAGTGGCAATCGATCGTCATGCATACTACCACTCTCGACAAAAGAATACTCGTGAGCGCGCAGTAGCTTCGACGCCGTCTCGCGGAAGCGGGTCATCATTTGCTTCCACGTCTCTTCACCAGGGCGGATCAGCCATACGATGTCGCGCATCGACTCGATAGTTTTATCGGCGGTCAATTTGATCTCCGTGAGCTCCTCGGTGACTAGCTCTGGCTCGCCAGCCTCAGTCTTTCCTAGCTCGGCGAGCAGGGCGATACTACTCAGGTTACTACCGATATCGTCATGCAAATCACTGGCGATACGCTGGCGTAGATCTTCGAGATCTTTCTTCCGCCGGATACGACCTTGGGTGAAGATAATGAGCGACAGCGCTATCACACCTAGTAGCCCTGTTATGACACTAATCACTCCGCGAGTAAAAGTCTGATCGACTAGGTCACGACGCTTTTTCTCTAGCTCGCGGTACTCGCGCAGCAGGACGAATCGCTCTTCCAGACTGGACACCCAACTCGGGTAACTAGTCAGATTTCTCCGACTGCTATAACCATCTACCAGATATTGGGGAGCCATTTTATTACTTGGCAAATCGTGCGAACCGACCACCGACTTGCCATAGGCCACGTTTCTATCCTCCGAATAGACCTCCAGCTCTGCCAGACTGAAGCCCATAGGCGCTGGCCTACTGGACTCCATAGTCAGGCGGACGTAGCGCCCCCAGCCATCGGCCACTGGTATCGATATGGGATTGTTGCCGATCGACTCGATATCCTGAGGCACGACCCTACCCAAAGTCTCAGCTCCTCGCATATCAGGGCTATCCGAAGCCGTCACCGTGATCGGGTAAGGAAATCGCGTGCGCGTATCAGGCACTTCACTCTCGTGGTCGGCTAGGATCATACGCACCTCCTGCAGCCGTAGCGACTCACCCAGGTCCACCTGCACCCAGCTGTTGCGCACTTTGCCCTTACTCTTTGAGCGGTAGCCTATCGATGGACTGACCTCCTGCCCCTGCGGGATACCAAATGCCGTCACACCATCATTCACAAAGCGATGCGACCAAGCATTATTCCGCTCGATCGAGCCTTCCTTGGGGAAGTACTGCACCTTCTTACCCAGAGCGACATTGCGCTCACCTTTAAAGATCATGATCTCACTCAGGGAGAAAGTGTGGGTAAATTTATCCTTATCTCGCCAGTACGACAGCGGAGTGATGCGGATGTACCGACACTCGAATCCACCTATCTCTTTGAAAAACGGCCAGCGAATCCCCTCCTCGAGCTCGTACGTGCCGATACTCTCCTCACTGGAAAAGTCGGCATCCATCGAGGCATCGATGCGAAAAGCTCGAGGAAAGCCATAACCAAAGATGGTCTCCCCCGAGTTATTCTGAATGGTCACCGGAAACAGTGCGATCGCCTCAGGCGTGGTCGGCTCGCCCAGATCGATCTGTATCCACTTTTCCTTTTTCGGCTTCGCCAGACTCAAAAATCCAATGCGCGTCTCGGAGAAACTCTCGATCGTCGGCTCAGTCAGCGCCTCGAGAGAGGAGATAATCTCGTGCTGCCGCTCCTCGATATCCCTCAGATCACGATTAAAGAGACGCGCCAATTTATCCGCATTGTTCTGCTCGGTGTTGATCGATGGGATCACCAAATCGGCCGGCACTCGCTCTGGCAGATCAGCAGGGACCGGCTGCCCAGGTGGCGCTATCGTCGGAAATGGGCTCTGCTGAGCACGCAGCACAAAGGCGGTAGCCACCGCAAACAGTGCCAACGCCCAGCCCGCGACGGGGATTCTATGTGATATAAGCTTCAAGATGTACTGTAGGTACTGAAACGCATATCCCTAGGTTTACAATAGACGAGTGCAGCCTGCAGCTTCTCTCTGCTCACATGAAAAAAGCGCCAATTCAATAGGGTACAATCCCCTTCAAACCCCATCCACAGGCGGCTCATACTCTCTCCACGAGCCTTTAATCTGCCACTCATCCCTCTGCCTCAGCACCCAAAAAGGCATGAAAAGAGCAAACAGAAGACCAACCACAGCGCCCTGCCCCAATACACTCTGAGGCGTGTCTCGATACTCTAGCAGCCGCTGCAGAGGTCCAAACAAAAGCACAAAAAGGACCCCACTACCGATCCCGTAGATAGCCATCAACATACCACCACTCAGAAAGTGAGGTGGCGGCACATCGATTCCCAATCTCCAAAGGAGCCGAAACAAAGGTGGTTGCAGCAACGACTTCTTCATCCCTTTGCTCACATATTCAGCAAAGTAGAGCTCCCGTTTTTGCCGCTCGCTCATGATCAGCACTAGACATCCATATCATCGCTCTCACCAGCTACCTTGCCGCGCAGCTTGGCCTCGATGAATCCGTTCAGATCGCCATCCATCACGGCTTGGATATTGCCAGTCTCATGCCCCGTGCGGTGATCTTTCACCAGCTGATAGGGCTGAAAGACGTAGGAGCGGATCTGACTACCAAAGCCGATCTCACTCTTGTCGCCGTATTCCTTGTCCATCTCGGCGCGCTTTTTATCCTCCTCGATCTGCATCAGCTTAGCCTTTAGGATGCGGATCGCCGTCTCGCGGTTTCGTAGCTGGCTACGCTCGGTGGTACAGCGGATCTTGATACCGGTCGGCAGGTGAGTCAGGTGTACAGCGGTCTCCACCTTGTTCACATTCTGCCCGCCTTTGCCACCACTTCGCGCGGTGGTGATCTCGATATCGGCGTCGCTCACCTCGATATCGGGCTCTTCCTTTAGGTCAGGCGTCACATCGATACTGGAGAAAGAAGTCTGCCGCTTGCCCTGAGAGTTGAATGGCGAGATCCGTACCAGTCGGTGCACACCCTGCTCATTTTTCAGAAAGCCGTAGGCATTGTCACCCTCGAAGCGCACGGTCACTCCTTTGATCCCGCACTCCTCACCCTCCTGGTGATCGACGATCGTCGTGGTAAATCCCTCGTCCTGCCCCCAGCGCTGGTACATGCGCAGCAGCATCTCCGACCAGTCGCAGGCCTCTGTGCCGCCCGCTCCTGCATTGATGTTTAGGAAAGCATTCTCGTGATCGAAAGCACCGCTCAACAGCGTCTGCATCTCTAGCTTGTCCAGCTCGGCGTTGATCGAGGTGACTTCATCCACCACCTCCTGGGCCGAGCCGGCATCGCCCTCCTCCTCAGCCATCTCCACGAGTACCTCGACATCCTCGATGCGCGTGGTCAGCTCCTTCACTGGAGTGATCAGGGCCTTGATGCGAGACACCTCGCCCATCGTTTTTTGCGCAGCCTCTTTGTCGTCCCAGAAGCCTGGGGCAGCCATCTTTTCCTCGATCTGCTCGAATTGAGTGGTCAGACTATCGTAGTCAAAGATACCGCCTCAGCTCTGTGAGGCGGGTGGCGAGGGTCGAAACCTCGATATCAGCTAATAGCTCGTCGCTCATGATCGTATCTGCTCTGCGCAGGGCGCGAACTGTGCACCAGCGGATCGAGAAAAGCAAAGCTGAAAGCTTTTTTTGCCGACTCGGCTTTGCTCAGCGACCATTCCGCGGCTTTAGTCAGCTCGACCTCACCTTTATGACCTTAGACGACATCGCTCATCTCACTCACCAGCAGCTGCCCGGTGTCGATCCCGCAGATCTCGCCTACGACGTCATCGAGAAAGGCGGCTCGGGTCGGATCTTTGTCCGTGTGAAAAATCAGGCCACCAGCGAGAGCTGGGTAGCCATGTCCTACACCGATGACCGGCCAGACAATGCTCGATTTGCCTCGATCACCGACTTTCTCGCCGATCACGGGGTAGCCGTGCCGCATATCCTCGGCCGCGACGAGGCGGCGGGCTTTCTCCTGGTTCAGGATCTCGGTTCTGTCGATCTCGGCGACTTCGTCGATCGCGACTGGAGCACCGAGCAGGGCCCGCACTACCAGCAGTCGCTCGATACCGTCTTTGCCCTGCACCAGATCACCGAGGCCGACCAGCCAACGGATCTCCCCGAGCTGGAGTTTTCCTTCGATGCCGAGCTCTACCAGTGGGAGCAGGACTATTTCTTCAATCACTACGTGGCGAATTTCGAGTCCGAGGCAGCCATGCAAATCCGCGAGCACGACAGCCTCGCCCAGTGCCGCGATTACCTGAGCGAGCTACCGCGCTCGCTCGTGCACCGCGACTTTCAGAGTACCAATGTGATGTTTCAGGACGACCGCTGCTACCTGATCGACTATCAGGGCATGCGCTTCGGCCTACCCGAGTACGATGTCGCCAGCATGGTCTACGATCCCTACGTCCACCTCAGCGATGACCAGCGCGACTCCCTGATCGACTACTACTACCAGCTCAAAGTAAACGCCGGTCACACCGAGACTCGCGAGACCTACCAAAAAGTCCTCGACGCCTGCGCTCTGCAGCGCCTCATGCAGGCGCTGGGTGCCTATGGATTTTTGGGTCTGACCAAAGGGAAAAAGGAATTTCTAGAGCACATCGAGCCCGCTAAACAAAGACTGCTCTCGATCGCCCAGCGCGAACTACCAATACTGGCCGAGGTGATGGGGTAATTTCAATCAAGCCTGCACAAGCCGCATGCGCCCATAAGAGGGAAGCCGATCAGCTAAAAGCTGACCCTACGTAGGGTCAGCCTTCAGCTGACCGATAGGCTGAGCCATTTACCAGCAACCCTCTCTTCTATATCAGATCACCCCAGCCACCACCACCCGGCGTCTCAATACGCAGCACCTGCCCTGCATCTACCTCCACAGTCACCGTTCCATCAATCGGATCACCATCGATGGTTTGTCTGCCTGTCGCACCATCGCCTCCACCCTTCATACCACTCGGCCCTATCGTCCGATGCTGAGTGAGTAGCGACACGGTGATCGGCCTCAAAAAAGTCAGCTCACGCACGATACCATCGCCTCCCGACCACCTACCAGATCCTCCCGATCCTTTGCGGATAGAGAATCGCTCCAAGCGCACTGGATACCTGACCTCGAGTATCTCGGGATCGGTTATAGCCGTATTGGTCATGTGGGTATGCAGTGCCGAGGCTCCAGCATAGCCATCGCCCGCCCCTGCTCCGCCACAGATCGTCTCGTAATACCCAAAACTCTCGTCGCCAAAGATCAGATTATTCATCGTGCCCTGCGAGCCTGCCTGGATACCGAGAGCATCAAGTAAGGCATCGACCACTCGCTGACTGGTCTCGACATTGCCACCCACCACCGCCGGACAATCCCTAGGATCAGTTGGAAAATCAGGATTTAGAAAACACAGCGGCAGGACGATGTCGACATTCTCTAGAAAACCTTCATTGAGCGGCAACTCACTCTGCGACCACAGTCGCAGCACATACAGCACCGCACTGCGCACGATGGCGGGAGTGGCATTAAAATTCCCCGGGTGAGTAGCGGACGTCCCAGTGAAATCGATTGTCAGGCGATTGTACCCTATTGAGTCAGAATTGTACCCTATTGAATTTTGTATAGAAACTCGGATTTCAGCACCGTCATCAAGAGTTTGGCTCGAGCTACAGTGTTCCACTGCCTGTATGGAGGACACTAGAGCTTTAGCACTGATCTCTACCAGTTCTGCCATCTGCCTCTTCACTGCGGCGACCCCAGACTGGCCGACTAATTGACCTACCAAATCCGCACCCCGACGATTCGCAGCTAGCTGGGCATGTAGATCTGCGAGATTGTCAGCGACTCGACGCGTGGGATAAACCGCCGTCGCCAAAAGCTCTCCGATTTGCTCAAATCTAGACACACCCTCGGCTACTAGATACTGAGGATCGATCACCACCCCCTCCTCGGCCAGACAGCTAGCGCTCGGCGGCATCGACCCTGGCGATACGCCACCCAGCTCAGCATGGTGAGCACGGTTCGCCAGATAGGCGACTAGAGTTTCGCCTGAAAAAACCGGTGTGATCAATGTGACATCTGGCAGATGCGAACCACCCACACCAGGATGATTGGTTATCACGGTATCGCCCGGACGCATAGGCAACCGCTCTGCTACCGAGCGCACGCACACACCGAGCGCACCGATATGTACTGGTATATGATTTGCCCCAACCAGCAGACGACCATCGGCATCGAGCAGCGCGCAGGAAAAATCGAGGCGCTCTTTCACATTGGTCGAGATCGCCGAGCGCTCCAGCATCGCCCCCATCTCCGCTACGATATGCTCCAGACGATGGCGAAACAATTCTCTACCTACCTGAGCAGAAACCCCAGTCGAACTACCCACACTCGGCGGCACCCCAGCACGCTCGACGAGTAGACAGCCATTTCCCAATACCCGAGCTGTCCACCCCGAGCTAAGATACAGTGTGCTGAAGGGGTCTTGTATCGTGCACGGCTGAGCTATCTCCGCCCCGGCTGGCAATTGCCCCCTATCGATAAACTGACCATCCACAGACACAGCGACAGTCTGTGCGCCCTGCTCGACTACCTCCACCATAGCCGGCTCTGTCGATGCCACAGCTCGCATCGTGACAATCTCTACCTGGCGATCACTCGGTATCGGGTAGCCAAAGACATCATGATATTTCCGCGCAAATAACCCATCGATCTCATCCAATGCGGCGAAATCAATCGTCAGGCTCGCATCTTGCCCGACCAAACGCGCCTCAGCCAAAAACCGTACCCGATGGCACTGCTCACCACTCTCTGCCAGACGCGCCTCTGCCATGGCCGCGACTCGCTGCAGACACTCGCCACGCTGCGACTGATCCACCACCTGCACCTCCGCGATCCTCTCGACCACAGATCGGTGCAATCCATAGGCACTGAGAATACCTGCCTCGGCGGGTATCACGATCTTTTCGATATCCAGCTTTTCAGCGATCGCACAGGCGTGCAACGGCCCTGCTCCGCCAAATGCCAATAGAGCATACTCACTCGGATCCGCGCCATCCCGTATCGATATGGTACGAATCGCATCGGCCATCTGCTCGACAGCCAGCTCTAGTAGCCCGCCGAGGAATTGAGTATCGACGCCCTCACTTTTGATACCTGCAGCTCGCTGTAGCTCGATCGCCGCTCGCTCCGCCGCCGCGATCTGACTAGCCCCCAGCGGGATACCGAAATTACTCGGATCTATACGACCGAGTAGCAAATTCACATCCGTGATCGTCAGTGGACCACCGCGCCCATAGCAGGCAGGTCCAGGGTCTGCCCCCGCCGACTCTGGACCGACGCGCAGCCCCGCTTCTGTCCACTGGCAGATCGAGCCGCCACCAGCCGCCACCGTCTCGATCTTTAGCGCGGTGGAGAGCAGATTCGCATCTCCTACCCGCTGCTGAAATTGATATATAAAATCCCCTGCATAGCGCGCCACATCGGTGCTCGTGCCGCCCATATCAAAAGTCAGGATACGGTCGATACCGACATCCTTCGCCGTCGCAGCCGCTCCTGCTACTCCGCCTGCTGGCCCAGATAGTAGAGAATCCTTTGGCCGAAACGAAGCAATCGGCTCCAGGCCTCCTGCCGATGTCATCGTATAGATCGACTGCTCATCGCCGACCGCCGACTCGATCGAGCGGAGGAAATCATTCAGCACAGGGTACAGATAGGCATTGGTCACTGCAGTCTCGGTGCGAGGTAGCAGCTTCACCAAAGGCGCCAAATCGGAGCTGATCGACACATGATCGAAACCCGCATCGAGCAGGTAGTCACGCATCGCGACCTCGTGCTCGGGATTGCGATAGGCGTGCAGAAAGGCGACCGCAGCGGTATTTACCCCCGCCTTCAAAGCCGCGTCTACCTGGCACCGCAACTCCAGACAATTGAGATCTAGCGGCTGGATCTCCTCGCCATCACAGTCCATTCGCCCATCCACTTCGATCGCTCGCCGATGCAGTAGCTGCCGCTTCTCATGACACAGCGCGAATAGATCTGGCCGACGTTGATCACCGATCTCCAGCAAATCGCCAAAACCCACATTGGAAAACAACACCAGCGGTGCGCCCTTTCTCTCCAGCAGCGCATTTGTCCCCCGCGTGGTCGCCAGCCGGAAATCTAGCGGTGGAAACGCCTCGCCCAATGCCGTGCCCGTCAACAGTCTGGCACCTACTACGGGAGCCTCCTCATCGGCAGACAATTCAATCCACGTCTCGGTCTCCAGCTCAGCAGCCAACTCCAATCGACCTGTAGCCGCATCGAAACCCAACACCTCGCAGCTATCGCCTCGATGATTCACGGCTCGATAGCCGACAAAAAAATCATCCGGTGCCGTCCACGTCTCCGGCAGACGTACGTTCACCTCAACACCACCGCCACCAACGACCTCCAGCCTCAGGCGACCAGACGACAGCACTTTCACCGTCCGCACCCGCCCTACTGGATCAGCCGCCCAGCAATCTGTAAACGTCCCACCCGTATCGATTCGGATCTGCCAGGATTCTTTCTTTTCCATTCGATTCTATCTGATTTCGGGTAAACTGAGAGACCGCTGGAAACTTGAAATTTCCCACTTTCCATTCATGACTTGGGCACCATTTCACCGAATCGCTTGCGTCGTCGCCTTTCTTATTTTCTGCAGCAGCGCTAGCTGCCTTGCCGACGGAAAGGTTTACGTCAATTTCGAAGAAGTTCCACCCTCCATTCCCTATCAGCGAGCCCTCATTCTACAGCAGGATGGGTATCAGACCATGGTGCTGCAAAGTCAGTACACCGCAGAGACGAAAGGTGGAAAAATCGGCTGGATCATCCCCCTACCCGCAGAACCAGAAATCAGTAGCATGAGCGCTGAACGTGGCAGTGAGTTATTCGAGCTATTGGCGAGAACAACAGCACCACAGACCGTATACCTATCCAAATATATTTTACCTCTCCTCTTCCTCCTCTCCATATTGGCATTCTTCTACGCCATGTCCTGCCCAATACTTTGGGTAATATCAGCATTCACGAAAGAAAAATACCCAATCGCCTCAATCAAATTCTTCGGATTCGCCCTTCTTTTATCCACTTGCGCAATATTTTCCGCTCCTTCTTGTGGAGCTAAAAATACCAAAGCCTCCGATGGCGTCAGCATTCTCAGTGAAAAGGAAACAGGAATTTACCAAATAAAAGTCATCAAAGCGACTTCGCCCGAAAACCTAACCACATGGCTAACAGCAAACAATTTCAAATACACGGAAAGCGACATCTCTGTATTTGAAGCCCACATTTCTGACGACTGGTGTTTCGCCACCGTCACAGTCAAACCTGAGGAAGAATGGGCCTCGACGGGAGTAAAAGAGGGGCTATTCGCTCCTATTGTTTTTCGATTCCCAACAGAGAAGCCCGTTTATCCGCTAGCTCTAACCGGTACCGCAGGTCATCCAACTACCGTTCTGCTATACCTGATCTCTAATCAATTCTACTCTAGCAACGACCGTATCAAGATCCGGCACGCCTCTAAGGAATCTACAGAGGCTACCACCAGCTTACTCCGTGAAACCGACTACTTTCAAATCACTAGAGATGAAGAATCGACCAAAGCTGACTCAAAACCCAAAACAAACGTCGTCAACGTTCGGAGAGCCGACCCCATATTTCGGCGCGAGATCAGCGAACTCACTCACTTGATGAAGTTCAAAAGCGAACTATCCGCAGACGAGATGAGCACAGACTTGATTTTTGAACCCACACCGAAACAAAAAACATTCACTGAAACCCTTTGGCGTTGGTAACACGCCACTTCAACATACCCCTAAGGTTTTCACCTTATTTCTTGGAAAGGATCGTATCCGACAGAGTCACAGCACAATCAGGCTCACCGAGCAAACACCCAAATCCCACCTGCGCATAGCGCTCCTTCACAAACTTTCGAGGCACGGGCACATCATTCCACAATACCTCACCATCGACAGTCAAAGTGATTCCACTTGGAGCCACATCTAATTGGTATTCATAAGAACTTTTGAATGGTATCTCGGTAGTTTCCTCAGGTCGATTAAAGGTATTGGACAACAACACTGCTGCTGACTCCTCCTCAAACACAAACGAAACCGCACTCCAGCGATCATTATTCTCCTCAGGATACCCGAAAGATATGAATGCTCGAATCCCCTTGCCGGCAGACTTGACTGATATTTTCCCCTCAAGTTGAAACGAAGACCCAAGGCGAGCATCACAAGTCGAGCTATAAAATGGACCATTCTCCCCAGAAAAAGTGACAGTCCCATCCCCTGTTTTCATTTGCCCACCATGTGAGATCCAGCCATCAAAGAGAGACTTAGGCACAAAGCCCTCGAGGCGCCGATCGGTATCCCATTTGTCTTCATAAGCTGCAACAGCTTGGCGATAGCCCACATAAGCTTTTGCCATATCAGACAGAGATCCAGGTTTCGCCAAAACCTTCTCATAGATTTTCAAGGCTGATCCTGCCTGAAAACCTTTTTCATACCGCTCGGCTTTCTGCAATTGTTCGCCATGATCTCCAGTGAAAGCCTCTGTTTTACCAATAATCCAATTATCATCACTAATCCCCCAGGAACGCAGAGCACGAGCATCGAGCTTTTCACCATCCAGCTTATCCAACCACGAACGAGCGAGATCATACTTCCCGCATTTGAAAAAAGTGATCAGCGCCTGAGACCGGTCGTGATGTCGCCAGGTCTTCCGTTTTGGCTCAGCCTCTAACCCTTTGAAAAGATACTCTAAGTCCCTAGTATTCCGCAATTCAGGAAAATATTTATCAGGAAGATCCCATTCCGAAGCGACGTCCTTGTGAGCTTGCAGAAACCAAAGTGGCGTCGAAGAATCAAATCGGTTGGTATTCAGACACTGCTTACCAAACTTTAGCATCTCCTCTGTGCTCCCATGCCACCGAGGTCGTAGCCCCCACAACACTCCCGAAAACCCCTCATCATAATCTACCTGCACCTTCACCATCTCTTCGATCCACTTGCGCATATCGAGCTTAGATACCGTATCCCCCTGATTCAGCGACATCGCGATCAGATCCGCTGCTACAGCTGGGTGCTTAGGCCCTAGCTCCCAAGCCTCTGCGACCACTCGGCGAGCCTTCGTCATATTACGGCGAAAGATCGCCATATTCTCTGACGATACTGTATTGGAGTAGCCACCACCGCGCACTTCCCATCCCAACTTGTGGTAGTGAATGCCTTCTACCCATTTTTTTAGCCATGGTTTCACGGCTGGCATTTGAGAAATTTCCTTGTGAATCTCCTCATGCACGGAATCAACAAACCCCTCCCTCGCACCTTCCAAGAGGAGATAGCCAGCAAGACGATCGTGAAAGTTGGCAAAGCCTTGATTCGCCTGAAGCGCCCGACGCATAGCAGCGATACAGCTAGCCACTGGATCATCTGGATTCAGCGTAGCTAGATAGACCTGGCCATTTAGCATAGCTGTCATCGCCACCGGAAGCACCGACATCCATTCCTCGATACTTACCTGAGAGTTAGCCTCTTCACTACCTGGTGCGAGCGCCCACTCCACCGCTGCGTGATAAGCCAAGATTTCGGAGCCTGCCCTCCTAGAAAAACCATTATACGCTTTCTCCAACAACTCCTCTTGAGCTGGATCATCATCGGCGAGATTTCGGCCAACCAAGTAAGCTGCCACCGGGTGCTTGGCTGCTGAGCTGCGCAGGTCCTCAGCCATGCTCTGCATCTTTTCCCTATCAGGCGCATCAGCCCAGTCGACTTCTCGCTTGATCGCAGCTTTCACAAAGAAATCCCACTTCGCTTGAGAAATTCCCGTTTGGCTCAGATCGGTCTCAGAGATCGCCCAATTAGATTGCAGCCACGGGATCAGCGTCTGCTTCATAATCTCTTCTCCCGTAGGAGCCTCTGCAGGAACTGGCAATGCACTGCCTGTAGGTTTATACCCAGCAGTCCCCCCGCTACTAGATGAAGCCGATGACCGAGTCTCCTTAGGATCATCAGCCTCTTGCGTGGATTCATCGTTCGACCCGAGAGTCGGCATATCTATCGGTAGACTATCCAAAACGCCACCCGTATCGATCAAACCGAGCTTGATCGCCACACCTCCGCCACACACCAACAACAGTAAAATAAACAACAGAGCATAGACCCGTGTAGACCCTCTTTTCTTCCAAATCGCGGCTGAGCTATAGTTACTTTGCATGGGGTAGGTAATTTTTAGACTGACAAAAAGCCAAGATGTTAGCCAACACGATGCTTGCGTAAAGAAAAACCTAATCTCGATCTCAAAAACTAAAATAATGGCGGCAGCGACGGCGCCTTATAATGAGACAAATGCCCCTGTTAGGATACTGTGCGATAAAACCATGAACATCGACTTCCAATGGCTCGGCCGCATCGAGTATCAGGCCGCTTTAGACCTGCAAAACACGATGGTCGAGCAGCGTCTGGCTGGTGAGATCGGCGATACCGTGCTATTCCTCGAGCACGAGCCGGTCTATACGATCGGTCGCACACGGGACCGATCGTCGCTGCGGGGAGAGCCGGAGGAGCTGCCACACCCCGTAGTCGAGATCAACCGCGGCGGCCAGGCGACTTATCATGGGCCGGGCCAGCTGGTCGGCTACCTTATCCTGGACCTGCGTCAGTATGGTCAGGATCTGCATGTCTACCTGCGGGCGGTCGAGGAGATCCTGATCCGCCAGCTGGGCACTATCGGCATCGATGCCGGGCGCCGCGAGGGGCTGACCGGTGTGTGGGTGGAAAACCGCAAGGTCGCCTCCATCGGCATCGGCGTGCGCAAATGGATCTCTATGCATGGCTTTGGCCTAAATGTCTCCCGCGATCTGTCCGGCTACGATTCCATCGTCCCCTGCGGTATCAGCCAGGTGGAAATGACCTCGCTGAATAAAGAGCTCGGCGCCGATACCTGGTCCCCAGAGAGTCTGGCCGCAGAGATGCATGGCTTCATCATCGACGAGCTGGCTAGCTTGAGGTAAATTTCGCTGAACGACGATATCATGGTGCTAGTAGCAGTGAACCTAAAATCCAACTCCACCGAGCAGCGAGTGGCTATATCCGTACCCGACGGCGGCACTGCCCGCATCGGCCGTAGCCCTCAGGCCATCGCAGGTGAACCTGCAGGACTGCTCGCCATCACTTGGAGCGATCGACTAGTCAGCCGCAGCCACTGCGTAGCCACTCGCAAAGGTGATTCACTACAGCTCGAGCGCCTACCTGCACTACCCGGCCGAGGCCAGCCTAATGTGCTCTACTCAAATACCACCATGCCCAAGCGCGAGGCGCTCGACGAGCCGATCTCGCTAGCCTACGGCGACTCGGTAGTGATCGGTGCCAAGGGCCGCACCGCCCTCTACTGGCTGCGTGAGGAGGCAGATCTGCAGCCTCTGATCGACCAGTGCCAAGCCGAAATCCGCGCCGAAGAGGAGGCTCACCTCCAGCCCGTACAGGTGACCAAACAAGCCTACGACGAGGTCGAGCAACTCGACGAGTACAGCCTGCGCGTGCAGCTGAAGCTACTGCAACGTCAGCTCCCCGAGCAGGTCCTCTCTGGCTGGACCAATCGCCAAGAGCTATTCGCCAGAGCCGCCGCCTTTGTCGAGACAGGGCTACCTGGACAGCAGGAAGTGACCGCCGCCTTCATCGCTGTCGATCGAGGCCCCAGCGGCCAAGTCAGATTCGAGCGGCTCAGCCCCGATGCCGCCGACCGTGCCAATTTTCAGCCCAGCCTCCGCCTGCTCGATCAACTAAATCTCGAGGAGCCCAAGCCCAGTGATGTACACCTGTGGAACTCGAAAGACGACCAGACACTGTTCAGCGGCGGCAGCCTAAAGGACAAGGGCGTCGACTGGGTAGCGGCTATCCCTGTGGCCCCGCTCGACGACGAGGGCGAGGTGCATCTCGATCGCGACCACGGCCGCCCTGCCTACCTCTATGTGCAAAATCGCCAGGCCACGGAAAACTCCGCCGCCATCGCCCTACCTTTTCTCCGGCTAGTCACCTCCTTGATCGCCAGCCTGCTCTCCGCGCGAGATCAGCAGCGCATCCAGGATAGGATGTCGACGTACTTTTCGCCAGGCCTGCGCCGCCTCATGCGCGATAGCAATGAGGAGACTCTACGCCCGACCATGGCCGACTGCACCATCATGTTTGCCGATCGTCGTGGCTCGTCTCACCTACTCGAGACCGCCAAGACCGATGAGCAAATCCTCGATCGACTCAAAGAAAACCAAGAAATCGTCGGCCAGATCACCGAGGAAGTTTTCAATCACGATGGCGTCATCACCGACTTCGCGGGCGACGGTGCCCTAGCGCTGTGGGGCTGGCCATCGCTGTCCAGCGACCGCAATCTGCATGCCATCCGCGCCGTCGAGGCTGCCGAGGCGATCTGCCGAGACCTAGCCGCTCGAGGTGAGTACGAGGAGGCTCAAGGCCGCTTCATGGCAGCTGTGCGCTTGGGCATATCCACCGGCCGTATCGCTGTGGGCAAGACTGGTCCGGCCCAGCAGTGGCACATCAGTGTCTTCGGCGGCGTCGCCAATCTCGGTGCTCGACTCGAGCGTATCGCCAAGGAATTCAAGGTACCGCTACTGATCTCCGACGAGACCTATCAGCGGGTGAAAGGCGCCACCAAAGAGCGCCGCTTCCGCAAGCTGTGCCTGATCAATCCCGCCGGTTTCAATGAAAGCTACCCGGTCTACGAGGTGATCCAGCCCAAAGAATGGGGCGGCTCCGGTATCGATGCCGATTCGGTGAAAACCTACGAAACCGCTCTCACCCAGTTCATCGATCGCCAGTGGGATGCCTGCATCGATCTGCTAAACACCCTGCCAGCCGACGATGAGCCCGCCTGCTGGCTGCGCGATCGAGCCGAGATCTTTCGCATCAAGCCTCCGAGCCAGCATTGGCAGGGCGAGATAGCCAGCCTATCAAAGTAGCCGCACGCTGCCCATACCACCATCGATCTGCAGGATCTGACCGGTCATAAAGCCAGAGTCTTCGCCGAGCAAAAAGCGGACTACCTGAGCCACCTCGCTCGGATCGCCGACCCGCTTCAGCGGATGCCGCTGGGCCGAGGCTTCGGCTTTCTCCGGACTACCCAGTAGCCCACCTGCCAGTGGTGTATCCGTCAGCGATGGCGCGATAGCATTCACGCGGATCTTGGGCGCGAGCTCAGCTGCGAGCGAGCGAGTCAGGCCCTCGACGGCTCCTTTGGCAGCTGAGATACTGGCATGAAAAGCTAGCCCTGTCTGCACCGCCACAGTCGAGAAAAGCACGATCGAGGCACTGCCGCTCCCGCTTTTCTTTAGCGCAGGTATCGCCTGGCGGATCACCCGGACTGCGCCCATGAAGTTCACATTCCAATCCGCTAAAAAATCCTCGTCGGAAAAGCGAGCAAAGGGCTTGAGCGAGATCGTCCCAGGGCAATACACCACACCATCGAGCTGATCTGGTAGCTGCAACTCCGCCGCTGCATCCGTCGCCTCAAAAGCCTGCGTGGAGACCCCCGCCAGCCCAGAGATCGCATCCTGCTCCCTCAGCGCAGCCACCACTTCATGCCCAGCAGCACTCAGCTGCTTCACCACCTCTAGTCCGATGCCGGTATTGCCACCGACCACCAAGTATTGTTTAGCCATACCCAGCTTACGAATGGCCAAATTCAATAGGGTACAGTCTGGACTCAATAGGGTACAATCCTGATTTTCTTAATCTTAATCCTACTCATACTCTTAATCCCCAGCATCGTGCCGGCTCAGCTCGCTTCAGGGATTAAGATTACGAGCCCGTAGCTTTTAGTCCTCTAGGGTCGCTGAGATCCACTGGCCGTAGACTGGCTGCGCGCTCCAGCCTTTGTATTGCCAGCCGATTTGGTACTGGATCTTAGGTTTGGTGAAATGCAGGGCCGATACGGAAAACTCATTACCCTCGCGTAGCGGGCTGTAGCGCCACCGGTAGGGAGGGGCATCGGTATCTGGGCGGATCCGGCAGATCAGCTTTGCTTTCTTGGGAGCTTTCTTACGCCAGTCATCTGGCAGCTCCGGAGTGATCACTATCTTTCCATCGCGTCGCTCGGCTTCGCCTTCTTTGATCTCGGGCATCTGCTCGCATACCTCTGCATGCCTATCGCGCAGCTCCCGCAGCCGAGCGCGAAATCTCGCTCGAATCCGCTCCAGATCGTAGTCAGCCGCTAGGCAAGTATCGCGCCACAGCTCGATACCACCGAGCTTGGTCGGCGCATCCTCCCGCCCTAGCGATCTCAGCAGCTCGGCTGGACAGCCCTCGCCATACACATCCACCGCGGCGCGTACCCACTCCATACCTGCAGCGTAGACGATATTCGGATCGCGCAGCTGCGATAGCAGCCCATCGTCCACCAGCTCGCGAAACTGCACCTCGCCCCAGGTCGAGCTAAGTGCCAGCCAGTGCTCGTACTCCGCATCTGCCCCCGGCTCGCGAAAATCGTGAAACTCGATATAGCTAGCCAGCCCCTCGTGAAACCAACGACTCGATCCAAAAGCCTGCTCTAGCCTACCATCAGACGCGCGGTCGATCAGCACATGAGCCACCTCGTGCCCGAGGATAGCGACCGCCTCATCGTGCCCCTGCCCCTCTGGGTAACCCATGCGGATCTTATTCCAGTAGGCTTGCCCAGCATTGTGCGAGCCCAGCGGGTTCATCATATCCACCGCGATGCGAGAGCGCGTCAGCTCCTCAGACACCTCTAGAGTCGCCGCGACCTTGGCCAATATCGCGTCGCTCTCCTCGATCAGCGGCTGTAGGCGCTCCGCGATCTTCTCCCTGTAGACAAAGTCGAAATGCTCGGTCTGCGACTGCTGCACCTGATTGCCCCCCTCCGGCTCGGGGCGGATGTCGTCACCTGTCTTGGGCAAGCTCGCCTCGTAGGCCGCCATCTCATCGCTATTCGCCAAATTCACCACAAAGATGATTCCAAAAATCACTACAGTGACAAAGATGGCCGCCACCTTGCCCAGTCGCGCCCAAAATCCCCGATGCTTCGCCGCTGGGCTACCGCCCTGGCTACGCTTGGCAAATAAGTACAGCCCAAGCAACCACAGGCCCACACCCATCACCGCTATCACAACGATCTGCCGCCACGGCCACACCCACGGATCGTCGATGCTATCAGGCGGCTGGATCAGCGAAAAAGGATCGAGCAGCTCGACGTAGGGCACCTGCTTCGCTTTGAGATACATCAGTATCCCGTAGAGCATGCCGAGCACTAGAAATGTCCACAACCGCATGAAAGAAGCCGTCATCAGCAGGGACACAAAGAACCCCGTCACAAAGATGTTTAGCACCGTAAAGGTCGCAATATGGCTCCATGGAATGGCGGGAAAATTGCTCTCTCGAGACAATAGCTCATAAATAGTCGACTCGGCTGTCCAGATCAGATCCAGCGTAGCGAGCATGCCAAAAACTACCAACCACTTAGCGGTGTAGACTGCCGCCCGCGATATAGGTAGGCCATCCAGGTATTGTAATGTGCCCTCATCCTGCTCTCGCGTGAGCACCCCTCGGCAGCCGATCGCACAGATAATGAAGGTGATGACCAAAGCGAAATTCGATATGCTGAGGAGATCCGCCCATATCGACTTTTCATCCATAAACTCGGTGAACTGCACGATCAGCAGCCCCACGATAAACAGCATGACCAACAGGAAAAACAGCGGGCGCAGACCCAGCCACTCTTTCCTCAAGATCGCTCCAAAGCTACGTATCATAGTGAGTCGACCTCCTCTCCATCATCACTATCTGGTGCATGCTCTAGGATAGACTCGCGCCAGTCATCGACGAAAGCCTCCAGCTCGAGCCCAGTGACTTGGCCAAAAGTGGCTACCACCGGATGCGTGTAGTCCCACAGCACCGCACGTCCATCAGCTCGAGTCACTTTTTGCACCGTGGTAGCTCTGGCTAGCTTTTGCACCACATCAGTACCGACTCGCTCGCGGAGCAGCTCCATACCCAGCCAGGCCACCGCATCGGCGGATCGCCATTCGGCATCGTCCTGATATTTCGACCAGCCGAGGAGATTCTCCACACCTAGCCCATGCTTTTTCACAGCAGTCGCAGCTAGCTGAGTGCGCTCGCGGCGATACGCCTCGGAGGCTCCATCCATCTCCCACAGTCCCTCTAGGCCACAGACGATCCACCAGCGATCTTCCTGCCCGACACGCTCCATCGATAGCTTGTGCAGCACACTGCTCATTGTCCAGGCGAGTAGACGAGCCTCAGAGAATGCCTGCTCATCCTGATAGGCCGCATACATCAGCACCGCTGTCGGGTCGGCCACTTTCTCCCACGGATCGATCACCTCTGGCTCGTCGATATCGGTCTTTTCGACGATGTAGATCCTAGGGAAATCCTGTTGCTCGATGCCAAACCAATCCCGCAGCTCAGCCAGTCGCCGCGCGAGCCTCGCAGCCATAGCGATCTCGGCATCGACCGGCTCACCCTCTACCTCCGGAGAGACATACACCTCGACCCCCGCATAGGTCTCTGCCACCGCTCCAGGCACATCGAATGGCTCAGGATCATTCCCCCCTGTCTGAGATAGGGCAAAAAACACAACCACGAAGGCCAAGCCGGTCATAAAGGTACTCTCCCGGTAGGACATCTTTTCTCCCAGCATAGCTCCCACGGAGCCCTCTCGGACTAGCCCTAGGGCAAAAGCTACGATCACCCCGATCCCGACGATCAATGCGGTCATCAACAAATCCGCCACAGGCCAGACCTCGCGCTCTAGGCCGAAGCGGTTGCGGCTGATCAAGGCATAAGGCGAAAACTCACCAATCGGTACACTCGTATGCTGATGCATGATCAGCAGAGCGATCAGCAACAACATGATGGCCATGATGCGATAGCGACCCAGAAAGCTGATGATGAACCCCAGTATCACACAAAATAAGCTCCAACCCGCCGCCGATGAGTAGATGATACCCAGATACGTGGGTGTGAGCATCTCCTGCTGCAACCCCATGAGCACCCCGATCGATACTGCGAGGGCAGACAGCAGCAGCCCTATGCTGATAGCCAGAGCTAGCTTTAGCCCGATCATCTGCCACCTCGGTATCGGTAGCCCCTCTAGAAATAGCTGTGTCCGATGGCGATACTCTTCTGCGATCAGCAGATGCCCGACGATGAAACCTGCTATCGGCAGAAAAATCCAAAGCCCGAGCCCGACACCCCAGATCGCACCCGCCCCACTGCCATCGGCATTAAAGGCGACGCCACAGATCAGGCTAGCCACACAGAGAATGCCACACAGCAGCAGGTAGGATGGCCAATTCTGACGCAGCTCCTTTTGTAATAAAGTGCCAGCTATCATATCTCTCGAGCCGCCACTCCTACACAGGATATAAAGATGTCGTCGAGCGATAGCATCTCACTCGGTAGCCGTGCAGTCTGCCAAGTCTCAGGATCGGCATCTACGATCCAACTCTGGTGCTCACCCGCCTCCTCAGTCTGCCACACGGCAAATCCCTGCGGCAGCGCCTCGCCATGCGGCAGCTTCACCCGGCGCACACGACTGCGCAGTACCGACAGCGGCCCCTCGAATCGAGTCTGCCCTCGGTGGATGATCCCCACGCGATCGGCGGTGCGCTCCACCTCGGGGAGCAAGTGCGTGGAGAAAAAAGTCGTCCGCCCATACTCTCTAGCCTGTCGCTCGATGATGTCGAGAAACTCACGCCTAGCGATCGGGTCCATCCCCGCCGTCGGCTCATCCAGTATCAATAGGGGCGGTCGCGGTGCTAGAGCTAGAGCCAAGGCCAGCTTTACCTTCATCCCGCCTGAGAGCTGCGATGTCTTTCGCCTAGGCGGCACCTCGAGCACCTCCAGTAGGCGCTGGTATTCCTGCTTATCCCAGTCGGGGTAAAGTCCGCCGACGAATCGGCCCAGCATCTCCGCCGTCATCCACGGGTAGAAAAACTGCTCCTGAGACACATAGCCTATATTCCGCTTCTCCTTTAGACCTGGGCGCTTCGTCGTCTCGCCCATCAGCTCGATCGAGCCTGCATCTGGAGCCAGGATACCCATCAGCATGCGGATCGTCGTGGTCTTGCCCGCTCCATTCACTCCGAGAAAGCCATAGATCTCACCTTCTTCTACCTGCAAATCGAGCCCATCCACAGCCACAAATTTACCAAACTGGCGTCGCAAACCTTTCACCGATAGAGCGGGGCTATCAGTTGGTGCGGCAGGAGCATCTGAAGGGATCATGATTTTAAAATAAGGTGTCACCCCGTTTTGAAGCGAACTGATTTTTTAAACATCTTAAAGGATTATACGTAAATTTCATAAATTTTATAAATTATTTTTGACGTAAAATGCTCAAAGACTTAAGGTTATGATAATTTTGAAGATTTAAATCTCTTGAGGTAATGAAGCTTCCACAACCCAAAAAGCACAACAGCGGTTTGAGATCAAAGTGCTCAACTCCCATCAACTAACCTATAAATACCGAACGGTTTAACTCAAAAAACAAAGCAATGAAAAAGTATCTATACACCACGATGGCTATCGGACTGGTCACCCTATGTTCCTGTAGCAAAACCGAAACAGCTGCCGACGGATTCGAGTTCCCTGAGGTCACTGTCGAAAATGGCGAAATCAATGTCGCTATCGACTCCTCGGAGCCTGCTCCTAGCTGGAACTACAAGCGACGCCTCGAGCAGTTCGACATGCAAGCTCCTGCTGGTAAAGAAGGCCGTGTCGTCGCTAACGGTGATGTCGTGAAGATCAAATACCAGATGCGTCAGTGGAAAACCGGTGCCGTCATCGACGAGAGCGGTAGCTACCCTGTCGAGGTCGTCGCTGGCAAAACTCCAGACGAGCAGGCTGAGATCCTCGCTAGTCTCGATGCCGTCATCCTCACCACCGTCCCTAAGTTCCTCGCTGAGGCTGTCGTAGGGGCTGAGGTCGGCGAGTGCCACCAGGTCGTCTTCAGCAAAGGCATGGTAGATCTACCTGACATGTATGATTCAGAGGACGGATACGTCCTAGTCGCTCACGTCGAGGATGCCTACACCACTGCAGAGTACAAAGAGATCCTCGCTCAGCGCTTCGCTCAGAATAACAACTAATCCGCAAAGCACTCTCAAAGCTTTTATCTAACCAAAGGCTCGATCCTGTCTCAGGATCGGGCCTTTTTGCTTTTTTCTTTAAAATAATTTTCATTATTTTTATAAATTATTTTTGACCATATGTTCATAAAGTATTATATTTATGGTAATTATTTATATTTAAAAACAAATGAAGCTCCATAACACAGGAAGAAATTCTGGTTTTTCGATGGTTGAGATAGTGACCATTGTCGCCGTCATTCTGGTGATCGCCACGATTGGCACCATTCAGGTCGGAAAATTTCGCAAGTCATCCGAAGAGGCGAAATTGCAAAACGAACTGAAAGCGCTCAACTCTGCAGTCGCGGCATTTCGCGCTATAGGCGGAGACCTCTCAGGTCAGACCGATCCTCTAGCCGTCGTCTCACAGCTCAAAGCCATGCGCATGGATAACCCAGCGCTGCAGGATCTGGGGATCACCATTGGCTCCAAAGGGATCATCGACTCTCGCATCGAGTGCGAGATCCAGACTCCTGCTGAGGCTGGAAGTGACCAAGCGCGTCTGCTATGGGACACCTCTACGATGGAATTCGTCTTCACCAAGACTGGCCCTGCAGGTATCTGCCGTATCAATCTAGGCAAACCAACTGCTATCGCAGACCTGGCGACTATCTCCCTCAACAACAGCGGTTCGAAAAATGGCTTTTTCCGCGATGATGACGAGTACTTCGCAGCAGAGCCTCCAAAGCCTGCGGGCCCTCCAACTGGCGGCCCTCCGGTAGGTGGCCCGACTCCACCTCCAGGACCTAGCGATCCAGGCAACCCTGGCACTAACTCTCCACCCAATGTGCCTACCGTTTACATCTACCCCAAGTTTGTCCTCGCTAAGGCCAAATTTGCCTTCCAGCCCACTGCAGATCCGTGCGCAGATGCTCTCGAAGGAGTCACCGATCCCGATGGCGACCCACTGTCACTTACCGATGCAAAACTCGATAACAATCCTTTTCCTTTCACCATCACATCTGACGCTGGTGGAACCATCTGTGTACAGCCGATCTATCCTCTAGGAGCCACACCTAATGTGCCCGCAGGCCAGTGGCAGCCATTCTTTGCAAATCCATCCGGCACCAGCGGCCAAGAAGCTACCGGTACCATCGCGATAACGGCAGGGCCACACACAGTGAACTGCAAGCTGGTTATTAAGCCAAACATCACGATTGTTGATGATTTCACCAACACACCACCAACCTGTAATCCACCTACGGACCCACCTGTCACTGACTTCCTTTGTAAATGCGTTGGCGAATATGCCACACCTACAGACAACACTCCAAAATGCATCAACGTGCTCGACTACGCGAATGATGTAGATGGTGACACACTGAAAGTAACTGATGCCCAGCTGCTCACTTCCCAGTATCCAGTGAAACTGACCTACAAGGAAAATGGCGAAGTCTGCCTCGTGCCATTACCAACCGATGGCAAGACCTTCCCATCCGGCGAGCGCTCTCTGATCGTCGCTATGGTGACCATCTCCGATGGCTACAATTCGGTGGTCGGCCAATTCGGATGGAACTGTGAGCCTATCTGCGGAAATGATCCTCCTAGCTGTAGCCCCGCAGAAGCATTCATCAGCTTTAGACTAGATCAGGCCAACCAAGAGTTTTACGCTGTAGGCGACCAATGTGCCAATGTATTGGACAATGCATTCGACCCAGATGGCGACACTGTGACTCTAGCAGACGCTAGTCTCAGCAACAACTCACTACCTATCGAAGTGTCTCACCAGAGCAACGGTAGGGTTTGTATCGATTCCCTTTTCCCTAAAGGCGGTGGCAACCAACCTACCGGACCATGGGTAGACTTCTTTCAGAACCCTAGGTCTGGCACTTTCACTGTGACAGTGAATACGACACTATCCGACGGATCGGACACGACACCATGCTCACTGACTGTGAAAGCAAATGTGGATGTGATTCCTGGCCCTCCAGGAAATCCAACTAACCCTAGTTCACCTAGTAACCCGACTAATCCTAGCAATCCATCGAGCCCGACCAATCCTAGCGATCCATCGAGCCCAACCAATCCATCGAGCCCAACCAATCCATCGAGCCCAACCAATCCATCGAGCCCAACCAA
>JAHDID010000009.1:162405-166237 GCA_020630975.1 Verrucomicrobiota bacterium
TCCTAGTGATCCATCGAGCCCAACCAATCCTAGCGATCCATCGAGCCCAACCAATCCTAGTGATCCATCGAGCCCGACCAATCCTAGCGATCCGTCGAGCCCAACCAATCCTAGTGATCCATCGAGCCCGACCAACCCTAGCGATCCATCTAGCCCAAGCGATCCCAGCGATCCGACTGAGCCTCTGGAATGCCAAAACCTCGTCGAGAGTGGTAATTGGATTCTCAGAGCTAACGATGCCGCTTTCTATCTCGATGGAGGAAGTGTCCAGAAGATCGACGTCCTATCTAAATTCCCAGGCAATAACGGTGATTTACAATTGGTAAGCGTCACCAAGGAGACCAATAAATACCCGATCCGAGTGAGTATATCAGACAATCAGATCTGCTTGACACATATTTACTACAAGATCGAAGCAAACGAGAACATCCATAACTGGAAAGATAGACAGTCAAACAACATCTCGTCTGAGTGGTATTTCTTCTTCGGTCACGATGTCTACCCAGAGAGTGGTGAGAACGGTAGTCCGCGTAAGAACCTCGTGATGAGCCGTGTTGCCCAACTCGGCCCCGAGATCATCACTTACACTGTAAGGAATGAATTTGGATCGACATGCACAGGCAGACTGACCTACTACCCACGATGTGAAGTATGGTCATCACCACTAGCTATCGATCTGGATGGCGACAATCAGATCACCCGTATCAATCAGGAGACTCTGTTCGACCTAGACGCAGATGGAACAAAAGAGACACTGACTCAGTGGTTCAGCGCCAATGATGGCATTCTCATCCGTATGCCTCAGGCAGGCGAAGCTTTCTCCGGTGAGCACCTCTTCGGTGACCAAGGCGGACAGTATCTCAATGGCTTTCAGAAGCTGGCACGTCTCGACTCTAATGCCGACGGCCAAGTCAACGGCGCAGAGCTAAACGACCTAGCCATCTGGCAAGACAAGAACACCAATGCACAGCTCGACCTAGGTGAAATCATCTCTCTCGAGCAAGCTCAAATCTCCAGCCTCGGCACCCAGCACGATAACTACATCGGCTCCGCTACCAACACTGATGGCGCTCACATCCACTTCGAGGATGTCTGGTTCAACTCTCCTATCAAATAAATACCATATCTATCTACGACTATGAAAAAGTATCTATACACCACGATGGCTATCGGACTGGTCACCCTATGTTCCTGTAGCAAAACCGAAACAGCTGCCGACGGATTCGAGTTCCCTGAGGTCACTGTCGAAAATGGCGAAATCAATGTCGCTATCGACTCCTCGGAGCCTGCTCCTAGCTGGAACTACAAGCGACGCCTCGAGCAGTTCGACATGCAAGCTCCTGCTGGTAAAGAAGGCCGTGTCGTCGCTAACGGTGATGTCGTGAAGATCAAATACCAGATGCGTCAGTGGAAAACCGGTGCCGTCATCGACGAGAGCGGTAGCTACCCTGTCGAGGTCGTCGCTGGCAAAACTCCAGACGAGCAGGCTGAGATCCTCGCTAGTCTCGATGCCGTCATCCTCACCACCGTCCCTAAGTTCCTCGCTGAGGCTGTCGTAGGGGCTGAGGTCGGCGAGTGCCACCAGGTCGTCTTCAGCAAAGGCATGGTAGATCTACCTGACATGTATGATTCAGAGGACGGATACGTCCTAGTCGCTCACGTCGAGGATGCCTACACCACTGCAGAGTACAAAGAGATCCTCGCTCAGCGCTTCGCTCAGAATAACAACTAATCCGCAAAGCACTCTCAAAGCTTTTATCTAACCAAAGGCTCGATCCTGTCTCAGGATCGGGCCTTTTTGCTTTTTTCTTTAAAATAATTTTCATTATTTTTATAAATTATTTTTGACCATATGTTCATAAAGTATTATATTTATGGTAATTATTTATATTTAAAAACAAATGAAGCTCCATAACACAGGAAGAAATTCTGGTTTTTCGATGGTTGAGATAGTGACCATTGTCGCCGTCATTCTGGTGATCGCCACGATTGGCACCATTCAGGTCGGAAAATTTCGCAAGTCATCCGAAGAGGCGAAATTGCAAAACGAACTGAAAGCGCTCAACTCTGCAGTCGCGGCATTTCGCGCTATAGGCGGAGACCTCTCAGGTCAGACCGATCCTCTAGCCGTCGTCTCACAGCTCAAAGCCATGCGCATGGATAACCCAGCGCTGCAGGATCTGGGGATCACCATTGGCTCCAAAGGGATCATCGACTCTCGCATCGAGTGCGAGATCCAGACTCCTGCTGAGGCTGGAAGTGACCAAGCGCGTCTGCTATGGGACACCTCTACGATGGAATTCGTCTTCACCAAGACTGGCCCTGCAGGTATCTGCCGTATCAATCTAGGCAAACCAACTGCTATCGCAGACCTGGCGACTATCTCCCTCAACAACAGCGGTTCGAAAAATGGCTTTTTCCGCGATGATGACGAGTACTTCGCAGCAGAGCCTCCAAAGCCTGCGGGCCCTCCAACTGGCGGCCCTCCGGTAGGTGGCCCGACTCCACCTCCAGGACCTAGCGATCCAGGCAACCCTGGCACTAACTCTCCACCCAATGTGCCTACCGTTTACATCTACCCCAAGTTTGTCCTCGCTAAGGCCAAATTTGCCTTCCAGCCCACTGCAGATCCGTGCGCAGATGCTCTCGAAGGAGTCACCGATCCCGATGGCGACCCACTGTCACTTACCGATGCAAAACTCGATAACAATCCTTTTCCTTTCACCATCACATCTGACGCTGGTGGAACCATCTGTGTACAGCCGATCTATCCTCTAGGAGCCACACCTAATGTGCCCGCAGGCCAGTGGCAGCCATTCTTTGCAAATCCATCCGGCACCAGCGGCCAAGAAGCTACCGGTACCATCGCGATAACGGCAGGGCCACACACAGTGAACTGCAAGCTGGTTATTAAGCCAAACATCACGATTGTTGATGATTTCACCAACACACCACCAACCTGTAATCCACCTACGGACCCACCTGTCACTGACTTCCTTTGTAAATGCGTTGGCGAATATGCCACACCTACAGACAACACTCCAAAATGCATCAACGTGCTCGACTACGCGAATGATGTAGATGGTGACACACTGAAAGTAACTGATGCCCAGCTGCTCACTTCCCAGTATCCAGTGAAACTGACCTACAAGGAAAATGGCGAAGTCTGCCTCGTGCCATTACCAACCGATGGCAAGACCTTCCCATCCGGCGAGCGCTCTCTGATCGTCGCTATGGTGACCATCTCCGATGGCTACAATTCGGTGGTCGGCCAATTCGGATGGAACTGTGAGCCTATCTGCGGAAATGATCCTCCTAGCTGTAGCCCCGCAGAAGCATTCATCAGCTTTAGACTAGATCAGGCCAACCAAGAGTTTTACGCTGTAGGCGACCAATGTGCCAATGTATTGGACAATGCATTCGACCCAGATGGCGACACTGTGACTCTAGCAGACGCTAGTCTCAGCAACAACTCACTACCTATCGAAGTGTCTCACCAGAGCAACGGTAGGGTTTGTATCGATTCCCTTTTCCCTAAAGGCGGTGGCAACCAACCTACCGGACCATGGGTAGACTTCTTTCAGAACCCTAGGTCTGGCACTTTCACTGTGACAGTGAATACGACACTATCCGACGGATCGGACACGACACCATGCTCACTGACTGTGAAAGCAAATGTGGATGTGATTCCTGGCCCTCCAGGAAATCCAACTAACCCTAGTTCACCTAGTAACCCGACTAATCCTAGCAATCCATCGAGCCCGACCAATCCTAGCGATCCATCGAGCCCAACCAATCCATCGAGCCCAACCAATCCATCGAGCCCAACCAA
>JAHDID010000120.1 GCA_020630975.1 Verrucomicrobiota bacterium
GGGGCATCGGCAGGAGCTGCAGGAGCAGCGCCACCGAACATAGGAGCTGGGGCGGCTGCGTCGGCCGGGGCATCAGCAGGAGCTGCTGGAGCGGCACCCCCGAACATAGGGGCCGGAGCGGCTGCGTCTGCAGGGGCATCAGCTGGAGCAGCGCCACCGAACATAGGAGCTGGAGCGGCTGCGTCGGCTGCCGCCGGAGCTGCACCGCCAAACATTGGCGCAGGAGCAGCAGGCTCAGCGGGGCCGCTTTGGAAAGGGTTGCCAGATGCCGGAGCAGGTGGTGTCTGCTCCGCTGCGGGTTCTTCAGAGAGACTCGCAAAAGGGTTGGCCGAAGGAGCCGCTGGAGCGGCCGGCTGATCGGCCACACCTACGGGGCCTTCGGAGGAACTGGTTGGATTCATTGTTTGTGCGAATGGGTTGCTTTGGCTTGGTTGGTCGTTTGCGCTTGCGTTCGAGTTATTGGTTTCGGTGGATCCAAATGGATTTCCTGAAAAAGTGTCTGGAGAGCCGCTAGGTGCTTCAGCCGTCCTCGGTGGTAGGCTGATGACGGAATCGTTTAGCGGGGTGATCTCGGCTGCGAATAGGGCTGGGCATGCCTGGTAGATCGTCGAGAGCCGGACATCGCGAGAGCCATCCGCTGGCATGGTGATCTGGACCATGTCGTCTCCAGGTATAGCCTCCTGTGCCACAATCGCTGGTGGGATGAATGGGACCAGCTCGCTGATCTGAAATGCTTCGCCAGCGCTATCTGCTATCGCTCCAGCTGGGCCTCGGTCGCCGCCAGCCGTATCCCCACCGTCTTCTTGGGTAAATAGGTTTCTGAAGGAAAAAGCCATGTTGAGTTGAGCAGTCGTTTAGCGGTTGGATAGCAAGATGAGTATGAGGGCCTCAATATAATCAAGGTACTCAAAATAAAGCTAAACTTCGTGATTTTTAAATCAACTATAAAATTAACAAAACTTAAGTATCTATATAAAAACAACAAAGCTTGTCCGGCGCAGTCGATGGCGCGGTGCTAGGGCCTAGTTCGGCTCTCGAATCTGGCGCAGTTGATTACCTAGCGCGATTTAGTTAGATTTTGGCAGCTCGCCTCAGGCCTGCAGCCTTGTGTAGGGTCTCCTGCCACTCTGCCTCTGGCTCGGAGTCGGCTACGATGCCTGCGCCGACATGGAAGTGGATTTCTTCATCCTCCACGATAGCGGTGCGGATCACGATATTGAAGACGCTCTCGCGATTGAAGCCGAAGCAACCGACCGTGCCGGTGTACAATCCGCGGGGGATAGACTCGATCTCGTCGATGATTTCCATCGAGCGCTTTTTGGGTGCTCCGGTGATGCTGCCACCGGGGAAGCAGGCAGCTAGAGCATCGACGTGGTGCACCTCTTCGCGCACGGTGCCCTGGACAGTCGAGACTAGGTGAAAGACTTGAGCAAAGGGCTCGAGCTTGAGTAGCTCGGTGGCCTCTACCGAGCCAAATTCGCTGATCTGACCGAGATCATTCCTCTCCAGATCGGTGATCATGACTAGCTCGGCTATCTCCTTGCTCGAGGTGATTAGATCGTAGGCGGATTTTTGGTCTTTTTCTCGATCACTGAAGCGTGGGCGAGTGCCTTTGATCGGTCGGGTCTCGATGGTGCGGTCGCTGATGCGCAAAAACAACTCTGGCGAGGCAGATAGGACGGTGCGGTCTGCGAGATCGAGATAGGCTGAGTAGGGCGCGGGAGACACATGACGGAGTCGCTGGTAGAGTGCCTGGGCATCGTCGGCGCTACCCTGCCAGGGTGCCGAAAAGCGGTGAGAAAGATTGACCTGATAGATATCGCCACTGGCGATGTAGGCTTTGGCCTGCTCGACTCCAGAGCAAAAGCCAGCGGCATCGATGCTATCGGTAAACGCGATATCGGCGGTAAATGGCACCACTTCCCGGGGCTGATATCTGCTGCTGAGCTGGCCCAGCTCGCTCCACTGGCGGCTAATGTAGTCGTAGACTAGCATCTCGTGATACTCGCCAAAACAAAACTCGCCACCATACTCGACCCAGCCGATCAGGCCGCCGAGAGGGAATCCAACATCGGCTCCGATGATCTCATTTCGGTCGATCACGTCCTTTAGCCGCTGGCGGTCTGCGGGATCGTGGATGCTGCCAGTCAGGATCTGCCTAGGCTCCGCAGCGAGTATAGCGCATTGGTTGGCCGAAGAGTGATCATCATCCACAGACTCCGCTGATGAGGAGTCTAGCCAGACAAAGCCGCGTAGGTACGACAGGCCAGATGCGACCTCCTGAGGGGTGGCATCTTTTGGTAATTTGTCTGCTGGGGAAACGATCGGAGAAGGAGTCATCGATATTCGCACAAACTTAAGACGATTTTGAAAGCGGATTGTGGCACATTGTATGCGTTATGGCCGAGATCAACCTCAGTGATAGTCGCGGGCGTGATGCTGTCGTCAATGCCGAGAGCGTCACCATCCCGCACGAATATCGATGGATCGATCAGGATCAACATCAAGTTGGTACCCGAAAGATCTTACGTTCCGTGGTGGGGCATGATATCGCCGCGATGGAGAAAAAATACGGGGATCTCGACAAAGTCGGAGCGGCACTGATCGATGGCGATCCGGATGTGGATATCGAGAGCTATGGCCGCTTTCTCACCGAGACCTCGCGTGCCTACACAGATCCCGATGGCGAGATCGTTCATCACCTGTCGCGCTGGGAGGTGATCTACTCGCCCGATGGCGAGGAAAAAGACCGCCAACCGCTGGAGGTAGAGCCACCGAATGTAGCCGGCGACATACCGCTGGCGTGGTCGGACAAGCGCATCAAGAAAGCCGATGCCATCCGCAAATTTGTCTTTTCTGGAAAGATGCAGATCCAGCACATCAATGGTCTGACTTACGACTTTCTCTACCAAATGGCTAAGGAACTGTCCGACAGCGATAGCCTGATGATACTCGGTAGCGGCAAGAAAGGGAATCAGCCGCTGGTCTTTCGCCGTGGTGGGCTGAGCTACCGTGGCTTTCTCGAGGGGCGTGTCGATGGCAACCGCTACGCCCTGATCCTACACCTCTCCAATATGGAGCTGAAAAAGCCAACCCCACCCACAGAATGATAGACTCCAGCCGACTCGACATAAAGCTAGGCAGCTATGCTGTAGGACCTGCAGTAGCCCTAGAGGATACCATGTGGCTGCCGCGCGTGCAGACCTACCGCCGGACACTGGGCGCTAGGATGGTGGCTTTTGATAAAGCTGCTGCTGAGAAAAAGATCCCGAATGGCGACTTTCACATCAGCCGCAAGGTGGATGGTGAGTTTAGCATGCTGATCTACAGCGACGAGCAAGCGATACTCGTGAATCCTGGTGGCACTGTGCGTGTCGGCCTACCGCTGCTCGACGAGGCTGCAGCGATTTTGAAAAAGGCGGGCATCCGCTCGGCGATGATCCCTGGTGAGCTGCATGTGCGCCATAGCGATGGCCGCCGTGCTCGTGTGCATGATGTGTCGCGCATCGCTCGTAAGCCGGAGAATCAGGCGCAGGTGGATAGTCTGTGTTTTGCGGCATTTGATCTACTGTCGCTGGACGATGAGGACTGGGCTCAGCCCTACGCCGAAACTTATCAATGGCTCACCGATACTCTCGATGGCGGCGATCGTGTCCAGCCTGTCGAGACTGTCGTCGGCAAGGGCAGTCAGGCTGTGCTCAGGCAATTTGGCCAATGGGTCGACGAGGAGGAAGGCGAAGGTGTGGTAGCTCGCAGCGACGAGCAGGGCTGGTATAAGGTGAAGCCGCGCCACACCCTAGATGTCTGCGTGATCGGTTTTGCCGAGGGGACCGATGATCGGGTCGGCATGCTGCACGATCTATTGCTCGGTATCTACCGGCAGGATGGCAGTGTGCAGGTGCTCGGTAGAGTCGGCGGCGGCTTCTCCGACGATGAGCGCCGCGATCTGCTGACCGATCTGAAGGATATGGTGGTCGATAGTGAGTATGCCGAGATCAATTCCGATCGCGTGGCCTACACCATGGTCCGGCCAGAGTGGGTCATAGAGATCTCTTGTCTGGATCTGATCTCTCACACCACTCGTGGGGCTACGATCGATCGCATGGTGCTGGAGTGGGATGAAAAGGATAAAACCTGGCGCACCACTCGCCGCCTGCCGCTGTGCAGTGTGATCTCGCCGCAGTATCAGCGCATCCGCGATGATAAGTCGCCTGGCTCCGAGGATTGTCGTTTTTCTCAGCTGACTGATCTGGTCGAGATCGAACTGGCCGATGCCACCTCTGAGGATCTGCAGTTGCCTCAGTCAGAGGTATTGAAACGCCAAGTCCGCGTGAAGGAGCTGAAAGGTCGCCAAATGGTCCGCAAACTAATGATGTGGAAGACCAACAAGGAGCAAATCACTCGTGGTGAGTTTCCTGCCTATGTGGTGCATCTGACTGACTTTAGCCCGAATCGTAAGGACCCGATGAAACGCGAGATCCGTGTCAGTGATGACAAAGATCAGATCGAGGTGCTGTATCATCAGTTGTTCGACAAGTATCTAGATGTCGGTGGCTGGAGTGATCCGCTAGATGGAGAGGCTGCGCCAGCACCTGCTCCTGCGAAAAAGAAGTCTGCCGCAGCTAAGAAGACTGCATCCAAGAAGACTGCCGTTAAGAAGAAGGTGGCAGCAGTGGCAGAGGCTGATAGTAGTGCGTCTGAGGAAAAGCCTGAGAGTACCAAGAAAAAGGCACCAGCGAAGAAGGCCGCCTCGAAAAAGAAAGCTGCTACGGCCAAGAAAAAGTCCACGACTGTGAAGAAGAAGGCTGCTGCTACGAAGAAGAAAGCTAGTGCGCCTGCGAAGAAGAAAACTGCCGCGAAAAAGAAGCCCCCGGCTAAGAAGGCTCCTGCGAAAAAAGCGTCTGCTAAAAAGAAGGCACCTACGAAGAAGAAGTCTGCTAGTAAGAAAGCGGCTAAGAAGAAGGCTAAGTAAGTGGGGCTACGAGCCGACGTCCTCGTCGGCTTCATTGGTTTCGGCCGTGTGCTACGAGCCGACGAGGATGTCGGCGGTCCTATGAAAGCAATAATCACTAACGCTCTTATTAGGTGCACTCGTGATGATCGGTGTGCCGAATCTGCGTTTGAGCTTGTTCGAGAGGATTTGGGACTTTGGGTCTGTGAGCTCCCTGAATGTTTGGAGGATGTAGTAGCGGAGTTGTCAGCTATGCAGCCGCTTTTGAGAGAGTTGTCTTTGGGAGGAACTGATTTTACGTTGCATCTAGCTGCTACTGTAGATTCGCTACACGCGCTGACCTTGCCTCCAGATTTGACTGCTCTATCAGGAGATTGCGGCTTTTCAATCGAGGTGATCGCATCGCCTGAATAAGATCTCCTACCTCGTCGCTGGTTTGAGGCATAAATCCTAGCTTACTTCAGCACCGAGTCGGTTTTTGTGCTATCAGCGTATCTGCCAATCATGACCGACATCAAACAAATCCTCACTCACCCTGGTGGTGCGCACAAAGATGACTTTCTCGCATGTAGCCTGCTAGTGTCTCAGCACCAGGTGCCGATCGTCCGGCGTGAGCCGACGCAGGAGGAACTGGATGATCCGAGCACGATCGTGGTCGATGTCGGCCTGCAGCACGATCCAGCTCTGAATAATTTCGATCATCACCAGTTTCCTAAAGATCATCCGCCGATCTGTGCACTCAGCCTAGTGCTGCAGCATATGGGGCTCTACGAGGATGCTCAGAAGTTTTGCGATTGGCTGGAGCCCGCAGAGTGGTTCGATACCCGAGGGCCGGTGGATACCGCTGCTTGGCTGGGTGTTGAGCGCGATATCATCACCAAGACGAACTCTCCGATCGACGTCACACTGTTGCGCCGGTTTGCCTATCATACCGAGCTGGATGGCAGTTCACCGATCTATCAGATCATGTCGATGATAGGCGAGGACTTGATCAACTATCTGCGGGATCTGCGCGCGCGAATCGCCTATGTCGGCGAGCACGCCGAGTTTTGGACTGTCGAGTCCAGTGCCGGTCCATTCGAGGTGATCTACATGCCGCGTACCGATCCGATGCCTAGCGAGCCCTCGGCTGGTCTAGGGCGCTACATCGAGGAGCAGGGCAAGGAGGACTCTGTGATAGCGATGGTCTATCCCGATCGTCGTGGCACGGGGTTTGGCCTATCGCGTTTCAATGATGACAAGCGTATGGATTACTCGGGGCTGGAGGCGGCTTGCGATGATGTGCACTTTTCTCATGCTCGAGGATTCATCTGCAAGACAGCAGCGACCGAGCCCGAGCGCTTGCGCGAGCTACTAGTGATGGCACGGGAGGCGTCTTGAGTTTTTCCGAGGGGAGACCTCACTTGCTGTTCAGCCGCGTAACCTCACTAGACGATGGTGAGGAAAGGGAGAAAAGGTCGCCAACAGGAGCGATTGCCAGAAAAGGTCTGCATGCAATGCGAGCGGCCTTTTGCGTGGCGTCGTAAGTGGCGCGACTGCTGGGATGAGGTGAAGTACTGCTCCGACCGCTGTCGCTCTGAATCCAAGAAGCGATGATGTCGATCTCTAGAGATGCTGCCCTGCAGCAGGCCCATGGTTTTGTGTCTGCCTCGGGGGGACTGAAGCGATACGATAAGCGGCGAAACTATGTGAGCGACGATCTCTCGGAGGTATCGAGACTCTCACCAGCAACTCGCCACCGGCTGATCACCGAGTATGAGCTAGCACAGATGGCTGTCGACTCAGTCGGCATGCCTCGAGCGGAGAAATTCGTCCAAGAAATCTATTGGCGACTCTACTGGAAAGGTTGGCTAGAGCAGAGGCCCCAGGTGTGGACGGAATACCTGCAGGCGCTCGATGACTTTTCAGCAGAAGCCCGATCTCGAGCAGCTGAAGTGGCTGGAGGGGAGGCAGGCGTAGCGATTATGGATTATTTCTCCGGTCAGCTGCGTGACACGGGGTATATGCACAACCATGCGCGGATGTGGTTTGCGGCGTATTGGGTACATACTTTGGGACTGCCGTGGCAGCTGGGAGCGCAGTTTTTTATGAGTCACCTGCTAGATGGCGATCCGGCATCGAATACGCTGTCCTGGCGCTGGGTGGTGGGGCTACAGACTCGTGGAAAGACCTATCTCGTGCGTCGCTCGAATCTGGAAAAGTACATTGAACCGGAGTTGCTTTTGCAGCACTCTGCAGGGCTGGAAAAGATAGATGATGATCTAGCTGCACCCGCCGATGTGCCATATGTCGAGTTGCCAGAGCGTCAGGCGTTAGATGATTTACCAGATCGCCTAGTCGACGGAGATTTTGGCCGAGTAGGCATCTGGTTGCATGAGGATGATCTGGCATTCGAGGATAGTCCATTGGCAAATATCAAACCGGTAGCAGTCTATGCTGGGCATCATGCTCGCGAGTGGGCAGAGCTAAGTCTGGCTGCGCGGCGCACGCAGTATATCGGAGACTGTATGACCGATGCTCGGGCGAGAGCTCAGGCTCATTGGCCCGGTGCCGTCGTGACAGATAGTCTGGATTGGGTATCTGAGCATGACCTCGCTACCATCATCTGTCTGCAACCCGCCGTCGGGCCTGCGGCCGATGCGTTGACTCACCTGAAAGAAAGCGGAGCTCATGTGATCGCGCTTCGTCGTCCGCAGGATGCTCAGGTTTTAAAGCTGGCTACCGCAGGTTTCTTCGGGTTTTGGAAGAAGGCTAGTAAACTGCTGCCAAGGCTACACGCTATCTCATAAATCATTTTCTATCACTATCACCACTTATCCATGACCAAAGAGGCACACCTATCCCGCGAACAGATCGAAGCGATGGACAAATGCTATCGAGTCGCTTTTATCAATTCTCTACCTGGCTACAAAAGCCTGAATCTAATAGGTACTCAGGATGAATCTGGGCAGACGAATCTATGTATCGTCAGTACCGTGACACACTTTGGCTCGGCACCTCCGTTGTTAGGGTTTGTGTCGCGGCCTGCCACAGTGGATCGGCATACATTGAGCAATATCATCGATACCGATAGCTACACGATCAATCATGTCGGCGCGGCCTACTATCGTGCTGCGCACCAGACATCTGCCCGCTACCCGAGGGAGGAATCGGAGTTTCAGGCTACGGGTCTGACGCCTGTTTGGCGCAATGGATTGACTGCCCCCTTTGTGCGCGAAGCGCCTGTGCAAATCCATCTGACTCCGGTCGAGCAGATCGACATCAAATCCAATGGAACGGTCCTGATAATCGGCGAGGTGACGGATGTCTACCTAGCCGACGAGTTGATCGAAGCAGATGGTAACATCGATCTAGGTAAAGCAGAGACCGTATGTGGATCTGGACTGGATGGCTACTATGCACCTGAGAAGCTAGCTCGACTGAGCTATGCAAAAGTTGGCAAAGAGCTGACTGATATTTAGTCGGAGGAGCGAAAGGAATTCGCTCCTCTTGCGCTCAGAGCATCTACTTCTGCCCCTTGCCCTTTACTTTGGAAGCTTTCTTCTTAGTGTTCTGGTTCAGCGTGAACCATACAAACTCTTCTCTCTTATAACGGAATAATCG
>JAHDID010000121.1 GCA_020630975.1 Verrucomicrobiota bacterium
CCGCCCCAGCTCCTATGTTCGGTGGCGCTGCTCCTGCAGCTCCTGCCGATGCCCCTGCCAACGCAGCCGCTCCGGCTCCTATGTTCGGTGGTGCCGCGCCAGCAGCTCCGGCTGATGCCCCGGCCGACGCAGCCGCTCCAGCCCCTATGTTCGGTGGTGCCGCGCCAGCAGCTCCTGCTGATGCTCCAGCCGACGCAGCCGCTCCAGCTCCTATGTTCGGTGGCGCCGCGCCAGCAGCTCCTGCTGATGCTCCAGCCGACGCAGCCGCTCCGGCCCCTATGTTCGGTGGTGCTGCTCCAGCAGCTCCGGCTGATACCCCGGCCGACGCAGCCGCTCCGGCCCCTATGTTCGGTGGTGCTGCTCCAGCAGCTCCGGCTGATACCCCGGCCGACGCAGCCGCTCCGGCCCCGATGTTCGGTGGTGCAGCTCCTGCTGATGCTCCAGCCGACGCAGCCGCTCCAGCTCCTATGTTCGGTGGTGCCGCTCCTGCAGCTCCTGCTGATGCTCCAGCCGACGCAGCCGCTCCAGTTCCTATGTTCGGTGGTGCAGCTCCGGCTGATGCCCCGGCCGACGCAGCCGCTCCGGCTTCTATGTTCGGTGGTGCCGCTCCGGCTGATGCCCCGGCCGACGCAGCCGCTCCGGCTTCTATGTTCGGTGGTGCCGCTCCGGCTGATGCTCCAGCTCCTATGTTTGGTGGTGTAGCTCCTGCAGATCCAGCACCCGCTTTTGGTGCTCCACCTGCGGCTCAAGCAGATGCTCCAGCTCCGGCCTTTGGCGCGCCTCCTGCCGCCAACGATGCCCCTGTTGCCGATGCAGCTCCCGCTTTTGGTGCTCCACCTGCGGCTCAAGCAGACGCTCCACCTCCGGCCTTTGGCGCGCCTCCTGCCGCCAACGATGCCCCTGCTGCCGATGCAGCTCCCGCTTTTGGAGCCCCACCTGCGGCTAAAGCAGATGCTCCGGCTCCAGCCTTTGGCGCGCCTCCTGCCGCCAACGATGCCCCTGTTGCCGATGCAGCTCCCGCTTTTGGTGCTCCACCTGCGGCTCAAGCAGACGCTCCACCTCCGGCCTTTGGCGCGCCTCCTGCCGCCAACGATGCCCCTGCTGCCGATGCAGCTCCCGCTTTTGGAGCCCCACCTGCGGCTAAAGCAGATGCTCCGGCTCCAGCCTTTGGCGCGCCAGCCGGATTGGGTGCAGCACCTGCCGCAGAGGACGATCCCAAGGAACTTTCCGCAGCAGAGGCCGCAGAAGGTGCAGAGATGTTTAGCACAGCCCTAGCTGCTGCAAACGAGGTCTGCACTCCGGCAAAACCTGCTGACAACACTCCAGAAAAAGATGAGAAGGCTGATCTACCTGCCGCTGACAGCGCAGGCTCTGGACTGAGCTTCCACGCAGGCCCCGGTAAATCTGAGAGTGACTCGACTCCCACTTTCTCTATACCCGACGAGCCTAAAGATGAAAAGCCACCAGTCATCACCCCTCCAGCACCTGCTGAAGACAAAGTGGAAGTGGCTGAAGTCGAGCACAGCCTTCCCAAATCGGACCCCGAACCAGAGCCCGCTCCTGAGCGCAAACTTAACTTTACTCCAGTGATCACTACTCCACCAGCCAACAGCCCAGCTAAAGCAGAGCCGAAAAAAGAGCCTAAGCCCGCTGCACAGAAGAAGGACACTCCTGAGAAAAAGCCGGCTCCTACTGCCTCGGACGACGCTCTAGACTACTCCTGCCCTCGCCAAGTCGAGCTGCGGGCGATATTCGACTCTGCGGATCGCTTCTCGCTGCGCACCATCGCCCAAAAAGTGGCGACTCTGGAGGAGATCCAAGCCTGCGCCATCGTCACCTCAGATCGAGTGATCGAGGCATTCGAAGAGCAGAGCCTCGCGATCGGCGATCGGATCCAGGGCGTAGCCCAGCACGCGCGAGGGCTAGCCTCTGTAGCTGGTATCGACTCGACTTCAGGTTTTTCCATCCAGACAGACCAGGGCATGCTCACTTTCTTCTTCGGCGAAGACAACATGATGGGCGTCCGACATGAGAGTCCGATCTTCGAACCGGGCACGAAAGAAAAACTGATAGTCGTCACTCGCTCTCTGGATGGTATCGGCAACTGATCTGCCACCCCGACTCTCACCTAGATCTCGCCATGTCTCTCTGCAACCACACCCAGCGCGAGATTTTCTTTAAGTTTTGCTACTTCGGTCCGCAGGGTAGTGGCAAGTCCACTATCCTCGACCACTTTTGTCGCAAACTAGACCGCCACCACCGCAGCGAGCTAGTCGTAACAGAAAATACTGAGAGTCTGCGCATCGATTCCGGTCAGATGCATGGCTACCGCACCCAGCTAGATCTGGTAGCAGTCGATAGCGATACACCCGACATCTCCGATCTACTATCGGGTACAGACGGCATCATCTTTGTCGCAGACTCGACTCCAGACCAGCTGATCGAAAACATAGAGGCCCAACAGATCATGCGACAGACTCTGGAGCAACTGGGCTACGATCCCGATGCCCTGCCCTGCGTCTACCAGTTCAACAAACGCGACCTGCACCACGCGATAGCACCTCATCAGCTCGATGAGGCACTCGGCATCAAATCAGGTACCATACTGACCTGTGGTCTCTCTGGATACGAAGTATTCGCCGGTCTAGACCAGTTGACGCAAATTGTGCTAAAGAATTTCTGCTCTAGAGCCGTTATAGATCGGGCGACACACACCACAAAAGAGGATGGCCAGACCTCCTCATCTGATGTAGCGCTCAGTAGATAGCGAGCGAGACACACATGAGCAGCAGGACTAGCAGTAGTCGCGGTGGCCGAAAGGCTGATCGCACAGCAGCCGTCACACTGGATGTCCCAGAAGGCGTGGCAGAGGATATCGAGGCGATTCTGCGTGGCTTCGCAGAGGAGGCAGAGCTGGATACCGTGCTGGTGGTCGACCACAGCGGATTTCTAGTAGCCGGTATCTCGGCCCTGCCAGAAGTCGATGTCGACTCCATCGGTAAACTCGTAGCCACCGCTGGTGATGCCAATGAGACTCTCACCGATGCGCTGGGAGAAGTCGGTCAGGTAGAAAGCCTCCACCTAGGCGAAGACCGCACTCTATACATGCGCGAGATCGGCGAGCGCTTCACCCTAGTCGGTGTGAGCGATGCCAATATCCCAGCCGGCATCCTCCGCGATCAAGCGAGCCAGATCGAGCCCGCTCTGATCAGAAATTTGCAACGAGTGAAGGCAGTGCCCATGTCGCTGACCAAGAAAAAACTCGAAGAACTAGCTATGGGCCCCGAGATGAGCGAGTCAGAGCCAGTCCTAGAAAAACGCTCGCTGCGCCAGACTCCTCGGCCACTGCCGCCCACCACTGCCGACCCTAGCAGCCCGCCACCGCCGACCTCGATCGAGGGCAAGGCAGAGCCGCGAAAGCGAGTCAACATCGTGGCCAAACCACCAGTCAAAGTCCCACAGAAAGTCTCCGGACAGGCTCTAGTGCCCCAAATAGCACAAAAGCCCGCTCCCCAGCCAGCCCCGGCTCCAGCTCCCGAACCCGAGCCAATCGCAGAGCCAGAGCCAGACCCGATGGAGGCCTCTATCTTCGAGATGGACGATGATACCACACCCATCGATACCGCAGGGACCATCACCAGTGATACCAGCGGTCGCCCCGATACGGTGACCGCGGTGGTCGAGAGCTCGCCATTCGAGATGGATATCGAAAGCGACGCCGGTGACGATGCCGACAGCAGCTTTCAAACCGCTCGCCCCAATACCACGCCAGTGCACCTGAGCGTGCCCGCAGCCCGCAAACGAGAAGCCGCTCGCCGCGAGCAAGCCGAGTCCATCGATGACGACGATGATCAGCCATCTGGCCCTCGGTACACCTTCGAGCTGGGATAAAAGCCAACTGCTACCGGCTTTTCCCCGCAAAAATCGACTTTAAACTAGCTGCCGCTATGTTACATCAAAGGGTCTAGCTAGAGCTTATGGATTTGATTACCAAAGGCGGCCCACTGATGATCCTCTTGCTGGGGTGCTCAGTAGTGGCGATCGCCATATTCTTGGAGCGGTTGTTCTACTTTCACCGCGCGGCTATCAATGTCGGAGACTTTCTCTTCGGCCTGCGGAATCTGATAAAAAATCGCGCCTTTCAGGAGGCTGCAGCCGAGTGCGCATCGACGCCAGGGCCAGTGCCACGCGTCCTACACTCGGCCATCCGCCGCCACAGCGCCTCGCGCACCGAGCTAAAGGAGATCGTGCAGGAGAGCGGCCAACTAGAGGTGCCCAAGCTGGAGAAAAATCTCGGTGTGCTCCTGGCTATCGCCTACATCGCCCCACTCATCGGCCTACTCGGCACCGTACTCGGCCTGGTGAAGACCTTTGTACAGATCAATGCCGTGGGGGGCTTCTCGACCGTCTCCGACCTGAGCGGCGGTGTCTACGAGTCATTGATCACCTCGGCCTCTGGTCTGATGGTGGCGATACCTGCGTTCGTCTTTTACTCCTACCTGCGCTCCTACTCACGCGGCCTCATGCACGATATGGAGCGAGCCGGCATCGAGATCGTCAATACCATCTGCGATCTCAAAGATGGTCCCGACCTCGACTCCGCCAGCGAGGATAAAGATAGCTGATAGCAAACCCAACCGGTAAGACACGTCGTGAAACTAGAGTCCACCATCTCCGAGAAAGCGGGATTCCTCTACCTCGCTCCGATCATGGACGGGGTGCTGCTACTGCTCGCATTCTTCGTCTTTGGCTCAGGATTCGTCCGGATGTCCGGCGTATCGGTGGATCTACCGCGCTCCGGCTCCGCTCTGAGATCCGCTCAGCAGCAGCACATCATCACCATCCAGCACGGCACACCGGCGAAGATCTTTTTCAACGAGTCGCGAGTCGATATGGTGCAGCTCCGAGCCAATCTACAGGCTGGTAAGCAGCGCACACCTCGCGTCACTATCCTGGCCGACCAGTCGACCTCCTACGGAGCTGTCATGGAGGTCGCTTTTCAGGCCCTAGAGCAGGGCTACGAAGTCGCTTTTGGCACCCAGCCTCTCGCCAGATAGATGAGCAGCCGCAGCCCTAGCGATGCCTCTCAGGAGAGAAAAGAACGCCGCCGGCAGATGGCAGCTGTCTTCACCTTTGACTGGCTGCCCATGCGCAATACCGGGCGCACCCTGCTGGCCTTTGCCTTATTTTCATTTTTCATCCATTTGGTGGCGTTTTACCTCTTCCAGGTGGTGTACCCCGAGCCCAAGCGCGCCGATGTACGTGAGGCGCGCATCACCCTGCTCGACCCAGCCGACTCCGATGTACGCTTCTTTCTCGAGCGCGCGCATGATCGGATGGTATTCCTCGAGCCCGCCTCGACTCAGAGCGCCGCCGAGATCCAGCTCTCCGACCACACGGTGCGCTTCGAGCCATCCTTTGCTCGAGCTCGACCCAGCCTGAGAAGCACCCACGACCGCTCGGCTGAGCTCAGCTTCAGCGCGCCAGCTCCGGCACTAGACGACGCGCTACCACTCTGGAGCAATCGCGTGCGTCTCAGCCCCAATCTCGACGCACGAGGCATCGCACCGCAGTCGATGCTCGATGAGTATCTGGATCTGATCGAGCAGATCCCCGACATCCGCGTGAATTTCTCGGTGCGCCCCGATGGCACGCCGATCGAGATCCAGGTAGGTGGCGATACCTCCGAGCAAAACAAACAAATCCTAGCCGTCGCCATCGCGCAGACCCTGCGTTTTCAGCCCGGACCGGCTGAGCTCGGCAGAGTCCCCGGCTGGCTGGAGCTCGGCGGCGAGAGGGCGCCCAAAGCGCAGCCTTGATCTCCACCCATCTCTGCCACACACTACGCTAGCTATGTTTCGAGTCACTCTAGACGGCATCATCATGGTCTATGTAGTGATCATCCTGTGCTCCGTGTTCTTTTCCTGGCTAGCGGCGGAGGTATTTCGCCGTGGCAAGGAGAGCCGCCGCAGGAAACACTTCGTCGTCTGCGCGATCTGCGATCAGCTCTACGAGGACCGCTCATCGGAAGAGTTGTCCGATTGTCCGAAATGTGGGGCCCGCAATGAGCGCGAAAGGGTGTCAGATATCTGATGATTCTAGTCGTTCTACCCACGTAAGCATAGAGCGACAAATCGTGTTGCAAACAGGCCCAAGCTCACACACTGTAGCGGCCAGAATCCCAGCTGGGAACAACCTAGACAGACCATAGACAGACATGGACCGAAGAGTCGTCATCACAGGCATGGGGGTGATATCCCCGGTAGGAAATACGGTAGAGACATTTTGGGATAGTCTCAGCAACGGCCGTAGTGGCATCAATACGATCGAGCGCATCGATACGACCGATCTGGTCTGCACCATCGCTGGTGAATGCACCGACTTTGAGCCAAAGGACTACATCGACCACAAGACAGCGCGCAAATCCGATCGCTACACCCAGATCGCCATGGCAGCAGCCAAGATGGCTATCGAGGACGCCGCGCTAGACAGCTCGAAGCTAGACCCCAACCGCATCGGCTGCATGGTCGGCAGTGGTATCGGTGGTCTGAAAACTATGAGCGAGCAGAGCAACGTGCTCGTGACCAAGAACGCATCTCGCGTGTCGCCTTTCACCATCCCGATGATGATCAGCAACATCGCCAGCGGTCAGATCTCCATGGACTACGATCTGCGCGGGCCAAATATGTCGATCGTCACCGCCTGTGCCACGTCGAACCACAACATCGGCGAGGCCTGGAGAATGATCAAATTCGGCGATGCCGATGCCTTTGTCGCCGGAGGCTCCGAGGCATCCGTCACCGAGCTAGGTGTGGCCGCTTTCTCGAATATGAAGGCCCTCAGCCTGCGAAACGACGATCCCACCGCAGCCTCCCGCCCATTCGACTCCGGCCGCGATGGCTTTGTCATGGGAGAGGGCGCAGGCGTCGTCATCATCGAAGAGCTAGAGCACGCCAAGAAGCGCGGCGCCAATATCCTAGCCGAGCTGATCGGCTACGGTGTCTCCGCAGACGCTCACCACCTCACCGCACCACACCCAGATGGCGATGGTGCCGCCCGCTGTATGCAGATGGCAGTCCGCCACGGCCAGGTGAACCCAGATGAGGTCACCTACGTGAATGCTCACGGCACGTCCACACCACAGGGCGACATCGGCGAGACCAAGGCGATGAAAACTGTATTCGGCGACTACGCCCACAATGGCCTAGTAGTCAGCTCCACCAAGTCTATGACTGGCCACCTCCTCGGTGCTGCTGGTGGCGTGGAGCTAGCAGCCTGTGTGCAAGCCGTGCGGACCGGAGTGATCCCACCGACTATCAACCTGGACGATCCCGATCCCCAGTGCGACCTCGACTACACGCCGCACACCGCGCGCGAGACCGAGGTAAACGTGGCTCTCACCAACTCGTTTGGTTTCGGCGGACACAACGCATCGCTACTCATAAAGAAATTTGCCTAAATTCAATAGGGTACAGTTTTGACTGAATAGGGTTCAATCCCGATTCAATAGGGTACAATTTTCATTCAATAGGGTACAATATCCGCCATGCGCATCCTGTCCGGTATCCAGCCCAGTGGTAAAGGCCACATCGGCAACTACTTTGGTATGATGCAGCCGTCCATCGAGCTGCAAAACCAGGGAGAGGCCTACTACTTCATCGCCGACTACCACTCACTGACCACCATCCACGATGCCCAGGTACTGCGCGACAATGTACACCAGCTAGCCGTCGACTTCCTCGCCTGCGGACTCGACCCCGAGAAGGCCACCTTCTGGCGACAGAGCGACGTGCCCGAGGTCTGCGAGCTATCATGGATGCTCAGCTGCCTGATGCCCGTCAGCATCCTAGAGAAAGCTACCTCCTACAAAGACAAAATCGCCCAGGGCCTCATGCCCAACCACGGCCTCTTCGCCTACCCGGTGCTGCAGGCGGCAGATATCACCCTTTTCGACTCGAATGTCGTGCCTGTGGGCAAAGACCAGAAGCAGCACATCGAGATGACTCGCGATCTGGCGATCAAGTTCAACAATCGCTATGGCGATGATCTGCTCGTCGTGCCCGAGCCTAAGATCCGCGAGACCACTGCCACGGTGCCTGGCCTGGATGGCCAGAAGATGAGCAAAAGCTACAACAACACCATCGAGATCTTCGAGGAGACCGAGAAAAAGCTGCGTAAGAAGTTCATGAAGATCGAGACCGACTCCACGCCGGTCGAAGGCCCCAAAGACCCCGAGGGCAGCTACATCGTGCAGCTCTACAAGCTTTTCGCCACTCCCGACCAACTGGCCGAGATGGAAGCCAGCTTCCGCGCCGGCGGCCAAGGCTACGGCCACTACAAGCAGCAGCTCTTCGAAGCCTGCCGCGACTACTTCGCCCCCATGCGCGACAAGCGCGAGGAGCTACTAGCCGACCCCGACTACGTCGAAGAC
>JAHDID010000122.1 GCA_020630975.1 Verrucomicrobiota bacterium
AGCGAGGATAAAAAGTTTTTGTTGAAGAGAGTTTTTTGAGTGGCAAATATTATGTCATGAAAATATTCCCCATTTTAGGAGCTGTCTCTGCAGGGATGTTGATGGTGTCATGTTCTGACATTGCTAGCACTGGGCATCAAGGAGTGTCTGAAAAGGTGCCAATGAAACCAATCCCTCAAAAGTCTGATTTCCCTTTTTCGAAAACGATCACCGATGTTCAGGGGCGGGCGATTGATGTTCAAATGCTGGGTAAGTCTGCCACTGAAGTCGCTTTTAAGAAAGATAACCATTTATTTGTGGTACCTATAGAAAAAATTAGCCAAGGTGATAGAGATTATCTATCGGCAAAGACTTTTGTAGGTGATTTTGCAGAGTTTAAAGAGAAAATTCTCAAGCAAGAGCAGCTTAAAGGGCGGCAAGCTCGTTGGCATATGGACTTGGAGGTGGCCAGGCGGGAGGCTGCTAAGGTTGGTCTTCCTATTCTTCTTACAGTTCTTATTAATGGAGACACCAGTAGTGAGCAATTAGAGAAGGAGTTGCTGTTTTCAAAGGAGTTTAGAGATTACGCTAAAACGAATCTTGTTCTATCTGCTTTGAGGGTGGATGACCCTGGTTCTAATAGGACATCTGGGTTTGACGCAGTGAAAAATCGAAATGTAGCAGCTAGCCAGGGTGTGATTAATTACACTGGCCCGGTGGCTATGTTACTGGACAATAAAGGTCGTCAGATTTTTGTTGAAGCGGCTAGCTTAGGTGGCGGAGAGGCTGCAATATCCGCTGTTGAATCCGCTTTGTCTCGGGGGCGGTGGACAGATGTCGTAGCGATGGAAGCTCCCGAAAAGCAAAGAGCTCGCACAAACGGGGGGGCGACGATAAGCGGTGGCACATGAGGATAGGTCTGATTTAGCCGAGAGGTCTCTCGGCTCCAATTTAAACCTTTTCCCACAAAACCTCAGGCGCTTATCGGAAAGCGCCTGCTTTGTGTCCTATCCCGCTTGGTTGGCGGGCTTTCGGGCGATTTTCCGATTGAGTTATCTGCAAAACTCTGACACAGATTGTGTCGCAAAGATTTAGCATGAGCACTGTGCAGAAAAAATTGATCAACGATCCGCTGACGGTAGCGGACGAACTCGTAGAGGGCCTCGTAGAGGCATACAATGGTGAGTGCCGCATGGTGGGGACTCGCTCGATTGTGAAAAACAACATCCCCGATGACAAAGTAGCCCTCCTAGTGGGTGGTGGTGCTGGCCACGAGCCGATCTATCACGGTCTGGTCGGTCGCAATCTGGCCGATGGTGCTGCTTGTGGAGATATTTTCGCTGCGCCTCCGCCAAATATCGTTTTCGAAGCCACTCAGGCTGTCGACAAGGGCAAGGGCACTCTCTTCCTGTACGGAAACTACGCTGGCGATGTGATGAACTTCGATCTCGGTGCTGAACTTGCTGAGGACGAGGATATCGATGTGCGCACTGTGCTGATCACCGATGATGTCTGCTCGGCTCCTCCGACTGACAAAGGCAACCGCCGTGGTATCGCAGGTCTGGTGCCGATCGTGAAGATCGTAGGTGCCGCTTCTCAGATCGCTCCGAGCCTAGAGGAACTGGAGAAAGTAGCAATCAAGACCAATCTCGAGACGCGCTCTGTGGGTGTATCCATGTCTCCTGGATCGATCCCAGCCACTGGTGAGCCGACCTTCATCATCGATGATGATAAAATCGGTCTTGGCATGGGCATCCATGGTGAGCCTGGTGTTGGTGAGATCCCGATGACCACTGCAGACGAGCTCACTCCGAAGATGCTCGACCTTATCATTGAAGACTTTGAGAAAGATGCAGATGTCGAGGCGCTTAGCGCTGGCGACGAGATCGTGCTTTTCGTGAACTCTCTTGGCGCTACCACTATGATGGAGTGTCTGATCTGCCTGCGCGCAGCTAAGAAATACTTCACTGAAAAGGGTATCAAGATCCACGACGTGGTCGTCGGCCCGCTGGTGACCTGTCAGGAGATGACAGGAGTGTCCTTCTCTGTCACTCGCGTGGACGATGTGCTAAAGAAATTTTGGAACATGCCATGTCAGTCCATCTGTTTCACAAAGATGTCTGGCCACTATGGCGATCTCGATGCCAAGCACCTGACTCAGTCCGACTCGTCTGCTGCGTCATCGGCTAGCGCTTCGACTTCTGCAGCCGCAGCGCCTACAGCTGCTGCTGAGGGATCTAAAGAAGTGCTAAACACGGCTCAGGTTCGCGACATGCTGCTCGCCGTTGCGGACAAGATCATCGAGTCCGAGGCGATCCTGTCCGAGGCAGATCGCCAGCTCGGCGATGGCGACCACGGTATCGGTATGGAGCGTGGTATGAAAGCTGTGAAAGAGGCTCTCCAGGGTAATGAGCCAGTCGATATCGCCAAGACATTCATGGACATGGGTGCTGCGATGATGTCGAGCATGGGTGGTGCTTCAGGCGCTATCTTTGGCACGGTTTTCCGCGCCGGTGGCAAGGCGATCAAAGGTTGCGAAAGCTTTGGTGCTGCCGAGGCTTCGACATTCTTCCAAGAGGCGTGCAACGGCGTGAAAGAGCGTGGCGGTGCTAAGCCTGGTGATAAGACTATGGTCGATGCGCTACAGCCTGCTGCTGAGAGATCTGTCGAAGTCGCTGGTGAGTCTCTCCAAGACGCGATGTGTGCGATCGCTGCTGCTGCCGAGGGTGGTAAAGAGGCGAGCAAGGACATGATCGCGACGATGGGGCGCGCCAAGACTCTCGGAGAGAAGTCTCTCGGTAAGCCTGACGCCGGTGCTTGCAGTGTCGCTATCATCTGTCAGACGATGAGCGACTACGTGGCTTCGTAGGTATCTTTCTTGCCAGAACCAAAAAATGAGCGCTCCCCAAGAGGTCTACACTTTAGCAGATCTACAGGATTGGGGGGCTGCTACCAGCGGCTTAGAGTTGCCAGCTAGGATCTCCGTATTTGGAGATCCGGTGAAGCACTCTCGCTCGCCGCAGATGCACAATCCCGCCCTACTCGAGGGCGGGCAGCAGTGCCAGTATATCCGGCTCCACATCGAGCCTGATCAGTTGCCGCAGGCGCTGCAGTTGCTGAAAGAGCAAAACTTTATCGGCACCAATGTCACCATCCCACACAAGGGTGGTGTGCATGATGCTGTCGATGAACTGACAGAAGTCGCTCGGTTGACTCAGGCAGTGAATACCGTCCTCGTGGATGGCGACCGCCTGATCGGGCACAATACCGATGCGCCGGGGCTGGAGAGAGCGATCCGTGAGGAATTCTCCGTCGATCTCAGCGATCTGCGCGTCATGGTGCTCGGAGCGGGGGGTGGAGCGGGCAGGGCGGCTTGTGTGCAGGCTGCAGTGAAGCGCTGCCAGCGTCTGGTCTTGGTCAATCGGACCTTTGAGAAAGCTGATAGCTTGAGGCAGGAGCTAGCTCCCATCTTCGCAGATAGCGATAAGCTGCTCGGTCCTGTCGACCGTCTCGTCGCTATCCCGCACGAGGTAGAGGCTCTCGAGCGCGAGCTCAAGCACACCGATATCATCATCAATGCCACTTCTCTGGGCATGAAGGTGGGCGATCCTGCGCTCATCCCGGCTCACCTGATACAGCCGAGTCATTTGATCTATGACATGGTCTACGCGCCACCTCAGACTCGCCTGATGCGCGATGCGGTGCAGGCTGGAGCGCGCGCTGCCAATGGGTTGAGCATGCTGCTGTGGCAGGGGGCGTATGCCTACGAGTTCTGGTTTAATGAGCCAGCTCCTGTCGAGGCGATGCGTAGAGGCTTGGAGGAGTCTCTGGCGTCTTAGCGAGGTCTTCTGATATCTAGTGTCCTCTTTGGCGTAGAGCAGTTTTTTCAGCATTTTGCCGAACTCACTTCCCGTTTTCCTTGGGAAATCCTGTTCTCGTATGAAGAATTGGTTTAATTATAAAAAATAAGCGGTATATTTTTTATAACCTTAAGAAGACTTAACAAAATTATGAGCCGCGTGTTAGAACTCTGTTACGATCTCCCCCAGCAAGTTTTCAATCCTGGTGAAACCCTGATCACTCAGGGCGATCCCGATGTGAAGATGGCCGTTTTGAAGCAGGGGACTGTCCAAATCATCAAGGATGGCAAGGCGATCGCAGAAGTGTCTGAGCCGGGTGCGTTGTTTGGTGATATGGCTGTGGCTCTCAATGGGGAGCATCATGCTACAGTTAGGGCCGTCGAGGTGAGCGAGTTTTACCTGATCAATGATCCTAGAGCGATCATGTGGGAGCGACCCGAGTTTCACTTCGAGGTATCGGCGAGTTTGGCGCGTCGCCTAGATCAGATGGATTCTCTGGTGGCTCATCAGAGGCACCTCGCCGTCGATCAGGATGAGGTCCGTCAGATCGCAGTCGAGATGCTGCAGGAGACCCTCGATCAGGTCATCGAAAAGCACGAGGCACCAGCGACTGGTGCCGGTAGGGGTGGCGACATCAGCGACCTTGGCCGCGTGACCGAAGACCAGGAAGACATCGTACTCTCTTCCTAAAGCGTGACGTTACCTGTTCATTGCAAGCATTTCGCGGGGTAATAAACTTTGTTCTTTGGCAATGATCAGGTTGAAGCCCCTCGGCTTCGAAAGTTTATTACCGGCATGAGCCGTGTATTGGAACTTTGCTACGACCTGCCCGAACAACAACTAGCTCCGGGTGAGACCCTGATGACTCAGGGCTGCACTCGTGTGCGCATGGCCGTGCTCAAGGCAGGCTCAGTAGAGGTGATCAAAGACGGCAAATCGATCATCAATGTCTCCGAGCCGGGCTCGATTTTCGGTGAGATGGCAGTGATCCTGAATACCACTCACCACGCCACAGTCAGAGCGGTCGAGCTGAGTGAGGTCTACATCATCGAGGATCCCAGAGCTTTTCTCTGGGAGAGAGCCGAGTTCAATTTTGAGCTCTCTGCGCTATTAGCTCGCCGTCTAGATCAGATGGATCAGCAGGTAGCACATCAGCGAGAGCTAGCCGCCAATCAGGAGGAAGTCCATCAGCAGGCTATGAGTATGCTACAGGATGCACTTAGCAAAGTGATCCACGACCAGGCTTAAGCCAAGAAAACAGCGGTACATCGTTCGTTCGGTCTAAGGTAAGGTTCAACATCATAAGCCTGTTAAAGTGATTGTGAGGCTTTTTATGGTGATCGGCTGTAACCCTCTTAGATAGTGGGATGAAGTCGATCCTCCGACCCTTTACTAATAAAAAGCCTGCCTTATAAAATTCAGTGGTCTAGATCAGATGGATCAGCAGGTAGCACATCAGCGAGAGCTAGCCGCCAATCAGGAGGAAGTCCATCAGCAGGCTATGAGTATGCTACAGGATGCACTTAGCAAAGTGATCCACGACCAGGCTTAAGCCAAGAAAACAGCGGTACATCGTTCGTTCGGTCTAAGGTAAGGTTCAACATCATAAGCCTGTTAAAGTGATTGTGAGGCTTTTTATGGTGATCGGCTGTAACCCTCTTAGATAGTGGGATGAAGTCGATCCTCCGACCCTTTACTAATAAAAAGCCTGCCTTATAAAATTTGCCTTATAAAATTCAGTGTGCAATCGTTGCGTCAACAAAGAAGGGTCAGGGTTAGCCGTTTCAATGCACGCATTGCGTCACCATAGGGATAAAGGCGGGAATATAGGGGAATTAAAAATCTGGGGGACTAAAGGGGAGCGATTTGGTGATCCCCGTGTCAGCATGGAAACCAGACCTGATAAAGCTTGGGTGTTAAAGTGGGATGGCTCGAAAGTTGTGGAGGAGGCAGAATAATGGATGATAAAGGTTTTTTTCTCGTGCTACAAAACCAGATCACGGGATTAAAAATAGAGTGCCCTAGTGCTCGTCAGATTACAGAATTGATGAGCTCTCCTGAAGATTACGGCTCTTACCCAAATCATGAAGGAATAGATTTGAATTGGTGGTCAACTTTAAGCAAAGAAGACCCTAATTATAAGAGCGGTATCATTGATCTGTATTTCGATCATAAAGGTTCTTGTATTCTGGGGTACAAAGATTACTCAAAAGAAGGCTGGAATATCCTGAAGGTACGCGACTACCACGATGCTAGTAATGTTTTAATTACTAGTATTCATGGCCCGAGCTATGTATTCAATACGCACAATATGGTTCCGGTGGCTATTGCACTCAAATTTGTTCAAGAGTTCTGTGATACTGGGCAAATCATCATCAACGATGGCTTGTGGGAAATATGGAAGGCGTCAAATGGTACGGAAGAGTTATCATAGGTTAGGCATAATCGTCTATGCGCAGTCAGCTTACCCGAGTCACGTTCCCTAACGGTCACCCTGGAACGCAAGCGCTGGGGCCGAGTCGTTAGGGTAGGGTCCGGGTGTCGTCGTGCTCTCTCTGGCTACCGCCAGCCGCCCGCCGAACCGCCAAGCTGGTCCGGCTTATCAGCCGGGAACCAGCGTGGCTCACCCTATGACTGCGCAGACATGGCGAGTGGGCGTTTGGCCGGCCAATCTAGCACCTGTCGGTGGTTGGAATGGGGGTGCCCACTCTCCAGCCTGCGCTACCCAGCATGTTTGCTGGGCTATCGCCCGCTGATAGGCTCTGGGTACAATCACCCAGCCTCCCTAACGGTCGGGAATATGTCGGCTACGGCCTACGCGGCGGCACCGTGTGCTGAGGGTGCCTTTTGGGCTGTCGCCCAGACGGCATGCGCCTCCCCGCACTCCACTCCGTTCCGCCCTCAGCACACCGTGCCGCCGCTACGGCCTTCGCTCGGAAGGCACTGGCTCCATGCTCCGGCCCGCCACCGCTCCGGCAGAGAGCTAGCAGCAGTGGGGCCGAAAGGCCCACTACTACCAGCTCACTGCCTCCACGCCACCCGCACGAAGCCAACGCGTCAGGAGGTGCTTCGAGGTCGTCTATCGTGTCACTAAAATTTTATAAAAATTTTATAAGGCAAAAAATTTTATAAGGCAGGCTTTTAATAAAAACGACCTTGTCAACCCAGTCGTAACCCGTTAATTTTCAATCATGAACACAAACAGAATCCTAGGGTCGGGCAGATCCTTTTATCACTGCGTTACCCGTACCGCAGGCCGCATCTTCATCTTTCGATCGGCTAAAGATAAGGAGATCTGCCGCAAGATTATGCGCAAACTGGAGAAGCTTCTCTCTGTCCGGGTGGTCACCTACTGTTTCATGGATAACCACATCCATCTCTTACTAGAGGTCCCTGCCAAAGCCGATCTCACACCCCTTACAGAAGCAGAACTCCTGGAGATTCTCCCTACCCTGTATGACGACACGTATTGTCTGACCGTGAAGCAAGAGCTAGAGCGCGCCCACGCTATCTCCAATGAAGATCTCAGAAATGAGGCTGTAGCCGCTATCCTTGGGCGCTACGAAGCCCGTAGAGCCGACCTCTCTATCTTCATGAAAGAATTCAAACACCGGGTGACCAAGTACATCAACAAAGAGCATGACCGAGTCGGAACGCTATGGGAAAGCCGTTTTAAGAGCGTACTCGTGCAGGGCAATGAAGGCGCTCTGCTAACCATGGCTGCTTACATCGATCTCAATCCCGTACGCGCCGGTATGGTGGAGCGTCCCGAGGACTACAGATGGTGCGGCTATGCTGAAGCTCTAGCCGGTGGCAAGCTAGCTAGACAAGGACTCGGCACAATCCTCAGCGAAGGACTGATGGACCCTGATATGAAGACCGACTGGCGGCGGACTCGCAATCGATACCGGCTCTTTGTCTACTCTGAAGGGGAGGAGATGGAAGCTGATATGGCTAAGGGTGATCGCGGACGTAAAGGGGTCTCACGAGAAGAGGTCGAGACCGTCGAGCAGAATGACGGAGCTATCCCTGTACGTGACCTACTACGCCACAAAGTGAGGTATTTCTGCGATGGCGCTGTCCTTGGAACCGCAGAATTCGTCAACGAAGTCTTCGAGCGAGAACGCGAAGCCAATGCCAATCGGAAGCTACAACGCTTTAGCGATGCACGAAAGACTGGCGCTAGGAAGATGCGCGGCGCAGATTGGGGAGAACTGTGTGTGTTGCGAGACTTGCAGATATAGTTATGGTTTCAATCTGAGGGCTGCGGAAGAAATAACTTATCTCAAACTGCTTAATATCTGGTCCGTCAGCTTTGTTGCCATCCAGCTCATTTAGCCCGCTAAATTCCGCTCGATGCCGTCTGGCTGTCAGGCCAGATGTCTGTGCATTTTGGGAACAATTCTTCCGCTGCCTTAAGGTAGTTTCAGCTGTGAGTTTTTCCAAGAGTACGTAACTTGTTATGGATCTACAGCAAGTACTTCGAAGCTTGCTCCACATCCTTGTCGCCGCGGCCGGACATGTTCACGATCAGGATCTGGTCTTTGGTCATGGTGG
>JAHDID010000051.1:0-14896 GCA_020630975.1 Verrucomicrobiota bacterium
AGGCTCAACTGTGGCATATGCTGCAGGTGTCGGCTAATTGAATAGTGGATTAATAGTTAAATTTCCCTTACACAAATAGACACGAATGAACACAGATAAACACAAATCTAGATAAGCCCTGTAGAAATTGAGCTTAAACCAAAAGCGCTCCGAAACCGGAGGTGCGAATTTCTTTCGCACGGAAGGCTAAGGAACATTAGATAATCCACGCCGCTATAATTACCTATTCACAATAGGTAGCGGTGCCCCTCTAACTTCGGTTTCGACCAAAGTTATCTTTTCCCATTCGGTGGAGCCCCCCGAGATTGTTATCACCCACTTCGTTGTTTAGAAAATGGCATTTCTCAAATCGAACCTCTGTGAAGCTTCCCCTCAGATCGCAGTTAAAAAAACGACAGTTAATAAACTTCGTCATAAATATCGAACACCAATAAAGACACGTGCGCTCGAACACACAGTTCTCGAAGATGCTGTCATAGATGTTTGCTCCGCTTAGCTCACAATCAATGAATCGGCAATCGATCCAAACCCCGCCATCATCAAAGCTATCCTCGAAGAGGTCCTTAGCCGAATTTTCCTCCTGAAAGTTTACCCCTTTTGTAATAGTCATTGCGGACTTTAGGCAAAGGACTAAGGCTCAGCTTGCCGGGCGATAGAAAATCGCCCCTCCAATTCCCCCCTTTCACCCCTCTAGCTTAAACTCAGGCTCTCCTTGATCCCCACCGCCGCCGCTAACCAGCGCTTCAAACGCCTCCTCACTCAGCACCGCCACACCTAGGCTCTCGGCCTTGGTGAGCTTTGACCCGGCGCTGGCACCGGCTAGTAGGTAGTCGGTCTTTTTACTGATCGAACCACTCACCTTACCACCTGCTTCCTGGATGCGGGCTTTAAAAGCATCACGGCCCTGCGACAAGGTACCGGTGATGACGAAGGTCTTGCCTGCGATCTCGCTGGCTGCGCTATCGCCATCGGCCGCTGCAGCAGCGAGTGGACGGTAGTTGTGTGATTGGGGATTGATACCCAGATCCTTCATGCGCGCGAGCATGGCCTGACCAGAATCACTTCGGAAAAACTCCAGTAGACTGCGGGAGGCGACCCCTCCCAGCTCGGGGCTGATGGCGTAGTCTTCTAGTTCGGTGTTTAGCTCTTTCACACGTGGCTTGTACTCATCGTGCTTGGCTTTGCGCTCGGTGTACTCCTCGGCGCTCAGCTCGACTTTCTTCGAGCGCATGGGGTTGGCCTTTAGCCAGGTATCTTTCTCGCCACGCTCGCGGATCTTATCGATCAGCTCGGAGCCGGGTATATCGTGCATAGTCTCGACTAGGCGCGATGCCTCGAGCGCAGCCGACTCGCCCACCTGCGGTATACCCAGGCCGTAGAGCCACTTCGATAGCGGCGCCTCGCGAGCACGTAGCGATGTCTCGACGATCTTGGTGCCATTCTTTTCGCCCAGCATGCGCGGCTCGACAGCGGTGCCGATATTAAAATCCGCTAGCTGATCGACCCGTAGCTCGAATAGATCAAGGATGTCCTCGACTAGCCCACGCTCGACTAGCTTTTCGGCGACGATCGAGCCGACGCCGTCGATATCCAGTGCCTTGCGGCTGACGAATTGCTTGAGGCGATTCGATGCCTGGGCTGGGCAGGCGAAGTTCACGCACTTCCATGCGACGAAGCCTTCGGCCTTTTCGATCGGTTGCTCGCAGCGCGGGCATTTGCCCTCGACGTAGTCGTAGAGATCGAATGGCACGGAGCTAGCCTCGCGCTTGGCAGTGATGACTTTCACTACCTCGGGGATAATCTCGCCCGCTTTTTGGATGACCACAGTGTCGCCGATGCGCACATCCTTTCGGTCGATCTCGTCCTGATTGTGCAGAGTCGCCCGGCGCACGGTAGTGCCAGAGACATGTACAGGATCTAGCTCGGCCACAGGGGTGAGGGTGCCGGTACGCCCCACCTGCACGGTGATGTCGCGCAGCAGCGTCTCCTTCTGCTCAGGCGGGTATTTGAAAGCGATGGCCCAACGCGGCGCCCTAGATGTGGCACCCAGCTGCTGCTGCGCAGCAAAGCTATCGACCTTTACCACGGCACCGTCGGTAGCGTAGCCTAGGCTGTGGCGCTTTTCATCCAGCTCAGAGATGGCTGCGAGCACGCCATCGACCGTATCGGTGTACCAGACGGGCTCGTTTCTGGGAAAATTCAGGGTCTTCAGCAGATCCCGATATTGGGAAAAGCTATCGATCTCGACACCCTCTAGCTGACCAAAACCATGGGCGATAAAAGCTAGCGGGCGCTTGGCGACTTCGCGCGAGTCGAGCAACTTTAGCGTACCAGCCGTGGCATTGCGCGGATTGGCAAAGGTCGCTAGCCCCTCCTCCTCGCGAGCGACATTCATCTTGGCAAAGCCATCGTTCGGCATGTAGATCTCGCCACGCACCTCCAGCACCGGTGGCGCATCGGCTCCTAGACGTAGCGGTAGCCCGGGGATGGTGCGCACATTCTCGGTGATCACATCGCCAGCCGAGCCGTCGCCTCGCGTGACAGCGGCCTCCAGCTCGCCATCGCGGTAGATCAGCGAGGCGGCGACACCGTCAATCTTTGGCTCGATCATCATCGGGATCTTGGCATCGAGCAGATTTTTCACCATACGAGTCCAGAAATCGTGCACCTCCTCCTCGGAGAAGACATCGTCGATACTCAGCATCGGCACCACATGCTCGCGCTGGTCGAATCCATCGATCGGCTGCCCCCCCACCCGCTTTGTCGGTGAGTTGGGCGAGGCTAGCTCAGGATGAGCCGCCTCGAGCAGCTCCAGATCGCGGAACAGCTTATCGTAGTCGGCGTCCGATATCTCGGGCGTGGCCTGCTGGTAGTAGAGCTGGTCGTGGCGCTCGACCTCAGCAGAGAGGCGAGCGATCTCGGTGCGGGCTTCTTCGGGTGTCATGTGGAGTGGTGCTCGGGTCTACGATTTTTGGGTCTCAAAGGGATCTTCGGAAACCTAAGGCAGTCAATTCGCAGGCATAGGTTTTCGAAATTCCCGCTTAATTTAAGCGGGAAAAATACCGCTCATAGTGAAGCGTGTAGCTGCTGTCATACGAGATAGAAGTCACTTCGTCCAGATCGATTAACGTTTCTTGACCATCTAGCTTGCCCACCCCATCGAAAAAATCCAAACGCACCTGTTTGCCATCGATCCCCCGAACGAAACCGATGTAAAAATCATCATCCTCAGAGTATTCACACTCTTTTTCGAAGATCACGACACGATCCGCACCAAATGTGGCCAACAGCTCGACTACGCCACCTCTAGGCAGACGACAGGTGAAATCCACCTTTTCCAAAGTCCCCTCGGCCTGGAGCAGCGATTTCTGAAACTCATTGGTCGCCGAGCTGTCAATGCGAGTCACATCCGCTATCCGCAGCAATAGCCAGCCATCGATATGAAAGTCGAATTCCTTTTTTACGAGAAGCCACTCATTATCAAAGTCGACCACAAATCCATGGATCGCTTGCTCATCGATCTCCTCCCGCTCTATCGTCGCGAGGGAACGCGAGTCGCGCAACTGAGCGATCTGCACTGTGAGACTTCGATTGGCCATTTACCTTTGCGCCCTTTCAATAAGCGTCGCCCCAGACTGGCCTTCGCTGCCAGCCTGTGGTAGTGGGAGGAATGAGCAGAATAGGAAGAATGTGGCATTTCGCCATTACTCACATTCTTCCCATTATTCACACGCTACGACTCCGCAGGTGGCGGCGGAGGTGGGTCGTCGCGGCGGCGGACCTCTTCCTCGAGGCGCTCGCTGAGCCACTGTTTGATCATGCTCTGGTAGTTCAGGTAGCGGTGGCGAGCCAGTCGCTTGATGCGGCTGAGCATCTGCGGATCAAATCGCAACGTGATGGTGGTCGACTCGCGCACATTGGCCCGGTGGATCGAGTCATTCATGAGGCGCAGATCGAGCTGATGAGTCAGCCAAAATTCTGCCTCAGCTTTCTCATCGCCCCCGAAGTCGGGTATTTCGTTCCAAGAAGAGATCGATTTCACGGCTTTTGAATAGGGTACAATGGAAATTCAATAGGGTACAATTTTCACTCAATAGGGTACAATCCCTAAAACTGACCCAATCGTCTGATGAGTGATATAACCGGTGATGCCCACACTAAGCAACTACTTCTTTCTCGCGCTGTAGCGATGCTGTCGCTGCTGATCATCCCCATACTGGCCACCGCTTTCGCCAGTGAACCCACCGTCGCGACCTTTTCCATCGTGGCGCTGGATCCTGAGACGGGCGAGATCGGGGTGGCTGTGCAGTCGAAAATCGTAGCCGTGGGCGCTATCGTCCCCTACGTGAAAGCCGGTGTGGGCGCTGTGGCGACTCAGTCGCTGGCGAATCCTCGCTTCGGACCGGTAGGTCTGGCTATGCTCGAGCGAGGGGCCACGCCGCAGAAGTGTGTCGACCAGTTTCGGCAGGGAGACCCTGGCATCGAGAGACGACAGGTGGGTATCTTGTCGGCGCAGGGTGTGGCCGCCACTTTCACCGGACTCGGCTGCCTAGACTGGGCGGGCGGTAAGACCGGAGAAAACTACTGCGTGCAGGGAAATATACTGACCGGCCAAGCCGTGATCGATGCGATGGCAAAAGCCTTTGAAGAAACCGAGGGCACACTGGCTGAGCGGATGCTGGCATCTCTAGAGGCCGGGCAGACAGTCGGTGGCGACAAACGAGGCCGACAGTCTGCCGCACTGATCATCGAGCGCAAAGGCTGGGGCTACGCTGGCGGCAATGACCGCTTTCGCGACCTGCGCGTGGATGAGCACGAGACACCGATCGCGGAGCTACGGAGGGTGTATTTGGCGCATCGGCAGCTGTTTCCGAGGCCCGATGAGACGCAGGAATAACTGCGCTCCAGACTATGGGCTCGGATTGGATGGAATCGCGATTGGCGAACAGTCTATTGTTGATTGGTGAAGTTTTCCTCGAAGGACGCTCCGCAATGAGCCCCTCAAAAATCAAAAATAGCCTGTTCGACAATCATCAATCAGCCCCTCCTCAGCCTATCGCCCCAGCGCCTTGAGCACTGCCTCTTTCGACTCCTCAGTAGGCGTCCCTTCTACCTTCAGCTTCACCCCTCCCTCTTTGCCCACGACGAGAGCGTAGATGGTTTTCTCCGAAGTCAGCCCGAGGCTAGCCATGAAATCTTTTTTACTGCTGTAAAGGGTGATCACCTTGGACCGACCTCGCTCCGTGGCGATGGATTTTTTCATCCCCTTATCAATCATCGGGCGGAGCATCTTGAACTTGCTACCGATCACAGGCACCTCGATCCAGGGGATGGTTTGGTCTTCCTTCAGCTTCAGAGCCGCCATCCATTTGTCGACATCGGCCTGTTGCTCGCTGGTGAAGGCGACTAGGACCAAGCTCGGGTCGCCAGGCAGATCTTTGGGGAGCGTCACTGACTTTCCATTCAGATCGTCGGCGGTGACGGTGGGAAAACTGACCGAACTATCCTGACCATGCAGATCGAGGGTGAGAAAAACCAAGACCATCGTGAATATGAAAAATCGAGTCGTCATTTTGCTTTATTTGGTTACGATCTTGGGGAGCATTGCATGAGGATAAAACTCGATGCTTCCATTTTCAAAACTACCATGACCCGTCGACTCCTACCTCTGCTCCTGGCCCTAACGACTATCTGCAGCTATGGCGATGAAAAGACTCCAGCAGCAGCTCCGACTGGAGATAAAACTATCGAGAAGAGCGATCTACTGACAGCTGAAGAAGCTGCCGAGCAGAAAGCCGAGAAGGGCGACCACACCCTAACAGAGCTCGTGGATGGTCTCGACCAGGCCAGCTTACAGGAGGCCTTTCGCCTGCTGCGCAAAGAATACATCAAGCGCGAGGATCTGGACTACGACTTTCTCAACCAAGCCGCGATCCAAGGGCTGCTAGAGCGCCTCGACTTTGGCGCTATGCTACTCACCGAGGCATCGCGCTCGGCCAGCGACTCGCCATTTGGCTTTTACCAGACCACCCTCGCAGGTAAGATCGGCTACGCCAGACTAGGGCGCTACTCGCGCGACGAGCTAGACCCGCTGGATGAAGCGATCGCAGCCTGGCGCAATGACAAAGAAATCGGCACCCTAGTGCTGGATCTGCGCTCACCGCAAGCTCAGGCCGACTTCGCCATCGCGGCAGAGATCCTCAGTCGTTTTCGCCCGCCCAATGAGCTGCTATTCAAAATCCGCCGCCCAGACCAAGATCGCCCTGTGCTTTTCTCCTCCACACCGAGCGCTACCTCGTGGTCGAGAGAGGTCGTGGTGCTGGTCGATAGCGAGACTGGCAATGTCGGCGAGATCATCGCTGCCGTGCTACAGGACAAACAAAATAGTCTAGTGGTAGGCGAGCAAACGCCCGGACTGACGGTGGAGTATCGCGACGTACCCATCGGCGACGACCGCATCCTGCGCTACGCCATAGCCGAGGTCATCCTAGATGGTGAGCTGAGCATCTTTCGCAAAGGAGTCACTCCGGGGCTACCGACCGAGCCGACCCTCAAGGCCAAACACGCCGTCTACACTGCTCTCGATGGCGGCGCGGCCATCGAGGACTATCTCTTTCGCCAGACTCGCCCACGGATGAACGAGGCCGCACTGGTAGCAGGGACCGATCCGGAACTGGACTATTACCTAGCCAAAAGCAACAACCGCGACACCGAGTGGGATACCTTTCTACCATCCGATGATACGCTACAGCAGATCATCGACGTGATCCTATCTCGAGAGTTTCTAGACGGCGGCAAGTGGCAGAAAAGGTAACGAGAGGATGATCAGAAAATGGCTAGGCTGGATTGTCTTTATGATAGGCCTCGGTGCTGTCTTCATCGCCAGCATCTCCCTAGGCGCACTACTGCCGATCTACCAGTCGATAAAAACTGAGGAAACGCGGTATACCCTTTTCAGTGAGCCGTTGTTTTCACTGGGCTGGAGTGAAGTACCACCCTCCCCAGATGAAGGCACCGAAGTGACTGAAGAAAATTTTGCCCGACTCTTTGTGCGACCCCATTTGATGACACTCACATGTGGCGCACTAGCCTGTGTCGGGGGACTTGGCTTAGCCAAGTCTAGCAGCCGAAAGACAACACCAGAATGACCTGACAGGCAGGGACGAAGGGTTTCGCCCAATGGGCTAGCGGAAAATCCTAATCTTCCCTCCACAACCTATCGCCCTAAGACTCTGAAACTCGGCATTTTGAGAAATACCGCTACCCACATTCACACGAGCGGTAGGGGAAGATCCCAATCTTCCGTCCACAACCTATCGCCCGAAGACTTTGAAACTCGGCATTTTGGGAAATTCCGCTACCCAAATACACACGTGCAGTAGGGGAAGATCCCAATTTTCCGCCCACAACCTATCGCCCGAAGGCTCTGAAACTCGGCATTTTGGGAAATGCTGCTACCCACATCCACACGCGCAGTAGGGGAAGATGCCAATCTTCCGTCCACACAACCTATAGCCCGAAGTTTCAACAGACCGGGCGAAAGAAATTCGCACCGCGCAGAGCACACAGCCTACTCACCGAAAAACATCGGCGCTTGGGCAGGATCGACACCACCTGCCTCGAGTTTAGCTCGTGCGGTTTCGATGAAATAGCCGAGCGAGGCGTCCCAAGTGTCCTTCAGATGTCCGCCGGACTGGATGTGGCGGCCGTTGGGAGATTTCTCACATAGATCGATGAAGATGTCACGGGCTTTGATCAGCGACTCCTTGGCCTCGAAATGATTAGGCTTGTCGCCACGCATGCGGATGCGCTGCAGACCGCCATCGGGATCGATATCGAGCAGCAGCACCAGATCCGGCACTGGGGCAAAGGTCTCATTCTGCCGGACGATCTCGTCGTAGTCGAGCCCGCGGCTACCTTGGTAGGCAGCGGTGGACCAGTAGTAGCGATCCAATATCACGATACTGCCCTCGTCTAGGGCCGGCTGGATGGCAGTCTCGATGTGGTGGCGGCGATCTAGCTCCAGCAGCTCCAGCTCGCGCTCAACCGTCAGGCGACCGCTCTTGGCCGACTCGCGCAGCAGCTTGCCCCACTTGTTGCCCGTGGGCTCCTTCGACAGCATACAGCCCAGCCCACGCTCGCCACACCACTGTGCCAGCAGGCCAGCGATAGACGATTTGCCAGCACCATCGATACCTTCGATCGCGAGCAGTAAACCATTGGGGATAGGCCGATTCATCATGCGTGGTCGATAGCTGTGGATCGGGTGGGTTTCAAGGGGTTTCAGAGGAGATAGGAAAGACTTTCGGGACCTTATTTTTTGATTTTCGCAAATAAACGCCGCCAAAGAGAAGGGGTATTTTCAGTCCTCCATTTCCTCATCGCAGCTCGATCTTCGGCAAGAATTTCTTCGTAAGAAACCACTGGAACTTCGAGATCAAAACGCACTTTGTGGTCCCATCTCTGCATATGTTCATTCCAGTCCATGATAGGCTCACTAGTCCAATCGAAGCGATCCCCATCTTCTCCGACACCACCGGTAGGACAACCTTCGACGCCCTCTTGCACCAAAGCTATCTCTTCCTCATTTTCAGGCTGTTTGTAGACATATGAATGCCCGATTCGATCGTCTCTAGTTATATTATCGGGTGCACTTTCACGACACAAATCACAATCAGTACATTGGTCGTTGATGTAAAACTTACCGGGCACGTTTAGTGGATATCGACGCGAAAAATTCATGTCTCCACATTACCCCTTCAGCGTCCGGTTATCCCCATCCCGTCGCGTCACCCCATCCTCATCCAGCTTTTCTAGCAGAGGCATCAGCACACGGCGGGTCGCGCCCACGTGCTGGCGGATTTCACTGGCCGTGCCTTTGCCGTGCTCGGTGAGGTACTCCACCACTAGGCTGCGGATGTGCTCGTAGCCCTGGCTCGAGATAACGGTTTTAGGATCGAGATCGACGACCTCGCCAGTGTGGGTGAGAAAGCGCAGAGCCTTCTCTTCGTCGCTATTGGTGGCGACTTCACCTTTGTTCGGCGGGGCGATCAGGTCGGAGTTTACCCGCTTGCGCACGCGCTCGCCTGCCTGCACCAGCTCGGGAGGCAGCACTGGGATGTGATCGGTCCGGCGGATATTGGCCGCAGCCTTGGAGTAGCCACTGGCTAGCAGTCCGGCCAGGAGCTGATCGAAAAACTTCGGCGACGGCAGCTGAGGCTCCATCATCGCGCGCAGATCACGCAGCGGCAGACCGAGGTGATCGGGATGCTCGCGGTGGATCGCATCGATCTTTTCCGCAGCCAGACTGGAGACCTGCTGCCACCAGCTACCCTCAAATACCCAGTCGCCGCTCAGCTCTAGAAAGCCCTCGCCGACCATGGTCTCGACTGCCGCACGGACCTCGTCGAGAGAGTAGCGCGACTTGGCCAATAGCGACGGTAGGTGCACCGCCTTGTCGCGGATCATCTGCGAGCGCACTAGGGTATCGAGATCGTCCAGATTATCGCGGCGCGCCTGCAGAAAGGCACCTTGAAATTCTTTGCGAAACGCGCGGCGATTGGCATCCTCGTCGAGCACCACACCACCTGCTAGAGTCGCGCCCAGCGAGGCATCGCGCAGCACGAAGCGATCGCCTACGAAGACATACACCGGCTCGTAAAATCGCACCTCGGCCAGACAGCTCTCGCCCGGCTCGAGCACACGCTGCCCGAGCAGGTGGATGCGCGCCCGACAGCCCGTGCTGCCGTAGTGAAACATCAGCTCGCGCCCAGTCTTCAGCGGGCGGGTCGAGGCTTTAATCCCCCGTATGCCTCGGTCGGATTTCGAAATCAGCACATCGATCGCCATCACTGCCTCGCCTAGCGCTGGCAGAGTCAATACATCGCCCCGGCCGACGACTTCTTTGCTGGTCGATTTCGGCTCGCGCACGGAGACGCCGGTCAGATTCACAGCGGTGCGGGTGCCGGGTGGCACAGTCTGCACCTGCTCGCCGTGGCTCTGCGCAGTACGGATAGCAGCTGGTACGCCAGCAGGCTGCACGACTAGATCGGTGCCGACATCCAGCGAGCCATCGATCAGAGTGCCAGCTACGACGGTGCCGATACCTTTCAGGGTGAAAGCTCGGTCCACAGGGATGCGAGGTTTGCCAGCATCCTGCGGCTCAGGAGCGGCGTCGAGTGCCTCGGCTATCTTTTTGCGCAGCTCATCGATACCATCGCCGGTGTGAGACGAAACAGGCACCACATCGGCATCCTCCCAGGGGCCGCCCTCTAGATTTTCCTGCACATCCATCAGCGCCAGCTCCAGATCCTCGGCCAGATCGATCTTGGTCAGCGCGATAATGGCACGCTTCAGCCCCAGATATTGCAGGATCTGGTAGTGCTCCTCGGTCTGCGGCATCCAGCCATCGTCCGCCGCCACGATGAAGATCGCCAGATCCAGCGAGCCGACGCCAGCGACCATATTTTTCACAAAGTCCGCGTGCCCTGGCACATCCACCACGCCTAGGTGCAGATCCTGCCCTTCATTGGCCACCGATGGGATGGTCAGCTGCGCAAAGCCCAGCTCGATCGTCATCCCCCGCGCTTTCTCCTCGGGCAAGCGATCGGGATCGGTGCCGGTGAGCGCCTCGATGAGCGAACTCTTGCCATGGTCGATATGACCGGCCGTCCCGACGATGAAGTGGCGTTCTGCTGCTGACATAAGTGATGCAGGAGAATGATTCTGCCTTTCGCCGAAAAATCTAGCCCGCATTTCTCATACAAACCGTAGCGAGACGCCGCGAGGATAGATTCTGCCAAGGCGCGCGGCGATTTGTCTGCAGGGCTGTGTGAGTACACACTGTCCAAAGACAAATCGACCGCAACACAGGCAGAATCTACCACAGCAAGTCGTAGTAGATTTTGTATGAGAAATGCGGGCTAGGGCGGGATGGGAGAAAACCTCGCCTCCCTCCAACTTTTGCCAGCTCTTGGCTAGCTCGTAGAATCGCGCTAAACTATCAGCTCAATGCCTCTATTCTCCAAGAGCCCACCTTTCGACCCCGCTAGAATCGACTGGCTATTCGATAGCTTTGCCTGGCTACTGTCTAACTACGGCGGCCACGAATCCTTTCTCAGGACGTACCACCTAGTCCTCCACTCACAAAAGGATTTTCCCATCTCAAACGCTGGGCACCCCCGCTACGAGAAATCCGTTCTCCAAGCCGTCATGAAACACATGGGGATGGGCGATTGGGCGATCAACCTGGTGCAAATGTCAGAAGCTGACGACATGGAGTTCGAAGCAGATACCAGTGATCTGTCGATGAACTATAGCGCAGATGGCACAGCCGGGTTCTTCAGTTTAGATAACTATGGCAAAGCAACGATCGGTTACAGCGACGACCTGTTGCACGATTTCGAGAGTTTGGTTGCGACCCTATCACATGAAGCGGCTCACTACCTATTAACCAAATCCATAACAGAGATGCCAGGTGGCTGGAAAAATCTAGAACCCATCACCGACCTGACCGCTATATTCACTGGATTTGGCATCTTCCAGTGCAATAAAGCATCGGTCATCCAGCATTCACAGGCAGGTGTTTCCAGTCAGTTATCAGGCTACCTACCAGAAAGCGGTAGAGCATACGCGTTGGCTATTTTCTCGGAACTATCCATGCTCGATAATAAATTTGTAGCTAAACAACTTCGACCCAATCCTAGATCGCTCTACAAAGCTGCTATCAAACAAATCCAAGCCGAAAAAGCTGATGCTATGGCAGAGCTAGAACAATTGGTACCGCTGAGGTCTTGGTGAATCTACCAATTAAACCCCTTTGTCTCCAGCCACAACAAATCCGACGCGATCCCATCTAGCCCTGGAAACAGAGACCGATCGCTGAAGCCGTACTTGTATAGCGTCTGCTTGATCTCGGCGCGCCCTTGAGCAGAGATCACGATCTTCATGATTGATTTGTGATCGAAGGGGAGATCGGGATTGGGATGCACGGTGAAGAGGCCGCTCTGCGCCGTGATTCGGCGGCTGACGTGGGCGGGACGATAGCGGAGCACCTTTTCCACCCCGAAAGGATCGTCTCCGTGAGTATCGAGCGACATGGTGCGTGCGCCCCAAAACATGAATACGGCGCTATCAGTGTAGCTCTCCTGGGTCACAGCGAAGTAGGTGGCCACCAGCGGATTGTAGCTCCAGTCGAGCAGCCGTGTCGGCAGGCCATGGTGCTGGCCTAGAGCTAGCCACTGCCAGTCATTCTGCGGGATGTGGTCGAGATAGGGCACGGCCGAGTCTTTAAAGCGCTTGAGCATACCCACCTCGTCGATCGTCTCCTCGCGCCGCCCGATACCGCTCAGGACTGGCCACGCGGCATCGCGCTGACCTCGAAAGATCGAATTGCGACGCTTCAGCCCCTCGAATACCTCGTGGAGCTCAGCGAATGTACTGACCTGGACAACCTGCATGCACGTTTCGTATCGTGTTGCCTATGGATACGGACGAGCCCTATCGCCCCCTAGCTCTTTTCCACCAAAAACTGCCCCGCCTCCACAGTGAAGCCCGGCCCAAAGGCCATGGCAAAGATCGACTCTCCAGCCTGCGCCCGCTGCAGCGTCTCGCGCAGTACAAAGAGGATGGTAGTGCCGGCGAGATTGCCATACTGGGCCAGCACACGGCGCGAGTCGGCTAGGCACTCAGCCGGTAGATCGAGCGCGGTTTCAACCTTGTCGAGGATGCCGCGCCCACCAGGGTGCACGGCCCAGTGGTCGACGGAGTCCGGATCGACCACGCCCCTCACGATGTCGCCCACCTGGCTCTCTAGGATAGCAGGCACGCGATTCGACAGGACTAGGTCGAAGCCCTGATCACCGATGCCCCAAGCCATATCATCCAGCCCCTCGGCGATGATGTCGGTATGAAAAGCATCCATCCGCACCGCACCTGGCTCGCTACTGACGATGGCAGCCGCCGCGCCATCGGCGAACAGACTATTGGCCAGCACCGAGTCGTAAGTGGGCTGAAACTGCAAGTGCAGGCTGCACAGCTCCAGACACACCACCAGCACTCGCGCACTGGCATCGGCCTCGCAGATCTGGGCAGCCATGCGTAGGGCTGGCACCCCAGAGTAGCAGCCCATAAAGCCGAGCACGTAGCGCTGCACCGAGGGTTTCAGCCCCAGATCCGACACCAGAAAGTAATCCGGCCCTGGATTGGTAAAGCCCGTGCACGAGGCATACACCACATGGGTGATATCCTGCGCGCCGATACCCTCCGTCGCAGCCAGCACCTGAGCTGCCGCCTGCCGCGCTAGGATGCGCGACTCGCGAGCGTAGACTCGGTTTCGCGCCCCAGTAGAGGCTCGGCCCGAGGCATCATACGGCTCACAGTCGAAAAACTTCTCGCACACACTATGCCGTGTCTCGATGCTGGAGCCCTTCAGACTTTTGCGCAGCAGCATCCGCGTCTTGCGATCGTCGATATGCTCGAGAAACATCTCTGCCACCTCCTCCTGTCGATGGACAAAAGGCGGAACGGCGGTCTCAATAGCATGAAGATAGGCTGCCAAAATCGGGCGGCAATCTTAACTGAGTTTTTCGACATTGCCTGCGATTTTCTACGATTGCTGGCAAGAGGTGGACTCCGGAGAAAAGCTCGAGAACCGACTCGGCCCTATGGATAAGCTTGCCAACATGAAGCTCCAACTTTTAAGGGTTGTTCCATAATTCAGTTTTGAACACCTATGATTCTATCCTTCGCAGATCGAAGAACAGAGGAACTTTTCAGGACGGAAAAGAGTCGACACTATTCATCGATCCTGCGGCCAGCCCTGAGGAAACTCATTCAGATGAACCACTCCGTGGTGTTTAAAGGCTTCACTCAATTCGTATTAATGATCAGTGGAGAACTGTGTTCAGATGGACTGCCGACGGCCCAAGCGACGTTAAGATTGCAGATTACCATTGATCGCCATCCATAACGCACTACGTTATAGATAAAATGAAGTCGATTACACCTGGCGAAATACTCCTAGAAGAATATTTGCTTCCTATGAAAATATCTCAAAATGCAATGGCTCGCGCTATTGATGTCGCGCCTAGGGCTATCAATGAGATTGTGCTAGGCAAACGTTCGATCACTCCCCAAATGTCACTACGCTTCGGTAGATTCTTTGGACAATCAGACGAGTTTTGGCATGGGATTCAGGTCGAATGTGATTTTCGCCAATTGAAAAAGGATCGAGACTCAATCCTTGCTAATGTGACACCTGCAGCAGAACTAGTTTGAAGGCAGCTCACTAGCCGAGAGGAATTATTTCACCCTAAAATGAACCAACTCAGCAAAATCCTAATTGGGGTATGTCTCAGTATCACTTCACTGGTTCTATGCTCGAGCCCAATCAATCCCACGGAAGAGCGAGTGGCAGATCTGGTGGCGAAGCTGAAACAAGTTCGCTCGTTCACAGAGAATGATGTCCGGCGCGTCGTCGCTCATGCGGCAGCAGCTGATAGATCAGTCATGTTCATTCACATAGACTGGGCACCCATGGAGCCTCAGCGCACTGAATTCGCCAAATTTTCATTAGCTTGTCAGACCAAAGCTCCCACCGATGACATCTTGTTTCATTATGTCGACTGCACTCCTATTTCGTTCAAAGGGTATCGACCATTAAGAGCACTCCCAGGCTGGAAAAAACTCGAACAAGAACGAAATGGCAGTTCGCTGGTCCATGCCTGGGGAGAAATCATTTGGCTCGACCATGGCAGAGTGATCCAAGCAGAAAGAATCTTAGATTTCGAATCTACGGCTGAACTCTTAACGTTCACCGAGACGGTATTTAGTCGGCCAGACAAAGGCTAAACTCGCCCAAAACATTCCCGAGGCCGAAAACGTTGCGCCCCCCCAG
>JAHDID010000051.1:14996-42644 GCA_020630975.1 Verrucomicrobiota bacterium
AAAGGCTAAACTCGCCCAAAACATTCCCGAGGCCGAAAACGTTGCGCCCCCCCAGTAGGCATTGCACTGCATTTCTTTTGCCCGTAGCCTGCCCGACTATGAGTGTACAGCGCGTGTCTTTGTGTGATGGTGGACCCGAGATTTCAGAGATCGCCTTCGGATCTTGGCGGATTCTGGATGAAGAGCCGGTGCCCACGCCAAAAGCCCTAGCGGAGAGGCTCAATACCTGTGCAGAGCTCGGCATCACCACCATCGATACTGCTGAGATCTATGGTCTGTATGAGGTGGAAAAGGCTCTAGGCCAGGCGCTGACTGAGGTGCAGCATTCCTTCGAGATAGTCACCAAGTGTGGCATCGATGTGCCATCGGATGAAAAGTCGACGGCCCAGCTGCCGCACTACAATGCGACTGCCGAGAATATCGTCGCCTGCACAGAGAAATCGCTGCAGCTACTCGGCGTCGACACCCTCGATGTGCTGCTAGTCCATCGCCCAGACTGGTTCACCCCTGCGGAAGAGACCGCTCGCGGGCTGACCCAGCTACTCGACTCCGGCAAGATCCGTCACGCAGGAGTGTCCAACTACACCTACCACCAGTTCGAGCTCCTGCAGTCGTGCATGGATCGACCGCTAGTCACGAATCAATTGGAGATCAATCTTCTGAACATGGACGCGCTCTACGATGGCACCCTATCTCAGTGCGAGCAGCACAAAATACGCCCCATGGCCTGGTCAGTACTAGCCGGCGGTGAGCTGTTTGGCGATGGCGAGGCTGCCACTCGTCTACGCGCTGCATTCGCCGCCATGAGAGATCGCTACGATGGCGCTACCGACGATGCCCTGGCCACCGCCTGGGTCATGGCTCACCCATCGCGCCCCACCGCCATCACAGGTAGCAACAAAATCGAAAGGATCCGCTCGCAGGCTGCTGCAGCGAACATCAAGCTAGACCGACAGGACTGGTATGCGCTGTGGTCGGCGGCTAAGGGCCAGCCTGTGCCGTAGCCATTCTCAGCTTGGCCCTCTAAAAAGTGGCGGCGAGTGTAAACGAGTGGCAAGCAGAGCATCCCGCACACCTCACCGGCACCTACATTCTGTGGGATGAAACGACACTCGCTGATGCTCGCCTCCACACTCACAACAAGTCCCCCAAAGAGATACCTAGCTATCAGTAAGCCCAAATCACCCCTCGAGCGTAGCACATCTCCTTTGCAATCTTGGAAGCTAGATAGCTATGGCAAATGGGCTCTCGAGAAAGAATACATGGCGCCAATTCGGAAGATCTACCCCACCCCTTCTGTAGAAAGTAGCCCTGATCGGTTTCTGCGTACACATACCTCACAGAATTGATCTGATCATGATTCCAAATGCGGAATTCAAAAGCTGCGGAGCCCAATCTCTCCAGCACTTTCTCCACATCGTGCTCAGATAATTTAGCTGAGCGGATCACTTCTCCAGATGGCAACAGCTCGATCCGGTAGCTATGCTGATAGCCCTTTATCCCTATAGCTAGGAATATGGCTAACGCAGATGCCGAAATAGCCACGATCCAGCGAATTTTCAATTGCACCCTATTGAGTCAAAATTGTACCCTATTGAATTTGGCCCTGCATCGCGGTGCAGGGCCATATCCCAATGACTTTTAATGATCGATCGCGTCTCCAGCTCCTTGAGGGATGTGGATGGAGTCGACCATGTCCTGCACTTCTTTCGGCGGCGGTGCTGTGACCATGCTGACGATGAAGCTGACAATAAAATTTAGTAACATACCTAGGATACCGATACCCTCTGGGGTGATACCGAATAGATACTGCTCGGGCTTACCCTTACCTGGGCCGACCTGGAAATACACGATATAGGCAAAGGTAAATGTGATACCGACAGCCATGCCTGAGATCGCACCCCACTTATTGATGCGTTTGGTAAAGATACCCATCAGCAGAGTCGGGAAGAACGACGAGGCCGCTAGGCCAAAGGCGAAAGCCACTGTCTTAGCAATCAAGTCCGAAGGCGGATTGATACCGAAGTAAACCGCTACAATTAGCGCCCCCAGCGAAGCCATACGCGCCCAGCCGACCTCTTGCTTATCGGTGATATCAGGTTTGAGGATCTTCTTCATCAGATCGTGCGATATCGACGTCGATAGGACTAGCAGCAGTCCAGCCGCTGTCGATAGTGCCGCAGCGATACAGCCAGCCATGAGCAGACCGATGATCCATGGTGACGCACCAGCCATGTAGGGACTAGCCATGACCATGATATCTTTACCAAAGGCGAGCTCATTCTTATCGGCATCGCCTGAGTATTGGATGATGCCGTCATTATTCTTATCGGTAAACGTCATCTGCCCAGTCTTCTCAAACTGTGCCAACCAAGCAGGGGCCTCAGCGTAGGGCTGCTCGTTGAGATTCTCGATCAGGTTGATCCTGGCAAAAATACCCACTGCAGGAGCCGTCAGATAAATCACCGCGATGAAAGCCAATGTCCAGCAGGCAGAGATGCGCACCGAGCGGACATTCTTCACCGTAAAGAATCGCACGATCACATGCGGTAGACCAGCGGTGCCGCACATGAGCACGGCTGTGATGCAAAACATATTCAGAGGCGATAGTTTACCCTGAGTGTATTCAGCAAATCCTAGCTCGGTGTTGATCGCATTGATCTTCTCCAAGATCGGTGTGCCATCGCTAGCAGCCGAGCCGATCAGACCCAACTGCGGGACGATATTGCCAGTGATGATCATCGACGCATAGACTGCAGGGATCGTGTAAGCAAAAGCCATCACACAATACTGAGCCACCTGTGTGTAGGTGATGCCTTTCATCCCGCCGAGACCGGCGTAGAAGAAAACGATCGCACCTCCGATGATGACTCCCAACCAGACCTCCAGACCGAACAGCTGGGAAAACACAATCCCCACCCCACGCATCTGTCCCATGATGTACACCATACAGACGAAGATCGCGCAGACCACACCTACGAGACGGGCTGCCTTTGAGTAAAAGCGATCGCCTAAAAAGTCAGGCACAGTCGCCTTGTTGAATTTCCGCAGGTAAGGCACCATCAGCGTGGTCAGCAGCACAAAGCCGCCGGTCCAGCCCATGAGGAAGCGCGAGCCATCGTAGCCAGCCGCCGCGATCCCCCCCGCCATGGAGATGAATGTAGCCGCCGACATCCAGTCCGCAGCCGTGGCCATACCATTGGCAAAAGGCGAGACGCCCGAGCCTGCGGTGTAAAACTCCTTGGTCGATCCAGCGCGTGAGCGGATCGCGATGAAGATGTAGACTGCGAAGGACAGTCCGATAAAGAGGTAGTTCCAAGTATCCTGACTCATCACTCAGCGTCTCCTTTCTCGTCGAAACCAAACTTCGCATCCAGCCGATTCATCAGCACGGCGTAGACCACGAGCAGGATCACAAAGCAGATGATCGAGCCCTGCTGAGCCATCCAGAAGCCGAATGGAGCATTGCCGATCTTGATGAAATGGTCATCTAGCCAGTCGCGGAAGAGGATGGCGCAGCCAAAACTGACAGCAAACCACACGGCGAGGATGCCAAAGAGGATCCTCAGTTTGGCGCCATAATACTTGGCGGCTTGGTTATTTTCGGAAGACATAAGTCGTTTGTTTGTTTTTTCTGGAAAAAAGAGTTCTGGATTTTGGCGACGTTCTCTCGCTAATTACCCATGTCAGGCGGTTTTACCGAAAACTAGCCCACATCACAACCTTTTTGAGCACGTAGATATGGCCAGCGCGAATAGCACCTTCGAGACCCACGGAGAAGAGAACATCCCAGCCCACGGCTGCCTGGTGGTGCCAAACCGCCTAGAATATCGGGATCTTCGCTACCTAGAGAAGTTTTTCAAGGACCGAAAGCTGGTCTTTCTCATGGAGAAAGACATGAGCTACGACGCGCTGCTGCACAACTTTCTCATCGAGAGCACGGACACCGAGTCCATGGAGTTTTCCGCCTCGGAGCAGCAGATGGCCGATGAGTACAAGCGTGCCCTGTTTCGCCACATCGAGAGCGATGCCGTGGTGGTCTTTGTCCCCGGAGCTGCTCAGACGCGCCGCGGGCAGACTGTAGCTGTGCCCGCAGAGACGCTCGATTTCATCATTCGCTCCTCAGGCGCCCCTCTCCTGCCGATGTATGTCGAGCACCCAGAGGACTCGGCGCTATCCACGGAGAATCGCCAGGATATCGCTCGGATCATCTTTTCCTTTGGCCGTCTGCTGGAGAAAGAGGCCGCCAATCTGGCCAACTTCACCGAAAATATCCTGATCGCCGGTGAGAAAGCCTACTCCGCCCGCCCCATCCTGCAGGGCAATCTGGCCTACGAGATCATCAAAGGTTTGAAGAAACATGGCTCCACCTCGCGCATCATCGATGGCAATGATGAGTCTGAGCTGCGCTACGACAAGCTCCTAGCCGCCGCCATTACTTTCAGCAAGCAGATCTCCAAGCTGACCTCAAAGAAGCGTGTCGGCATCATCCTACCACCGGGCAAAGGCGGCCTACTGGCCAACCTCGCCGTACTTTTCGCCAACAAGGTGCCGGTGAACCTCAACTTCACCGCGGGCAAAGCCGCCATCGAGTCCTGCATCGAGCAGGCCGATCTCGACCGATTTATCACAGGCACGCTGTTCGTCGAAAAGATGGATACCTTTGCCTGGCCATCCGAGGAAAAGCTCATCCTGCTCGACCAGGTGCTGCCACCGCTAAAAAAGCAGATCGGCCTAAACCTGCTGAAGTGTAAGCTGAAATCCGCTCACGCCATCGCCAAGTCTCTCGGCATCCCGAAGAAAAGCGGCGATAAAGAGGCCATCCTCCTTTTCACCAGCGGCAGCTCTGGCATGCCCAAAGGCGTGGTCCTCTCGCACCGCAATCTACTGGCCAATGTGAACCAATTTGGCAGCCGCATCAGCCTGCACTCGAATGATAGTGTGCTCGGCTGCCTACCGCTGTTCCACAGCTTCGGCTGCACGGTGACCATGTGGTACCCGATGATCGAGGGCATCAATCTAGTCACCTACCCCAGCCCGCTCGATGCTGGCAAGCTGGCCGAGCTAGTCGAAAAATACAAAGTGAACCTACTGCTCGCCACACCGACATTCCTACGCGGTTACCTGAGAAAGGCCACCAAGGAGCAGCTTGAGTCAGTGAAGCTAGTCATCACCGGCGCCGAGAAGCTACCTCAGAAAGTCGCCGACTCCTTTGAGCGCCGCTTCGGACTGAAAGTCTACGAGGGCTACGGTCTCACCGAGACCTCTCCGGTGACCAACGTGAACCTGCCCGATGAGGAGGACGACACTCAAGAAGGCGTGCCAGTGCTGACCAACCACACCCCTGGCTCAGTCGGCCACTTCATCCCTGGTGTGGCCGTGCGCATCACCGATCCCGAGACATTCGAGCCGCTATCGCTACACACCTCGGGTATGATCTGGCTGCGTGGCTCGAATATCTTCGAAGGCTACCTGCACAACGAGGAGAAAACCAACGAGGTGATGGTAAATGGCTGGTTCATGACCGGAGACATCGGTCGTCTCGATGAGAATGGTTTCCTCTACATCGAGGGACGCTTATCGCGTTTCTCCAAGATCGGCGGCGAAATGGTGCCACACGAGACCGTCGAGACCGCCGTCAATCAGGCCCTAGAGTTTAAAGACGACGAGCGCAAGATCGCCATCGTCGGCCTACCAGACGAAGCCAAAGGCGAGCAACTCATCCTACTCGCCAGCGAAGAGGTCAACATGACCTACCTCCGCACCCAGCTAAAGGTGAACGGCATCCCTGCCCTCTGGACACCGAAAAAGATCGTAGAAGTCGACGAGATCCCCATGCTAGCCTCCGGCAAGCTCGATATCAAAGGCTGCGAAGAAGTGGCAAAGGCGAATGTGTGATCTCATAGGGCATAGGTCGTATAGGCCCTATACGACCTAGCAGTGCCCCATCGCGCCGCGGGTTCGCTGTTTACCCAGCCACTATCGAGCGTAGACTAGTGGACGATGGTCCGTCCGCTCACCCTGCTCTTGCTTTTCTCGCTACTGCCCTCGCTGCTCTTTGCTCAGGCGGATTACAAAAAATTCTACGACGAAGACAAGCTACCCACTGTCCGAGAGTATTTTCAGAAAGGGCAATACACCACCGTCATCCGGCACTGCGACAATGCGCTATACCGAGGCCAGCCCTCCCCCGAGTGGCGCACGCTGAAGATGCAAGCTCTCGCCAATCTCGGCCGCTACCGAGATGCCACGAAGATCGCCGGTGAAGTCGCAGAAAAGTTTCCCGAACACCTATCCACGCTACTCAAAGTACACGAGCACTACCGACAGACCGGCCAGGAGGACCAACTCACAGCCCTCCTCGACAATATCAATGCCGCCGCTCGAGGCATCCCACAAAAAGACCGTACCTCTGTGCAGATGGTCCAGCTCGCCAAAGCCGCCATCGCCCTAGGTGCCGATCCTGCGACTGTCCTAGAGCAATACCTACGCCCCGCCAAGCAGGTGAAAAAGAAAGGCCGCAATGCCCCGCCAGGCCTGGTCGAGGCCCACCAGGCCATCGGCGAGATCGCGCTGAGCAAGTCGGACTACAAGATGGCAGCCGAAGAATTCCGCGCCGCACTCGCCTACGAGCCCAACAATCCTGACCTGAGATTTGGCCTAGCCCAAGCCTACCTACCCGACAATCGTAAAGCAGGACTGGAGGAGCTCGACAAGGTGCTGGAGAGTTTCTCCTTTCACTTCGGCGCCCTACTGATCCGTGCGGAATACGCCATCAACTTTGAGCAATACACCGATGCCGAGGCCTGGCTGCGCGTCATCCATGGCATCAATCCCGCCCACCCAGAGGCCTGGGCTCTGATGGCCGTCATCGCCGAGCTGCGGGAAAACGATGACAAAAAATTCGCCAGCTTTCGCAACAACGCTCTGCTGGCATGGAATAAAAATCCCGAGATCGATCACCTGATCGGCCGAGTACTCTCGCGCAACTACCGCTTCCAAGAGGGAGCCGACAGCCAGCAACGCTCGCTCGACTTCGACCCCGACTACCTACCTGCCAAACTCCAACTCGCACTCGACTACCTGCGCCTAGGCGACGAGGCCGCAGCCTGGCCCCTAGCCAAAGAAGTCGCCGAAGCCGATCCCTACAATGTCGCCGCCTACAATCTGGAGATCCTCGAGGAGGAGATGGCCAGCTACGAGACCATCGAGTCAGACCACTTCATCATCCGCCTGCCCGCCAATGAGGCAGAACTCTACGCCGACCGCGCCATCGCTCTGCTAGAGGAAGCTCGCCGCGTGCTGTGTCCGAAATACGGCGTCGAACTACCCGAAAAAACACTGGTCGAGTTTTTCCCCAACCAAGAGGACTTCGCCATCCGCACATTTGGCAGTCTAGGCGGAGCAGGCCTCATCGGCGTCTGCTTTGGCTCAGTCATCACCATGAATAGCCCCGGCAGCCTCACCCATGGCAAAAACAACTGGGAAGCCACCCTGTGGCACGAGTTTGCCCACGTCGTCACGCTGACCGCTACCAAAAACAAGATGCCCCGCTGGCTGAGCGAAGGCATCTCAGTATTCGAGGAGATCGAGCGCCAGCCCAACTGGGGCCAGCAAATGACGCCCCGCTATCGCAAAATGATCCTCGAGGAAGACGCCCTGACCCCCATCGAGAAGATGAGCGGCGCTTTCTACAATCCCAAATCATCCGAGCACGTCATGTTTGCCTACTACCAGTCGATGCTAGTGGTGCGTCATATCGTAGAAAACTTCGGGCAAGAAGCTCTGGAAAAAATCCTAGTCGATCTAGGGGAAGGCACACTCATCAATGATGCCATCGCGGCTCACACCAAATCTCTCGCCGAGCTAGAGGCCGACTTCGTCGCAGAGGTCACGGGGCTAGCGATCAATCTCGGCAACGGTGTCGACTGGAGCATACCCACCCCCGACCAGGTAAATCCACGCTCGCCCCTAGCAGTGGCCAAATACCTCAAAGGCAATCCTAAAAACTTTTGGGCTCACCAGACCCATACTACCAATCTGGTAAAGGCGAAGCGCTGGCCCGATGCCATCGAGGCAGCCGAGGCTTTCATCGAGATCTACCCCGAGTATGTCGAAGGCCTATCAAATGGCTACGCCCTCAAAGCGACTGCCCACCGAGCCCTAAAAGAAACGGATAAAGAGACCGAGATCCTCCGCCAGCTCAGCGAGCGCTCTGCCGAGGCCTACACCGCCTACAGCCAGCTGCTATCCCTCGACCTGGATGCCAAAAACTGGGCCCAGCTGCTGGTCAACGCCAACCGAGCCATGGCTATCAACCCTTTCCTAAAAGACATCCACTACTGCCGCGGCTGCGCCTGCCAGGCTACCGGCAAGCCCAAGCAAGCGATCGTTTCCTTTGAGAAACTACTAAAACTCAAGCCCAGCAACCCCTCCGAAGTCCGCTACCGCCTAGCTGGCCTCCACGCCGAGACCGATCAGCCCAAAGCCAAGCGCTACGTCCTAGACGCGCTAGCCGACTCCCCACGCTACCGCGATGCCTATCGCCTACTGATGGAAATCGACTGATCCCACCAACCATCATTCGGCTGCGAAAAAATGTGGCAGCGAGCGTCAGCGAGTGGAGTTCCACCAACCTGAGCCCCCTGCCCAATGCCCCGCTCCCCAACTTGCTAAGCCGTATAGAAACGCCACCAATCCCTAGCGGATGTGGCAGCGAGCGTCAGCGAGTAGCCCCCAAAGCCCATCCGCCAAAGCCCATCCGCCAAAGCCTCTCGCCCACCATAATCCCCATACCCTTCAAACAAGTTTAGAGTCTTTCACATTGTCCCTAAACCACTTGCAGAGATTTTTTCACATCTCTTTCGTTATCTGCTTGGCTTAATGACGTCAATTAAGGCATTATGAAGGATGTAATGCCTCCTTTCTGCAGATCACCCCAGACCCACGTGGAGCGAGCCACGGATCGTGGCCAGGGGGATACTGTGAAGCCGCAGAAAGAGAGGCCGAGCCCCAAAAAACTCTGGGTGCCACCATCGCCAAACTTCGCTAAACCCAAACTCAACCCCCACGTCCCTCAGCGAAAGTACTTTGCCCCATCTTCCACTCGCCAGAGCCTGCGCAAGCAAAAGACCAAACGTCGCCTCGACTTCTCCCAAGCCCTGCTCCTCGGCCTGGCGGTCAATGCCATCGGATTTTTCCTACTTTACCTACTATTTCTCCAAAAAGATGGAGCCGGTAGAAATGGCCACACCTTCGAGGTAGGCATCCAATCCGCCGCCGCTGTGGTGAAGCAGAAAGAAAAGCCCAAAGCACAGGTCTCCTCTGCCAGTGCTAGTAGCAGCTCACAGGCTTCCTCAAAGGCCGAGATCAAAGAGACCCCAGTGCCAGATGCCTGGGGCAATCGTGGTATGGGCGACTTTGCCATGAGCATGCCCGGCATCACAGACTTTGGCATGGGCACATCCACGGGAGATTCCATGTTCGGCATCGGCAACGCTCTGGGCCGGCAGGGCCTCGTCTCAGAGATGAGCACCGGCGATCTCTCGACCCTCTTCGATGGCAAAGGCCTAGGCGACGGGTCAAATATGGTGATCTACGTCGACCGCTCGCGCAGCATGCTCCGCTACAGCCGCCAGGTCACCGAGATGGTCGGACGTCTTTTCCCCAATGCGACCATAGTCGATATCATGGGCTGTGCGATCGTCGAGCACGAAGGCTTTGTGAGAGAGCTAGAGAGCAATTGGTCACTGCGCGAGAAGATCTTCTTCGTATCCGACCTACGAGACCAAATGACCTACGAGGGTCTACAAAAGCTGCGCAGCATCCTAGTCGACGGCACGCACACACGAGAGCTACACATCATCAGCTTTGAGCGCCCTCCCCCGATGGACCTAAAGTCCATCATCACCGAGTCGTGGGGATCTACCACAGTCGTGCATCAGGCCTACGATGAGACGGCAGGGGTGTTTTAGCTAGGGTTTCTCACCCAGGCTCTGCTAGAGGGTAGAGACTTGTAGCGTGAAAGTTTGCCAAGCGAGAGAAAATCGCGCCTTCGCCAAGAATCCCCAATAAACCTCCCTAGCAAATGTGGAGGCGAGCGTCAGCGAGTGTCGGGTTGGCAGGCTGAGGCATTGGCCTGGGCTTCGGCAGGAGGCTATGAAGGCCACTCGTTTACACTCGCCGCCACACCCCTCTGTTTAAAAAATTCCCAAAGCCCACCAGAAAAAAATGTGGAGGCGAGCGTCAGCGAGTGTCGGGGTGGCTGGCTGAGGCATTGGGCCCGGGCTTCGGCAGGAGGCTATGCAGGCCACTCGTTGCCACTCGCCGCCACACTCCTCTGTTTAAAAAATTCCCAAAGCCCACCAGAAAAAATGTGGAGGCGAGCGTCAGCGAGTGCCGACGTGGCTGGCTGAGGCATTGGCTCGGGCTTCGGCGGCAGGCTATGCAGGCCACTCGTTTACACTCGCCGCCACACTCCTCTGTTTGAAAAATTCCCAAAGCCCACCAGGAAAAATGTGGAGGCGAGCGTCAGCGAGTGCCGACGTAGCTGGCTCAGACATTGGGCTCAGGCTTCGGCGGCAGGCTTTGCAATCCACTCGTTTACACTCGCCGCCACATCTCTGAGTGCGAGGAATACCCCAAAACCCACAGTTTCACCTCAATTAAAGAAACCAAAGCTCGAGAGATACAGCCAAGCCCTATCCGCAGGCTACCTCATCTCCTCGCTCCCCCAGAACCAGCAAAGCCTCGCCTCAAAAAACTCCCTAACGTAGAGCTTCAAAAAAACTATCGAACAGTCGCGATCGCAGCTTTCTCGCGAGCTACCACGCCAGCGCGGTGCAGATTGTCAGCAGCCTCTTCCAGACCTGCCTCGATGTGACGATCTAGATGCTGGATCTTCTCCTGACAGGTGTTGGTGTTGTCACAACGATCACCGACCAGCGACCACTTGGTGGGCGACTTCGATCTCCACGTGCGGTTCGCGCGAGGGCTTCTCCCCACATCGCTAGCGCTCTTGATCACAGGATTGCGGCTGACCTCTGTCCACACCTTGGAAGAACCATCGGTGTAGAGGCTCTTGTAGGTGATCTCGCAGACTTCGATCTTAAAAGGCAGACCTTCACATGTCTTGGCGCACTCGAGGTGGCAGCACTTGCGCACGATCTGAGTGGTCACACACTTCACAGGGCGCTTAGGCCACTTCGGAATCTCGCATGTTGCCTTCTCCTTGGGTCGCTTCAGCGGCTTGGGTGGCTTCGGACATGGCTTGCAGTAGTTAGACGGACCAGTGATCACGCAAGTCTTACAGTCTAGAGCACAAGAACTAGCGATGACCGCTATGAGTGCCATGAGAAAAAGCTGGAATGCGTGTTTCATAAGTCTTCTTGGAAAATTTTTCCGAAAATCGCCTAATGTTACCTATTCCTTATCGTTCTGCCTCTCACACGTCAACACCCAATTTAATTTTCATTAGTAGGACTCAAAATTTTTAAAATTTCCGTTGTGTTGGATTTATCTTATCGCTAAGATTCGCCCACCATACCGTCCTCCCACTTCTCAATCGTTATTCCCCGAATCAAAAACCCAAACCTTGATTCGCCCGATGGAGGTAGAAGACATAAAGGACCTTTTCGAAGGCCTCACCAAAATAGAACTCACCGCAGACTCTGGCACCTTTGTGATCCACCGAGGCAGGCATCCCGAGCCCGGCCCGGATGGCTACCCATGGGAGAGCTCCGCCAATCGTCTGATCGATAACCGGGTATCAGTGTTTGAGGGGCAGAATACGCTCTCCAATCCTTCGGACTTTTTCGATCACTACGTCCTGGAGGACACCGACTATGATAAAGTCTGCGATCTACTGCTATTCTTCGACTTTGGCACCGATCGCTATCGCGACAGCGATTCGGGTACAGAGTTCAACAGCAACTCACCAGAGAAGATCGACCAGCGGCGCTCTGCCGCTGCCAAGCTGCTGATCCATTTTAAAAACACACCGATCTCGATCTGCTCGATCACATCCAGCCGAGTCATTTTCATGATGGATCGCGAGAGCTCCAAGCCCGAGGATCGTGCTCGACTGGGGGAAGCCGTGTGGCACCACAACAATATCTACTACCCTCGCCCTCGGCTGATGACCAATGCTGAGGAGCTCTACAGTAGCGACCGCTACCGAGAGCTGGCAGTCGAGCACGGCCTGTTCATCGTCGGCTGGGATGATAATTAATCCGAGATGATGGATTAAATCCGGGGTTTACTCGACGGCATCGGCTGCCATGGTCCTAGTATTATGGCAAATCTTCCACCAGCGATAGGCGTGATCGGCGGCTCCGGCCTCTATGAGATCGAGGGCATGACCGATGTCGAAGAGGTATCGCTAGATACCCCATTTGGTGCCCCATCAGATGCCATCATCACCGGTCAATACGCAGGCCGCCGGGTCTGCTTCCTCGCCCGCCATGCCAGAGGCCACCGTATCCTGCCGAGTGAGCTGAATCACCGCGCCAATATCTGGGCGATGCGCTCGCTAGGGGTGCGCTGGATCATCTGCGTGACAGCTGTCGGCTCTCTGCAGGAGGAGTATGCGCCGCGTGATGTGGTGCTACCGGATCAGTTTTTCGACCGCACCTCGCAGCGGGCAGACCATACCTTTTTTGGCAATGGCATCGTCGCCCACATCGCGTTTGGCGATCCTATCTCTCCTCAGCTGCGCGAGCTGCTCTACCAGTCGGCCAGCGAGATCGGGCTGAAAGTCAACAACGGTGGCACTTATGTGAATATGGATGGCCCCGCTTTTTCCACCCGCGCCGAGTCCGAGACCAATCGCAAACTGGGCTTCGATGTGATCGGTATGACCAATCTGCCCGAGGCCAAGCTCGCCCGCGAGGCAGAAATCGCTCTAGCTACACTAGCGATGATCACTGACTATGATTGCTGGAAAGTCGAGGAAGACTCGGTGAATGCTCATGCCGTGATCGAGCATGTTAGTGCTAATGCCGCCAACGCCAAAGCCGTATTAGAGCACGTGATACCCCAGATACCAGTCGAGCCGGACTGGCCAGAGCACCGCGCCCTCGAGAATGCTCTGGTCACTGATCGTGCTCTGTGGCCAGAGAAAACCGCCGAGGCTCTAAAGCCAATACTAGCTGATTATCTCGAGAATTGAGGTATCTTTTACCTAACTTTGTACCCCACGTTACACCTTGAAACACAAAACACTTTACCTCTTACCAGGGCTAATACTGGTCGTCGCATCTGCGATGCTGCTGGCGGCATGCCAGTCCAAAAAAGGCCGTGGCATGCAGACTAGGCACGCAGCTGTCGGTGGTGTGAACACCCCCGCCGTCGCCAACACCAAGCCCCCTGCACGCCCGACACCACCCCCAGCTCCACCACGACCACAGACAGGTCCGCTGGGAAAAAATACCTCCTACCGTAGCGTCTCGACGGCAGCACCGGTACTCGCACTGACCTTCGATGATGGTCCACACGCGACTCACACACCACGCCTGCTCGATATCCTGCGCTCTCACCAGGTCCGAGCCACCTTCTTTGTGACAGGGCAGAATGCCCGCCGCTACCCAGCGATCCTCAGGCGCATGGTAGCCGAGGGCCACGAGGTGGCGAACCACACACTGACCCACGGTAAAATCACCAAGATGAGCCGCAGCGAAGTGCGCAACGAGATAGTCGCCGCCCACCAGGCCGTGCAGGCAGCGACTGGCCGTCCACCACGAGTCTTTCGCCCACCCTATGGAGCGACCACGCCCGAGCTAAATAGCTGGATCAAAGCCGAATTTGGCATGCCCTCCATCCTCTGGTCCGTCGATCCCGAGGATTGGAAAAAGCCCGGTGTCGGAGTCGTCACCAGCCGCCTCGTCAATGGCGCTAGCCGCGGTGGTATCCTGCTGCTGCACGATATCCACAGCCCATCCGTAGACGCCACACCCGGCACGATCAGCCAGCTGAAAGCGAAGGGATACCAGTTTGTGACGGTGTCCCAGCTGATATCGATGGAACCCTAGGGATAAACGGCTCAAAGAGCTGAAATTCAATAGGGTACAGTCTGGACTCAATAGGGTCTAAACACCGCTATAGGCCTAATAGGTCGTATATGACCTATTAGCAAAGCCCAAGATCAAGGAGGGGCTGCCTTCAGCTGCCCGGCAGGCTGAGCCAAAGCCCATCAGCCCTCCACACCCCCTTCGGAATTTTCGCAAATTCCGCTACCGAGAATGGTCACAGAGGGCTTTTAGATCGACAGACCTGCCCTACTTCACCAGCACCTGATACACATGTAGCCCAGCCTGGTCGATCCCCTGCACCTCGGCGCGGAATGTAGCCTGCGCTCCTACCGGCAAGCTCACGCCGCCGACTGGTGCCGTGCGCACTCCACGTGGCATCGACAGGGTGTCTGACCACACAGTTTCACCACCCTCACTCTGCAGGCTCATCGCTACCTCCACATCCGATACGGCAGGCTGCGTCAGGATCACCTCGATGGTGTAGGGGCCCTCGCGGGTCACGTCCACAGGCCAAGATCCTTTGGTCCACCAGCCCTTCTGCTCAGCCCCGGGATCAGAACGCTTGTCCTGAGTGGTCAGCTCCACGATCTGCTGCTGATCCGCACCGATCACGATAGGCGGCATGGCATAGTTGTCATCGCGAGTGGCGGACACTTCATCTAGCCATTTCTCATACTCAGTCTTCAGTTTCTCGACCATTTCAGGATTCTTGGCGGCGAGATCAGTGGTCTCACCCACATCGTTGTGCAGATCATACAGCTCGAGCTTCAGCTTGTCGGCTGGCAGCTCATGCAGGCCGATCGGGCTACGGTTCAGCAGCTTCCAGCGTCCCTCAGGATCGATCACCGCGAAGTGATGATAGCGAGACGGGGCATTACCACGATGCCACTGCTGAAAGACATAACGATCAGCCCATTCCGGCTCTTCTTTCTTCACACCTTTCTCTACCAACAGAGGGCGAAAAGAACGACCATCAAAGTCGACACCCTCGGGCAAGTCGACACCGCAGACATCCAGCAGAGTCGGCATCAGATCGATGTGCGCCAGCATCGTGTCGTCGGTCGATCCGGCCTCGATCACCGCTGGCCAGCGTAGAAAGCACACCGTGCGGATACCACCCTCATAGACGCTCGCCTTGGCACCGCGGAATGGACCTGCCGAGCCACCACCCGCTGGCCCGTTGTCAGTCATGAAGATGACCAGTGTGTCATCATCGATCTGCAGACGCTCGAGAGTCGCAGCCAGACGTCCCATATTGTCGTCGATATTCTTCACCATCGAGTAAAACACCGCAGTGTGATCCTTCTTGCCCTTTGGCAGCTTGGCTTTGTAGAACTCATAACTCTCGCGAGTCGGCGGCTCGTCAAAGGGACCATGTGGCGCATTCGTCGGGATAAATACGAAAAACGGCTGATCCGCCTCAGCCTGTTTCTCGATGTAAGCGGCCGCCTCATCGAAGTAGATATCGGTGCAAAATCCTTCGTAGCGCTTTTGTACCCCATTGTGATACAGAATGGGATCGTGATAGCGATCGCCATCGATCGGATTCGACGGCTGGCGCAGACCGCCCCCCTGGTGGACCACTGCCTCCTGAAAGCCCTGATCGATCGCACGAGTCGGGTAGTAGTCTCCCAGGTGCCATTTTCCAAAAATCCCCGTGGCATAGCCAGCATCACTCAGCACCTCCGCCAGCGTGACTTCATCGGGATCCATATTTGCCCGACCGAGGTAGGTATCGATCGCGCGGGTGCGATAATTGTAGCGACCAGTCATGAAGCAAGCGCGAGTCGGTGTGCACACCGGGCTCACGTAAAAGCGCTTCATCCACGCTCCCTCCTCTGCAATCCGATCCATATGCGGCGTATCGACTATCTCATTCCCCGTGATGCTGAGATCGCCATAGCCCTGATCATCCGTCATGATCACGATCACATTCGGCCGATCGGCAGCGATCGTGGTGGAAATGCACAGGCAGACTGCGAGCAGCTGCAAGGTATAAGGAAGAAGGCTTAAATTTCTCATCGACTGCTAATGAAGAAGCGATCTAGGAAAAAGCCATTAGCCGCTTCATGGAAGGCTATAAATCCTAACAGAATAAGCCTGCTAGGACCTTGACCTCATACCAACGCTGTAGAAGGCTGCCGCCATGGATTCTTCTGCGTACGAAGCTGGTAAAGTTGTAGGAGCTGTGATCGCCGTCGTGGCTATGATCGCAGTGCCGATATTTTTCATCCTCAGCCTCATCCTCGCCATCGTGAAAAAGTCAAAAGGCTGGACCGTAGTCTGTGTCATCAGCACACTGCTAGGCCTCGGCATCCTAGGCCTGATGGGATATGGCGCCTACACTGCCATCGCCGGAGACAGCTCCGCGAATCTCAATGAAAATGGCGAGGCTATCAGCGCGGATAATCTACTAGCCATCAAGGTCCCCAAAGGTTGGAGAGATGTGACCAGTGTCGTGGACAACGAGGAAGCTAGCCTCAGCTACGGCAACGTATTGAGAAACGAATTCTTGATCATTTTATCCGAGGCACAAACCGACTTTGAAGATGGCACGACGATACGAGACTACGCAGACTTGACTGCGGGATTGATGAAAGACGCGCTAAAGAATCCCCAGCAAAGCGACTACGAAGCCGTCTCCATCAATGGCATGCAGGGCCTGAAATGTACTATGGAGGGCTCAACTGAGGGTATAAAAATTGTCTACCTCTGCCACTACCTACAGTGCGACAGCCACTACCACCAAGTGCTGGCATGGACCGTTCCCTCAAAGCGAGAGGCCGCTTTCAAAACCTTCAAAAAAGTGTGTAATTCGATCCGAAAAGTCACTGATACAGAGTAGCGGCATTCTCCAAAAATGCCGACTACCCTAGAGTGAAAATTCTAACCACACCACAATTACAATCGCTTGGGATTGAATGGTGTCATAGGCACTTCACCACTCGCCTTTTCCCGCAGTCGCCCGCGCAGATTCTCTATCACCCTCTCCAGCTCTGGAGTCGGATCGATGGCTAGGTTCTGAAATTCCATCGGATCGGCATGGTAGTCATATAGCTCCGCCCCTTCCCTGCCCTCAGCCCACTCGGTGTAGCGCCAACGCGGTGTGCGGATCGAGCAGCCCATCACTGGCTGCGCGAGACGGCTGTCCGCAGGGCGCAGGATCTGAGTGATCGCTTGCTCTGGCCCTCCAGTCAGTGCCGCTAGAGGATCGTCGAGTAGAGCTACCAGACTGCGCCCTTCGCACTGCTCGGGTACTGACATACCAGCCGCATCGACGATAGTCGGATAGACGTCGACAAACTCCACGATTCGGCGACAGGTCTGACCATTCCCCCCGCGCCCAGGATCAGCGATGATCACTGGAGCTCCAGCCGATGGATCAAACAAAGTACGCTTTTGCCACACCCCTCCGTGCTCACCTAGGTGATAGCCGTGGTCACTCCAGAACACGACCATCGTATCATCCGCCAGTCCTAGCTCGTCTAGGCAGTCCAGCATCCTACCAACCTGAGCATCGAGAAATGATACGGTCGCATAGTAGGCCTGTATCGCTTTGCGCAGCACCTCCTCCTCTAGCCCATAGTGTGGCACTGGACAATTGTGAGCAAAAGCGGCAGTCGGTATATCTTCTCGATCATCATCAGGTGCGTAGGGCAGACGAATCTGGTCGAGAGGATAGAGATCGAAATACTTCTTTGGCGCCACATAGGGAGTATGCGGACGAAAGAAACCCACCCCTAAAAAGAAAGGCGACTCCCGATTTTCCTCCATCCAGCGGATTGCCTCGCTAGTGATCATCCCATCGGTCTGCTCCTCATCCGTGCCCTCTGCCGCCAGCCAGCTGAGCGCGGCCGATATCTTGCGATGCGGCTCGGCATTGAAGATCAGCGCCTCATCATGCTTATCTCGGCCAAAGGGATTGAACGTCTCCTGCCACGATGGCGGATCATCAAAACCATCGGTACCGATCGAAGCCGGCACATTGTAATGATAGATCTTGCCCACCCGAGCCACGCGATGGCCAGCATATTTGAATAGTTGAGACAGCGTCACCGCATCCGGCACCTCCTCACGGAAATGCCGATCGAGATCGTAGACCTTGATTGTGTCCGGTCGCAGACTGGTCATCACCGACGCACGCGATGGATTGCACAGTGGGATCTGATTGTAGGCATGAGAGAAGGCCACTCCCTGAGCCGCCAACCGGTCCAGATGCGGCGTATGCGCCATCGGATCTCCATAGCAGCCTAGCGTGGCTGCTAGATCATCTGCAGCGATGAATAGGACGTTTTTGGCACGGTCTTCAGAATAGCCAAAAGTGAATAAGGCTGCGATAATGAAAATAGGAAGGATACGAATCATAGTAAAATACACTTATTCACTCCAAAGAGTCAGCTTCTTGTTTAGAGACTTCTTCAACACGCCCATCTTTGTAGGCAACCAACCATTTTCCTTTAGAGACAGGAAAGGGTGTTTTAAAAACAGCTGTATCATTAGGAGAAGCATCCGTAACCCCCTTGAAATAGATATACCTTATACCCTGCTCCTTCTTTTTATGAGAACGAAACAGAAAAGCTTCCTTAATATCCACGTACTCAGGAAGTAAATCATCTAAGGAATCAGGAAACTTTCCATCCCAATCCGAAGAATAATTCCTCAGAGCCAGAGTAATGTTCTTCATATTATTTACATTCTTTGTTAAATCACTATTCACCCTAACAATTTCGAGCGGCGGCGGTATAAGCGAAACCAACAGAAACAAAATCAAAGCCAGCCCCACCACGATCCCGGCAATCGCAAAACCGAGCCCCTTCTTAACCCCATTTGACCTCTTGATACCCACCAAGCCTAAAACCCCAAGAACCACGGGCACCAAAGGAATACACAGGACAGCTGTAACCAGCGCCGAAACTGCCAATCGAGAATTTTTAGGAGATTCAGTCTTAGCCATTTAGCTTATTAACAATCGATACTTAAATTCCGTAAAAATTTTAAGCTTGGACCAGAAAAAGGACTCCACCCCGAAAGCCAAAAATCTCTTTCAGTTCAATTCCCGTTTTCTTCCACCGTTTCCACATGTCCATCTTTGTAAGCCACCAGCCACTTGCCCTTCGAGACAGGAAAGGGCGACTTTACTAAAGGAGTATTGCCTGGCGAATCATCAGTAACACCTTTGAGATATAAAAACCTCACACCATCCTGCTCTTTTTTGCCAGACTGAAACAGGAACACATCGTTATCATCAACATATTCAGGCACAAGATCATCTAATTTCTCAGGATACTTACCATCCCAATCCGAAGAATAATTGCGCATAGCCAAAGCGATATTCTTCATGCTGTTACAATTCGCCAACATGACCGCTTTATCCCGAGGCGTTTTAATCGAAGGACTTAGCAACACCGTAATAATAGCCAACCCACCTAGAACAACAGGAAAAGCCACCAGTACCTTCACCACAAAGCCAAAGTCGAGTCGGCCGCCCGACTCTTCTTGGGAAAATTTTTCTGCCATAATACTAGCCCCCTCCCGACTACTTGTTTCTCATTGCCTGAAAATCTGCTTCAGGCACCAACCTTACCGCCCCATCGACGAAACCAACCACACGCTGGCCGTATCTCTCTGCAACCGGAGCAATGATGATGGGAGTCTGACTTGGCGAGTTATCATCTAAACCAACCACATATTCGAAGGGCTGCCCGTTGACTTCTGGATTTCTCGAAAAGTATTGTAAAATCGAAGCATCCTCGATGTAGTCCGGCACCAGGTCTTGAAGACTGGCAGGAAAAGCACCCTCATTATCGGCCGCATAACTCATCAAAGCGAGGTTACACGATCGCACGTTATTCACATTCTTGGTCGCCACAGCTTTCTCTCGACCGCTGTTTATAACAGGGACCAGAAGAGAGGCCCCAACCACAATCAAAATTGCCAAAGCTCCTATCACAATCCCTGCGATCGCAAAGCCACCGCCCTTCTTGGCTCCATTGGATTTCTTAATCCCAACCAAACCAACAATCCCAAGAATGATCGGCACAAGCGGGATACCAAGGAGCGATGTCACCAGAGCCGCGATCGCAGCTCCCGAATTTTTGGGTTGTTGGGTCTCAGACATGCTTATTTTTTACCAAGCTGCAGCCAAAACCTCAAGGTTTTAGACTCGGAGAATCCCCCTGATGCCGACGCCCATAACCGAGAGTCTCCGCACTTCACAATACTTTTACCCCAAAGACATCACCAGGCAGCGCAACCCTACAAGCCTCAGGCCGAATAGCACGAGATTAAGAAGAGAACACGAAGGCTTCAGAGGGAAGTGAGAGTCACTCCGCTTTGGCTAGTGGCGGCGAGCGCGTAGCGAGTGACAGTTTCATCGTACTGAAGATTAATGTCGATTTTCGGTTCGACTTGTCGGACACAGGAACGCTATAGGTTAACAAGAGTTTCTAGCCCCCACCGGGGTACGGCTTCACATCTGCCGCATCCAGTGGCCGCGCTACGCTTGCCACCGGCTCTATCTTCGAGTTTCCTCCGGGAAAGATAAGGCCCTAGAGGGCTAACAGCTGGTAGCCTGGGGTGAAACCCCGGGGCTAATACCCACTATCACTACCCCACCCTGGAAGGATGGTAGAAGCGCTCCACCTCTACATCTCTCACTTTGCTGCAACGACGAAAAGCGGTCCAAAAACCGGCATAGTTTCGTGCGAGTGATAGGTTACGCGACAAGGGATTATGTTGAGTTCTGAAAGTGGCGGCGAGTGTCAACGAGTGGACTACAAAGCATCCAGCCGCCCCCCTATAACAGTGTCCCCAACCCAATACCACGGCACTCGCTGATGCTCGCCTCCACATCTTCGCATGCCGACTCACTGCTTGAGATTGATCCAGCCCAGACGACTCGTGTCAGGTATCTCGGCTCGCCACACCTGCAGCAGCGCCTCCATTTCCTTCACTTTTTCCGGCTGCTCTCGATACACGTTGCGAGCCTGGCTCGGGTCATCAGCTAAGTCATAAAGCTGTGCAGGTGGCGCATCCTTCCGGATTTTTGTATCGACCACATCGCTATTCTCCAGACCTGTCAACTGCTGGGCCGCAGCACCACCGAGTAAATGAGAACCCAGCTTCTTTCCCTGAAAACCACCCTCATCCTGAGCTGGTATGTAAATCCAATCGCCCTTTCGGATCGCTAGATGCTTGGGACTATTGGGCGATATCACCAATAGATCGCGTGCGGGCTCTGTAGACACACCTGTAAACTCTGCCATCTGATCCACACTATCGACCACTGTATCCGCAGGCAATACGACACCCGCCGCAGTGGCGAAGGTCGATAGTAGGTCGATCTGGCTCACCAGCGCGTCCGACACCGTGCCAGCCGGCACACTCCCAGGCCAACGCACGAGAAATGGTACCCGATGACCACCCTCCCATGCTCCGAATTTGTGCCCGAGTAGATCACCATTCTGCCGATGCCCCGCTTCCCAGGCTTTTTGGCCAGTCAGATTGATCATCCCTCCATTGTCACTAGTGAAAACCACGAGTGTCTCATCGGCGACACCCATCTCGTCTAGAGTCTGCAACACCTGCCCCACCATCCAGTCCAGCTCGTGCACGAAGTCCCCGTATAGACCACACTGGCTAGTGCCTTTGAACTGCGGATGAGGCGTAAATGGGTGGTGAATATTGGTAGTGGCTAGGTATAGAAAAAAGGGCTTCTCTTTGCTCTGCCCCTTTAGCCACTCGACTGCTTTTTCCGCAAAAGTCGTGCCGACATATTCGTCGCGATAGAGTTCGTGAGCTTTCTTCGCGCCGCCTATGGCGGTATAGCCACCCTTCTCAGGCCACTCCTGCGTCACTGACTTCTGACCTCGTACAAAAGGATCTTCAGGATCGTAGCCGACCACTCCGTGATTCTCCACATAGACATAGGGCGGCCCACTATTGACAGTCGGCATACCGAAGTAGTAATCAAATCCCAGCTCTAGCGGGCCAGGTTTGAGCGGTTTATTCCAGTCCAGCTTGCCTTTACCAAAACCCAGATGCCACTTGCCTATGACAGCGGTCTGATAATCCGCAGATTTCAGTACACTCGCCAGCGTAGCTTGCCCAGTATCGATCGTCAGCTCCTGGTGATGAGGGGTCGGCCCCCAGAAATTTCTCCGCACCGGAAACCGCCCGGTCAGCAGTCCATACCTAGACGGCGAACACACCGCAGAGGCCGAATGCGCATCGGTGAAGCGCCGCCCTTCTGCGGCCAGGCGGTCGATGTGAGGTGTCTGGATCAAAGTCGCGCCATAGCAGCTCAGATCTCCATAACCTAGATCGTCGGCGTTGATTAGCACGATATTGGGCTTCGATCCTTCTCCGGCGATAGCCACTACCCCACAGATAAGCCCCAACAGCCCGACGATACACTTCATGCGACACCTTCTCATACCTTCACTCTCACCTCTCACGACAAACGCCACAAATCGCATCAAGCCAAAAACTGATACGATATCCACTTCTATCCACCACAAGCATCACGTAATAACGCAAACTTCACACCACTCGAGGCTCGACAGCGTGCCTTTCTTTCCTCTGGGCTGCACCTATTCTAGCCACTAAATGATCTCCACGCCTCACTCCATCATCGCTCGCTTTTTTTACCTAGCCATCATCTTCGGTACCTGTTGTTTTTCGGGCAAAGCCGAGGACCTCGCTAGGGGCCATATCGTGCGACTCTGGCCGATCGAGAGAGTCGGTGGCGAGACCAATCGCCTGAAAGAGGAGTACCGCGAGCGCCGTCCAGGAGTGCGACAGCTCTGTGGTGTGAAAGATCCCAATCTGACTCTCTATCCCGCCCAGAGCCCGGAGCCAACACCAGCAGTCATCTACTCGCCAGGTGGCGGCTACGGCATACTAGGCATACCCGACGATGCCACTATCCAAGCCTGGAACGACCTCGGCATCACGCTGATCGTGCTCAAATACACCATCCCCAAACGATACGATGCCGCTTTCCAAGACATCCAGCGTGCTGTCCGCCTCGTCCGGCACCACGCAGCCCAATGGAATATCGACCCTGATCGCATCGGACTATTCGGCAACTCGGCAGGCGGCCACCTATCGGCCCGGCTAATGAATAACTACGACCAACCAGCCTACCATCCTATCGATGCTATCGATAAGCACAGCTGCGAGCCCAGCTTCGCCATCCTGCAGTGCTCTGCCTACTTCAATGGCATCCCTCTGAACAAAGACAAGAACGCGAAGCTCGATCCCACCTACTTTCACCTAAACAACCAAGTGGCACCTACCTTTCTGACCTACGCCAAAGACGACCCACACTACCCTGGCGGAACGAACTACACCAACGCCATGAAGAAGGCCGGATACCCCATACACTTCGAGGTATATGATACCGGAGGTCACGGTATGAAAGAATGCGATTGGTTTGCCCAGGCTAGCCAGTGGTTGAAAGATAACCAGTTCATCAGCGTAGCGCCGAAAGCCAACCCTACACCACTAGCAAGCAAAGTAGAGCCCTATGAAGGCCCCGAATATGAGAAAGCCTTTAATAACCCCAAGGACAATCCCGAGCTGCCGAATGTACTACTGATCGGCGACTCGATCTCTATCGGCTACACCGTGCCCGTAAGAAAACGACTGAAAGGCAAGGCCGATGTTTTTCGCTGTCCGACCAACGCGCGCATGTCGACCTATGGACTGAAGCAACTAGATAATTGGATCGGCGATCGAGACTGGGATGTCATTCACTTCAACTGGGGACTTTGGGACATTTGCTACCGCCATCCCGAATCGAAAGTGCAGGGCAACCGCGACAAAATCAACGGTGCCCTCACGACTACACCGGAGGACTACCAAAAGACGATGGCGAAGATCATCGCCAAGCTACTAACTAACGATGCCACACTGATCTGGTGCGAGACCACACCTGTGCCTGCGCACGAAGCCGGCCGGAAGCTAGGCGACGAAATAATCTACAACCAAATCGTAGCTAAGCTGATCCAAGGTAAAGCGATACACACCAACCACCTCCACGCCCACGCTCTAACGGCTCTGCCTGCTATCATGATCAAAGAGGGAGATGTACATTTCACACCCGAAGGCTACGACCATCTAGCAGATCAGGTCGCTAGAGCTATTGAGCAGCAGCTAGATAAGTTAGAATTCAATCCCCTCTAGGCAAGCAACTCCAGTTGCGGAGCATCGATCCCGCCTGTATCAATTCCTTCAAGCAATCTATGAGCGATACTACCTTTCAAGTTTATGTGAAGCCCGGCTGCCCTTGGTGTGTGGAAGTGGTCAACTATCTCAAACAAGGCAACTACCCTTTCGAAGAGATCGACGTGATCGCCGACCGAGAGGCCTTCGCCGAGATGAAAAAGCTATCGGGCCAATCCTCCGCCCCCACTATGGCGGTCGGTGATTTGCTACTGGCCGACTTTGGAGTGGAAGAGCTGGTACCGTTTTTGGAGGAGCATAGCTTGCTGAGATAATGAGCGTTATCGATACATTTATCAACATGGGCCCATTGGCCTTCGGGCTGATAACCGGAGCCATCGTTGGCATCTTTTTGCTGGTCTCCGGTATCTTTCGAAAGTCATGGCGGAACAAAAGCTGGGCAGCGATCGGACTCATCGGCACCGGCGTCTGCCTGAGCCTACAGGGAGCATTCTCCGGCACAGTCGGTGGCATAATGACATTTGACACGATGGGCCGGATGGGCGGCTCTGATCCTGGGCAATTCATGGATAATATGAAACTCCTCGATACCACCTTCTATTCCTACCAAGCTCTTGCAGGCTTACACATCATCCTCGGCATCCTTTTGGTAATATTGGCCCTACACAAAAAGTCTAAAACCACGACCGCCACATGAACTACGTCTTCCAGTCTATCACCCCAGCCTCAGCGGCACTATCGATAGCTCTCACATTAGGAGTTCTTGTTTTTCTATTTTTGTCGTTTCACACGTCGCAAGGCAAAGAGATCAAGAATGCCATGATCTCCCTAGCCATTTTGGTACTGCTAATCGCGCTCACCCTCTTTCACTACTTTGATTGGCGAGACTACGTCATGATTGTATTAGACACGGAAGCAACCGGCGACCCTCAGACAATCGCTGAAACCATCTCTAAAAAGCTTGTATCGACACTGACCCTCTGCCTACCAGCAGGTCTGATTAGTTTAGTATTCTTGATTCGGTCAATTAAGGGAATTTTCTCGAAAAACGCTTTAGCCTAATAGTCATTCAATAGGGAACAATATCTCCTATCCTAAATCCTACCCCCAATCGCCCCCAGCACTTGCGTTGTAGGGTGACCGTTAGAGAACGTAACTTGGGTAGTCCAGCTACGACCAAGACGCACCCTAACATTACCAAACGTCAAATGAGATGTTCTGACCCCTTATTTTGAGATGTTCTGACCCCTTATTTCCCGGCTGGAACTCTTATGTTTAGCTAGATTGAGGCGATTACTCGACCCTCTTTTAATAAAAAGCCTGCCTTATAATATTACCTTATAATATTAAAAATAGTAGATCTGGGACAGTAACAGCACTGTCCGGAGGAGGCGAGCGAGCCCGATAGGGCCTTAGCTCGATCGACTCCTCCGGCGGAATAATTTAAAATTTCTTAAGTATATTCCGCTGTTATGAAATCTATTTACAAGAACCAATGCCCTCAACTAGAGGCGATATACAACAATGCCAAAAGCCCAGAAAAAATTTTATGCGTGGTCATCGACTACGCGAAAAGCAAACACGTAGCTCTGGTGTGCGATGGCAAGGGGGATGTGATGAAAAAAACCTTCACAGTGGATAACACACAAGACGGGGTGAGCTATCTGATAGATCAAATCAATGCCTCTGCTCGTCGACGCCGTATCCCTCGTAAGCATATTTTCATAGGCGGTGAAGATGCTCCATCTTATGTAGACAACTTTGCCAAGGCTCTCAAGAAGAAGCGGTTTTTGGTACTCAGAGTCAACGCTAAGAAGGCAAAAGAAAATCGGGAAACGGATATAGCTTCGAGTGACCAGCTGGCTTTGTTAGGGATTGGTAAAACGCTGATTTCTAGGAGAGCACAAGTCTACGAAGACCCCGATGAATCTGTTAACCCCTGCTACCAGGAGATCCGCGATTTATCCCGATCAAGAAAGCGACTAGTCCAGAATAACACAGCCCTTTCGAATCAGATTCACGCGTATGTGGATCGGTTGTTTCCAGGTTTCCTGGACGGTAGTAAGAGCGGTGTCACTCCATTTACACAGGCTTCTGTCGAATTGATGAAGGGTCGATTTTCTAGTATTCAGATCGCAAAAAAGAAGCCCCAATCATTCGGCAAAACCTTAAGAAGATATGGAGTGCATAATGCAGATGAGACTGCCGCGAAGATGATCAAATTAGCTCAATCGGCCCTTAATCCTGACCCGGATCGAATGAGTTCTCAACAAGCCTCCCTGACAGCTGCAGTGGAGTTATATCAGTGTGGAAAAAATACCACCGATTCACTCAAGAGGGAGGCTGCTATTGTTCTAGCTACCACACCATACGCCTTTCTCACTACGATTCCCGGCGTTAGTTTGACCATATCAGCGGGCACGGCAGGAGAACTCGGGGCGCCCGCAAAACTGGGAAACCTAAAGCGTTTAAGTGGATACAGTGGAATCGCCCCGGGCATGATACAGACTGGCGGTCCTGATGTAGCGCCGATAATGCTACCCACCAAAAGGCGCTGCAATCGAATACTCAAGAACTAGGTGTGCCAGGCATCTGAAAGAATGAGCCAATGGGGGGATTCGGACTGGAAGGATCGATACGACCGCTGGGAGGCCAATGGGCAGCATGCTTTATACTGCGGTGCTAAACGCTACCTGAGATTGGTGAAAGTGCTCACTACCAACCAGATCGCCTACCAATCACAGGCCGCACGCCAGCCGGATGCGTCCAAAAAAGTCAGGCGAGCTGACGCTGAAGCTACCTGGGCCAAGCTGCTACCGAAGTGGAAGGTGATTCCTAATTATCAGGAATTAGTGTTTGGTGAGGACAAGCCGCTAGGTTTTTGGCGGCTCGTTATGATGGACTTATACGGTGCAGAGATGCATCTGCCCAAGAAACGATAAATAGGCAACTCGACTTTTCCAATGCCTCGATTAGCGAGGCTCTCGATCTCACATGAGTGATTCATGGAAAGAATATGGGGGAGGTGACCGCATGGCTATATTAGATGTGCCACAGAAATGGAAGGCTAGGTTCAGAATGCCTCAAGCTGGTCACCTCACCCCGCCTCCCCACGAGAGTGAGGCGGGGCTATGGCTTAAGATACTGAATCCGAGCGGGATGATCAATAGATCTTCAAGCCCCGTCACGATTAGTCCCAGTGTGCCAAGGATAGTGGAGAAATGATCAGCTAGTCAACGAGATCCTCTCTCTATTTAATCCTGAAATCGCAAATCTGAAGAAGAGATATTTTATCACATTACACGATAAAAAATCCAGGTATAACCAATTGGTTTAAAACGGGTTACATTAATTAAGAGCTTGACAATTAGTCTTTGTGGCATGTTTTCCATGCTAGCTACACATTTGACTGATGTATTAATCAAAGAACTGC
>JAHDID010000123.1 GCA_020630975.1 Verrucomicrobiota bacterium
AGTGGGATCACCACCCAGCCACCACTTTTTTGTTCTTAGCTATGGGATGGCTGTGTACTATTTCCTCAGCTTCAGAGTCAGTAAAGAAGCCCTCGTAAGCTAGATCCTCTTTGGCGGTAGGTGGAGGAAGTCGCTTCCAAGAGTTTTGGTCTGCCTCATTCATGGTGCGATTAACTAATAGTGCTTTACTTGCACTTCTGTGCTCGCCACTCTCGAAAACAAGTCATAAAGCCAGTCGCAAAATCTTGCGGGCGCTGATCGATCCATTTCTCGATCTCGTCGATCTTGAAGAAGCGGCCGCTGTGGATCTCGCTGGTGTGGACGCGGATTTTGCCTTGGGCTTCGGCTTGAAAGACTTCGATGAACTCTTGGTCGGTCTGATCGCTGGCGTCTAGGCGGAGGACTCGGGTGAATTGGTCGTCTTTGGGTTTTACCCAGACCTCTTCCCATAGCTCGCGGCGGCCGCAGGCCTCGTAGCTCTCGCCGGGGTCGACGTGGCCGCTGGCGCTGCTGTCCCACTTGCTGGGGTGGGCATCTTTGAAGGCGGAGCGAAGCTGCAGGTAGAGCTCGTCGCCTTTTTTGTTGGTCAGAAAGACGTGCACGGCGCGGTGCAGCTTTTTCTCGGCATGGATCTGCTGGCGAGGTAGCTGGCCGATCACATTGTCCTGATCGTCGACGACGTCGAGCGACTCGGTGGCGGATGGCGGCAGATCGTGACAGGGGTGGGGGCTGAGCCGATTGGAGAGATTGACCCAGTCGGTCAGGTCGAGCTCCTCGGCGCGCACGCTGGCTTTCCAGCCGAGGTCGTCGCAGACAGTCTGCCACTGGTCTTTGTCGACGGGCAGATTGTTGTGCAGCTGCTTGCGGCGCTGGGAGAAGCCCTGCTTCACCGTCTGCACAAAGACTTCGGGGCTGTAGCGAGGTAGCGCCGACTCGGCGCGGGGCGTCATCTTGATGATGGTGGAGTCTACGGCTGGACGCGGGTGGAACAGCTGCGGACCGACGGTCTTCACCTCGGCGACATCCCAGCGGGCCTGGGTGATCAGCGAGATCATGCCGTAGGCTTTGGTGCGGGGTTTGGCACAGAGTCGATCGGCTACCTCTTTTTGCAGCATGATGACTGCTTTGGAGATGGGCGAGGGGGCATCGAGAAAGATGCGCATGATCTCGGAACCGACGGAGTAAGGGAGATTGCCGATGAACTTCACCGGTCCCTCGCGGAAGAAAGGGCGCACATCTACCTCGGTGGCATCGGCGTGGATGACCTCGACGCCGAGTGGTCCGTATTTTTCAGCAAGGAATTTCGCCAGTCGCCCGTCTTTCTCGATGAGCGTCAGCTTCTTCACCTTGCCGGCGAGGTGGGCGGTGAGTGCGCCGAAACCTGGGCCGACCTCTACGACGATGTCGTCTGGGCCAGGCTCGAGCTGAGCTGCGATCCAGCGCGAGGTATTCTCATCTACCAGAAAGCTCTGGCCGAGCTTGCGGCTAGGCGTCAGGTCCAGCCGCTGCAGGTGGGTCTTTAGCTCGCTTTCTTTCAAAGTGTGATTTTCTGGTTTAGGCAGCGCCTTTGATCTCGCCGTAGGCCCAGTCTAGCCAAGGCAGTAGGGCCTCGATATCGCTGGTCTCGACGGTGCCGCCACCCCAGATGCGCAGACCGGCAGGAGCATCGCGGTAGGCACCGATGTCGTAGGCGACGCCCTCGGTATCGAGTAGGCTGGCGATCTGCTTGGCCTTAGCGGCTTGCTCGTCGGCAGGTAGGGCTTGGTACCACGGATCGACGATCTTTAGGCAGATGGAAGTATTCGATCGAGTGGCGGGATCGACTGCGAGAAAGTCGGCCCAATCGGACTGCTCGACCCATGCCTCGATGGCAGCTAGGTTGGCCTCGGAGCGCTGGATGAGAGTGGGCAGGCCACCGATGCTTTCGGCCCACTTTAGGCCGTCTACGGCATCCTCGATAGCGAGCATGGATGGGGTATTGATGGTCGCTCCTTTGAAGATGCCATCGATTAGCTTGCCGCCTTTGGTCAGGCGAAAGATTTTCGGCAGTGGCCAGCTGGGTGTGTAGCTCTCAAGGCGCTCGACGGCGCGTGGGCTGAGCACCAGCATGCCGTGAGCCGCCTCGCCACCCATGACTTTCTGCCACGACCAGGTCACGACATCCAGTTTGTCCCACGGCATATCCATGGCGAACACGGCAGAAGTCGAGTCGGCAAAGACTAGGCCCTCGCGATCGGCAGGGATGAAGTCGCCGCTGGGGATCTTCACGCCAGAAGTGGTGCCATTCCAAGTGAGCACGATGTCTTTGGAAAAATCAGCATTCTCCAGATCTGGTAGCAGACCGTAGTCGGCGATATGGGCGCTGCAGTCCTCTAGTTTCAGTTGCTTCTGTACATCACTGACCCAGGCGGCGCCAAAGCTCTCCCAGGCATAGATCTCTACGCCGCGTGCGCCGAGCATCGACCACATGGCCATCTCGATAGCGCCGGTATCGGAGGCTGGCACGATGCCGACCACGTAGTCATCGGGGATGCCGAGCAGCGCTTTCGAGCCATCGATGACCTCTTGGATACGGGCTTTGCCCGGCTTGGAGCGGTGGGAACGGCCAGCGATACTATCGGCCAGTGCATCGACCGACCAGCCTGGGCGTTTGGCGCAGGGACCTGAGGAAAAATTGGGACAAGCGGGGCGCTGTGTGGGTTGGCTACTCATTGCCGCAAAGATTGCCGACTATGGGACGAAGACAAATCGAAATCAGAGCTTTGATGCTAACTGCCAAGGGATCTTTTGCCGAATAGGACATGACCTTTCGGTGATTGGGATTGATAACTTTTATAATTATCATAAATTATACTCCCGTATCGAAGCCATTCACCGTGGCTCGCGATGAGATGAAAACCCTTCAGATCAATCACCAGCGTCATGTCTATGGCGAGGAGACGAGGTTTATTAATACCTGTCTGTCTGCTCGCTCGATGCCGGATACTACCCCGACCACGGGCTGGCTACTGGCGTGGAATCTCCTGAAGGCTCTGATCGGACCTGCTAAGTATGAGCTAGTGATCATCCGCTGCCTGGGGCCGTATAACTCATCTTGGTCATTTGTGGGGGCGGGTAAGCGGGTGTTCCGCTGGCTGATGTATCGAGTAGCGCTGCGCCACAAGGCCGCTGGTGCCAAACTGGCTGTGCTCGATCATACCGATCATATGACCATCCATCCGGATGATAAGAGGCTGCTGGAGCTGTGTGATGTCTATTACAAGAGAGAGCTAGCGCGAAACGCCTGGAACACTCTGGAAAGTATCCTACCCGAAGGACGCTGTATCGAGCATGCTACTGAGAAGCTCGAGTCCTACCACCAGCTGAAGGCCAAGCTCAAGCCGATCTCGCTAGGTAGCCACGTGCCATGCCGTGTGATCATCGAGCGGCGCCGTGATTTTGACTTTTTCTATAATGGTATGGAGCGGGGTATTGGTGAGCGCATTCAGATCCGGCAAGTGCTCGAGGAGCTCGAAGCAGAGGGTCACCGAGTGTTTTTGCCGGAGAAACCACTGGCTCCAGAGGCATTTGCCAAGGCCATCGCTAATACGTGGTTCTGTCCATCGCCGATGGGCTGTGGCTGGGACTGCTACCGTCACTACGAGATCTCGATCTATGGATCGATCCCGCTGCTCTCAGCACCATCCATATCGGCTTATCGGCCCCTGGGTAGCCACAATCGTACGGCAATCACGATCGACTACGATGGGGATCTGAAGACTCAACTGCTAAAGTGTCTGGAGATACCGATCGATGATAGGGTCGCGATGATCGAGCGAGCTCAGAATCATGTGCAGTCCCATCACTCGCTACCGGCGCTGGGAGGCTACATGATCGCTGAGACGCAGAGGGAACTGGCCTGATAATCAGCGGGTTTCCCCGAAATCAGCGTCAAGTTCGGATCTTTGGCTGAGGAGCCCAGGACCTGACATATTCGAGTCTTCTACAGGCTTTGGCTTGCGAGCTGCATCTAGCCCGTTATAAATACACGCGTTGAGTTCTACATTCGTCAATTGGGCGGTTCCCGCCACTCGGAATTGTCTCGCCACATGGGGCGGGCTGAAGCCAGCGATCGAGGCTGGGCCGACAGGGCCTGTGTTTCGCTTGTTTCGTTGGGTCATCATCCCATTAGCGATTCTAGCCTTCTTCACATGGGTGTCGCGGCTGGGGAATTTTGATTACGCAGCGCAGAAGACGATCTTCACCGCCGGAGGCGATAGCTGGGAGTTTGGCAAGCGCTCACTTTGGCATTTTCTCTACCATTATGGTACTTACCCGGCAGCGATCACCATCTTCATAGCGCTGATCGGTTATGTGCGCAGTCACATGGAGGAGAGGTTTCGCCGCTGGCGAGCGGTTTATCTGTTCGTGCTTTTGTTCGGCGTGATCGGTCCTGGAGTGGTCTCGAATTTGATTTTGAAGGAATACTGGGGTCGCCCCAGACCCCGCGAAGTGCAGGGACTAGGTGGTTCAAATGCATTTGAGAAGGTACTGACCATCGACAAGACCAGTAGCGGGAAATCATTCCCCTGTGGCCATGCCACTATGGGCTATTTTTTCCTAGGCGGTTTCTTTATCTGCCGTCGCTATCGCCGCGACTGGGCGTGGTTTTTTCTCATGTTGGGGCTGAATCTAGGCTTCTTCATGGGGGTCGGACGAATGTGCCAAGGAGGGCATTATTTCTCGGATGCGATCTGGTCGGGAGCGATCATGTGGTTTATTGGGCTGGGGCTCTATTACATCCTCGGATTGCATAAAAATATCCTTCAAGAGCCGAAACAGCATGCAATGTGGTTGCGAGTGGTGGTTTTGGTCATGGGGCTGGCGCTGTTGGCCGGAGTGTTGATGGCGAGTCCTTATCACAATGTGCGAAATTTCCGCCTGAACAATCCTGCGAACCAGACTGGGCCTATCCAGGCCAGCTTGACGCTTCGCACAGGCGAGGTGCGGGTGGTGGGTGGAGACACCTTTATGGTCAATGGCGAAGCTTGGGGACACGGGGTGCCCACCTCTAAGGTAGGTGCGAGTCTCTACGAGGGGCGCTCGGGCGACAAAGTGGTGGCCCACTACTACGAGAGAGTCGGCGGCCGGTTTACCGAGGTCAGCCAGAGCCTGACAGTGACAGTGCCATGGGATCGGCTCAAGTCTCTAGCCATCCATGCTCAGGACTGCACCGTGACCATCGAGATGCCGGAGGCGGAGCAGCCGCTGGCTCTGCAGAAAATCAGTGTGGATGGGGCTGACAGCCAGGTGCGTTTTGATCAACTGCCAGATACGATGAGTTGGGCAGATGCCGAAGATAGGGATCTCTACGGCGAGGCAGCGGATGCTGTGGCGCAGCCTGAGACCTTGATTATTGATGTGTTGCCCGACTATGAGGGGATGCTTCAGTTACAAACCATTGATTAGAAGGATATCTTAAATTTATGACAGTTACAGTGATTTTTGATTCATCTCGTTTCTTCCAGATATTTGGGATGTGAAAAAGATTGCTAGTTGGCACGGAAGTTGCTTTCCTCTACCCACATATTCAACCCGAGGTTGTCGGTCGCTTGTCGCAAACAGAGAAGTGTGCTATCTGCCTCGAACCACTAACACATAAAGTAAAATACTATGGCTAAACTAAAATTGGAATACCTGTGGCTCGACGGCTATGAGCCCGTAGCAAACATTCGCGGCAAGACTAAGATCCTTGACGGCGATCCAGATTCACTATCTCTCGAGGACCTCCCTGAGTGGGGTTTCGACGGTAGCTCAACTCTACAGGCAGACGGCGGAGATTCCGATTGTATCCTGAAGCCGGTTGCTCTTTACCCTGACTCTACACGTCGCAATGGTTTCCTCGTGATGTGTGAGGTCATGCTGCCAAATGGCGACCCACACCCATCAAACGCACGTGCAACTATCCCTCAGGACGACGGTCTTTGGATCGGTCTTGAGCAGGAGTACTTCCTTTTCCAGGACGGCAAGCCTCTCGGTTGGCCACAGGAGGGTTATCCTGAGCCTCAGGGACCTTACTACACAGGTGTAGGCTACGAGAACGTAGGCGACATCGCTCGTCAGATCGTAGAGGAGCACCTCGACATCTGTCTCGACGCTGGTATCAACCACGAGGGCATCAATGCTGAGGTGGCCAAAGGCCAGTGGGAGTTCCAGGTATTCGGTAAGGGCTGCGCAACTGCTGCTGACCAGATCTGGGTAGCTCGCTACATCCTACAGCGTGCTTGTGAGAAGTATGGCGTGAGCGTTGAGTATCACTGTAAGCCTTTCACAGGCGACTGGAACGGTTCCGGTATGCACTGCAACTTCTCGACTGATTACCTCCGCGACACTGGTGGTAAGGAGTACTTCGAGCGCCTCATGTCTCAGTTCGAGAAGAACTGCGAAGAGCACATCGCTGCTTACGGTCCTGACAACCACATGCGTCTGACAGGTCTCCACGAGACTCAGTCCATCGATCAGTTCAGCTACGGTGTGGCTGACCGCGGTGCTTCTATCCGTGTGCCTCACTCATTCGTGAACAACGACTACAAGGGTTACCTCGAAGATCGTCGTCCTAACTCACAGGGCGACCCATACAAGATCGTGGCTCGCGTGTCCCAGACTATCGCAGAGGTCGAGGTCTAAGTTCGACTTATCCGAACACTTTATTTCTAAGGAAGCCGACTCCGCAGGGAGTCGGCTTTTTTTGTAGCGGCTCACATCAGAAGGACTTGGTTGAATCGCAAATATAAAAAAAGTTTTGCTGATGTGATATAATTATGATAAAATATATAATAACCATCAGATATACCGAGATTTTTGCCGCCGGGAGATAGGTCTGGGTTTCTGATTTGAGTATTTTATCAATTCCGCGAAATGGATATGTTCGATGCTGCTACTTCAGGCCGAGTGAGGGGATTCTCGCTGATTCAGATCACTGTAGTCCTGGCAGCCATCGCGATATTATCAGGGCTGGGTGTGGTTGCCGTCGGGCGAGCGATCCAGGCTTCGCACACGGCGAAACTGTCCGCAGATGCCAAAGCGTTGAATGCAGCCGTCCTGGCGTTTCGAGGCTCGGGCGGGGATCTCTCCGACATCACAGACCCTAAGGATGTGATTTCTCACCTCAAATCCGCTTTATCTGACAGAGAGGCGGCGAGGCATCCGGGATTTTCTGGCTCATTTTGCGATTCGCGATTGGATTGTAGGATGCAGACTGTGATCGAAGCCGCCTCTGATGAGCCACGCTGCTACTGGAGTCCGGAAGTGAATCGGTTTGTCGTTGCGACGAGTGGTGAGCATGGTGGTGTGGCAGAATTTATTCTCGACGAGTCAGGAGGTATAGAGGTCTCTGAAAATGTGAAACGCGAGACGGCATTTCGCTTCGGTAAGGGTGATTGGGTTTGGGATTATAATGATGCCGTGGAGCAGGATAAGGCGGATGATTCGATCTCGGATAGATCGGCGGTGCCCAGAGAGAAGAAGAAAATGCGATCTTCCATGGATGAGTACCCCGTATTGCTGACCGACAGTATCACGGTGCTGGGAGATAGGCCGCGCGTGATCAATGTGTTGGATAATGATCACGATCCAGATGGCGGAGCACTGGTCTGCCTGTCGGTGAGTGAGGAGAAAGGTGGTGTGTGCACGTTATCACCTGACGGACAGTGCACCTTTGTGCCGGAACCAAGCTTCACCGGGAAGATTGTTTTTACCTACCATGCTGTAGATGATGAAGGCGACGAAGGCTCAAGTGAGATCATCGTCCAAGTGAACTCATCGCAAGATGGGCCGCTACTTGTGCCTGATCCATTTGAATGTCTGACTCAGGAGGAGAAACGAGGTAACGTTTTGGATAATGATATGGGTGATGGCCTGAAGTGTGTGGGGTTTGTGTGCGAACCTGCTCTCGGCGATATACAGATCGAGCCCAATGG
>JAHDID010000124.1 GCA_020630975.1 Verrucomicrobiota bacterium
GAGTCGGCTAGTAGAAAGATGCGTGCTTCATCGCTTTGGTAGGCGAAGTGGGGTGTCTTTAGCTTCAAATCGTCGCTCCATACCCATTCGCCAGTAGGAAAGCGGTACTGCCTGCAGAGGTGCTCTGCTACGGCCGCTAGGTAGGTGTCTTTGCGATGCCCTTCGGCCACTTTTTCGCTCATGCGAGGCGGCTCATCGTGTAGGGCTGTGGCGGTGGGGGATTGGTAAAACTCATCGAGAAAATCGGCCAACTCCATGCGAAAGGTGGCACCTGCGATCACGCGGGTGGCGACTTCTGCGAGTGTCTTTGGGCGAGGAGTCATGATGTGTCAGGACAATCGGGAGACTAGTTCTGCGATGAAGAAATCTGTCTGTGCTCTGAGTGGGCGATCTGGGTAATACTGGTGAATAATCGTTGTGATATCGGCATCGGTTTGAATGCCTAGATGCAGGCATAGCCAGACTGCATCTTGCAGATCTGGCGAGGGGTCATCTTCGTCGCCAGATCTGGCTGCGAGACATTTCATGGCCAGAAGATAATCAGCGGTCGGAAATAATATCTTTAGGTTAGGGAGGTCGGGAAGGGTCTCTGTTTTGACTAGGGAAACCTCTTGGGCGGAGAGAAAGCCAGCTACATCATCATTTAGCCAGTTCCATTCCCAGCCATTGGTTATACTAACTTCAAAGGCTGCTTTTCTCACATCCGCAGCGGGTTGAAATATGGCATCGACGTCTTTGGTCGAGGGGCGAGCGGAATAGGCTAGGCACATACAGGCCCCGCCAAAAATACACAACTCTCCGACGATGCCTTTCTCAGCTAGAAAAGCGTCGATCTGGGTCAGACCTTTGATGATGTCTGCCTGAGTGAGTTGTCCTTGAGCCACTCATCACCGTAGCTCATCTCCCCAAAATTTGCGACCCTAAGGCACTGCTCATTTGAATAATGATTAAGATGTGTTAATTAAATCACCCTTCCTAACATATCACTATGACTTCGAACTCCACAGCCAACCGTTTCGCCGCCCGTATTGCCAAAGAACTTCAGCTCTGTATCGATCAGGTGGAGGCGGTGTGTCGGCTGTTGGACGAAGGCGGCACGGTGCCGTTTATCGCCCGCTATCGAAAGGAGGCGACAGGCTCTCTGGATGAGGTGGCGATCGCTGCGATTCGTGATCGGATCGAGCAGTTGGGCGAGCTGGAAAAGCGCCGCGAGGCGATCTTGAAATCGCTGAAAGAGCGGGATCTGCTAACGGGTGAGCTCGAGAAGGCCATCCTAGCAGCGGCGACGCTGACCATCCTCGAGGATATCTATGCGCCGCATCGCCCGAAGCGCCGCACGCGAGCGACGGTGGCTCGTGAGAAAGGGCTGGAGCCGCTGGCGGAGCAGCTGCTGTCCCAGCCGGGGCTGGACGTCGAGCAGGCTGCGGCCGAGTTTTTCTCCGACGAGCATGACATCGCCGATGTCGAGGTGGCGCTGGCAGGGGCGCGCGACATCATCGCCGAGCAGGTGTCTGACGACCCTGAGACCCGCCAGGCGGTGCGCCAGGTGTACGAGGATACCAGTAGTCTGGGCTGCCGCGTGGTGGCGAAGAAAAAGAACGATCCTGAGGCGGCTAAGTTTAAAGACTACTTCGACTTCCAGGAGCCGGTGGAAAAGATGCCATCGCACCGACTGCTGGCGATCTGCCGTGGCGAGGCGGAGGGCTTTTTAAAGGTCGGTGTCGATGCGAACGAGCAGCGTGCGATCGACTCGGCGCGCGGCGCGTTTCTCGATGGGCAGGCAGGCGAGCAGGTGCATCTGGCGATCGAGGATGGCTGTCAGCGGCTACTGTTTCCCAGCATGGAGTCGGAGGTGCGCAAGACGGCTCGCCAGCAGGCTGATGAGGCGGCGGTGCAGGTCTTTGCTGCGAATCTACGCGAGCTACTGCTGGCATCGCCACTCGGCCAGAAGCGCACTCTGGCGATCGACCCGGGCTTTCGCACGGGGTGCAAGACCGTCTGCCTAGATGCGCAGGGACAGCTGCTGCACCACGATGTGATCTACCTAGTCGGCTCCGATCGGCAGCTGCGCGATGCGATGGTTACTATCCCGGCGCTGGTGAAAAAGTATCAGATCGAGGCGATCGCCATCGGCAATGGCACGGCGAGCCGCGAGACCGAGAAGTTTGTGAAAAGTCTGGGGCTGCCGCAGGAGGTCCAGGTGGTGATGGTGAATGAGAGCGGTGCCTCGATCTACTCGGCATCGGAGGTGGCTCGCCGAGAGTTCCCCGATCACGATGTGACGGTGCGTGGCGCGGTGTCGATCGGTCGGCGTCTGATGGATCCACTCGCGGAACTGGTCAAGATCGATCCCAAATCGATCGGTGTTGGTCAGTATCAGCACGATGTCGACCAAAAGCTGCTGCAGCACTCGCTAGACGATACGGTGGAGAGCTGTGTGAATGCCGTGGGTGTGGATGTGAATACCGCCTCGGCCGAGCTGCTCACTCACGTGGCAGGGCTGAACCGCACCATCGCCGAGAATATCGTCGCCTATCGCAACGAGAATGGTCCTTTCACCTCGCGTGCTCAGCTGAAGAAAGTGCCGCGCCTCGGTGCCAAAGCCTTCGAGCAGGCCGCTGGATTTCTGCGCATCCGTGGGGCCAAGAATCCGCTCGACGGCAGTGCTGTGCACCCCGAGAGCTACCCCATCGTGCAGACCATGGCCAAAGATCTGGGCTGCAAGCTGGAGGAACTGCTAACTGAGCAGCAGCTGCGCAACCGTATCAAACTAGCCGACTACGTGACGGCCGACTGCGGCCTGCCGACGCTGGAGGATATCATGGCCGAGCTGGCCAAGCCGGGGCGCGATCCGCGTCAGGCCTTCGAGGTGGTCGAGTTTGCCGAGGGCGTCGACAAGCCGTCGGATCTCAGCATCGGTATGAAGCTGACCGGAGTGGTTACCAATGTCACCGCCTTTGGTGCCTTCGTCGATGTCGGTGTGCATCAGGATGGCTTGGTCCACATCAGCGAGATGGCCGATACCTTCATCAGCGATCCGAATGATATCGTAAAAGTCGGCCAGAAAGTGCAGGTGCGCGTGACCCAGCTAGAACTCGATCGCAACCGCATCGGGCTGAGTATGAAGTCACCTGCTGCTGCGAATAAGGGCGGCAATACCCAGCGCGGTGGCGCGAAGAAAAAGCCTCACAGCGGAGGTGGGCGCAGGCCTAATAATCGTAATCAGGGGCAGCGGCAGAAAAGTCATGCTGGAAATGGCGGTGGCGGCGGGCAGCCAGACTGGTTTTCTGCCGCAGTCGAAAAAGGCAAGCGCTAGGTATCCGCTCGAAAATTGCTCTGGACCGACCCTGTCGGAACCGCTTTGATGGCTGGCGTATGAAGCGTTCTTTTTACTCCAGCCTGCTCTTTCTCGTCGCCGCTTTTCACTGCTGGGCCGATGAGCCGCTAGTGCTGCTCGGGGCTTCGTATGGCAAGAACGTCTTGGCCATCTGCGAGAAGGACGGCACCGTCCTGTGGCGGCACCAGACCGAGGGTCCCGAGAAAGGGCATACTGGCCACCACGATATCCATCTGCTGCCGAGTGGAAATATCCTCTACCACGACTCGTGGGTGAAGGTGAAAGAGATCACTCTAGGCAAGAAGGTGGTCTGGGAGTACGACACTGCTTTCGAAGACGGCACCCGGGCGACGACGCATGCCTTTAGGCGATTGGCCGATGGTACGACTGTGGTGGTCGAGAGCAACCTAGGCCGCATCGTGCATCTCGATGCCGAGAATAAGATCACCAAAAAGATACCTCTCGGAGCTGAAGGGCGGAAGAAGACACGGCTGATGACCATGACTGCAGAGGGCAACTACCTAGTCGCCGCTGAGAATCCTGGAGTGGTCACCGAGTATAATGACCAAGGCGACATCGTCTGGGAGTACCCGACCAACACTCGTGTCTACGGCGCTCTCCGCCTGAAAAATGGCAATACCCTGATCTGCACAGGCAGTGGCAATAGCGTGCTAGAGGTCTCGCCAGAGAAAGAGATCGTCTGGCAGATCACCAAAGATGAAATACCCGGCCTGACCCTCGGCTGGATGACCGATCTGCAGGAGCTACCCAATGGCAATTTGGTACTGGGTAATTGCCATGCGGGGAAAGGTCAGCCTCAGATCGTAGAGGTAAACAAAGCCAAAGAGATCATCTGGTCTTTCGACGAGTGGGAACTAGTCGGCAATGGGTTGGCGTGCTGGCAGATATTGTCGGTAGAGGAGTCGAAGCTGGTGCGGGAGAAGTTGGCTGCTGGGGAGTAGTTATGTACCGTCGATTAGTTTTGTTTTGCTTTGTACTCTTCAGTTTGATTTTCAGCTTTGCTGAAGAAAAACACTTTGATGATTCGAAGGTCGTATTTGATCCTGTTCTTCAACTACGTTTGGTGGAGGCTTCAAATCCCAAGCTTGAAGCGGAGAAAGCTTACCAAAGCGGCGATACGAGGTTTATTGCCGTGATGGGGTTTGCGCGTTCATGTCCTGGATTGAAGCATATCTATTTTGAGGCTTTAGAAATTCATGGCTTTCGCATTTTGACAGGTGGAACTGATGATATCCCACCAGGCGTATATGAAGATTTGGTTCCTGCTCTTTATAGGTATGCAGAAGCCTACAATAAAAATCTGTTTAGGCTTCTTGATGCTAAGGTCCAAAAGGAGCTGGAGGATTTCAAACCCAAGCCACCGCTTGATCCCTTTGTGGAGTTCGGATATTAGGAGTTCCCCGGGAGCGCCGATGTCCTCGTCGGCTTCATCGGGTAGGGCACACTACTAAAGGAAAGCCGACGGGGACGTCGGCGGTCCTGGCGGCTTAGTTCATCTCCATCTCCACACCCACAGGCTCGTACTTTCCCGCACTGCGGCGTGTGTAGTCCATCCAGCTTTTCTCTAGCTCTTCAAAGTCCATCTCATAGACGGTCGTCAGATGGTGGCTCAGGTCGGTTTTGCCGGAGTTGCGCACTGCCTTCAGTAGCTCGGGCCATTTGGCGGCGACTTCGGGTGCGTTCATGAAGTAGTCGACCAGCGTCATCGCCTGCCAGTAGCGTTTGAGAGGTAGCTTGGGATCGGTGGTTAGCTTTTCTAGAGTCCAGCGAAAGGACTCTTTGTTGAGCCCGTCGAGGACGATCTTTGACAGGCCGGCCTGAGGATCCGTCATGCACTGAAACCACGTGGCGATGCCTTCCTGCATCCAGTCGCCACTGGCCGGATCGAGCCTGGCGTAGTGGCTGCACAGGCTGTGGACAAACTCATGGGTAAACACCGAGCGCAGCGAGCCCTGCCCCTCCACGTAGGAGCTGAGGGCCAATCCCTGGAGATGGAGTCCGTCGCAGCTAGGCTTGGATGTACTGGCATTGAGCATGGCCGCAGCCTCGATCGCAAATTGTTGGTACTCCCCCTTTTCCTGAAAGACAAACATCTTCGGCGGTGTCGGGTGCGGGTGATCGATGCCCATCTTTTCGAGGAAATGGGCGCGCACGCCACGCAGATGCTCTCTTAGGCGCTCGGCATCCAGCTGATCGCAATCGGTGAACAGCCACAGGTCGTCATCGCAGTAGCTGCGCAGATTTTTCTGAGAAGAGACGCTGGCCATCAGCTCGACGTAGTCGGTCTCGGTAGCAGCAGCTGCGGCGCCTCCATCTGGCCTATCGATAAAGGCAATATCGCCGATCCAGAGATCCACACCTGCGCTGCCACGGAAGCCGAGCGACTGCACTGCCGCCCAGTCGGGGACTCGGCCCGCCGCCCAGCGAAACCAGCATAGCGGTAGCTGGATGGTCTGCCAGCCACCGGGCTCGATCGTGACCTTGCGCCAAAAGTAAGTGCTCTTGTCCGCCTCGTAGCCGAGCACATCGATGCGCATGGTCTCGGAGCTTTTGTGGAAGGCTTTGAAAGTCAGATACCCAGCCTCCTGGATCTGAGAGAGGTCACCATCGCGGAGCGGTGAGTGAATCGCGAAGTCGCCCTCGGTTTTGATATGCAGCGTGTCTTCGCGGTGATCCGTAGCCGACTGAAACCGCTGTGCCGTGACAGCACCATGAGTCGCCCAATCATACGAAAAACGGCGGCTGTGCAGCTCGGGCTGTATCTGTCTAGCGGGAGCAGCGGGAGGAATGGGGGCGGGATCGGCTATCGTCATAACAACTTGGGTGGGTTTTTGTTAGTTATGAAAATTATCACCATAAAGAATCAGAAACAAGAAATGTCTCAATATTAATACTGACAAGGTAAACAGATATAGAAAGTCATGAAGTCTGTAAAGAAGTGCCCTGATCGAGGAGTTGCCGCCTCGAATAGGTGAGTTGTCTGCAGGGGCGAAGAGCCATTTACTGCCTGTGGCTAAACCAATTGCCCGACCTCAGCTATGAATCAGAAATCGACTCGCCGAAACTTTGTGAAATCCACGGCTGCAGCTGCCGGTGGATTGCTCATCCTGCCATCTGGACTGCGTGCCAATTCGCCAAACAGCAAAATCTGCACGGCTCACATCGGCACCGGAGGAAAGGGCAACACCGATACCAACTCGATCGGTAGTCATGCCAATGTCGAGGTGCTAGGTCTGTGCGATGTCGACCGTGAGCGAGGTGGTATCGATGCCAAGATGGCGCAGTACACCAGCGCCAAATACTTTGCCGACTACCGCGAGATGCTCGCCGAGCTAGGCGACAAAGTGGATGCCATATCGATCTCCACTCCCGACCACTCGCACTATCCGGCTACCCTGATGGCGATGGAGATGGGCAAGCATGTCTACACGCAGAAGCCGCTGACCCATAAAGTCGCCGAGGCGCGTCATCTGACACATCTCGCTGCGGAAAAAGGGTTGGCCACGCAGATGGGTATCCAGAACCAATCGAAAACCGCCTACCGACTGACTCGCCAATGGATCCAAGACGGGCTCCTAGGCAAGGTGAGCAAAGTCTATGTTTGGTCGCACAAAAACTGGGGTTACGATGGGGAACCCTACACGCAGGAAGATGCCATCCCTGCTAGTCTCGACTGGAATCTCTGGCTGGGCACCGCGCCCGAGCGAGCCTATGTGGAGAAAGTCTATCATCCAGGGCAGTGGCGCAAGATCCTCGACTTTGGCTGCGGCACCGTGGGCGATATGGGTATCCACATTTTTGATACCCCGGTCAAATCTCTCGGCCTGAAAGACCCGCTATGGATCGAGGCTGACTGCCGTGCTCCAAATGGCTTCGGCTTCCCAGAGAAAAACACCATGCGCTATGGCTTCGCGCCGACTGCACACACCACCGATAATTTCACCTTCACCTGGTATGATGGTGCCAACTCGCCACACGATAAGGAAAATCCCGATCTGATCCTGCCCGATGGTGAGGAGCTACCACAGCAGGGTGCTTTATTCGTAGGCGAGGCCGGTCGCATGGTATTGCCACACTGCAATGCACCGAAATTCTACCCTCGCTCTATCCTGAAAAACGCGGTAAAGCCTGACCTTGGTCCTGCTGATCATTACACCATGTGGCTCGATGCTATCGAGGGCAAAGGCGAGACCACTGCAGGCTTTGACTACGCCGGCCCGCTAGCCGAGATGCTCTGCCTAGGAGTGGTCGCTGGTAATTTCCCCGGCAAGCGTCTGGAGTGGAATGCGAAGGATATGCAGGTGACCAATCTGGCTGCGGCGAATCCCATGCTGAAAGGCGAGTATCGGGAGTTTTAGGTTTTAGGCGTTGAATGGCAGTCGAAGTGCCG
>JAHDID010000052.1 GCA_020630975.1 Verrucomicrobiota bacterium
TTGCTGGATGGTTGGAAAACTTCATATTGGCAGTGTGAAACGGTTGGTTTTGATTCTGCCTCTGTTGGGTTTGATAGTGATGTGGCTATTGTCTCATTTCTACATGTCTATAGGTGGGCGCAGTGTGAGTCGCACAGTCTTTGAGTTAATTTCATGGAAAGGAACGTTAGCAATTAGCTTGCATGAAAGTGACTTCACTTATTTTGCCCCATACTTTACTGTGCAACATTGCGATGGAGAGTGGGTGTATCGGCCAAGCATCTATGAAAGCTTATTCGGATCACTTGGTTTTTCTACTGGTGCGGCAGCAGAGCCAGCAGGGGTGTGGGTGCCCTATTGGCTATTGTTTTCTGTTTACCTCGTGTTCGTGTATTTTTCTTTAGCGGCGCGCAAGCATTGATGATTGTTGGAAGTTAGTGGAGAAAAGTGGCGGCGAGCGCGTAGCGAGTGGAGTTTCATCGGTATTGGCGCATGGGCCCTGCAGCCACTCGCTAGGCGCTCGCCGCCACATGGTGCTTCTGGACCTGGGATAGGGTAGTGAGTAGCAATGCATACACTACGCCGACAAGAGTGAAAAAAGCGATGCCTACCAACTGGCTGGTAGGGGAGAACTCTGGAGCGAAATAAGCTGGAACTAGGCAACCAAGGATGGCTGGTAGGTAGAGTGCACAGGCGAGTAGGGTGATGTAGGTATTCGGGACGTGAGCGACTTTTTGCAACGCCCAGGCACTGAATTGGCAAGCGAATCCTGCCAGCAGCCCGACGCCTGTGGCTAGGGCTAAGGAAATGTAATCGGTGAATGATGCTAAAGCCATACTGCCTGCGAGACCTGCATAGAAAAGCCAGTCAATGCTGAAGGTGCGTTTCAGTAATAGCCCAGTGATCGCCGCGCTGCTCATCGCTGCGACTATGCTCGCGCTAGCGCTGAGGAAGATTGGGTTGAGAGATTCATTCTCAGTAAGAAAAGGAGCGAAGCTATTGTTGAGTAGAATAAAGAAACAAACTGCCAGGGTCGATTTTATCTTTGATTCGCTAGCGATAGCTTCAAGGTTCTGTTTTTTTATTAGGCAGATAGTGAGCAAGATCGCCCCAGCGGTACCGCCGATCATCATCCCGCCTGCGAAGTCGTAATAACCAAAGGTAGACAGGAATCCTCCGCCCCAGTGCTGGCGACCTAGAAGCGGGTAGAGGATGGCTCCCGAGAGCACCGATAGCCCCAATCCACCTGCTAGACCTAGCGCGCGGTAGTGGATGGCTGCTAGGAGAATAATGAATGAGACGGCATAGCTAGTCTGCGCTAACAGATCGAAGAGCATAAAGCCGCTGAGGGGCAATGTAAGCAGTGAGAATGTCTCGTCGCCGACGGGATACATCAGGCCAAAGCAGAAACAATAGGCTGCGCCGCCAAATGCGACGAACAGGCAGTTGCGCCACCAGATGCGCGATAGAGATCGATCTGATCGCGACGATTCAGCTAAGGATTGCACCAAGGTAGCAAGCGCAATGCTCGCAAGTGTCAGAGCTACCGCAATGAGCGTGACTGGATCAAAAAGAGAATCCTCTTGAGGAAGGTAGCTGCCGTAGATATCCATCAGGCTAACTCGCGGGTCCTATCCCATCTGGTAGAGATCAGCAAGAGATGTTTCGAAATCTAAGCAATCCACACGAACGATGCCGCCAGGTGCGCCATCCTCCTGCTGCCAGCCGGTTTCGGCGCGGTATAGCCAAGCTTGTTGGTTCTCTGGGTCCTGGTCGATCACTAGGTATTCCTGTAGGGTGTCGATCTGTTGGTAGGCGAATAGCTTCTCTACGTGATCGGCTTTGTAGTCGCTCATGACTTCTATGAGCACTTTGGGCGATTTTTTATAGATTGGTTCGTTGTCTTCGGGATCGCAAACGACCATGATGTCGGGGTAGTAAAGGTAGTCTTTACCATTCAAGGTCAGGTGCACTTTCATGTCTCCCTTGAAGGTGCGACAGCCGGAACCTCTCAAATGGGTGAAAAGCAAAACGAATAAATTACCTGCCACGATTTCGTGCTTTTCAGTTGCTCCAGCCATTTCGTAGATCCTCCCAGCTATGTATTCATGACGCTCCTCAGCTGACTGTTCCTCTTCGAGGTAGTCTTCTACGGTGCAAAGTGGCTGTAGGAGATTGAGCGTCATTACTGGATTAAGGGTAGCATAGAAGGTTGGTTTTAGACAGAATTAACCGGATTTTTTAGATTTCGAGTAGGCTGCAAAATTCGGTGTGAGGTATCTATCAGCGTCTACTCAGGCGATCTACCTCCTTGGCCATCGAGTCTTTTTGACGGTAGTAAATGACAGAGCCGACCAGGGGAAGAAGCAGGATTAAGACAGTCATCACCCAGCGGTAGTGGCTGGGGAGATGATCTTTCTGTTTGCGGATGTCGCTGAGGGCAAATACTGCGAACAGTACCGCGAAGATAGCTGTTACCCAGTAGGTAAGCTCTTTCATCATCGGTACTTGGGGCGCAGCCTGTCGGGCGGCTGGGGAGCCACCCCTACGTGGCTCTATAGGATGGCTCCTGCTGTGTAGTCTGCGGCGCCATCGATACTGCCCACAGCACTATCGACCTCGGCGACGAAGGCATCGATCTGGGCGCTGACGGCACCGATGTTTTGGCGACCCTCGTCGAGTGCTGCTTGCAGCTGCGCAGCATCTAGTCCTATGCGGCCGTCGGTGACTAGGCGGTCGATCATGTCGTTTTTCTCTGACTCGCCGGAGCGGTAGGCTTTGGCGGCGGCTACGGCGTTCTCTTTGATGATCTCGTGGGCGGTCTCGCGACCGATGCCGTTCTTTACCGCAGTCATCATGATGGTGGTGCTGAGTAGGAAAGGTAGGTAGTGCTGGTTCTCAGCCTCGATCACGGCGGGGTAGGTCTCCATCTGATCGAGGATGGTGATGAAGGTCTCTAGCAGACCGTCGGCGGCGAAGAAGGCATCTGGTAGCATGACGCGGCGCACCACGGAGCAGGAGACATCGCCCTCATTCCATTGGTCGCCGGCTAGCTGGCTGGCCATGGCGAGGTAGCCGCCGAGGATGGCTTTGAAGCCGTTGACGCGCTCGCAGCTGCGGCTGTTCATCTTGTGGGGCATGGCCGATGAGCCGACCTGGCCTTTGGCAAATCCCTCGCTGGCTAGCTCGTGGCCGGCCATGATGCGCAGGGTCTTTGAAAAGCTCGATGGCGCGGAGGCGATTTCGTTGAGCACGGAGACGGTCTTTAGATCGAGGCTACGTGGGTATACCTGGCCGACATTGGTCCACTTGCTGCCCATGCCCAGGTGCTGGCAGACTTTGCTCTCTAGCTCGAGAGCCTTGGCCGAGTCCCCCTCGAATAGGCTGAGTTGATCGAGCTGGGTGCCGACCGCGCCTTTGAGGCCACGCACGGGGTAGGTCTCTATCAGGCTCTGGAGCGATTGTAGGGCTTGGAGCATCTCCTCGCCGAACATCGAGTGTCTCTTGCCCATGGTGGTGATCTGGGCCGCGACATTGTGCGTGCGAGCGGTGATCACTAGGTCGCGGCTGTCCTGCGCGTGGCGGGATAGACGGGCGAGCACAGCGCCTGCCTTGATGCGGATCTGCTGCAGGGCACGGTGTACCTGAAGCTGTTCGACATTTTCTGTCAGGTCGCGGCTGGTCATGCCTTTGTGGATGTGCTCGTGGCCGGCGAGATCGCAGAATTCTTCGATCCTTGCTTTCACATCGTGTCGAGTGACTCGCTCGCGGGCATCGATGGAGGCGAGGTTGACTTGATCGATCACGCCTTCGTAGGCGGTGATCGCTTCCTCTGGGATGTCGAGACCGAGGTCCCGCTGCCCCTTCATCACAGCGACCCAGAGCTCGCGTTCGAGTTGTACCTTGCCCTCTGGAGACCAGATGGCTTTCATCGGAGTGGTGGCGTAGCGCTCGGCGAGGACGTTGGGTATCATAGTGATGGTTTTGGCAATAGAATTGGTTCCCTTTGCCTTTGTCACGGATTGTACCCTATTCAATAAAAATTGTACCCTATTGAAAATTGACTTCTAGCTTTGATAACTGCACACTAGAACATGGGTTTGGTGGCGGCAGAGGTGATTTTCCGGAATCCAAAGGGGCAAGGGGTGAAAGAACTCAGGGCGTTGAGCGTCCTGTTACTTGGATGGCTGAGGGCAGACCGTCTTCACCATAGATGAAATCCATCTCCAGTTCCCAATGACCGGAAATCACTTCCAGTAGTTCTCGTCGGGAGAGATTGTCTGATTCAAAATTAAAGCCTTTACTGGAATCTGGTAAGTTTGATGTCTCATAGTGAATATCGTTCAGCGGGACTTGATCGAAAATTAGCGCCGGAGTCATGGCGCGGTACCTCACTTCAAATTTTTCGTTCAGCCAGTCATCGAGGGCTTCGTATTCGGTGGCTAGAAATTGATAGGGCTCGCCGATGAGAGTCTGGACTTTCTCTTTGGCGATTTCGCTGTCTCCTTTTTCGTCTGAAGAATTGGCGGTATCACTATCAATTGTTGAATGAGAGGAAAAAGAGGGAGGTTTTGTGTTGGGCTCGTCCTGTGAAGAGAGGTGGGTAGTCGGGCTTGAACTGGGGAACTGAATTTTCCATAAGTAGAGGGTGAATGCTACGAGCGCAGCAACTACAGCTAGTCTTACCCAAAACCGTTGATCATTACTGAGAGCATGCTTTTCCATTCGATTACCTTTTGTAGGGAGGGTTTCGATGGAGTTAGATTGTCAGTTTGCTGTGTGTATATCAAGCCTCAAATGGGAGAGGCTTGCAGTAGTTGGGGGAGATTTTTAGGGGATGTAAGGTATTGCGAATTAGAGTCCTCCTTTACACTCTATTAACCTATCTGGAATATAGTAGGTTGCGGAGTATAATAGATCGTCATCTTTCTCCTTAAAATTTGTGAATGCCTTCCAAAACCATTTAGGATCGGTGGAACAAGATTTGCATTCGTTACAGGCAATTACGTCGTATAAATTTCCGTTTTTCCAAGGTTCGATTCCATAGATACCAAGGCCCAACTTTTCGACTCTCTGAAGAATAGTCGCAAAGTCTGAACTCGAGAAATATCTGATGTCCTTTGCGTCAAACCCATTATTTAGGTTTGCTAAGCCAACAAATACGAACCTGTCGAGATATTCCTCTTTGCTCATTATGACGAAACCAGCTCCACTACTCAGGTCTGAGCAATTTGCCATCCTTCTCAGGATAGACAGCCCCCATAGACTCGAGCTGGCGATTCATCTCGGCTAGCATCGCTTTGAGCTTTTCTGGCTGGGATTCGGAGAGGTCGTTCTGCTCGTAGGGGTCGGCGGCTAGATTGTAGAGCTGGTAGTGCTGGCCGTCGGACTGGAGCTTATTTCCGTGAGTTTGTTCATCTGGCAGGGCGTGGTAGATGGCTTTCCAATCGCCGTCGCGCCAAGTGGTGAAGTAGTTGCTGCGGTGGCGACCGTGGGGGTAGTGCATGAGAAACTGGTCGGGGTGCTGGGGATCGTCGGCTGCTCCGGTGAGTAGGGTTTGTAGCTGAAATCCATCGACGGCGTGGTCGGTAGGCGTATCAGCACCGGCTATGGCTAGCACGGTGGGAAAGAGGTCGCAGACAGAGCCGATCTGATCCTGGATAGCTGCTGCAGGGATGGGTAGCGCAGCCTGGTGTGGGCGCTCAGCATCGGCGGCGGCCCACGCGGCGATGAAGGGTACGCGGATACCGCCCTCATAGTGGGCACCCTTTTTGCCGCGCAGTGGCTCGGCGCAGGCTACCTCGTGCTGGTGGCCGAGGGGGCCATCGGAGCCATTGTCGCCGAGAAAGATGACGAGTGTATCCTCGGCTATGCCTAGTTCGGCAAAGTGGTCGAGCATGTCGCCGAGGGATTTATCCATGCCCTCGATGAGGGTGGCAAAGGCTTTGGCACTTTTCGGCTTGTCGGAGTCGGCGTAGTTGGCCTCGAATCGAGGATCGCTCTCAAATGGGCTGTGCACGGCGTAGTGGCTGAGGTGGAGAAAGAATGGCACTTCGTCCTTCACCGCTTGGGAGACGATCTCTTTGGCCTCTAGGGTGAGAGCCTCGGAGAGGTGGGTCTCGGTGTCGTAGTATTTCTCCAAGTGCGGAGGCGTGTGATCTCTGCGGCGTTCGTTTTTTGAGATAGCTCCATAGTGCTGCTCTGGGAGGTAGCTGCCAGGTGCGCCAAAGGCATCGCCGGCTACATTGATGTCGAAGCCTAGGTTAAGCGGCTCGTGGCCCTCTTTGCTAAACGGGCCAAAGTGGGCTTTGCCGACGTGCATAGTGCGATAGCCTGCCTGGCTGAGCACGCCGGGTAGGGTGACCTCGCCTTTCTTCAGTCCTGCCCAGTCCCAGCCTGCAGGGCCGTAGGTGCCGCGATTGTCTTCGCGTGGATTGATCCAGTTGGTCGAGCGGTGGCGAGCGGCATTCTGCCCAGTGAGGATGGAGATACGCGTGGGTGAGCAGACGCTCATGGCATAAAATTGATTGAAGCGGATACCCTGCGCCGCGAGTCGCTCCATGCTCGGCGTGCGGTACCAGTCGTTGAGTGGGTGGCGCTCGGGCTGGCCGTCGGCATCGGTGAGAAATGGCACCGAGGTATCCATGACGCCCATGTCATCGACGAGAAAGACCATAATGTTGGGCTGTTTCTGATCGGCTGCCGATGAAAGGATGGGCAGTAGGGCTAAAGCGATGAGCGATAGAATACGAATCATGACATCTATTATGAGGGCTCTGTCTCGACTGACCAGTTGCGCAAATCGGCAGGCAGATGGTAGCCTAAAAACTGATGGCCAATTTTGTAGAATGGACTGAGAGGGGCGGAGGGCATAAGGAAAATGAAGACTTCATACTGCGAGTGCATCACCCAACAGGGCGGGGACGGTATATGTAGCTTGTGAGGAGGCTGTAAAAGTAGCGCGCCAGTTCTCTTGGGCCGATCTGGTGGCTCAGTCGACTTGGGACGAAATTTTCTCTGCTGCAGATGCAAGAGTGGCCAGAGAGTGCTCAGGCTTTACTACCTTGATAGGTTTGGCCGTAGCACCAAGTTTTGTAGTGGGTGGGGCTGTGGGAGATAGCAAAGTCTATTTTCTTGAGGAGGGTGGCGATTTCAATGACCTGTCAGAGCGCCAAAGAAAAAATCCTCCAATTGGGGGAGGCTGTTCATGGACCACTCTGTTTCACTTGGCTGAGGCTAAAGGCTCGCTGCTGGTCGTTTCTGATGGCGTTTGGAAATATGCAGGATATGAGAACCTCAAAGATGCTGCGAAAGAGATTCCCAATGCGGGAGTCGAGGGGCTGCGTGATTGTGTTTTGTCGCGTCAGGGAGGCAGTTTGCCGGATGATTTTTCTATCTTGGGTATGAAGATTTGAGAAATCGAGTAATGGATACACCTCTCAACTATTTGTCAGACATGTCAGCCACTCCGACCTACTTCGACTCCCACATGCACACCGAGCTCTGCAAGCATGCGGTGGGGCATCCTGATGCATATGTGGCTCGTGGGGTGGAGCGGGGGCTGGCGGGGATCATCATCACCTGCCATAGCCCGATGCCCGATGGCTTTTCGAATGCGGTGCGCATGGCGCCAGAGCAGTTCGATGAGTATTGTCAGCTAGTCGCCGGGGCGGCGGCGGCTGCGCCGGATGGATTTGAGGTGCGGCTGGGCATGGAGAGCGACTTTTTCCCCGGTATGGAGGGCTGGCTGGAGGAGCTACATAGTCGAGCGGATTTTGACTACATCTTAGGCTCGGTGCATTGGCACATACCTGAGTACCGAGCAGCCTTTTGGACAGGGGATAGGGATGCCTTCGTCGAGCAGTATTTCGATCATCTGGCAGAGTCTGCGGAGACGGGGTTGTTTGATTCTCTGGCTCACCCCGATCTGGTGAAAAATGCCAACGCCGATGGCTGGAGCTTCGAGCGCTACCGCGGTGTGATAGAGGCCGCCCTGGATCGGATCGCCGCTACAGGTGTGGCGATGGAGATGAATACCTCTGGTCAGCACAAACTTTACCCCGAGATCAATCCCGGACCGACGATGCTCGGACTGATGTGTGAGCGCGGCATCCCGGTGGTGTTGGGCTCGGACTCCCACCGTCCGGGTAGAGTGGGGGAGAGCTTTGGTAAAGGACTGGGTAAGCTGCAGCGTGCAGGCTATACCACTGTCTCTGTGTATAAAAAAAGGAAGCGCAGCGAGATAGCCATCGCCGAGGCGTTGGCTTCGCTGCGCGGGGAGGACGGACCCGATGCTGAGCCCGAGTTGCCACCGTTGCCGGTGACTACTCGTTGATAGTCGCGTTGATCTCGCCGATCTCTCTGGCTAGCTCGGAGATACGTGCGACCTCGTCGGCGTAGCCATTTTCATCATTCTGTAGGTAATACTCATCACGACGGATCTGACAGGCGACCATCTCGCGGCGCATGTCGAGCAGCTGGCTGCGAAGTGCGGCGTGTGGATCGGTCACTTCATCAGCGCTGGCAGTGACTTCCATCTCGGTCGTCTTGGCAAACTCTGGCATGCGGTGCGCACGGATCTGATCCGCCTCCATAGCGATCTGGGACATAGGATCATTGGCCGTCTCGATACCGAGATAGGCGACGACCATAGGTGTGCAGAAGTAGGAAGCAAAAGCGGTGCATAGGCAGATGACCGATATGGCCAGGATCTGTAGAGGCACACTCATCCAGGCGCGTGCACCTGCTGGCTGGTCTTCGGCAAAGAGAGCCTCGGCCTCGACCTCGGCAGGAAGATTTTCGACCAACTTATTCTCCAACAGCCAGTAGAGGAAGGTCCACACATCATCGGCGTCGAATGCATCACCGTGCTTGGATTTGACCTGCTTCACGTGCTCGACAAAAGGCTGACTGCCATCGAGACAAAGCATGAGACGATACTGCCACGGCTCGATGATAGTAGCTGGCAAGCGATCTGGGATAGACGCTTGGATAGTACCAGCTGTATTAGTGAAAGAGATACCTCGACGTAGCTTCAGGGGCTGAGGTAGGAAAGTCTGTGGGTCGTGTGTCCAAGATTTCATGTTTGTTATCGGAATTATAATAATTTTAATACCTAAACAATTAGGGGCAACAAATATTTTAAAAATATAAACTAAATTTTTAAAATTTCCCCTGCTTTTTCCGAGGACACCCTGATTTATAGCGGGTCTCGCTCGATCGGGGTCGCGATATTGGCCAGCAGGGGCTTGATGGCTGCTGGCTCTAGCTCTGGATATTGCGACAGGATTCTGGCGATTTTCCCAGCGACGCGAGGTGCGGCAAAGCTGCTGCCGGTCTCGACTTTGGATGTGCCATTGATCCATGGCACCTTGATACGCTCGCCTTTGGCCATGAATGAGATCATGCGCCCGGGCTGAAAGAAAAGCTCGTCTGGGTCGCAGTCGATCGCTCGCACCCCATGGACACTGGGGAAGTAGGCCGGCCACTCGCGTATGCCAGACTCTAGATTGCTACAGGCGGCCACGATCTGCACGCCATTGAGGTAGGCCAGGTCGACCCACTCTTTGTATTCCATGACGTATTTGGGCAGCCCTCTGCAGCCGAAGCTGCAGTTGATGATGTGGTAGCCTTTGGAGATAGCCAGGTAGACCGCCTCGGCTATGACGAAACCTCGGGATCGATTCTGGGTATCCAGTGCTCGAAAACTGCCGACCTGCACGCCGGGTGCTTCATCGAGTAGGACGCTAGTCACAGCAGTGCCGTGCCCGTAGGCATCGGTGCCGTTGCCCTCTTCGAAGACGATATTCATCCCATCGCAGGATACCACGACATCGTCGGCGAGCTCTAGGCCTGCCAATGCTGGGTGAGCCGCCTCGACTCCTGAGTCGATGATGGCTACTTTCACGCCCTCGCCGGTGCCGGTAGCTAGTGCCTGCCGAGCCTCATCTAGCGTGGGCCATCTGGTATCAGGTTTAGCACTCATCGAAGCCTAGTGCGACCGATAGCAGTTTGCCATTGAGGAGGCGCTCGACATGGTTGCCGGCTTTGAGCATCTGCTCGATGTCGGCGCTCTCGAAGCCGCCCATTTCATCGGCGTCTTTCTCCTGTAACTGGACACAGGAGATCACACCGCGTAGCCCAAAGGCGAAGTAGAAGGGGATAGCCACCATGGCGTGGGTACTTTTGTGGATCTGGCGATCTAGCGTGTCGTCGTGCGCTGCGGTCTCTGTGCCGATCTCATTTTCGCAGTAGGGCTGCTGCTGGCAGTAGACCATGGATACGATACCACTGCCGATCGGTTGCTCGAATCCGACGATCTCTTTGGCATCGGGGCCAGAGTTGAGCACGGCTGTGAGCTGCTGGCCGCTAGCGTCGGATAGCCACACTGTGCCCTCCGAGCCGCCGATGTGCTCAAAGGTCTGGGTGAGGACATCCAGACACGCATGATCCAGCAGACTGGCGATATCGGTAGGCCTGCTGGATGCGATCCAAGACTCGATGTGGCTCTCCACATCGGTCCCGTATTGGGAGAAACTTGAGTTCTTTAGGAAATTCAGACGATTCCGTGGCTTCATGACTGGCGACTTTTGATCGCCGCGACCAGATCGTGTAGAGCTTGTTCGTTTTCTATCAGAGTGGGGAGCAGAGACTCTCTGTCTTTGGCACTCAGGCTACCTGAAACGAAGCGTTTGATTAGATCTAGCTGCTCATCCGTCACTGGTAGCGACTCATGGCCGATCACTTCAGGTCCCATCTCTTCGAGAAATTGATTCAGTAAGGCAAATTCGTTTTCCATTTCTTAGTTTGTCACTGGTTTTTGGTATGCCAATCTGACGGGCGCTCAGGAATGTTATGCAGGTTTTGTAGAAAAAAACTCGTTTTTCCTTTTTGACAGGATTTCTCACATTCTAAATTCGCTAAGCTAGACGTCATGAACCCACCTACTTCGCCACCACCCGTCCACCAGCCCTATGCTCAGTCGAATTGGCCGCTCACCTTCGGCATTTTGGGCCTGCTGCTCAGTGTGGTGGGCTTTATCGGGGCCGCCTATCAGGCGCTGATGTGTTTTGCTATGGGGCAGTCTCATACCAGGTTGACTACTAGTGTGACATCTGGAGGCACGACGACGACCGCTGGTGTGGATGAAGCTGTCACGGAGGAGTTTATGGCACTTTTTGCCGATGTAGCGGCGAAGAAGATCTACGTGGAGGGCGGATTGTGCCTGTTGGCAGTCATTTTATTCGTGGGATCGATACTGCTGATGTGCCGCTATCGGATCGCCCGTCCCATCATGACGGCCTGGGCCTACGCTAAGATCGGTGTGGGGCTACTGGCTGTCTACTTCACTCAAAAGTTGTACCTAGGGATGATGAGTATGACAGAGGAGATGGCTGGCACTGTATCAGGAGCGGCAGGGATGGGCCCTCTGTTTCCCGAAAAACTAACAGGGACGATCAGCGTGGTGATTATATTGCTGGGTGCGATTTGGGTTTCGCTGTATCCGGTGCTGCTTTTGATCTGGATGGGCAAGGAAAGCAGCAGGCTCGATATGCAGAATGGCTATGGCTGGAAGTAGCCGCGCTGAGAGAGTGCGTGAGCGCGCCTTTTAGAAAAGAGAAAAGCGGCGTCGGACCCTAAAGTCCGGCGCCGCTCTCGTTACCCCTCAACACAAAAATAGCAAATCAATGCTATGGGAGACCATACTCCAGATTTTCGTCAGTTTCAAATAATTTTTATAAAAACCATAATTATTATAATCCAGGCGGGGTATCGTCTCCAAAAAGGAAAAGGCCACCAGATCAGTGGTGGCCTCACGTTCCGACAGCGATGAAGCGCTGTACGGAGTCTATCCTGTAGCCTGCTACAGATAGGATGAAAATAAAAAGGAACAGCTAGTAGAGTCTACTCCGGCTTCAGGCCGACTGGGATCGGGCTTTGCACCGGCGAATCGCCTTTCTTGGAAGCGGATTTTACGATATCAGTCTGCCCTGCAGTCTGGATCTCGGTCACCACTTTCGCGGGAACCTCAGGCTGACCTGCTACAGGTAGGCCTGTGTTTCTGAGATCCGCTTTCGAGCCGAGATAGTAGAAACCTCCCAGAAGCGTCACTAGAGCGACCAGCGATCCGGATAGAAAGATGGGCGTGCCATTGCGATCTGCCGCCTTTCGGTAGCGTGGAGTGGCTAGCGAGACATCACTGGTCTCTAGGCTCTCTTTGATCTGAGATTTGGCCACACCAGTCCGTGTCGATGAATATCCCTCTATCTTCAGAGCATCGACTTGATGCCGCACGTCCATTCCGAGGAAAGAGCCATACTTTTTGATAAAGCTCTTAGCCAGGGTAGGGCTACCGAAGACCGAATAATCATCAGTCTCCAGGCAGTTCAAGATACGAGCGTGGATTCGTGAGTGGTGACTCACATATTCTAAGCTCCATCCGCGCTCCTTACGGACAGATTTTAACTGTGTTCCTATTGAGTTCATTCGTGTTTCGGGTGCCAGCGGGCCAGTTGCTCAAATCGAGTCGTGACACGACCGGTCTGAGAAAAAGGGGGGCATATCCCTGCTGACTATAAATTTAGGACATCCGGCAAAAGCGGTCAATCAAAATTATGAAATTTATATAAAATATAAAAATTATATGACTACCACGTTTGCCTTTTTAAGCACTCGGGTGACCTCGCCATTCTCGTAGACATAGCCAGGGCGTAGGGTTTCGAGGACGGTAGCGGACTGATCAGTCTCCTGTTCGGCAACTTGTTTCAGGGCTTTTCTTTTGAGTTTGCCGTCTTCGAGAGCCTCGATGTCGATGAGTTGCACCTTGTTGCGGTCGTCTGTGTTGAGACGGTTGCCAGGATTTACCTCAAAGATCTGCACGGAGTGATCCAGGAGTAGATCGACAAAGCTCTCACGGATTTCCAGAATGTGTTGTTTGATACCTGGGGCCAGCAGTAGTTTTGGATTCTGGCTGGCCAGCAGGTCGTCGATGAGATCCATCCGATTGACGATCTCGCCACACATACGGCGCTCGGTTTCCTCTGAGATAGGGAGATTGTCCCACTCGTTTGTGTATGAATTTTTGCGGCTGATGGAGCCTTTCTTGAAACTGCCAATCGAAGTTTTCAGCTCGCTTTCGGTCTTCTTCAGTTTCGCGACATTTTTCTTAGCCTCAGCCAGTTCCTCGCGAACAGCTGTGGTTTCCTTATCCAGCTTCTCTTTCTCGGCTGCCAGTTTGGCGGTCTCTTGAGTGATAGAAGATTTGCTAGACCATAGATCGACCAGTTCATTCTGGAGGTCCTCGATCTGCTTCTCGACGTCTGCCTTCTTGCTAGTGTTTGCGTCAGATTGGTTGACAGTTGTCTCAGCTTTTTCAGCCTTTGCTAGGTCGCGACGAGCTTCGTCGAGATTTCTTCTCATCTCGGCTAGCTCAAAGACCATGTCAGCTTTCTCGGCTTCGGTGGATTCCAAAGCTGCGATTAGTCTTTTATTCTCGAGTGTGAGAGCGGCATCTGCCTCGGGCTGAGCGGGCTTGACTTCGGCTTCGCGGTTGCTCTCCAGTTCGTTGCTCAATTGATTGAGATCCTTATCCTTGATGTCCAAGGAGGGCGGCATGGCGTGAGCGCTCTTGTTAGTAGCGGTATCAGCCTTTGCTTTCATCTTGCTGGCAGGGGCTTTCTGCATGAGTAGCTCGCCCATACCTAGACCTGAGTCCGAGTCCGCATCGGTCGTGTTCAGGACACAGACTTGGTCGCCAAAGCGAAGTTCGTCGCCCTCTACGATGCGCATTTTGCCTTTTACCTGCTCTCCATTCAGGAATGTCCCGTGGCTGGAGTAGCAGTCGGTGACGTAGAATTCTCCATTCACACCTTGTACGATTTCGGCGTGGTACGCAGAGATGCTGTCGTCATCGAGTTGGATGTCGTTGCCTGCCCGGCTACCTATGGTAGTGCGACCATCAGTTAGCTGAACAGCCTGTTTATTCTGCTGCTCACTTGGTATCTGTAGTTGTAGCATAGTCCCGTTTTATTTCGTGTTTCAAATGTTTCATGAGCTCCGCTAGGAGTGTGGTAAAACGGGGATTTTACTTTGGCAGGCAGGCCAGTTGTGTTTCGTTTACTTACACGTGTCAGCGAGGTCAGAAGGTAGAGTTTTATTTAGTGTCGTGTTGGTTTGTGTGTAGCAGGCTGGTTAGGCACTTGATCAGTTTTCTTGGAATTTGATTCAACGTTAGGGTGGCGTTGGGCTTCCAAAGACTGAGTGCCTGTAGATAAGAATGGGCGTTAGAAATGACAGCGCTGAGGGTAGGGACCCCAGAGTTTTTGTCATTGCCAACCTCCGGTGAGAACCACTTAAGCAAGCTGCTCAAGGCGAAACAGAAGATCATCAAAAAGAATGATCCTGTCGCTATCAGCCAGAGTGTCTCGGTAGAGGTGTCCATTATGTTTCTCCATAAACAATAAAGTAAGTTTTAATAAAAACAAAGCAAAACCTTCGTGATGCCTAGACTTTTTTAAAAATCAGGCTATAATATTATCAAAATTACAAAAATAATTGAAATTTAAATTCGTGATGAGCGTATTTTTAAAAAATTTACGATGGGTTCTCAATCTTACCGGAGTCGCCGCTTCGGTAGTGGCCCTGTTTTGTGTGTGCAAGATAGCGGGGCAGAGTATGCGCTCGGATCGTCTAGTACAGACACCTGAATCAGGCAAAGTGTCAGCGGCCAATCTAGCTGACGAGGTAGATCCTAGGCCGCGTCTGGCCCCATCCGCGCCGACCGTGGCCGACACAGAGGCCACGCTCCTCGCGCAGATGCCTATCCCAGTAGCTCTAGTAGCTAGCGCTACGGAGGCTGGTGAAGAGTCTGCGGCCCCTAGTCGAGAGTCACAGATGGTAGAGCAGGTGAAAGCTGTGTCTGCTCTGGCTGGTATCGGGCCTGATCTAGCGACTAGCTTAGCGCAGGGCTATCTGGCTAAGGCGGGCTATACCGAAATCGAGGTAGGACCAGAGCAGACCTGGGTGAGAGGTGGCATGGCTGACACTCAGTTGCGTATCTCGTGGGAGGATCTCACTCCTACAGGAGGATCATTGGCAGAGCGCCATAATGCGGCCATAGCATACGAGGGCGTGGCATTGCATGGCCATCGAGAGCACCCGTGCACTAGTCTGACAGTACGCCAGATTAAAGCCATTTTGAATGGCGAATTCACCCAGTGGGAGACGGTCGGCAGCAAGGGGGGAAAAATAAACCTCTATCTCTGTAAGCAGGATGTCGATAAGATAGAATCGGTCATATCCCGGTCACTACGCATCAAACCTACGAGCTGGAAGCGCCGCATCAAACAGACCGCTAGCACATTTGAGCAATATCAGGAGCTAGTCGCGAGCGATCCGCAGGCTCTCGGACTGGCCAACGTGACTTTCTCAGATACGGCCAACAAGATCTTGTCTCTGAAGGCCGATCCCAAGGCACTTCCGATCATGCCGTCTCGATTGTCATTCGCCAGCGGTGCCTACTCACTCTCGCAGCCTGTGTCGCTGATCATAGCTAAGAGCGATGAAGATCCGGCACTTCATCAGGGGCTTATGGCCTTTGCGAGATCGGCAGCAGGTCAGAATATCGTCCGTGACCTGGGCTATCGTGGCTACGATTCTGACGGTTTCGATGTCGACCAGCGCAGCCATGACCTGCATATGCAGTATCTACTCAGCAATGAATCTGTGCCTGAAGATTACCGAAAGCTAGTGGCCACAGCAGATCGTCTCGATTCGCCCAGAAACTTGTATTTCAGACAGGGCAAGATGCTGCTCACCGAGGAGTCGAGTGAATATCTGGACGATGTCGCTGCTGCGCTCAAGCGCGATGGTGGTACGGCTCGGGCTCTGCTGATTGGATTCACAGATCATGTCGGTACGGCTGAAGAGAATGTCGTCTTTTCACAGCAAAGAGCTCACTACGTGAGAAAGAGATTGATCGAGAGAGGCATCAAATTTTCTCAATCAAAGGGTGCCGGATTCGGCGAAGAAATGCCCCTCGGCGATAATGAGACCGAAGAAGGTCGGGCCCTCAATCGTAGAGTAGAAGTCTGGATGATTCGGCAGTAATTTAATAAATTAGAGCTAAATTCATCGGTTTTGAGAATTTAATTTTAAATTTTTATTAAAGTTGAATTGATTTTTAAAATCTTTTGGGCATATTCGAATCATGCCGAGAGGGTCGGCACCAAGGGGTTATTGAGGAAACAGGGGAAGTGAGTCGGCTTTGAGAGCTGCCTCACCATCCCAGCTCGAGTCGAGCTAGCCTTTGTTGACGGCTTGTTTCAACGAAATCACTAGGTGTCGGTCAGAGACAAATGTCACTGCCTGCCTCTCTCTTGTGATTATATGAAACCAAACGAAGATTCTGAATCCCCTATTTCAGATTCGTTAAACTCACAAGCCCCCGAGAACAAAAGTTTAACGGATTCTCGATCAGGTGTAGCAGATCGACTACACGAAACCCTATTTCGGTCGGAGGCAGTTGTCGCACTGGTTCACGATCTCGGGCCGAATATGGATAGTTGGGTCTGCGAAGGTTTGCAGACATCACTCAAGAAAAATCCAGCATGTGGCTACATCATGTCGCTGCATCTCGATGAGGGCAAAGATCCCATCGATCAGCTGCGCAACTTGCTCTGCAAGACTGTGACGATGGATGCTCAGAATCTCCAGGCTAATGAGCCGGAGCGCTGGGCTCGCATGGTCAGCTCGTCACTGCGGGGCGGCCAAGTCGGAGCATCTCTACTGACCGTGGAGAATCTCGATGCTATTCTGACTGCTCCGTGGACGACGCAGTGCGCTTTCGCTGAGATCATCTGTCACCTATCCTGCGAGATCGAGCTCGCAGTGCTAGTAGGTATCGAGAAAAAGGCTGTGGGCTGTATCGCGACATTGCCTGGATTTTGGTTCCTTAGCTCTGCTCCCGCAGGCGTCCACCAAGTGCCAGGTTTTTGGGCACCACCATTGGAAGATGCAGCCAAAGACGGGCAGCCTCCTCGCCACAGTGTCGTCGAGGACCGAGCTAAATCCAAGAGCAGCCAAGTCTATCTGGCACTGGCAGCGATGATATCGATAGCACTCGTCGTCACCTCGCTGTTTGTCGAGAGACGAGCGACTCGTACAGCTCGCAAGGTAGCTGCTCGTATGGATATCATGAATGTGACTTCACCTCTAGAAGTCGCATGGAACCAGACACCTACGGATAGCTTTCAGTCCAACCCGATACCTGTCTCTCTAGTGGCAGATAGCGGATCTCTACCAGCCGATATCGGAGAGCCACACAGCTATCTCCCCGTCGTCAGCGAGGTCGATGGCTCTGAGGTTAGCGATGCAGATGCAGCGCCTAGGCCGGTCACTATCCCAGAGTGGGCCGAGCATTCCACAGAGGATCGCTATCTCGAGTCTCTACTGTCATTCGAGAGTCTCCCCTATGAGCTGATCGGCAAGTCCGGTAGCATAGACGCAGGGCGCCCTGCTGATCAGGAGACAATCATGGCCAAACAAGGTGCAGATGTCCCAGTCGGGAATTCTCGTAAAAGACCACAGATCGTAAAGATACAGCCGAAGTCGGCATCCTCTGATATGGGAGTCACGTTTCCAGTGTTGGCTACGGGTGGGTATAGCACAGGGGATCAGCAGACAGCCCAGGTCGAGCAGGACTTTCGGGCGCATGCGGCATTTCGTTTGGGATCATCTCAGTTGTTCGAGGCCCGAGCCGAGTCGGATTATCACTTAGCTCTGAAGAATCTCCACGAAGCTCGTCGCCAGTATCACAGCGATGCGGACTACCTGATCGGTATCTGCTACCTCAGTGGTCTGGGTGTAGAGGTGAGCCATTCTCGAGCATTCGTTCATTTCGCTGCCGCAGTAGATGGCGGCAGTATCGCAGCTTGCCGAGAGGCAGGGCGTATGAGCGAGATCGGTATGGGCACATCATCCGACATGGCGCTCGCGGTTAAGTTTTATCGCAAGGGTGCAGATCGTGGCGATCCATACTGCCGGGCTAAATTGCAGGAAAGTGGGATCTCAGTCGATGCATGGGCCAAGCCTCCCAAGGAGCACTGGCTCAATGCTAAGTGCCGTGGACTCCTGCCAGATACGTTCCTCTAGTATAGATAGCGATTCGTCTTTTTACGTTGTTCTTTTGTCTATCATTAAAGAATAGTCATGGATAATTTAGTTATCGACGGTTTTGATATTCAGCCAGATCCGATTGGCTCTGGCATATCGGGCAAAGTCTACCTCGCCAAGTCTCAAAAGTCTGGCGAGAGATATGCGATCAAGGTCTACTCCGCTATGGCGATAGACCGGCAGATCCTAGAGGCCACACTGACCAGTCTGGATAGCATGCCAGCGCACGATGGTCTGCTCCAGCCTGTCACTTATAGTATGGAATCTGGGCCGAGCTATGCGGTCACCAAGTGGTGCGATGGTATGTCCCTATCAGATATCGTAGTGGCAAGCGAGGCAGAGGCCTGGAGTATCATCCGCAAGGTCGCCGATGCGATGGGGCACTTGCATAAGTACAATGCGATTCATGGCAATTTGCACCCAGGCAATGTATTCTACGAGCCTGCGGAGGATGATCAGCCGCAGACTGTCCAGATAGGAGATTTCGGTGCGGGCCTGATGGGTGAACTGTGCAATGTCGACTTGGATGATTTTGCGTTCTTTGCGGCGCCCGAGCAGCTGACCTCTCTAGGGAGTGATTTCAGTCGAGAGGCGGCACGCCGCTGGGATGTGTATCGCTTCGGTGCATTGGCATTTTGGCTACTGCGTGGCGAGTACCCGCGAGGCCGGATGTACTGGAAAAGCTGGGTGCGCCAAGAGGATGCTAAAGGTGGGCACTCCGTGCCTATCGATCCTCATGATCTCGTGGATCATCTCCACCTATCCCCAGAACTGGAGTGGGGGAGGAAGATCGGCGAGAGAGAGCCTCAGCGGCAGTGGAAGGCGATTATCGAGTCCTGCTTGAAGTTGGATCCAAAGGATCGCCCTGTCGACATGCGCGAGGTGAGAAACCTTTTTCAACGTATCGAGAGAGAGATGGCGTCTGCTCGGCAGGATGCAGGTGTGTCTCAGCAGATTGCGAGATCTGAGACTCAATACAAGGACAAGATCAGGAAGCAGCGTTCCAAATTGGTCACCTCTAGGGCGGCGGCATGGATGCTGGGGATTTCTTGTATCGGCGCATCATACTTTCTCTCCAGCTATCTGCGTAAGACCATATATGCAGACTCGAGGATCGATAAGTTGACGGTGCAGATCGAGCGGCAACAGAGCAAGATAGCCGATTTGGATTTGGCTGTAGAAGTCAAGGACATGCAACTGCGCCAGTCTCGGCAGGTGGCGGACAGTTCCTTCTATCAACTCACGCAGACAGGCACGAGTAGGGGCGGGACTAATACCAGCGATCTCGAACAGTCCCGCGATTACTACTTATCGATATTGGCAGATCTAGACGATCAGCCAAATGATTTAGCAAAGGTACGTGCGCTGCACAGCCTAGCTCATATCGAAAGGCAGATGGGCCGGAACTTAGAGGCGATGGCCAATTTCCAAGAGGCGGTCACTTTGGGTGCCGACCTAGCGGATCTCGATATCGTCAAGCGTCTGGCTGATAGCTATGAGTATTTAGGGCTGCTGTCCTCGGATGTGGACGATGTCGCACTGATCGAGATCTACCAGAAGGCCATTGGCTACTTTCAGGAGACTCTGACTAGCCAGCCGAGTGATGGTATCTCAGCCCTTCGACTAGCTAAACTGAGCTTTCGCCAGGGCAAGCTACTCAATCGGCAGGGCATGCAAAAGCAAGCTATCGAGCTATACACTCGCGCAGCTGGCTACATCACCGACCTGCGTCCTGACTATGATGCGTCAGCGGCGAGTGTGGAGATGGATCAGTGGGTGGCAAAGCTACAGTTTTATGCCGGCGAAGCCTTCTCAGCTGATCAGCAGAACCAGCGTGCCATCGATGCCTATATCGCGACGATCGAGTCGATCGAGCGTCTATCACAGGGAGAATTGTTTTGGAACCAATCGAATATCCTTCTAGCCCGCAGCTACATCGGGCTGGGTGATATATTTGTTCGGAGTGATAATGTGACCAAGCACGATTCGGATCAAGTGTATAACGAAGCTCTTCGTCTGCTCGCCCCGATGAATCGGGATAATCCAAGGGATGTCGAGGTCGCACGTCTGCTATGCCACGTTTCTTCGCGAATTGCGGGGTTAGAAAAGTTCAAAGGTAATCCCAAGGCCGGTTATGTGCTTTCGGTTCAGGGGATCGAGAGTCTCATTCAGGCACTCGATGCGTCTCCTTCTGATCTGGATGGCTTCCTGAAACTGGCAGAGGCTCGTCTTGATCATTTGGAGTTTCTGAAGAAAGACAAGACTCGCTCCAGAACCATCGCACGCCGGGGTATCGATACTGCCAAGCACGCACACAGTTTGGCGCAGGGCAGCCCATCGCCAAAGATCGCCGAGCAGCTCAGGCACGTTTTTGTGAGGTATGGCGAGATCTGCCGGACATTAGGCGAAGAAACGCGCGCCGATGAGTGCACAAAATTCGCCGCCTATCAGGTAACACAGCGCTAAGGGCGGCTAAAACTTTCCCTCAACCGCTCGACTAGTTAGCTGCCCTGCCTGTTTCCAGGTAGGGCAGTTTTTGTATGTTAAACTATAGCCTCGGCTTCCGGCGTCCCTCGTCGGCATGTTAGTGACTCGAGATCAAGCGAGAGGAAAGGAAATGCTGGTGGATTGATGTAAATCTGCAAGTTTCTTGGTACACATAGTTTGCTACTAGGCCATTTCGAGCAACTTGCATTGATAGCGATAGCCTTCGCTCAGCACTCGTTTACCTGAGATATGAAGCGTTTATTTGTGGTTTTCAAGCTTTCATACTCTCCATAAAAAATTAGTGGGATCTTAATGCTCTCTGCGAACTCCATAGGGTTTCTTATCCAGATCTCACGAGGGTCTAAGAACCGCGCCAGCTCGATATGGTGAGGGCAACAATGATGTTTGAACGGAGAGAATTTCGCCAACGCTATGTCCGCCAACGAAAATTCGGTCCTTGTCGACATTAGGAAGAGTCGAGACGAAGAGTTCTGCGGACACAACATCACCCACCTCTCGGCAGAAGTCTCAAAGATACCTGGATTGCCGTTCTCGCCGCGCAATGTTGGCATAAAGACTACATACCCTGCATCGGTGAGAGGTTTGGTGTCGTCCCTGTCTACAGCAGAAAAAGTTATTAGGGGCGGATAATAGGATGCTCTCCTTCTTGATGCACAATACACTCAATCAGCTAGGCTATATCTACCACTTGTTGGAGACACTCCCGGGCTTTGTCTGTTTTTTGTTCCTCCTACCGATCTAGCAAAGAACTCTGTAGCTGTCTACGCAGTTCCTGTAGCTTAGATAGATTACTGGAGAGGGATGAGCCTTTGGAAAAGGATTTATTGGCGAAGGGGTTGTTGCGGCCCCAGTTTTTCCATGGGCCGTCGGGGACTTCGTGGAGATCGACGAAGCGCCAGTCGCACATACCGCTAGAACTGAACTCTAGGTAGTCGCGCACGGCTGGCGACACATCGAGGCCAGCACCGCCGTTGCCTTTGGTGTTGGGCTGTGGCTTGTCGCCAAAGACGTAGTGGTAGTCGTCGGTCTCGAATGGGCCGCAGTCTTCCCACTGGGCGTAGCAGACCTTGCCAGCATGGCGGATAGCTAGCCAGCGGCCTTTGAGTACGGTGCGGCCATTGCGGTAAAAGGTTTCCTTATACCAAGGGACGAATTTGCTAGCCGTCGGCTTGGTACCCTTGGTGTAGATATCGTTGTAGGGGAGGGCGATGTAGAATGGGTTTTCGGATGGCACAAACTTCTTGGGTAGGTAGCCGTTGCGCGCTTTGGGGTCGTCAAATCCGCCGAAGTTTTGCGTCCACTTCATGTCCCAAGAGCTGGCGGTGTTTGGCGTTGGGTTGTTTTTGGTGGGAGTCTCGCCTACCCAGAAGACGGTGGTCTTGATGTGGGTTTTCCAAGGGTACTTGGTGTACTTGAGCCGGTGATTGCTAGGCGCAAAGAGATCGGGCAGATCATTAGCGCTACTCGCTTTGGCCCGGTGGGTGCTCCCCGGGAAGAGAGTCGCTCCCATCGCGAGAGGGCTGTAGGAGTTGAGCGGCCGTGCTGGGAGTCTCAGGTCGCTCGGGCCAGAGGCGTGGAGCGACGTGAGTAGCAGGGACAGGGTGATGATGGCGGCAAATACAACTGTGGGGGGGCAGTCACGATTCAGCTTACACTGGGTATTCATGACGATATCTAAAGACAGAATTTATCGGTTCCTACTATCTCATACGTGGCATGTTTGTCCTGTCTTGGTGATTTCCGAAGAGATTTTTAGTCTTTTAGCGATTTTGCATGGGCTCGGTAGGACTTCAGCTCGTCTTTGATCACCGGCAGCAGGAAGTAGATGCCGATCAGATTCGGGAAAACCATGGCGAATACCATCGCATCAGACAGGCGCAAGACATTGCCGAGTGAAGCGGCTCCACCGACGATGGCCATCAGGCAGAAGATGATCTTGTAGCCGATGATCACACCTTTATTCTGGCCAAACATGAAGATCACAGCCTGCTCACCGTAGTAGGACCAAGAGATCATGGTGGAGAAGGCGAACAGGAAGACTGATATCGCGAGGATGTATTTGAACCAACTGATGGAGGACTCAAATGCCTTTGATGTCAGCCAGATGCCGCCATCCCAGCCTTTGCGCATTTGCAGAGTCTCATCCTGCACCCAGCCCGAGGTCTCGGAGTCGTGCAGCACGACTTGGTGCCAGCCTTCGGTATCGCTGTTTTGTATATCCAGTAGCGCGCCTTGGTCGAGAGTGGTGATGACTGAGGCGTTTGCGGCGGCTGAATCATACAGCTGCGCTCCGCCTTCTGTCTTCACGTTGGCATTGATCGACCACATACCCGTGAGGATGATGACTAGAGCCGTCATGGTGCAGACCACTACGGTATCGATGAATGGCTCGAGTAGTGCCACGTGGCCTTCGCTAGCGGGACGTTTTGTCTTCACGGCAGAGTGAGCGATCGGTGCGGAGCCAAATCCGGCCTCATTAGAGAATGCTGCTCGCTTCATACCCTGGATCAGCACGCCTATCAGACCTCCGAATGCGGCTCCCGGCGAGAAAGCGCTGTTGATAATGGTGCCTATAGCAGCAGGCACATCGCCGATATGGCCAAAAATGACGAACAGCGAGGCCAGCACGTAGGCCGCACACATGAATGGCACGAGAAAAGCCGTGACTCGAGCGATCCAGACGATACCACCGATGATGACAGCACCCGCCATGATACCGAGCACCAGGCCAAATTGCCAGCCCTCGTTGAGGATGCCGAATGTATTGGCGAACTGATCATGGGCCTGATTCACCTGAAACATACAGCCCGCACCAAAGGTGCCGCCGATACAGCTGATGGCGAAGATGAAGGCCAAGATCAGACCAAAGACGCCCATACCCTTGCCGAAGCGTTCGCGGAATCCATCGCGCAGGTAGTACATCGCACCACCTCGGATCGAGCCATCTTCATTGATGCGGCGATAGCGGACACCCAGGGTGCATTCGCAGAACTTTGTCGTCATGCCCAGCAGACCCACCACGATCATCCAAAAAGTCGCACCGGGACCGCCGATACCGATCGCTACGGCTACACCCGCGATATTGCCGAGGCCGACGGTGGCAGAGATAGCGGCTGACAGTGCCTGAAAGTGCGTGATCTGCCCTGGTGCATCGGGATCGGTTATTTTGCCGCGCACGGTTTTCAGAGCCAGTGGAAATCCGGTGAGGTTGATAAATTTGAACCAGATCGTCAAAAACAGAGCGGTGAAGCCGAGCAGGATCAGCACGATAGGGATGTTGTGGCCGGAGAATTTTTCGGGATGAAAGACGATCCACTCTGCCCAGTAGGCGACTGGCTCCAGCAGGCTGTTCAGCTTGGCATCGATGGATGATGCCTCGGCGTCTTGCGCGGCTGCGGTAGTCGATCCTAGGATCGAACTGAGCACGGCGAGCACTGCTGTCAGCAGTGCGATTCTGGGCGAAACACGAGTGGTGGTGGTCATAGCTGGCCCATCCTAGAGTTTTTTTCGTCAGAGTGCAATACTTTGCCCAGTATGGCGAGATTCTGCCGGACGCGATGAGGTGGCAGCATTGGCTGTGTTTTGGGCTAGATTGATCCCCGATGAGTCGACGCATCTGTTGTTTAGCTTTGCTTGGAGTTTTCCTATCTCCGATCTGTCTGGCCGAGGTCGATTTCGCCCGCGATATCCGGCCTATCTTGAGTGATCGCTGCTTCAAGTGCCACGGCATCGATGAGGATAGCCGCAAGGGCGACCTAGCGTTGCATACCTTCGAGGATGCGACCGAGTGGGATGGTATCGTGCCAGGCGATGCCGATGCCAGCCTGATCATCGAGCGGATGATCAGTGATGATCCCGATGAGGTGATGCCGCCGCCCTCCACAAATAAGCCGAAGCTGTCCGAGGCCGAGTTGGCCAAGTTTCGCGAGTGGATCGATAGCGGTGCCAAATATGAGCGCCACTGGGCATTTGTATCGCCGCGCGAGACCGATACCAGCGTGCCAAAGGCATTTCCCGCCGATAATCCGATCGATAGCTTTGTCGCGCAGCGGCATCAGCAGCAGGGGATGGATTTTTCGCCGCCGGCCGATGCGCTCACTCTGGTGCGCCGTCTGCATCTCGACCTGATCGGACTGCCACCGACTCCTGCCGAGGCAGCGACCTTTGTGCAGACCTACGCCAGCGATCCGCAGCTAGCAGTGGAAAAGACCGCGGATGGGCTGCTGAGTCGGCCCGAGTATGGCGAGCGCTGGGCGCGGCTGTGGCTGGATCTAGCTCGCTATGCCGATACCAATGGCTACGAGAAAGATAAGCCCCGCTCGATCTGGCCGTATCGCGACTGGGTGATCCGTGCGCTAAATGCCGACATGCCCTACAATCAGTTCACCATCGAGCAGCTGGCGGGCGACATGCTGCGCGATGCGACGCTGGATCAGCAGATCGCCACCGGCTTTCACCGAAATACGATGCTCAATGAAGAGGGCGGCATCGATCCGCTGGAGTATCGCTACCATGCCATGGTCGATCGTGTCGCTACCACAGGCACGGTATGGATGGGACTGACCACGGGTTGCGCACAGTGCCACACGCATAAGTTCGACCCCATCACTCACACCGATTATTTCGCACTTTTCGCCCTACTCAATAATGCTGACGAGCCTCGCCTCGATGTGCCGACACCAGCTATCGAGCAGCGCCGAGCTGAGGTGGAAAAGAAGATCGCAGCTAAAGAGACTGAGCTGATCGCACAGATCGATCCGACTAAATACCGAGAGTGGAAAGCTCAGCAGCTCGGCACAGTGGCTGCGTGGCATACGATCGAGCCTGTGGAGATGCACTCGACCAAGCCCAATCTGGAGCTGATGCCCGATGGCTCTGTCTTCGCTAGTGGCGATTTCCAAAAGCGCGATGCCTACGACTTGCGCTACGATGTGAGTGGTCTAGAGCAGCCGATCGCTGCCATCCGTATCGAGGCGCTGCCAGATGAGCGGCTGCCAGCGCACGGCCCAGGGGCGGCCTACTACGAGGGGCGCAGTGGCGATTTTTTCCTCAGCGAGGTCACTGCCATGGCCGATGGCGAGAAAGTCGAATTCCGCTCGGCATCGGTCGACTACGGCAAGATATACATCGGCAAGGGCGAGTCGAATGGGGCGACTGTCTTCGATGGTAATACCTCGAGTGGCTGGTCTACAGCTAGAGGTGAGGGCCAGCGGCATGAGCTGGTCATTCGTCTCCAGGAGCCGATTTCGCCAGATCGACTGGATATCAATTTACTATTCGAGCGGCATTTCGTAGCAGCACTGGGGCGCTTCCGACTATCGGTGACGCATGAGGACAAAGAGATAACCGCGCGCGGCGGCGACATCTCGGATCTGACTACAGCTAGCGATGCCGACTGGCAGCGCCTGTATGTGGCGGGGGATAAAGATCTACAAAAGCTCCGCCAATCGATACCCGCCTACACGACCACTCTGGTGATGCGCGAGTGGCAGGGGCAGACACGTCCGACCTATCGCCACCATCGCGGCGAGTACCTCCAGCCCAAAGAGGAAGTGGCTCCCGCTGTGCTATCTATCTTTGAGCCGTTACCTGCCGATGCCCCGGCCGATCGATTGGCCCTAGCCAAATGGCTGGTCAGCGAGGCCAATCCACTATCGGCTCGAGTCGCGGTGAATCGCGCCTGGCGAGCCTTCTTTGGTAGGGGTATCGTGCACACGGCTGGCGATTTCGGCTACCAGAGCGAGCTGCCCAGTCACCCGCTGCTGCTCGACTACATGGCCAATCGTTTTGTCGATAGTGGCTGGTCTCTCAAGCAGCTGCACAAGCTGATCGTGACTAGTCGTACCTATCAGCAGGAGTCGCGCTACTCCGCTGCCGATCCTAAGAATGTGTATCTGGCCAGAGGGCCGAGATTTCGCATGGAGGGCGAGGTGCTGCGCGACTCGGTGCTCAGCTCGAGTGGGCTGCTCACGCAGAGGGTCGGTGGCCCTAGTGTGTATCCACCCCAGCCCGGTAGTGTCGTAGCGGCGGCCTATGGCAATAACAAATGGAATACCTCCAAGGGGGCAGATCGCTACCGGCGTAGTCTCTATACCTTTAGCAAGCGCACGGCGCCTTTCGCGGCCTACCTGAGTTTCGATGGGCCTACAGGCGAGAGCTGTCTGGCTCGTCGAGAGCGGAGCAACACGCCGCTACAGGCATTGACACGGATGAATGATGAAATGTTTACCGAAGCCTCTATCGCTATCGCCAAGACAGTGGGCAAAGGTGAGCCTCGCCAGGTGGCAGGCGATCTATTCTACCGCATTCTCACCCGCCGACCCGACGCTGGTGAGCTGGATCGATTGGTCGCATTCTACGAGGCGCAGAAAGCCCGTCTCGACACAGGCGAGCTAGAGGTGGCTGCGCTACTCGGCAAAGATCAAACTGATACGCAGCTAGCTGCCTGGGCGATGGTAGCCCGTGCGATATACAATCTCGACGAGGCCGTCACCAAAGGCTAGATAGGGAAAAATTCAATAGGGTACAGAAAACATTCAATAGGGTACAATTTTTATTCAATAGGGTACAATGACTCCGCAGCACCTACATAACCTCACTCGCAGGCAGCTATTTGAAACCTGTGGTATCGGATTGGGAAAGATCGCACTGGGATCGCTATTCGCCGGTGGTATGGCAGGGGCAGTGCGTGCCGGTCAGACCGCCTACATGCCCAAGGCGACACTATTCGGCGCCAAGGCTAAGCGGGTGATCTACCTATTCCAGGCGGGAGCACCTAGCCAGCTAGAGCTTTTCGATAACAAACCGAAACTACGCGAACTGGATGGCAAGCCGATCCCGCCATCGGTCATCGCCGGGCAGCGCTACGCTTTTATCCAGCCAGATGCGGCGGTGCTGGCACCTTGTTTTGAGTTTGCCCGGCATGGTCAGTCGGGAGCCGAGCTATCGGATCGACTGCCTCACCTGGCGAAGATCGCCGATGAGATCGCTATCGTGAAGTCGGTACACACCGAGCAGTTCAATCATGCGCCGGCACAGATCTTTATGAATACCGGTGGACCGATACCGGGGCGTCCATCGATGGGCTCGTGGCTGAGTTACGGTATCGGTAGTGAGTCGACAGATCTGCCGTCGTTCGTGGTATTGAAAAGTACCAGTGGCAATGTGAGTGGTGGCGCGGCGATGTGGAGCGCAGGGTTTTTGCCCGGTAGTCATGCGGGCGTGCCTTTCCGAGCCTCAGGCGATCCGATTTTGCATACCTCAAATCCTCCGGGCTACGATGACCGGGCGCAGCGCGAGTCGCTGGACCTGATCAAATCGCTCAATCAGGATCGACTCGCCACCATCCGCGACCCGGAGATACAGACACGTATCGATGTCTACGAGATGGCTTGGCGCATGCAATCGGCAGCACCTGAGCTGACCGATCTGGCTAGCGAGAGCCAGGCGACACTCGATATGTATGGGGCGCAGCCGGGCAAGAGTAGCTATGCGAATAACTGCCTACTCGCGCGTCGTATGGTAGAGCGTGGGGTGCGTTTTGTGCAGGTCTATCATGCGGGGTGGGATCATCACTCGCAGGTGGAGAAAGGGGTGACCGGACAGGCCAAGTTGACTGACCAGGCCAGTGCCGCTTTAGTCATGGATCTCAAGCAGCGCGGTCTACTCGACGACACGCTGGTGATCTGGGGTGGCGAGTTTGGTCGCACGCCGATGGTGGAGGCCAGCGCTGCTCTCAATCGCAGTCTCGGTCGCGATCATCACCCACAGGCCTACACCATGTGGTTTGCCGGGGGCGGTGTGAAGCCGGGCATCACGATAGGTAAGACCGATGAGTTAGGTTTCAACATCACCGAAGACCCCGTGCATGTGCACGATGTGCAGGCGACTATCCTACACCTACTAGGGATCGATCACGAGCGCCTCACCTATCGCTACCAGGGTAGAGATTTTCGCCTGACCGACGTGCATGGTCATGTGGTGAAGAAGATGCTGGCCTAGAGGGATTTAGGGATTGAGGGATTGAGTAGAGAAGTGGCTGCGAGCGTCAGCGAGTGGAGCTTCGCCATGGTGAGCCGGAGCCATTGCATTGGCTGGATGCTTTGCGGGCCACTCGTTTACACTCGCCGCCACGTTTTTCCTGCTATTTGAGCGTGGAATGAAGAAAGTGGCTGCGAGCGTCAGCGAGTGGAGTTTCGTCGTGTTGAGCTGGAGCCATTGCATTGGCTGGATGCTCTGCGGGCCACTCGCTTACACTCGCCGCCACTTTCTATGAACTTTCTGCCTAGTCCTGCAGTGCCTTGGGCTTGTCGAGTATCTCCTTCAGCACGAAAGCTTTTCTGAGGTCGCTGGGGGTAGAGAAGAGTTGGCCGTATTGCGTGCCTGAGCGGCGGCGGCTGGCCATCGGGGGAGTTTTGGTGATGGGCTCGGGGTTTTTGAAGACTGGCAGTGGCTCGGAGGCCGCTGGTTTGGGCTGGGTAGGGGGGAGGGGCGGTGGCTTGACTACTACTTTGCGCTGGGCCTCGGCTATCTCGCGGCGGCGCTGTTCGAAAAGCTCTTGTAGGGTCTGGGGCTGAGGCGCCGCAGGCTGCTGCGGCCGCTCATCCTCGTAGTAATAATCGTCGTCTTTCTCCTCTTCTTCGTAGGAGGAGTAGCTATCGCGACGCTCGGGCACCTCGATCTCGAAGCCGCGCATGCGCTGCTCCATGATCTCGCGACGCCTCTCAGATGCCGCTTTGAACTGACGCACCACCCATTGGATAAAGATGATGGCCACCATGGCTACATATACCCATGGGATATCCGGTGCGTTGTCCATGCGAAACATAACCTAGAGAAGTGTCGCTGATCAGTGAGTAGTGGGGGGAGTCGAGCCCTTACGTTTGATTAATTGGAGTTATCGTCGTCGAGCAGTGTTGGCTGAGACTGTCCAGCGATGCTCTCGCGCATCTCGGTATCGGCTGTCAGGTTCTGATAGCGGGCGTAGTCCATGACACCGAGGTTGCCATTGCGGAATGCCTCGGCCATCGCCAGAGGCACTTGTGCCTCTGCCTCGACGAGGCGAGCGCGCATCTCTTGAGTTTTAGCGGCCATCTCCTGCTCCATAGCTACAGCGGCTGCACGGCGCACCTCAGCATTCGCTTGGGCGACTTGTTTGTCGGCCTCGGCCTGGCTGGTCTGTAGATTCGCACCGATATTTTCACCCACGTCGACGTCGGCGATATCGATAGAAAGCAGCTCGAATGCGGTGTTGGCATCGAGACCGCGATCGAGCACGCGCTTGGAGATATCGTCGGGATTTTCCAGCACGTCTTTGTGAGACTGCGCGGAACCGATGGAGGTCACGATGCCCTCGTTCACACGAGCGACGATGGTCTCCTCGGTCGCACCACCGACGAAGCGGTCGAGATTGGTTCGTACGGTCACACGGGCTCTAGCGCGCAGCTGGATACCATCGCGAGCGACAGCGTCGATCTTTTGGCCACCGCCTGGGCAGTCGATCACGGCTGGGTTGATGGATGTCCGCACGGCTTCGAGGACTGTCTTGCCAGTGCCCTTCACTGCGAGGTCGATCGCACAGGCGCGCTCGAAAGTGAGAGGGATAGCCGCTTTGTCGGCTGCGATCATCGCTAGGACCACCTGATCGACCTGACCACCAGCTAGGTAGTGGGCCTCGAGCTGATCGGTGCCAAAGTTGAGTCCCGCTTTCTTACCTTTGATTCGGCTGTCTACGATGAGCGCGGCAGGGACCTTTCGGATCCACATACCGACTAGGGAGAAAAGGCTGACACGTGCCTGCGACACCATCGCCCTGACCCAGAGGCCGAAGAAGCGAAATAGGATCATGAAAAATCCGAAGACGATGAGCGCGCCGATGGCTGCTACGATGAGCATGGGAGTGTTGAGGCCGAAGAGAGCAAGAGTATTCATTAACGAAGATTGAGTTTCCTATTTTATGAAAGTGAACGAAAACGCCAGCGAATGACAGCTTTTTTTCTATCTGCCGAGTGCTTTCTTTAGCACGGGCTCGAATGCGGCTGCCTGACGGACAAATCCGAGGTCGCTGGGATGGGAGCCATCGGTGGTGCCTTCGCCGTCGTCCCCGAGCAGTCCCTCGCCCTCGATGTAGTAGAGGCCTTTGTAGCCTTCGCTGATCAGCTTGTCGTAGGTGCGCACTAGCTCGGTGCGCCGGGCATCGTGAGCTAGCTTTCGAGCAGGCATGATCCAAGCATTGGCGAAGCTGCGGTCTTCGACTAGCACGATAGGAGCATCGGGACGGGCCTCGCGCAGCTTGCGCACTAGGCTTTCGGAGCGCTCAGCGACTTCTACAGGTGTCATATTGGGGAGGCAATCGATCACGTATACAGCGGGATCGATCTCGGCGAGTAGGGCGCCGACTTCCTCCTCCATGCGACCGTTTCCGGAAAATCCGAGATTGATCACGGGTAGATCGAGCGAGCGGCCGAGGATAGCGGTGTGCACTATGCCAGGGCGCGAGGCACTGGCACCGTGGGTGATCGAAGTGCCGTAAAATACGATAGGCTTTTCGCGGCGTGGCGAGATCGGCTCAAAGACATGGCCCGAGGGGATGCCGATCTCCATTTTGGTCACGGAATTGTAGAGCGGCAGATAAGCCATAAAGGCTCGCTTGCCCTTGGCTAGCCCTTTCACCTCCAGCACGATGTCTTTCGATTTGGGGCGAGAGACGGTGACCCAGCGCCACTTTTGATCGGGGGTGAGCGCGTAGAGATCCAGCCCGCTCACTCCAATGGCGGGCATGTTGTCTTTGCCTAGGGTGCCATTCTGCACCGAGTAGCGGATGGTGAAATCGGTCGCATCGGTATTGAAGCGGAAACTCAGCCCTGCACTGTGGCGACTGAGATTCCACACCGCGCCGCGCACGATGTTTTGGGCCTTGGATGGCAGTCGGTCGTAGGGAGCCTCCAGATCCTGCAGCGCCCAGCCCTGACCCTCTAGGCCGAAGCTGCGCACATCGTGCCAGATCAGAGAGTCCTCCTGAGCCTGCGACGTCAGGCTAGCTAGCGCGATAGCGAGACAGGCGATGATGTAGGTCATGTGGTGTTTCATGGTCGATTCTGGTTGGGTAACTGGTGTATTAGCGCGGCTCGGGGATAGTAGCGCCATGTGTGGTCAGGTAGTTTCTGAGTTGGTCTGCCATCTTTGTGGCGATGTCAGGTCTGTCTGCCGACAGGTCATATGTTTCACCCTGATCTTGGCTGAGATCAAATAGTAGCTGAGTGTCGTGATGGTAGTGCTGGATCAGCTTCATCGAGCCCACTCGTATGGCGCTGGCAGGGTAGGCGCCTTCGCCCTGGTAGTGGGGGAAATGCCAATAGAGAGTGTCGCGGTCGAGGGCTTTCCCCTGAAACAGCGGCACTAGGCTGACCCCATCGACAGGCTGGTCTGGCGTCTCGGGTAGGTCGAGCATATCTAGGATGGTCGGGTAAAAGTCGGTCGACATCACTGGCGTCTCCGAGCGCCTGCCGGGCTGACTGTACTGTGGCCAGTGGATGAGTAGAGGGGTGCGGATGCCGCCTTCGAAAAGGAAGGTCTTGCCATTGCGCAGAGGTCGATTCGACGTGGGAGGGCTGCGGAAGTAGGCGCTGCGCCCACCATTGTCGCCAGTTAGGATGATGATGGTGTTTTCGTATAAGCCCTCGTCTTTGAGCGCATCGATGAGGAGACCGATATTGCGATCGAGATTGTAGAGCTGCCCCGCATACTCTGGCTCATCCTGGCGGAGGCTCTGAGGGAGGTGAGTGTAGGGATCGGTGATACGATCTGTCTCTAGAGCTGGTAGGCTGGCGGCTTTCTTGGCAAATTTCTCCCGATACACTGACTTCGATTTGAGCGGGCTATGCATCGAGAAATAGCAGAGATGGAGATAGAAAGGGCTATCGCGCTCGGTGGCGACAAAGTCGATCGCGGCGTCGGTGAGCAGGTCTGTGAAGTTATCTCCAGGCTGGGCATCGGGGAAGTAGGCGGGGGCAGCTTTCTTGCCTCCCGAAAAAGGGTAATCCATCCGACAGCCATTGGACTCGATCACGGCTAGCTGCTCGCTGTAGCCATGATTCTTCGGGCCACCCGTATTTTTGAATCGGCCCATGTGCCATTTGCCATAAAAAGCGGTGGCGTAGCCCGCATCGTGGAGACGCTCGCCGAGGGTGATCTCGGAGTCTTGTATTCCAGAAGATAAGGGCCGTGGGCAGTAGACGGAGGCTGTCTCTCCTTTGGCGATAAAGGCTTTATCAGTACCGTCGAGCCATTGAGTCACCCCATGGCGCGCGGGGTGAGAGCCGGTGAGTATGCTGACTCGAGTCGGCGAGCACATCGGGCTGGGTGTGTAGCACTGATCAAAGCGCATCCACTCTGCGGCCAGGGCATCTAGCTCGGGTGTCTCGTAGAAGGTGCTGCCCTGGTAGCCGACATCTTTCCAGCCAAAGTCATCGACTAGGATGAACAATACATTTGGCCGCTCAGCAGCGCTGCTTTGGCAGTGCGCGCCAAACGCAGCACAAACAAAAAGTAAAATCAGCAATAGGCGGTATCTCATCATACTGACAATGGATGGCTGAGGAGAGGTGTGGCAAGCCCCCTGATCCCGCATGTAGGGCACAGCTATGGTGAGCGGTGATCCAGTGCCACTCGCAGCAAGCCCGCCACCGACATCGAGTCGGTGATCTCGCCGCTCAGCACACGATCGATAGCCTCCTGCAGTGGGATACGGATGATCTGCAGATCTTCGGTTTCCTCTGGTGCCGCCTGTTCCTGAGAGAGCCCCTCGGCTAGAAAGACGTAGGCCCGCTCGTCGGATACGGAGTTGGACAGAGCCATACCATCGAGCAGGGGTGTCAGCTGGCTGGCGATCAGTCCGGTCTCTTCCTGCAGCTCCCGTCTGGCAGTCTCCTCGGGGCTCTCGCCCTCTGGGCAGCCGCCTGCGGGTATCTCCCACTCATAGCTGGCCAGGGTGTAGCGGTACTGGCCGACTAGGTAGGTGTAGCCCTCGTCATCGACAGGGATCACCCCGACGGCACGATTTTTGAAATGCACTACGCCGTAGATGCCTGGGGTGCCAGCTGGGGTGGTGACTTGGCTTTCGGAGATCGCGATCCAGGCGTTGTCGTAGACCGATCGGGTGTTGTGCGTCTGCCAAGGACTATCGTCCTGCGTTGGTAATTTTTCCATAAATGTGGTGGGCAGCTGGGGCTTGCTCGGATTTCCCCTTGCTAAGGGGGAAAAGGCCCGTTAAAGTCGCCGTCCCTATTTTTTAAACAAGTAGGCAGTCTTTTTTTAACAAAAAACCGGCACCTTCACTACGATGGGTAAGCAATACAACAAAGTCGAAAAGCGCCAGCGCAGAAAACGCTACGTCAAGCGCAAGCAGGAGATGGTAAAAGCTCAGATCGCACTGAGCTCTAAGAAAGCCACAAAGAAAGCTCCTGCTAAGAAAGCAGCTGCCGCAGCAGAGGGCGATGCTCCTGCAAAGAAGGCTGCAGCCAAGAAGACAGCTACTAAGAAAGCAGCTGCAAAGAAGGCTACCACCAAGAAAAAGGTCGCGACTAAGAAAGTGGCCGAGGATGCCGCTCCTCCTGCAGAGGGCGAGTAAGGCAGCCTGATCCTTTTTCTTAACAACTAATGGCCTCGGGGCGCCCATCCTTCCTGTTGGTGGATGGGAACAACGTCATTCACTCTTGGTCAAACCTAGTCTCCCTGCATCGCAAGCGTAGGGGGACTGCCCATACTGAGCTGATCAAAATCCTGGAAAGTCACCAGGACTTCAGCGAGGAGAGAGTCGTCGTGGTCTTTGACGGCACTGGAAGCAAAAATCAAGACATTCGCGAGCCTGGCAGCGTGCAGGTGATCTACTCGCAGAGTGGCACGACGGCAGACGCCATCATCGAGAGGCTGGCCTGTAGCTATGCCGAGACCTACGACATCACCGTAGCGACGGATGATGTGGCTGAGCAAGATGCCGTGGTAGCTGCTGGTGGGCATGTGATCTCTGTGGATGAGCTACGCCACCGAGTGGAGAGTAGTCACGATGATATGCGCCGCTGGCTGCGGTCGCGGCGCTAGCCCGGGTGGGGGGAAATATTTCCCGCTAGTAGAGATAGTTGTGCTACCCTGCAGGTATGAGGGACCTCGAGCATCTCTGGAAAAATCGAGCAGGGCGCGTGGCGCGCCGAGTGAATACGGGTTGGTTTTTGCAAAAGTATTCGCCACTACTTATCACCATCGGTTGTCTTGTGGCGGTGGCAGTACTCTGTGTCCGATCTTTCTTCGATCAGCCGGTGTCGACTTGGTGGCTGGTGGGAGCTGGCTTAGGCTTACTCTTTCTGGCAGGGATTTGGGCATTTTTCCGAGCTAGACCTCACTTCATCGATCAAAAAGAGGGCCTGGTGAGGCTCGAGGATCGCCTGTCGTTGCACAATTCTCTGTCGGCTGCGGCGGGCGGTGTCGGCGAGTGGCCAGATTTTCCAGACAATTCATCTGAGGAGGCCTCTGCAGGCCTGAAGTGGCGCTGGTCTGCCGTGGCAGTGCCGGTGGCGCTAGTGCTGGCCCTAGTGGCGGCATCGATACTGGTGCCTATCCCAGATCTGCAGGCCAGATCTCAGGAGCTGCCTCCTAATGAACCTGGCGCCTGGCAGCAGATGGAAGATTGGCTGGCGGAGCTGGAGGAGGAAGATCTCATCGATGAAGCCAGTCTCGAGGACACGCAGGAAAAGATCGACGAACTGCGCGACCAGCCGGAGGACGATTGGTTTAGCCATAGCAGTATGGAGGCGACAGATTCGCTCCGAGAGTCGCTAGGTAGAGATCTGCAGGAGATGGCGCGGGAATTGGCTGTGCTGGACCGTGACCTAGCAGCCCTACAGAGTCATTCCGGGGCGATGAGTGAGAGCGCTCGGCAGATGCTGATGGAGGAGTATGATGAGGCTCTAAAAAACCTCGGGCTCAATAGCATGAAGCTGAACAAGGATCTGATGAAAGAGCTGCAGGATCTCGATCTATCGCAGATCTCAAAGGAGCAACTGAGCCAGATGAGTCGAGAGCAGCTGCAGCAACTGCGAGAACGGCTAAAGGACTGCGGCCAATGACTGGGCGGTCTCGAAGGTTTGCCCAGTTTGGGTGAAGAGCAGATGATCGGAGCAGGGGAGCAGTATGGCACAGGTGGAATCAATCGTGGCAAAGGTGATGCTCCCATGTACTACGGAGACAAAGAGGATCTCGAAACGAATAATATAGAGGGCATCAATAGTCGAAATATGGAGCGTGCTTTACCTGGGGAGGTTTTAGGAATCGGTCTGACCGAGCACGATGATGAAAATGCGCCATCCATTCGCCAGTCTGGTGGGCAGCTATCCAATAAAGCCTCTGGTGGTGAGACAGTGTGGCGCGAGGCATTGATGCCCGAAGAGAAAGCCGTGCTAAAGCGCTTTTTTAAGTAGATTCGGTCCATGAGACTTTGTTTATTCATTCTCACGCTGGCTCTAGCGGTGCCCGCTGTTGCTGCAGATTTCATGGTTTATGCGCCTAGTCGCAAGGGCCAGGCATTGCTCATTGTTCAGGCCTCAGTATCTGCTGAAAAAGGGCTCTCGTTGGAGTTGGTCGAGCGTTACGAGTTGGGGTATACGGCTGCCACTATCACTCAGCATCCACACCTCCCTCTGCTATATATCAGTTCGAATCGTGGTGAGGATGGTGCTGTGCCAGGATCTGTCCTCCATCTGGATGCGGATGGTACGGTGGAGTCGGCCACAGCTACGGTATTTGAGCACGGCTATTCTTATCTGAGCCTAGATCGACAGCAGCGATTTCTTCTAGGCAATAACTATGGCGATGGGCATATCGATATCTATCGTCTCGATCATCAGGGCGGGGTCGGACCTCGGGTCGGTGGTGTCAGCGAGGGGCGAAAGGCGGCGCACTGTGTGCTGACTTCGCCAGACAATCGTTTTCTATATATCCCGTATGTGAAAGACTCGAATGCCCTATTTCAGTATGAGTTTGATGACACATCGGGGCAGATGACACCCCTACAGCCGAAGAATGCCAACCCTCCTGAGGGGACGGGGCCTCGGCATATGGCCTATCACCCTGAGCTACCCTATGTCTATTTTAGTAATGAGCAAGGTGTCGGTGCTTCTGTCTATCGGCAGGAGGAAAGTGGGCAATTGAAGCTCAGCCAAGTGTGCGAGGTGGTGCCTAGGGATTTTAATAGGGACGGTGTCAGTGGGTCGGATATTTTGATCACACCGGATGGTAAGTTTCTCTACTCTGGTGTCCGTGGAGCAAAGCAGGACTTCGATCGTATTGCTTGCTATCGTGTGCTGGACGACGGTCTGCTCGAGGTGATCGGGCTAGTGCCCACGGCTTCTGTTCCCTGGGGGCTTGCGTTGTCGCCCGATGCGAAGTATCTATTGGTATCGGCTTTCAAAGGAGCGGTGCTGACTGCCTACCAAATCGGTAGTGATGGCACTCTAAAAGAGGTGGCTCAGATCGAGTGGGATGAGTCGATATCGGATCTGGAGGCTCGATAGGTAATAGCCCGCTTCTGTCGTCCCTGCCGGGACTTGCCTGACGAGGCGCTAGAAATCCGGTGGTTTCGCTGCGCTACACCACCGGCTATTTTCTTTCGTCCCTCCTGGGGCTACACCTTCAGTTCCGCGATTGTACCCTATTGAATCAAAATTGTACCCTATTGAATGATGGCTATGTGGCTTTTGATTATCGTTCCGCTGCTAGTGTTTGTGCTGGTGGATCGGTTCTACAGGGAGGGGCGTATCGGGAGGAAAGTGTATCTACCGCTAGCTTGGGTGTTTGGCGGGGTGTCGGTGGTTGTGGTTGCCGGGGTTATTTTCTGCGTGATCTACGCAGCGATCTACTACAGCAATCTGCCAGCCGATCATCCCTACATGAGATCGTCTCAGAAGCAGTAGCTCCGGCTTTTATTGATCACTCTCAAAGGTGTATTTGCCCTCTTTTACCTCGACGTTTGGCGGGGTGCGATTTTTCTCAAACCAGTCCCAGCCTTCTTTTAGGTTTTTCCAAAAGGCATATTGAGGGTGGTTGGCAGCGCGGGTCATATTCGCGTCGGTCATGGCAAAGGGGAAGCTGTGCACGCGGATGATTTTTTGGCCATTGACCAGTGCCTGATCGACCATGGTGTAGATCTGCTCGATCGAGCAGTCGGACATGGCGAAGCAGCCGAGCGACACGGATGAGCCGTGGATCATCAGGTGGCTGCCGGTGTAGCCTTTCTCTTTGTCGTAGGAATTGGGGTAGCCCATATCCATGGATAGGTGGTAGCTGCTGTGGGGATTCATCCGACTACGGCTGATGTAGTAGAAGCCCTCGGGCGCCTGCAGATCGCCGGTCTTGGTCTTGGGGCCGAGCTCGCCACTGAAGTAAGCGATCTGGTAGGTCTTCAGCAGTTCAAATTTTTTGGTAGAGGCGTCCTCCGTCCACAGCTCGAGCCGGCCGTGTTGGTTATCATTCTTCATGATGCGTATGAAGACAGGTCTGCCCACCTTGCTCCTGTCCCAGTAGTAGGGTGCCTGACTGAGAGACTGGCCGTCTTGAGTGCCGCCGCGTTTGGTCCATTTGATCACGGCTTTTTCTGCTCGCTCACTGTCGACACTGCTGATGTCCGAGTCGGCTCCGGGAAAGAACTGAGGCGTGGCCTCCTGAGCCATCGTCGAGGTGAGCAGGGCGAGGCTGGTGAAACAAAGGCGTAGGCAGAATGGTAGACTCATCGCTAGGTGACTCATAGATTGACGGTAAATACCACGGATGGCCAAGGATTTTTAGCAGGCCACGTTTAGCATTTAGCTTTTAGCCTGTTAAAATTTGTGGTTCATTTCCCCCGCACTCTCATGCCCAAACAGTGGAAAACTCTAAGAAAGACCGCTCTTGCTGCTGGTGATCCGGCCGCCGCAGGAGGCAAAATGCTGGAGCCAGCAGCCCGATCCAGCCGTATCCCTAGGCGCAGACGCATGGCTCGCTTGGGCGAGGAGGAGGTAGTGGCAGAGATCGCCCCGCCTGCGGCTACAGAGGTGCAGGGCGAGCTGCAGAGTGTCACTAGGGCAGATGAGGTAGCACCTATCTCTCCTATACCGGTGTCTGCCGCTGCTGAAATACCGGCTGTAGAGTCTCCGGTGGCTACTGAGCCTGCAGCGCAGCCTGAGCCTAAGCAGGATCTGCGGATACTGTGCGTGCACGATGTGGCGTCGACTTATCGATTGGTGGAAGAGGCTTTCGAGAATTTCACTGCAGCTCGGGTGGACACCACGCCCGATATCCTCAATGCGTTTGAGATGGCGATCGTTCGGGATTATCAGCTATTTGTGTTGGGCCTGCATCTACCCAACCAGCTGTCCGGTAGCTTCTTTTACGATCTGATCGCTCGTGCTTACAAAGTCGGTCTGAATGAAAAGAAGATAGCTCCAGCAGTGGTCTTTGTGCGGGAGGCAGACGAGGCGCTGCCCGATCACGATTTACTGCAGGATGTGCGAGTGAAAGCGGTCTGGTCAAAGCCGCTCAGCATCGAGCGTATGCTCGACTCGGTATCCAGTGTGATCCCGCGTCTCCCGATGGAGTGAGTGGTGTCGGCGGCACTCGAGCCGGAAAGGGGATCGAGTGCGAATGCCAAAGATTTCCTAACTTTCTGCTCACGATTATGAAATGCCATCCGTCTTATCGAGTATGGCGACACGAAACATTCCCCTCCATCGATCAGCTCCACTCCTCCTAGGCGTACTGGCGGCTGCCTGTGCATGGGAGTGCTGCGGCCAGACTGAGGTCAATCAAGTCACTAGAAGCCCCAGAGTGGCATTGCCGCAGAGCGGTGTCGTATCTGGTGCGGTCGATGCGAAGTTGGTTTATTACGATCTGCCATTCGCAGGCGCTAGCATCACCGAGGCGCCGCTAGTGGAGGAGGCGGTCTTTCAGTATGCAGCGATTCAGACCGAGCAAGGTAGTAGTGTCGTTGCTGCGTCCTCGACGTCAGCGGCTCCTGCGGCGAATACAGGTATCGCTCCGCCTCCTGTGCCAGCTAATGATATCGATCCAGATGTGGTCCAGCAGCTCAGAGATGGTATCGCTGCGCAACGGCAGGCTGGCTTTCCCAACTACCAGCCGCGCAAAGCTTTCGTGGTCGACCCCTCGCGCCAGCAGATGATGGTGATCGATCTGAACTCGTGGACCGAGCTCCTGAAGATCCCAGTCGGCACGGGAAAGAATGGCTTGGGAACTGGTAGCGCCCAGACGCCTACGGGATTTTTCACCATGGGCGGTGTCCGGATCGCCAAGGATGCCAGTGCCTACATCCAGACAGGGGATTCGAAGCGCGGTGTCAGCGGGGTGTATGCTGAGATGCTCTATCCTCCGAGCCATGAAAAGGACTGGGAGCGCGGCAAAGTGCCAAACAATGTGATCATCCACGGCTTTAATCCCTCGGTATCGAGCATGCTCAAGGAGCGGCACAGCAAGAAATTGATCGGTCGTGTGCCATGTACCACCGGTTGCCCTGTGCCGAATGTGGCCGATCTGCCAAAGTTAGCGCCTTTCCTAAAAGACAGCGCAGGGACTTTTGATATTTCGGCTCGTCCTAACGATGCTCTGCGTCATTACATCCGGACTGGCCAGGTCACGGAGTATTACAACGCCCACCGCTTGGGTGATCCAATCTTGATTTTGAATCGCCCATTTAGCGGCTAACTAAGCCTCGTGCTGCGGCAGGCTTCTCTTCCGCGTAAGTCTTTGCGCAAAAGTGGCTGCGAGCGTCAGCGAGTGGAGTTTCGCCGTGTTGAGCCGGAGCCATTGCATTGGCTGGATGCTCTGCGGGCCACTCGTTTACACTCGCCGCCACGTTTTTCCTGCTATTTGAGCGTGGAATGGAGAAAGTGGCTGCGAGCGTCAGCGAGTGGAGTTTCGCCGTGGTGAGCTGGAACCGTTGCATTGGCTGGATGCTCTGCGGGCCACTCGTTTACACTCGCCGCCACGTTTTT
>JAHDID010000053.1:0-31679 GCA_020630975.1 Verrucomicrobiota bacterium
GAGGGTGCCATCTGTCATGCTATGGCACGCGGTAATCATGGGGCCGATATTGCAGCGCTGGCCTCAATTTCGTGCGTTAGCGAATTCTAAGAAGACTCCAGCTATTTTAAAACGCATATTCCCACCTAACTCAAGGTTTGGGTGCAGCGGAACTTTAGTGAATGAAGGAAAGCCTTAAACCATTCCTACACTCATTTTGTGGCGCTTTCGACGGGAGTGATTTTGATATCGAGCGGCATTTCGGCATCGTTGGGGACGATGTGAAACTGAAGCATCCGGCTCCACGGCGCGGTTTGTTGAGATGAATGCACCTCCTTACCTGAGGCGTCGCTGATCACCACTTGGTAAGTGGCATTCTTTTGATACTGCGATGGCGTTCGGACGGATAGCGGGATGCAGGTATCGATTTGTATTCCATGTTTCGACATTTTGTTCACACGAACCCACCGTGGCTCAATGCCGCCGCGATCTGGGACGAAGACGTATTGCATGAAGCGAACTTCCTGACCCTGATCAAACTGGATAGCGAGATTCTTTTTCGACAGAGGCTCCGACTCAAAGGCTGCTACGATTGCCTTGGCCATTTGCTCTGCGCCAGCGGCATTTGGATGAATGTCGTCCGCGTAGAACTTTCGGTCGTGATCGATCGCACGGTGGATGTAGGCAACCCGGCAACCGTATCGCGCGGCAATTTCCTGAATCGCGATATTGGCCTGACCGAGCCACAAATCGAGCCCTTCGGCCCAGCGAAAATCGGCCACTAGAGTGGTCAGCACGATAGGTATTTCCGGCTTCTCCGATCGAATCGTTTTTACCAGAGCATCATATTTGGCGGTGAACTCGGCGACCGAGAATCCCCAGTACTGATCGTTCACCCCCCACTGTACTACCAGCGCGTCAGGCTCGTGTTGGAGGAGACTTTCGGCATAACCCGGAGCCTGTTGGCAGAGCGCCCGTCCACTCTGTGCCTGATTTACTTCGACTGCGTTGGGGTGTTTTTCCTGTAACAAACGAGTCGTCACGGTAGAATACCGGTTTCCACTACCAGCGCCCACTCCCGCCGTGATGCTGTCGCCAATGAATAGGACTTTCCCAATCCCTTCAGTTTTGTTGGGTTCTTGGGCGAAGGTTGGTAATGCGACTGCTACCGCTAAGGCGGCTATCAGGTAGTGTTTGGTCATGGCAAAAAGTGACATAGTCGAGATTGTTCTCAAGGGCCTCTGTGAAGCTCTGTTTTAGCCAAGAGAAAATCATCATTCGGAGATGCAAATGGAGTCAGGCGAATTCGGGGAAGAATATCAAGGTCTCTAAAGGATCGGTTACTTGGTGGCCCTTCTGAATAGAAGTCTGGAGCTCGATGCCGGAGCGGTGGTTGGATTCGGAGTACAGAATACCTGAGGTTAAGAGGTGTTGATGTTTTCCCTTCAAACTACCTGACACCGTGCGCCGCTTATACCAAGTGGTGTGTCCCCCATGAGGGCCGCCCTGTCGATTGGCTGGTGAAGCTGGAGTAGCCTATTGCAATTAAAGAGTATCGGTTTACCTCAGCCAATGACATCCCAGCTCGCGATCCTAGGGGTAGAAGTCCTGCCAGTGGTGCCGCTAGCTTCTTGATATATCTCAAATATGAATTCATAATTAACGTATGAAAATCGGCGAAAGAGGGCAGATTACCATTCCCAAACCATTGAGAGATCGATTTGGGCTAAATACTTCTCAGGAAGTTGAGTGCATCGAAGACAGAGGAGAGCTGATTTTACGCCGGGTATCTACAACTGCTGATGCTCAAGAGAGGCTTAAACAAAATATAAAGGCTGTCACAGGGATACTAAATGGCCAGCCTGACGATGTCGATACCGCTATTGATGATATGCGTGGATTATGATTTCTGCGATCGATACCAATATCCTACTCGATATCGCACGACCCAATCCTGACTTTGTCGATGCGGCCAGCGAGATGATCGCACTGGCATCTACGCAAGGCAGCCTTGTCATTTCATCGGTCGTCCACTCGGAACTCGCGGCACATTTTCCGAGCGTCGATACTCTTGACGAGTTTTTGAGGGTGCTGAATATCAGCTATTCTCCGCTGGCTGAAGGATCTACCTGGCAGGCTGGACAGGCATAGCTCGCCTATCGAAAAGCAGGTGGAAAAAGAGAAAGAATCATCACCGATTTCCTCATTGGCGCTCATGCGCAGCAGCAAACTGCACGCCTGCTCACTCGAGATCGAGGCTTCTACCGAACCTATTTTCAAGGCCTGATCGTAGTAGGCAGCCCGAGCGATCTCGCTTGATTAGGGGGGGCGGTGTAGCGGGGAGTGGCTCGAAGGGAGTGAGGCGGTTGGAAAACCGCCTCTACAGGGCTTGGCTTCCGCGAGTCTTGGTCTGATTCGCGGTCGCGGACTACTCATATCCTTACCTTGCGCTGCCTCACATAGCCTGAAGGTTGTCGGTATCTTATGATACCATGGGGAATCTCTCTACCGCAGCTAAGATTTTTTTGATCGTGCAAATGGTGTTGCAAATGGTGTCAGGCGAATTCGGGGAAGAATATCATGGGCTCTAAAGTTCCTGTTACTTGGTGGCCCTGTTGAATTGCCGTCTTGAGCTCGATGCCGGAGCGGTGGTTGAATTCGGAGTACAGAGCTCAGGCAGAGGGTAGGAAGTTAAGAGATGTTGATATTATCCTTTAGCGCGCCGATTCATTCGCAGAAGCAGCCATGCGAAGGGGGAAGGTTTAGCGAAGGAGAGTAGGCCGCAGGCCATTCATGCAAAAAGCGCCCTACGAGCCAGCTCCACTCCCACCTCCTTGTCGACAGTCGGGCAACACACACACTTAAGAATCCATGATAGTCTTCCCAGAATCTGTATGACAAAACTATTCGAATCGAGTACTTTCCATCAAATCAACGCATCTAGCCAGGCGCTAGAAAGTGGTCTATATCGATGAGTCTAGGTTCTAACACTTGTAGAATTTTCCGAAGGTATGGTCTCATTATACTGATGCCATTACTTTTGCTAGGCGGTACCAGTGTTTATTTGTTGAGCTTGGATTTGGCTGTTCCCCGAAAGGCTCACTCGCCCGAAGCTAGGGTAGAGTATTTTCTGGACCGTTGTGGGCGGTTTAATAAACGTACAGAGTTGATCAACAAGTATTTTCGTTCGCTGCTATCTAATGACTGGCTAAATGAATTCGAGGATGCTCGAACCTTCTTGGTATTTCGTCAGCATTTGACTGGTGATCCGACTATTATAGCTTCCGGCAGTGTCCATCGTGTTGGCCATGAATGGTTTGGCCAGCTCAACGGGCGTTCGTCGGCGACAGAGAAAATCATTCATAAAGATGTATTGCCAGATGGTCGAGTGATTCTGGAGACGATGAAGACAAACATGGCGTATCATCATTGTGAATACCTTTATACCTTGGCGAAAGAGAAGGGGGATTGGAAGTTTGAGCGAAGTGTCGTAGAAAGTAGATCTCGTTCCAAGCAAGCTTTTCTTCTGTCCGAGGTCGAGCAAGAAGAATTTCGTAGTTACGCCCATCAGAAAAAAGCTTTTGGAAGCATACCTGAAACTCATCACCCGAGGTTGGAAGATCTTTTCAATACCTCTCCGAAGGAGTGCCCCAACAAACAGGCTCTAACGATCAACAGACGTTCGATCGTGTTTGGTTCTGAGCTGATGGGGATTCACTCCGACGATCTGAACCAATCGATCCATCTGTTTGAACGGGTGGTGCCGAAAGGAAAGTTCCCCGTTGACTTTCTTGAGAACCATAATGGCGTGTATGCAGCGCGAATCTATTTTTCTGAGGAAATCAAGGCTGTGACCTATGTGAAAGCACAGAGGTATCAGGTAGCACGAGACAGAGAGGTTCTGGAGATAGATCATCATCTTCGAGGCGGATATGTACAGTTTCTGGAATTTGCAAAGGTTTGTTCGACGCCTCTGAGGGAGTTTGAAATACGCAGGGCTCAAATGCGAGATCGCGATAGTGACCATGGCTTAGCTCTTTTGCGGTTTAGTATGCCTGGCGATATTTTCTTGTATTGGGGACTGAACGAACGACAGGAGATCGTTTCCCTGACATTGGATGGCTATTCTCATTGGATGTCGAGAAATGCTGAGACGGTGAAAGTTGTGTTGTCGTCTGGTTGGTTAGATAAGCCGATAGAACATCCTGTATTTGCTAAGTATGGTATGGAAGTTCGATTTCGGAAAAATAGCTCTGGGGATTCCGAGATGGTTTATACGAATCGTAGGCCATACTTTGGAGAGATTTTTCGGTTTGCGATCGTGGATCAGTCGGGTGAGATAGTTACTGATAAACTGACTATCGGTAAGAATATGCGAAAGTTTCGCCGGTTTGGAGGTCAGACGACAACGCATTTTGCAATGCCGTTAGACAATGGAGGAGCCCGTGTATATTTTCATGTGATTACTGGCTTTGGTGCAGAATGAAGTGACGGTGGGTTTTTGTGTGTTCCTGCAATCAGATATCCATGGGGAGAGACTGGAGGAAGTGCCGCAGGGAGGCGAGATCGAGAATCGTCGGCTCGTCGACCTACGTGCTGAGGCGAATGGCTAGGGTGGCAGCGGCTCATCATGTGGGTAAAGGGCTTCGCTGACTGTGGGCCTGTAAATACGAGCCAGTGGTGAGAGCTGTACAAACTCTACGTGCTACCCTAGCTGTAGCGTTGCGGCGTGGGGGGGGGGCTGGGCGTGTGAATGTGACAGGTGCAATTCCTAGCTGTGCGGTGGATAGTAAAGGGTACCTGCCGCTTTAAGACGGCTGCGAAAAAGCTGATACCGAATTGGAAATTTTTGTTCCGAAATGATGGCGGGGGCTTAACACTAAGTCGCTTCGCTTGACACTAATGAACACGAAATAACACTAATGTTTGGAGGCTACGCCTCCTTATTGATTGTCTGACTCTGCACTCCAAATATCTCCAGGATTGGTATATAAAAATCGAATGCCTTCTGGACTGATGGCATCTTGATAGATTTGTAGATCATCGATCGATCCACCGAAATACTGTGGCTTGAATCGTTCGCCGCTAGTGATGTTGCGTTTTCCCAGAAAGGCACTGGTCGGTGTGTCTAGAGATGCAAAACTTGGGATAGGAGTGCCTAGTTTTTGCCCGATAGACGAGGAGCCGATCTGCTCGCCATCTCGATATAGCCATAGCAGCCCATCTCGTGATGTGACCGTTACGTGGTACCAGCGGTCCGGCTCCCAGCGATCGATCAAGCCGCTGGTAACGGAGTCGAAATGCAGGCCCTGCTGCCAGCCAAACACCAGAAATCGGCGGCTGAGTTGGATTTGTAACCGATTCGATAGGGTGCCATCGGAGAGCGAGAATAGAATAGCTGTGCCGTCGGCAGGATTGCGCACCCACGCTGAGATCGTGAAAGAATCTGCCTGAGTGAATGCCTCTAGGTGATCGCTCAAATCAATAGAGCCGGAGGCACCTAGGTGGGTGGCCGTACCGGCTACGCCGTCGATCGAGCCATCCAGCTTCCAATGCCCGAGTAGTTTTGGGGTGACCTCTCTAGCGGTGCCTGCTTGGCGCATGGCTATGATTTCGCCTTTGGCATCCACCTGCGCGCTGAAGCCTGCCTCGAGTGGCTGGATGCGGCGGGGCGTGCCTTTGCTACCAAGATGTAGGTCGACTAGGCCTTCGGTCACGGTGAGGGTCGATTGCTTGGACTCGGCATCTACCTCGACTTCAAACCGGGTGCCCAGATCGACGATCTCCACTCCCTCGGTAGCTACGATAAAATCGCGGGCCGAGTCGGGGGCGAAGACGCTAGCCCGGCCATACTCCAGGTAGGAGCGCATCGGCGAGTCGATGCCAAACGCCGTCTGCCCACTCAGCTCGACACTCGCGCCACTGCGAAACAGGATGCGCACCGTGCCTCGATCGAGATGTACCCAGCCTTTGCCCAGCAGGCTGCCGACCTCGCTCGGCATCTGATGGCTATCGCTGAATACCGCATCTGCGCTGGTATACTCCAGCTTTGCCACCGCATCGCCCCATGGCTGATCACCCTGGTCGCGAACGCCCAGCATCACCCCTAGGCCAAGAAATATGGCCAATAGGGCTGCTAGGCCAAGGTAAGCTCCCCAGCCAAGTCGCGAAAGAACTTGGTGAGGTCTAGACTGATGCTGTGAAGGGTTTTGAGCCTTGCCCTCGGCATCATCATAGATCAATCGAGAGGTTTCGCAGATTTCGCTAAACTCAGTGAGACGATCAGGGTCATCGCGCAGATCTTCGTTTAGCCGAGTGAGCTCCTCTGGCGTTATGCTTTTCTCCTGGTAGCGCAGGACTCGCCTGAGAAACTCATGCTCGGAATCGTCATTCGTATCATCTAGGTGACTCATGGCTTGTTGGGGTGAAGGTTTTGCTCCATGCACACACGCAGAGCGACATGGGCGCGGGTGAGGGCGCGATACACCGACTCGACCTTGCGCCCTAGTAATTCAGCGATACGGCCAGTCTTCATACCATCCACATAGCGGAGATCGACGATACGGCGAGTGTTGTCTGTGAGAGTATCCAGGCAGTGGCGTAGAGCTGCCACACGCTCTGCCTGGTAGTCCGATATAGGTGCCTCGGCGGTGAGCTGGTGCTCCAGTGCGTCGAGCACATCGTCATCTAGCAATACTGGCTGTCGTGTGCGTTTGCGGGCGATATCGACAGACTTGTTGCGACCGACTCGCAGTGCCCAGCGCAGCACGTGTTCTTCGTCCACTAGCTCTCCGCCCTTAGCCACAGCAGCGGCACAGACATCCTGAAAGCAATCCTCTGCCAGTTGTGGATCGCTGAGAAAGGAGTCGATATAGGACAGGATCTTGATCCGGTCTCTTAAGAGAATCCTGATGATGGCAGATTCGTCGAGCATCTGGAGTAGTATCGTCTGAGCTGGAAAAATCGAGACATTCTAGATGAAGGGAACCTCCGGAAACCTATGACTGCGGACTGGCTGGCCAAAATCACCGCTAACTTCGTTGGAAAAATGGGCCTCTATTGCCTGAATAGCGCCAATTTTACCGCCTCGTTAGCGTCAATTTTGACTCACCCATTCCTTGCCCTAGGTTTCCGGAGGTCCCCTGAAGAAAATTGAGCGTGATCACCGACCTGACCTGCTTTTCCAGAGAATGCGTCTAGAGCGGCAAGGTTATCACCTGTTGACCGGACTTGAATCGGTGGCCACTTTGTTCTTTAAATCAGAAAATATGCACCCTTTTTCCACTGCGGTCGTTTCATCAGCGTTTTTTGCTGGGCCCTTTTCTAGAATCGTTCGGTCGTTTATCTGGATGACCGTGTGCGGAGCCATGGTGCTGGGGATAGTTAGCTTGGCGGAGCCTGCTGCACACAAGACAATCAAAGTCGCCTGTGTGGGGGATAGCATCACCTTTGGGGCAGGAATAGCTGAGCGGGAAATCTATAGCTACCCCGCCCAGCTCGGAGAAATGTTGGGGCAGGGTTGGGAGGTGAAGAATTTTGGCCTGAATGGCCATACTCTAATGGATAAGGGAAATGCTCCTTACATGAAATCCAATCGAAATGGCTATCAATCCGCATTGGCCTATCAGCCTGATGTGGTCATCATTAAGCTGGGCACCAATGACTCCAAACCAGAGAACTGGAAGTATAAGTCCGACTACGTGACGGATTATCTGAAATTGATTACCAGCTTTCGAAATCTTGCTTCGCATCCCAAGATTTATGTCTGCAAACCGGTCCCAGTATTTCCTGAGCGCTGGGGGATAACCGATCAAGTCGTGCGGGAGGAAATCCTACCCCTAGTAGATCAAGTTGGCACCGAGGCGAGTGTGCCGATCATTGACCTGTATGCAGCCTTGACCGACCGCGCGGATCTCTTTCCCGACAAAGTCCATCCCAATGCCGAAGGTGCAGAGGTGATCGCGAAGACAGTGGCTGCTCACATCCGAGCAGCAGGCGAGGTCGCATCCAGCTCTCTTGTGTCGGGGCCGCTATTGCCAGCTTTTCAAAAGGGTGCCCGCCTGCTGTTTATTGGAGACTCGATCACGGATATGAATCGGGGGCGCAATGAGCGCGATCGTAATCACTACCTGGGGCATAGCTATGTATTTTTGGTGGCAGGTCGCCTAGGTATCGAGTTGGCAGATGCCCAATTGGATTTCTATAATCGGGGTATCAGCGGGAACACAGTGGCGCAGCTGAAAGCGCGTTGGCAGGAGGATGCTATCGATATGCGCCCGGATGTATTGACCATTTTGATCGGAACCAATGATGTCGGCAAAAAGGTCAGTACAGAATCCTTCGAAGCGGACTATCGGGCGATTCTCCAGTCCAGTCGCGATGCGAATCCTAAGTTGAAGATCGTCTTGCTCGATCCGTTTGTGTTGAGATCTGGAGGCTTGAAGAATGAGCAGGCATGGCAGGTACGCCGGTCTGCTACGGATCAATTACGGGTCGTGGTCGCGAGATTGGCTGAGGAGTTCGATGCGGTACATATCGAGACTCAGGCGCTATTTGACGAGGCTACTCAGTCAGCGCCTGCCGATTATTGGCTATGGGACGGGATTCACCCCTTGCCTCAGGGGCACGAGCTGATTGCTCGACAATGGGTAAAAGCCACGGCCGCTCGCTGGTCGGTAGCGTCTGGCCGAAGCACGAGTGAACAAGAGGTGGATCTAAGTCGCGACAGGTCGAAATGGTTGCGTTGTTCTACCGGGCAGGTTGGCACGACTGATCGCCCTGAACATATCGGTATGTCGGTCGATGGGAATGTTGGCACCAAGTGGTGTGTCCCTCATGAGGGACGGCCTGTCGAGTGGTTTGTGAAGTTGGAAGAACCCATCGCAGTCAAAGAGTACCGGTTTACCTCGGCTAATGATGTCCCGGCTCGTGATCCTAGGGAATGGAAGTGGGAAGGTTCGTTGGATGGTAAAACCTGGGTGCAACTGGATTACCGCGACCAACAGGAGCCTTTTCCAGAGCGGCAGCAGGAGAGGGCATTTGCCTTTGAGAACAGTGCGCCCTATCGGTACTACCGACTGACGTTACTGACCAATCAAGGAGACGGGTTATTTCAGCTGTCAGAAATCGCTCTTTCAGGAGTTTCGATTGATCCCTCCTATGTGATTAGAAGCGTAGGGAGTTTTGGTAAGTAGCCTGTGCCCAATGAGAGGCCGAGGTCGGCGTCATCTCGTCAGGTTCTCCTTTCATCGACTGTTACCATGCTGCTCGCTATGCCACCGAGTCGGGCTAGATCATAAACGAAGGGCGTGTTTGGAAGAAACTTGATTAGTTATGGTAAAAATAATAAATCAAACAAAGTTAATGATCCGGACGAAGGGGTGAAAGAGTTCTTCGCACGCGCCAGTATAGCTGGGAGCGCCGACGTGCCCGTCGGCTTCATTCGGTTGTGAACGCTGACTTCGCTGCCGACGTGGACGTCAACGCTCTCGGAGAGACGAGATTGTGCTCATTTGAATAGGGGTCACAAAATTTTGAATAGGGGACAATTTTGATTCAATCGGATGTGAAACCCATCTATAGTGCCCGATGGTCATCAAGAGCCTCAAGCTGAGTCACTTCAATAAATTCGAGGAGCTATCCATCGAGTTTTCGGAGAGTTTTACTCTGTTGGTCGGGGAGAATGGCAGTGGGAAGACGACGATTCTAGATGCGTTGATGATTGCGGCTTCTAGGTGGAGTTTGGTTAGTTCAGTGACTAATAAAGCTGCAGATGATTACAAGCCTACCGACGCGAATAATCGTTTGGTTGGCGAATTAGTAGGAGATCGAATTCAGTTCAGACAAAGTGGCGAAGCTAGAGTGGATTTCCATATTCATGTAGGAGATAGAGTGATTAGGGCTGAGACAGCAACTCCGTATACACCTCACCCTCAAGATCATTTGAATCTTGCGATTAAAAAATTTTATGAGAGTAGCGAACGGGTTGAGCCTCCTGTACTTGCTTTATTTTCGGCTCATCGAGGGGTGACACTTGGGGCGCGCTCTCCTGATACAAAACCTTCAAGGTGGGATGTATATAGAAATACCAGAATTGATGGATTAAACCGGTCGTTTTATAGTGAATGGTTTAAAAATGAAGCTATAGCATTTGCTAATGAAGCGGGATCATGGAGGCCCGGATATTTGGCGGTTAAGAACGCTGTCGTAAGTAGTATAGTGGGAGCTGAAGACTTATTTTACCATGGTGATTTACGAGAATTAGTAGTCAGTTTTGATGGTGTTGCCCAGCCCTTAAGCAATCTCAGCGCTGGTCAACGAATGATGATCGGCATGGTGATCGACATCGCTATCAGAGCTGTTACGCTCAATGCTCACCTTCTAGAAGATGGTCCCGACAACCTACTAGAAAATTGTCCAGGCCTGGTCCTGATCGATGAGCTAGACGTCCACCTCCATCCTGGCTGGCAGCGTAGTGTTGCGTCTGATCTTCAGAAAACTTTTCCTGCTATGCAATTCGTTGCTACGAGCCATTCTCCGCAAATCATCGGCGAAGTGCCTAGGGAGAATATCCGTATCCTCCGGCAAGACGGTACGGTGGAGACGCCTAGCGTATCGCAAGGGGCGGACTCGAATTGGATACTGGATCACATCATGACAGGTTCGTCCTCTAGGTCTGATGAGTCGAGGCGACTGATAGAGGCGGCTGAGGCAGCTCTGGATAATGACGAGATCGATGCTGCTGAGAGGGCTCTGGATGAGTTTGAGGAATATATGGGTGGTGTGGATGGCAAGGTCGTCGGCCTACGCAGCCGCTTGGATTCGTTGAAGCTTCTACTCGACTAGTCTATGCGTCGTATCGCCAAAGGAAGATCACCAAAGCTGCTTAGCGATTGGCGACAGGGTAGGAATGTCGGCTGCCCAAGTATGCCGCTCGACTACGATGCCTTTCGCAGAGATGCAGCGGCCCGCGCAGCTGTTGAGGATAGCCTATTCCGTGAGCAGGGCGGCCTATGTGCTTACACAGAGATGCGGATCAAGCTGGAGACAGAGCCACGTGATGTAGGGTTTCACATCGAGCATGTGAAGGCGCAAGCCATCTGCCGGGACGAGGGGCAGGGTGAGGATGTCGATTACCAGAATATGGTCGCGGCGTATCCTGCGCCTAACCAGAAGGCGAAATGTTCCTTTGGGGCTATCGCAAAAGGTGATTGGCCGTCTGCCGATACCCAGGCTGATTTTGTCAGTCCTCTGGGTGTGAATTGCGAGGATCGGATATCATTCGACCATAGAGGCGGTTTGGCAAAGTCTGGAGATTTGGCTGCCCATAAAACAATCGAAAAACTCGGCCTGGAGAATGAACCTTTAGACACTTTTCGCAGAGAGGCTGTGAGTGCCACCCGGCGCCAAGTCGAAGAGAGTGCAGGCAGTCCAAAGAGAGCACTAAAAATCGCGGTAAAGATGCTACGTAACATCGAAGCAGCTGAGCAAACTCTAGCGGATGGAGGGACAGCGCTCTTACCGCAGTTCGCATCGGCCCAAAAGGCGTATTTGAAGTGGCGGATTAAAAAGTTGCGTTATGCCGTGGGCTAAGGCCGATGACTCTGGCCGTCAGGTGATTGAAGTTCGCTGCTCCTTGGGCTGATGAGTGTTGTCACTGTACTCTGAGCGGACGAGGCAGGGTGGATGGCTGGATGGGCATTGGCTGGTAGGCGCGCTGCGCTCTGAGTGCGGTAGGAGGGGAGCCGAGGTGTTGCGATGGACAGCGGCTCGATGGGTGCGATGGGTTGGACAAGGGAATGGGGGGGGGGGAGGAGAATGCCAGTTTTCACTGGCATTGATTCCTTTGTCCCCGATCCTGTCCGCCGAAGCTTATGGCGCAGGAGGATTCCTTTGTCATTAACTCCAAAGCTAAAGGCTGCCTCTCCTTGGAGGGCGTGGCGCTCTATTTGGTATACACGCGAGCTTTGGGATCGCCGCCGGATAGCATGTAGGCGATCAGGTCGCGGACTTCTTCGGCGTTTAGGCCGTTGATCATGGCTGGTGGCATCTGGGAGATGGGGGACTCCTCGATCTTGTCGATATCGCTGTAGTTGAGGATGGTGGGCTCTAGTTCCTCGGTGGTCTTGGCCGCGGGGTAGACGTTTACCTGATCGCCAGTCTCTACCACTAGGCCGGTGTGGACTTTGCCGTCGAGCATGGTGACGATCTTGGAGCCGTATTGGTCGCTGATCGCTTTGCTGGGCTCGATGATGGACTCAAGTAGGTAGTGGGCGTCGAACTTATTCTTCACCGTGGTCAGGTCGGGACCGATGTCTCCACCTAGTCCGCTGAAGCGGTGGCAGGCGGCGCAGCCGATGGCGTGGAAGAGATTGCGACCGCTTGCGTAGTCGGCACCGATGATGGCGCGGCGATTGTACTTCAGCGTCTTCATGGCCTCGCCGACGGTCCAGTTTTGGCCGGGGCCTTTGGGCGGGGTGATGGCAAAGTCGGGCACGGGATTGAAGCTCTCGCCGCTGATGTCGGCTAGCTCGGCGCGCTGGGCATTGGTCATGTAGCCGAGGACTTCGTCGCGCACGTTGGCGAGGAATTTGCCGTAGCTATTACCACCGGGGAATTTAGCCGCTGCATTGATAAACTCGATGTAGGCACGGCGCTGCTCCATTGTCCAGCCGGTGCGCATATTGCGCAGCATAAAGGCGTAGTTGATCTCGTGGGTCGGCGGGTGGTTGGCGAGCATGCGTAGCACAGCACCGCCGTAGTTGCTATTGCGCTTGGCTAGCTCGGTCCAGTCGGGTACCTCTACCTCGCCACGGCTGGCGATCAGGTCGATGGTCTTGCCGATGACTGTCGGTGCCTCTAGGTAGACGAGTACGCGGACGAGCTCGGTATTCACATCTTTGCTCTGGTGGGGGAAGTGAGGATCGAGCTCGGCGATGATTTGTTTTTTCTGCTCAGCAGTAGGCTTGCCTAGGCGGATGAAAGTGAGGGCGTAGGCGCGGAGTAGGCCGAGGGTCTCAGATTCTTTGAGGCTGGCAGGGTCGAGTTTGAGTAGTGTCTCGACTAGAGTAGCCTGGTGCGTTGCATCGCCACTGCGTGCGAGGGCGACGGCGGCGGCGATCACGGCTTGGGCATTGCTTTCGCTATGTACTTTGTCTGCCCACTGGTCGACGGGCTGCGACTCGATAGCGACGCGAGCGGCGTGGCGTAGCCAGCGGTCGGAGCTGGAGAGATGTGGCCAGGCTGCGGTGATGGCAGCGGCGTTTTCTATACCATGATACTCCTCTAGACTGCGGCGTAGCTCGCGGGCATCGCCACCAGGTATCTCGGCGGTAGCAGGCTCGGTAGAGGCATCGCCGGTGTAGGTGATGCGGTAAAGAGCGGACTGAGTATTGCGCCCGCCGATGGCGAAGTAGAGTGCGCCATCGTGACCGACGATGGCATCGGTGACTGGCAGTGGGGAGCCGTAGCAAAATGCCTCTTGCTCGCCGCGATAGCCTGCCCCATCGGGTGTCAGGTGGATGGCGTAGATGGTGCCAAAGGTCCAGTCGAGGGCGTAGATCGCATCCTGATATTTGGCGGGAAATTTCGCGCCGGCACCTGAGAGTACACCGGTCGGGCAGCCAGGGCCGATATCGACCACAGCGGGTAGGCTATCCTCGTAGTAGGCAGGCCACTTGCCGGAGCCGCTACGCCAGCCGTAGTCGGAGCCGCTGACGACGTGGTTGATACGGGTGGGGCGGTACCAGGGGGTGCCTAGGTCCCACTCCATGTCGGCATCGTAGGTGAAGAGGTCGCCGGTGCGGTTGAGGGCGATGTCGTATTGATTGCGGTAGCCGATGGAGATGATGTCGTGCTTTTTGGTATCGGTATTGAATCTGGATACCCAGCCACCTGGGGCCAGGCGACCACGGGCGTGGCCATTGGCATCCCACTCGCGGGGTAGTAGTAGGTCCTCGGACCAGGAGGTGACACGGGTGCGCGAGATGGCATCGTCTACAGGTAGGTTGGCGTGGTTGCCGCCATCCATGTAGAGGTGCTCGCCAGCCTCGTCGACGATCACGGCGTGCTGGCCATGCTCGCCGCCGCCAGAGGCAGCGCCGGGTAGCAGCTCGTGTTTGTCTAGCAGGCCATCGCCAGTGGAGTCGGTCACGCGGTAGAAAGAGCCGCCGTTTTGGTTGAAGTAGAGTGAGTCTTTGTGCCAGACGAGACCCTGTGCGCCAGATAGGGCGACGGGCATTTTCTCTACCTCGACTTTGGGGGCATCGGTCTGCTCGCTCACGGTGATGCGGAAGAGTCCTGCTTTGCCCTGGTCGCTAGCGAGTAGGCGGCCCTGGGCATCGGTAGTCAGCGAGACCCAGCTGCCTTGGGTCGCTTTTGGCACTTCGTATAGTTTCTCGACTTTGAATCCCTCGGCCACGGTGATGCTATCCGTAGAGACGGAGGTGTTTTTGGTATCGACAGGCTTCTTTTTCACGCCTGGGATACCCCATGGGCTGCGGCCGATCTCGCCGAGGGCGCGAGGCTTTTCTTGCCAGCTGGCGTCGGCGAACTCGGCATTCTGCCAGCCTTTGGCCTCGGTGCGGCTGAGCTTCCAGCTGTCGTCGGAGATGATGTTTGTTTTGCCACTTGGGCCGGTCATTTCCAGCTTCAGGACGAATGCGGCGGTGCCACCGCGATTTTGCGCGCGCACGGCTATGGTATTGGGCTGGCCGGGCTTGAGTAGCTTGGTGATATCGTTTTTTACCAGAGGGTATTGCCAGTCTGGTACGGTGCCTACCTTGGTGCCGTTTAGGTAGAGATCGGCGCCATTGTCGCAGGTGGTGTAGACCTGAGCGGAGTCGATCTGGGCAGGAGCGTCGAAGGTCTTGCGTAGGTAGATGGGATCATTGTCCGTAGGACCTGCTCGCCAGATCCACTGTGGCTTGGGTGCCTGTGCTACCCAGTCGCCGGAGGTGGGCTTGGTAGGTGCGGCAGCCGCTGCTGCTGCGGGCTTGGCGGGTGCTTTTTTGTCGTTCTCGACCGCGGCTTTGATGGTGGCTGTTGCATCGTCGCCCTCTAGGTGGCGTAGTTGGATATCCTTTATCTCGACTTTCATCGGTGGACCGGCGTGTAGCTGGATGGCTAGCACACCTTGGCGGCGGGCCTCGGGGTGGTTGTCCTTTAGGTCCATGGTGTTGATGCCATTGACCTGGTGGATCTGTCGGTCGCCCACGCAGATGATTGTCAGCTCATTCCACTCGGTATCGACGAGGTTCTGGTTTTTGTCGCCGATCTCGCCGACGACCTTGGGTTTGCCATCGGCACCTACCTCGACTCGCTGAAAGCGCTTGGCCACGATGCCGCGCCATTTTTCGGCATAGAGCATGCCGAAGAATTCGGCTTTCTTGTGCAGATCGGCCTGGTAGCCTTTGATCACATAGTCCTCGGGGGCACCGACGATCTCGCTGCGGTATTGTACGCCAGAGTTGTTGCCTTCGAATTTTACCTTAGCTTTGAAGACGAAGTTGCCGACCTCGCCACCCTGCCAGACTAGGAAGGTGTTGCCCTTGGTGGGATTGTCCTTGGTCGTCTCGCCGATGATCACACCATCTTTGACAGTCCAAAATTGCGGCTTACCACCCCAGCCTGTGAGGTCTTTGCCATTGAATAGGCTCTGGAAGTCTGCGGCTTGCGTGGCCAAGCAGGTGGCTAGGCAGAGCAGGGTGATCAGGGTAAGGTGTCTCTTCATAAAAACTGTAGGTTTAACGATCCTAGGGCAGAATAGCGTAAGATAAATGTCGGCAAAGTGAGGCGTCTGCCAATTTATTACGATGTTTTTATGTGCAGTTTGGGAGGGCTTGGGAGGGCTTGGGAGGGCTTGGGAGGGCTTGGGTTGCTGGCTTGGGTTGCTGGCTTGGGTTGCCGGGCGACGGGACGTGCGCCCCTCCTTGGGCTTGTAGGTGGGTAGCGGAGCTGGGGACTGGGAGCGGCGTGTTTTCAACCGCCGGGCAGGCTGAGCGTTGGTGGTGTGCTGGGGTAGTTGGCGTGGGTTGTCGGGCGACGGGGACGTGCGCCCCTCCTTGAGCTCGAAGGTTGGGCTGTGAGCTTGGGGACTGGGAGCGGCGTGTTTTTTAACCGCCGGGCTGTATGAGCGTTGGTGGTGTGCTGGGGTAGTTGGCTTGGGTTGCCGGGCAGCTGAAGGCAGCCCCTCCTTGGGCTCGAAGGTTGGGAGGTGGTCTTTGCTACTTGGTTGTTGTGAATTTTGGCACTGGTAGAGGGGTGCCAGATTCTTTTTCGATTGGGTATTTGGGCTGCCAGGTGTTGTGCTCTTGGGTTAGCCAGTTTTGGAGGGCATTGGTTAGGTGTTTGGCTACGTTGGGCTTTTCTTTGATGATGTTTTTTTCCTCGGCGATGTCGGTGTCGATGGCGTAGAGGGACCAGGCATCGGCCTCGTAGTCGTACCAGATCTTGTATTTCTCGCCGTCGACTATGCCGATGGCGGTGGCGGTGGGAGTGGCGCGGGTGTCTAGGTAGCCGGGGAATAGGAAGAATATCGGCTCGCGTAGCTGGCTGCGCTCGGGGTCGAGTAGGGTTTCGGCAAAGGAGTGGCCATCGAGCGGGTGCTCGGCTGGGTCTGGGCTCCACTTTTGGCCGGCTAGCTGTAGGTAGGTGGGGTAGTAGTCGACGGTGTGCACGAGGTGGTCGGTGACGGTATCGGCCGGGATCACGCCGGGCCAGTAGGCGATCAGCGGCACGCGGATGCCACCCTCGGTAAGCATGCCTTTTTTGCCGCGCAGTGGGTAGTTGTTCTTGTGGGTGCCGCCATTGTCCGAGGTGAATAGGATGATGGTGCGGTCGGCTATGCTATCGGTGGTGTCGCCATCGCCATTGGGATCGTCTACCTGGTCGAGGATCCGACCTACGATCAGGTCGACGCTTTTCACAAAGCCGACGAGGTGATCGCCTTTGGACTCTGCTAGTAGATCGGGGCGCGAGCGGACTGGGCCGTGTACGGCGTAGGGGTGTAGCTGTATATAGAAAGGCTCATCGTTTGCTGCTAGTGTGCCTAGTGTCTCCTCAGCGGCATCGGCCAGTGCGTCGCTGACGTGTTTGGCGGTGCCATCTAGTGAGCTGGGGAAGCCATACTTTTCCAAGTAGTCGCTGGTGTAGGGCTGGGCGAAGCGATCGAAGTCGCCGCGGCCGAGTCCCCTGAACTGCCAGCTGCCATCATCTGTCTGTGAGGCAAAGCAAACGGGCTGGTGGCCTTGTTTGAAGCCACCTATATTGATGTCGAAGCCACTGTTCTCCGGTAGGGTAGTATCGCCGCCATCGTGTCCGCCGACATGGTATTTGCCGATGTGGGCGGTGGCGTAGCCATTTTGCTGGAGCGCCTCGGCAGCGGTGGTAGCAGCAGCGGCGACATCGCCGGTTTGTTTGGGGCCTGTGAAGCGGGCGGCTTGTTTCGATATACCGCCACTGCCAAATCGATTCAGGCTATTCACCACGTAGACATCGTTATGGATGCGGGCGGGGTATTGGCCAGAAATCATAGCGGCGCGTGTGGGGGCGCAGTTGGGCTGGGCGTAGGCGTGGGTAAAGCTGAGCCCGCCTTTGGCGAGTTTTAGCAGGTTGGGTGTGGAGTAGATCGCGGGATTCGTCCCCATGGTGGCTTGGGCGATGCCGATCTGATTCCAGCCCAGATCATCGACCATGATGGAGATGATGTTGGGTTGGGTTTTGATATCGCTTAGAGAGAGCGGCTCATACTTGGGGTTGGTATGTTTTTTGAGCTTGAGCGGGGCAGGATCGGCTATGCTGGTAGCAGGTATATCTCCGAGTAGTGAAAAGCAGAGGTCAGCATCCTTGCTATTGCCGAGTTGCCACTTTTCTTTAGTGGAGGCGTTTTTTCGGATCATGCTGCCGCCAGTATAGGTATTGGTTAGCGATAGGCGCAGCGCTGCATCATCGGTGCTCAGAGCGATCGCGTAGTCTCCTGCGGCTAGCGATAGTGGTTTGTCTAGTTTGGCTTGTAGTGCTTTGCCACTGGACATGGTAGTGGGTAGAGCTGCTGTGGCTGTGTGCAGTGCCTCGCCCTGGGGAAAGCCATCTGTGGTGGGATAGATCTGCAGTGTCAGTGAGCCGCTAGACTCGATGTTGGTCACTTGGAGGGTGATGCCGGCGAGCTCACCTGGCTTCTCGACATGGAATGTTTGTCCTTTGGCATTTCCTGCGGCGAGTAGTGTGGCGCCTTTGGTTTGGGCGCTATTGGCGGAGGTGAGTGTGCTAAACTCCAGTGCTTGGGTGCTGGTAGCGGCCGCGCAGAGGGCTAGGAAGAGTGTCGAGAAAAGCTTCATACTGAATGTCGGAAATGGACGCGAAAAGGGGCGGGCGGTCAAGGTCCGGACAGAGTGGCTGCATTGTACCCTATTGAATGAAAATTGTACCCTATTGAATTTGTGCTTTGGAGTGGGGCTTCGGCCTTATTCTCTGGCTCAGGATGCCGGGCGACAAGATGTCGCCCCTCCTTGGGATTATCGAGATCCAGGCGGTGCTAGATCCATGGCCGCGTAGACGGCCACTGCGGAGGTGAAGTCTGGGCTGTGGTGGCCGTCGATGGGGGCGAGCTCTACGACGTCGATACCGACTATCTGGTGTGTGGTATCTCGCAGCTGACGAAAGATGTCTTCTATCTGATGCCAGAATAGGCCGCCTGGGCTGGGGGTACCAGTGGCGGGCATGAGGGAGGCATCGAGGCCGTCGACATCGAAGGTGAGGTAAATCTTTTCTGGGAAGTCCGGGGGGAGGATAGAAGTAGGTAGACCGGTTTGCCAAATGGTGGGTGCATCCTGCCAAAAGATGGTCTGGTGGTGGGCCTTGCGATAGGCATCTTCCTCTACCGAAATACCGCGTACACCTAGCTGGAGCAGCGGGGCGTGGTATTGCTCGTGGATGCGGCGCATCACACAGGCATGGCTGAGTGGATCGCCCTCGTACTCTGCGCGCAAGTCGGCGTGGGCATCGATCTGTACTATCCCGATAGGCTCATCTGGGTAGTGGGCTTTTATACCTCGGTATGCCCCTAGCGAGATGGTGTGCTCGCCGCCGAGTGTGATGGGTATGCTGCCAGCCCTGACGGTCTCTACGACTGACTCCGACAGCTGATCGAGAAAGGCGGCTGTAGGTAGATCTGGATCGATAGTAGGTTTGAGGTGGATACCTGCCAGTCCGGGCTGTCTACCGAGGTAGATGGCCTCGAGCTCCTCCGATGCGTGTAGGATCGCAGTTGGGCCCTGTCGGGTGCCGCTACCATAACTCACCGAGCGCTCCAGCGGAGCGGGTATGATGTGGTAGTGTGCCTGACCGAATGGCTGCGGTGGAAATTCGCTAGTGCAGAAGCCTGCAGGGCTATCCGAGTCGGCTGACAAAGTCATCATAGGTGAAGTCGCGTGTTACCTGGTAGTCGCCAGTGATGGTGTCCCACGTGGCAATAGAGGGGTGTTTGATGCCATTGAAGAATGTGGTCTTGACCATAGTATACTGCGCCTGGTCCTCAAACACGATACGATCACCAACATGTAGAGGCCGATCAAATGAGTAGTCACCTACGATGTCTCCTGATAGGCAGCTGGATGAGCCAAAGCGATAGGTAAAGGCTTTTTCATCGGCTAAGCCAGCCCCTGTCACAGGTGGGCGGTAGGGCATCTCTAGGACGTCTGGCATGTGTGATGTGGCAGATACATCGAGTATGGCTATCGATATATCATTGTCGACGATGTCGAGCACGGTCGCTACCAGGTATCCAGCTCCATAGACGTGGGCTTCGCCTGGCTCGATATAGGTTTGTAAATTCCACTTTCTGGCAAAGTCGCTGAGCAGTGTGATGAGGTGATCGACATCGTAGTCGCTGCGGGTGATGTGGTGGCCGCCGCCAAAGTTGAACCAATCGAGCCGGGGTAGCCATCGGCCAAAGCGCTCTTCGATCGCATGTATGGTCTTTTCCAGAGGCTGAGTCGTCTGCTGGCAGAGAGTGTGGCTGTGAAACCCTGTGATGCCCTGTAGTAGAGGATCGGAGGGGAGGGGTAGCTGGTCAGCTTTTACCCCGAGTCGCGACTGCGGAGCGCAGGGGTCGTATAGCGGTACGGAGCCTGTGGAGCACTCAGGATTGATGCGCAGCCCAGTCTTGAGTGACGGCTTGTGGGAGCACTGTCCTCTATAGGTGGCCCACTGGTGCACCGAGTTGAAGGTAATATGATCGGAGTGATCGATGATCTCAGCCATATCGCCAGGTGAGAATGCCGGTGCGTAGGAATGCACTTGTTTGCCGAATTTTTCTCTACCGAGGCGAGCCTCCCAGAGACCGCTGGCACAGCAGCCTGCCAGAGTGGGGCGCATGGTGTCGAATGCAGCGAAGGTAGAGAAACCTTTGAGTGCGAGTAGTGCGTGGCAGCCCGATTCTCTCTGCACTCGATCGATGATCGCCATATTGCGGCGGAGTATCTCTAGGTCGATGATGTATGTGGGGCCATCGACTCGGTCGAGCGGGAGTACATGTGGAGCTGTATCTGGCTCGGCGGGGATGAGTGGTGGCCGAGTGGAATCAAAGGATAACAAATCTATACTCATGGCGCCCCTACGGATGGTTGCTCAGGGTGGATGGTAAGTAGCTCTGGGTCGTATGCTGTCTCTACCCATGGGAGGCCCTGGATAGCCAATTCTTTTAGGAAAGGGTCTGGGTCGAATTGTTCCATATTCCACACGCCAGGCTTCATCCAGTGTCCCTCGATGATCATCTTGGTGCCGACTGCTGCGGGGACACCTGTGGTGTAGCTGATGGCTTGGGCACCTGTCTCGGCGTAGGCAGCCTGATGATCGCAGGTGTTGTAGATGTAGTGGGTTGTGGGTTTGCCATCTTTCTCCCCACGGATCAGGCAGCCGATACAGGTTTTGCCTTTGGTGAGGGGGCCGAGTGAGGCGGGGTCTGGTAGCACGGCTTTTAGAAACTCGAGTGGTGCGATCTCTGTGCCGTCTATCGTGATCGGTTCGATCGATGTCATGCCGACATTCTCTAAGACTCGCAGGTGGGTGAGGTAGGACTCGGAGAATGTCATCCAGAAGCGGATTTTCTGGATATCGAGGTGCTTGGAGAGTGACTCCATCTCCTCGTGATAGAGTAGGTAGATGTCCTTGGGGCCGATACCCTCTGGGAAGTCAAAACTCTGGCTGACGGACATGGGGGCGACCTCTGCCCAGTCGGTGACATTCCACCAGCGGCCAGGTTGGGTGATCTCTCGGATATTGATCTCTGGGTTGAAATTGGTGGCAAAAGGCAGTCCGTGATCGCCAGCATTGCAGTCGATGATATCGATGGTATCGATCCGATCGAAGCGGTGCTTCGCCGCGTGTGCGCAGAAGGTATTGGTGACGCCGGGATCGAAGCCTGAGCCCAGCAGGGCCATGATACCGGCATTCTCAAAGCGCTCGTGATAAGCCCACTGCCAGTGGTATTCGAACTTTGGGTTGTCGCGCGGTTCGTAGTTGGCAGTATCGACATAGTGAACCCCTGTCTCGAGACAGGCATCCATGATAGTCAGGTCCTGGTAGGGTAAAGCGAGATTTACCACCACACTCGGCTCGAAGTCTTTGATCAGCCGAGTCAGCTCAGGGACGTGATCGGCATCCACCTGTGCGGTATGGATGTCTCGGCCTGTCCGCGAGCGAATATCCTCGGCGATGGCTTGGCACTTTGATTCTGTGCGACTCGCCAGCATGATATCTGACACACAATAACCCAACATTCCGGCAAGCTTACACGCTGCCACTCGACCGACGCCGCCGGCCCCAACAATCAGGACTTTCATAAATCAATGCAGAGCCCCTGACGAGTCAGGGAGTAAAAAAATTGGCTGGTTATGTGTTCAGAAAATCAGGGCATGCCTGGTTAGAATAATCTCCTAGTTTTTGTTCGTTTTTACGACTAAGCCCGATCTATGCTGGATCAGCTAGTTAGCCGTTTTACGACATTTTCAGATAACTGCGGAATGGATTTTCGCAACTATTTTGAACGGGGTGAGCTACCGGGCTGTGTAGTGGAGGTGAAATCCGGTAAACTTATAATGATCAAAGAGTTGTGCGGGATCTAAGAGCTCGCGTCCTCGGAGCGGATCTGCTACGATGTATTTTTCTCCCTCTTCGCCGAGGATGGTGATGAAGTGGCCGATGCCTCCAAGTCTGACGCCGACGATGGCGGGTAGGCCTGAATCTGGTGAGAATCCGTCGGCGAAGTGGAAGTGGGTATCGACCCCGTGGGCTCTAGCAGCTCTGGCGAGATACCAGGCCTCGGTGCCGCGAGAGTAAGAGTGGGCTGCGCGGGCGAACTCGCGCTCTGTGATCTGGATGCCGAGGTGTCTGAAGATAGTGGCGCTGGATGCGGCCCCGCAGGTGGAGGGTGTGCTTTGCATGCAGACCGGGCCATCCCATCGGTCCCGGAGTGTATCGAGATCGATCGGGGCGACTAGAGGTTTGAGGAAAGGGACGATGGCGAAGGTGGCTGTGCCTAGTAGTGGTAGGAGTAGCAATGGTCGGGGTAGGAAAGTGGCTAGTAAGGCTGCTGCAGCTCCTAAAGGTAGAAGGAGGAACTCGGTGCCCGCGATACTGCGAAAGGTGTAGTACCACGCTGTTTCGGGTAGGAGGTGGGTGTAGTAGAAGGCGAAGCTAGCACCAGGGAGTGCGATGATGAAGAGTGCTAGGGCTAGAGGGATGCGTTTGCTGGAGGGGAGATGTTTCGTCAGTCGGTAGACGATGAGGAAGGTGACTAGTGTAAGGGCGGCGGCTGCTAGGCCTAGCCAGTTTGGGTTCATGGTGTGTTGGGTGGGCGGTAGGTAAAGGACGATACTCTTTGGGGTAGAGGAATGCCTCTGTCGTCCCTCCGGGACTTTGTTGAACTAGTCTTGTTATACCGGTGGTTTCGCTGCGCTTCACCACCGGCTATTATCTGTCGTCCCTCTGGGACTTTGGGTTACCGTGCCTTTGGCACTTTTGGTACTGGGAGCGGCGGTTTTTAACCGCCGGACTGCTTGAGAGGGGGGCTTGGGTAGCCGGGCAGCTGAAGGCAGCCCCTCCTTGGGGGAGGCTATTTTTTGCTTTCGATATCGCTTACCACTTTTGGCATGATGCTTTGCACATACTTGTCGGTTCTGGTGGTGGGGTTGTCCATCTTGGTGGGGAGGGCTTTGATGGCATCTAGGTGGCTGGCGGCTTTTTCATCGAGGTAGTCGATGGCATTAGTAGCTAGGATGGCGTCGAAGACGTTGCTTTCATTGATGTTGCCGTATTTGACTAGTGTATCGAGAGCGGGTTTTAGGTCCTTTTCTTTACCGTAGCGTCCTAGTGCCTCGGCGGCGATCACGGCTACGCTGGGGGATGAGTCGAGTAGGGCGGCGCGTAGCGCTTTGCGGCCAGCTTTCACTCCGGCTTCTTTGTGGATCAATAGGCCCTGGGCACCCCAGTAGCGGACACCGCTATCTTTATCGCCTAGTAGGGCGGTGATGGCTTCTATGTCGCCGGGGGCGCGGCGGGTGGCGAGATCGGCAGCGGCGAAGATGCGGTCGAAATCATACTTCTCAGGATCCTGGCCCATCTGGTATGGCGTGCTGCCTGCGGAGCGAGAGTGGACCTCGGCTTCGGAGAGAAAGCCGACGTCGCGTATGGATTTTTCCCATTCTTTGTGAGCGGTTCGCATTCTCTCGAGTACCTCTTGGTGCTCGGCAGAGTCGGCGAGATTGTTGACTTCGTCGGGGTCGGTGTGGAGGTCGTAGAGCTCTTCGGCTGGCTTCTCTTCCCAGAAGTGCGACTGAGCCTCGTTTAGCTTGCCGGCGTGGTAGAGATCGTGCCAGACCTGTGTGGTGGGTGTCTGGAACATGTATTGGATATACTGCCCGTAGATGCGGTGAGGCATGTATTGGCGGAGGTAGACATAGCGTTTGTCCATGACGGTGCGGACTAGGTCGACCCGCTCATCCATGCGGCCGCGAAAGCCATAGCTATAGTCCTGGGGCTCGGCCTGATGCTCACCGGCGAAGGCGTGGCCCTGCATCCAGTCGAGAGGCTCGATGCCACAGATACTGAGCATGGTAGGGGCGAGATCGACGAAGCCGACCATGCGATCGGTGGCGCCACCGACTTCGTACTCAGCAGGGGCGAGGTGTTTCCATTTCTCAGGGAAGTGTACGATGAGAGGCACATTGAGCCCAGAGTTGTAGGGCCAGCGCTTGTTGCGTGGCATACCGGAGCCGTGGTCGCCCCAGTAGAAGATGATGGTATCCTCGGCGAGGCCGTCTTTCTCTAGGTCGGCCAGGCAGTCGCCGCACTGCTGATCCATCATGGTGATGCGAGAGTAGTACTGAGCCCAGTCTTTGCGCACTTCGGGGGTGTCGGGATGGTAGGCTGGGATACGGGCTTTGGCTGGGTCGTGGACGACATTCTCCGGCTCGATTTCATTTCGGATCTTCGATTCGTGGGAGATGGTGAAATTGTAAACGGCGAAGAACGGCTGGCCTTCCTCACGGGCGTGCCAGGTGCGTTTGAACTTTCTCTTATCGACATTGCTCCAGGTGCCGTCGGGCTTCACTACGTTGTAGTCTTCTTTGCCGGGATTGGTGCAGTGGTAGCCGAGATCGGCGAGGTAGGCGGGAAAGAGTTTGAAATCCTCGGGGAGCGGCACGTAGGAGCGCATGTGCTCGGAGCCAGCCGATGGCGGGTAGATGCCGGTGATGATGGTGGTGCGAGCGGGAGCGCAGACTGGGGCAGTGGAGCTGGCTCGGGTGTAGCGCAGGCCTTTGGCGGCTAGGGCGTCGAGGTGTGGTGTGATCGCATACTCATCGCCATAGCAGCCGAGATGTGGACCATTGTCCTCGGAGGAGATCCAGAGGATGTTGGGGCGGTCTGCGGCCTGAGTGAAGAGGCTGAGCAGGCACAGTGCGAGTGCGAGAAAGGTGGGTCTGATCATCATACTGCCCCTACGCTAGGGATGCAGGAGGGTGTGGTCAAGCTCCGCAAAGATAGCTTAAATCAGCCTAATCTATTTTTACGTGACCTTTTTGAGTTTCACAGGCCGATAGACTAAGTTTTTTGATTCCAGTAGATTTTACGGTTTTGGTATGGTGAAAGATCGCAGGCACCGTTGTTTCCGTAATCGCATTTAAACTGCTTTTCTTTAGTAAACGTAACATGCTTGTTGTTTTGTTGAAACGTCACTCTGTAGGCTAGGGCTTCTCCGTCAATGATTGCAAACATGTATTTGGTGAAAGGGTTGAATATACCGCTATCGCTAAGTATCGTCATTTCTAATTCGGATTGATCTTTATATTCATCGAGAAATACTGAGTTGTCGTGAGTTCCTAAGCGGAGAGTGAGAAAATCTCCGAGAATCTTTTCTGTTCCGCTGAGTGGTGGGTTTCTCGGCTTGAACGCGCCCATCTTTTCATTTAACGGATTAATTAAATGAGTGTTCTTTGGTTCAGTGTCACCCTTTCTTCTAACATGAAGATTGGTGTAGATGAATTTGTAAAGCCAGTCGCCATTATCTTGTAGGTCTTGGGGGATTAGCTGATCTACGATTTTAGATAATAGATGCATTTTATATGCAGATTTAAAGTAGGAGAGATTTATTGATACGAGTGAGTTCAATTTGAGTTGTTACTCTATTGCGGTACACGGAAAATTAAGGTGTTGTATTATCGTTGATAAGAGACTTGAGGCCGTTCATGGCTTCGTGGTGAGCAATGGTTTTCGTTTTACCACTCCAGAGCGCTTCTACGCGACCCTCTAGTTCTGCTTTGAAGGCGTCGTCGACGGGCTCTTCGTCAGATTGTAAATCGTGGGGCATCGCCTCGATTGTCATGCTTTTAAAGTAGCTAAGTGCCGGATGTCTCGCAATCCCTAAAATCCCACCCGATCCCGCTGGAAGTTGACTCGAAAGAAGCCTTTTCCCGACCCTGAGGAGATATCGATCAGGTACTCGACCTGCTCAGCTGGAGTGCCGGCGCCGGTGGTTGTGCCTTGGTCGGCTGGTATGATGGTCCAGTCTTCAGCGTTCTCCGAGGTCTCAAAGTTTCCGAGTAGATCGTCGCGCGGCGCAAAGGGGGCGTGGGTGATGAGTAGGTTGCTTTGGTCGATGATTTCGATAAAGGGACCGGGGTTGGTCGAGGTGGTGGATGGGTCAAGTCCGAAGCCGTATTCCTGAATATTGGAAAAGCCATCGCCGTCTGGGTCGGCGGTGTCGGCCGATATAGCGGGATCGGCTAGCTGGGCTTCGGTGAAGTAGTCGGAGAGCCACTCTTCGAACTCGAAGTCATCATTGGTGATGGAAAAGGTCGCTCTGCTGATGGAGCCGAGGCTGGCGCCGCCTGTCGGATTGGTGAGCACGAGATCGAATGTTTCGTCGGGCTCGGTGGCGAAGTCATTGATCAGCTCCACCTCGAAGGTGGCAAACTGCTGCCCGGGCATGAAGGTGACGGTCTGCGCGCTGGCCTGCACGTAGTCGATACCAGCAGTAGCACTCGGTGGCGTGCTGCCGGTGTCGGTGGATACATCGATAGAGACCTCGCCATCGAATCCAACATCGCGCCGGATGGAGATCTCTACGGAGCCTGCCTTTTCGAAAGCGGAATAGCGATCGATGGCAAAGGAGAGCTGACCAGGATCGGCTGGGGTACTCCGAGTGAAGCTGGCCAGATAGACAGCTGCCGAGCCGCCGCTATTGAGGAAGGTGCCGCCAAACTGGGCCGTGCCGTAGTAGCTACCAGTCAGCAGGATATCGCCTGCGCTATTGCCGCGGGTGAGGGCGTTGATGGTGATCGGAGTGTTGGCGTTCAGGCTCGACTCAAAGACCTTGGTACCCTCGCGGTCGTATTGGCCGATCGAGTAGGCACGGTAGTCTTGCCAGAGATCTTCCGAGCCTTCTACGAAGAAGACATTACCATTCAGATCGGTAGTGATTTTGAAGTTGGGATAGACATTGCCGATCGACTCGGCGCGCTGCCAGATGATGCCCCCGTCGAATGGCGAGACTTTCATCAGCTTGGCGTTGAAGTTGAGGGTTGAGGGGTTGAATGTCCGCAGGCCTAAATAGAGTTCGTCGAAGTGGTTGATAGTTAGGCTGATCACGCGTTGCCTTTCTACATTCGGGAATGTCTTAGTAAACACACGAGTGCCATCGGGTTGGTATTTGAGGACGATTCCGGTATAGCCACCCGATAGTATGGAGGAACCGCCTGCGTAAATATTTCCGAAGGAGTCGATATCAAGACTGGTGATCTCATCTGAAACTGTCGAACTGGATTCGAGATCTAAGGAGTCGCGCCACACCTGATTACCCAAGCTGTTTACTTTCACTACTAGTGTGTCTTCAACTCCTCCGATGTCGGCTACACCACCTATGTAGATAGAGCCATCTGCTGCCACTACGATATCCTCGGGCAAATCGATGTCTGAGGTAGCGCTACCGATGAGTTTGTCCCAGAGCAGAGTGCCATCGGAGCTGTAGGCCGCTAGCGCTAAATCCGTATCCTGGATATAGCCAAAGAAAGACAAACGAGTGATGCGTGAGTAGGCGATATAGACGCGGCCATCTGCGCCATAGGCTATACGCGGCTGAAAGGCACCATACACGGTGCCGGCGGGTGTGAGTGTCCGCTCCCACTGCAGGCCGCCATCGGAGCGATACTGGCGGACCAGAGGTTTGAGCACTTCGCCCTGGACGATGAGATCTGTCCAGCCGTGTACGCCGGGACCGATAGCGAGATCGGGCTCTGGTGTCTGGTAGTAGAAGTTGCGCCCAGTGGCATCGGTGACTCTCTCGAAATCGAGGCCCTCGAGTTGCTCAAACTCATTGTCCAAGATAGTGATGGTGACGGTGCTATTGATACCCAGCTCGGCACCGCCGGTGGGGGAGGATAGACTGATGGAGAAAGTCTCTAGGCCCTCGGCCAGTTCATCGTCTAGGATCGGTATATTGATGATGCGCTCGGACTCGTCGCCATCGGCCCAGGATAGGGTGCCGCCACTCGCCGCTGTGTAGTCGCTACCGGCGCCGGCTGTGCCTGACTGGGTGTTGTAGCGGATCGAGACGGCTCCGCCAGCTCCGCCTGTTCGATTGACGATCACGGCGATGTCGCCAGCATTTTCTACCACCTCTGTCGCAGCGGCGGCAAAGGAGAGCACACCGGGGCGTGGGGTGGCCTGGTAGTTCAGCGCGGCAGCGAGATTGAGACGACCGCCACTCGTCGTGATACCGGAAAAGCTCGATAGCAGATCGCTGGTATTGAGCAGTCGGTCCTTTAGCTCGAGCGCCGACTCGAAGGGGAATTCTGCTTTCAGCAAAGCGGCGGCACCGGCCACGCAGGGGGAGGCCATCGAGGTGCCGCTGAGAGTCGCGTAACTATCATTGGCCAGGTGGTAGGTGGAGACGATCGCAGAGCCGGGGGCGGCTAGGTCTACGGACTGAGCACCGTAGTTGGAAAAGCTGCTGCGCAGATCATTTCTGTCGCTGGATGCTACCGACACGATCGATGGCAGGGTGTAGGAGGCAGGGTAGCTGGGCGAGTTGTCGTTGTTCGAGTTATCATTGCCCGCTGCTACTACGAATAGCATGCCTGCCGACTCGGCGCGCGAGATAGCGCTGAGCAGCGAGGCTGAGTAGCCACCGCCGCCCCAGCTGTTGTTTAGGATATGGGCGCCCTCTTGGCGGGCGTAGTCGATCGCCTCGATCGCATCAGAGGTGAAGCCGCCCTGCGAGGTGAGAAAGCGCAGACTCATCAGTTGCACGCGCCAGGCGACGCCAGTCACGCCGATGCCATTGTTGCCGACCGCACCGATAGTGCCAGCTACGTGAGTACCGTGGCCATCGCCATCGTCGGGATTTCCGCCATCGTCGATGGCATCGTAGCCATACCAGTCGTCTATCACACCATTGCCATCGTCGTCGCGATTGTTGCCAGCGGTCTCGCCGGGATTTCTCCAGATATTGGCTGCCAGATCCTGGTGGGTAGCACGGATGCCGGTATCGACCACTCCGACGATTACGGTGGCGGCATTGTTGCGCACGTCCCAGGCCTCGGTAGCCGAGATGTCGGCACCGGGTTTGCCGCCGCTTTGGCCGCGATTGTCCATGCCCCAGAGCGAGTCATTCTGCAGGTAGGGATCGCTCGGGCGTACGCTGGGATAGACGAGAAAGTCGGGCTCTGCCACGGCGGCGTCTCCCACCTGAGCATCGATCTGGCTCAGGATCGTGTGGAATGCCTCTGGATCTGACCCGGCCGGATACTCGACTAGTACGCCATCGCTGAAGGCTAGGGATTTGCGGATGGTGTAGCCCTGCTCTCGTAGGCTGGCCACCACGGCATCGCTATCGGTGCCGGAGAGATCGACTACGGCATGATCTGCGGCCATGGCTACGGAGCGGACTACGATAGGCTCCTCGGCTCCCGGCTGCTGCAGTAGGGTGTCCTCCACACGTACTAGCGGATAGACCAGATCGGTCTCGACCACCGTCACCCGCTGGCTGTAGCCCATCCGGCGCATCCGGCGAGTCGACTGGTGCACCACATCGGCCTCTGGGTAGTAGCGATCGACTAGGGAGTCCGTAGGCTCGGTGGAGTCGCCTGCCAGGTGAGGGAGGGCCTCACCCGGCAGGCGGATGTCTTTAGGTGTCCAGGCTTTGGTAGGCCGTGTGGGCGATGGAGCGGTTGGTTGTTGTGGTCGGTTTGGGTTAGATGATTCTGTTTGGGCGAAAGGTGGAGTTGGTGAAATCGGTTTTCGACTGGTCGTGAGTAGACTGACGAGGCATGCCAAGAGCATGCCAACCAGGGTTAAAGTGATTAGTTTTGTTTTAGCCGACATCGTTGAATTGGGTTAGTGAACAGGAGCTTATACTGAGTATAAGATGCGAGGGGCTTAAACATCTCACAGGTCGATTAGACGCCGCAAGTTCAATTAAGTTTACAAAGTGTTTACATTTTTTAGGGCCAAATTTTCAGCCTACAGGCTGATTTCCTCCATTTAGCCCCGCAAAAATGAAACAGTCATAGTAAGAGTTGTCTCCACTAGGCGAGGTGTGACGCGACTTGAGGGCGATTCAGAATAGTCTGGTCTGAGCGACTCAAGATGCTACGATCAGCTAAAGGGTCATGAATGGTGTGAAGTCTAGTTTTCAACAGGTTACGATTTTTTTTCTGGCGGTAGTCTTTGTTGTTGCTGGTTTTTCTCGGATTCAGGGTCAGACAGCCTCGGTGGAGAAAGGGATTTGGGGCAAACTCAGCTCTGGGGAGGAGGTGCACCGCTACCGATTGAGCGATGGCTCCACTCAAGCCGAGATCTGCGACTACGGGGCGCAGATCCTCGGCTGGTGGCAGGAGGTGCCGGGGCGCGAGCATTGGGTGAATGTGGTGCGCGGCCCAGCGAACTTTAGTCAAGTGGAGGGTGGGCCAGTGCTAGGGGCTGTGATCGGTCGCTATGCCAATCGCATCTCTGGAGGTGGCTTCACCATCGATGGGCAGCGCTATGATCTGGAGAGCGTGAACCAGAAAGGCATCCAGATCCATGGAGGTAAGACGGGATTTCAGCGGCAGCTCTGGCAGGAGGAGGCAGACCCGCAGGCAGTGGGATTTGACGCCGCTCCAGCGGCATCGGTGACGCTGCGGCTGCGCAGTGCCGACGGGCACGAGGGCTTTCCGGGGAATATGACCGTGTGGGTGCAGTATCGACTGGTGGCTGATAGTGACAGGTATTCTCGATTGGAGATGGAATTTCGAGCGGAGACTGATAAGCCGACGCATCTGAATCTGACCAATCATGCCTACTTCGATGTGTCGGGTGGCGAGGGGTTGGAGAGCTGTTTTCTCTATGGGAGTGAGAAATGGCAGCTGCTGGAGTTTGATAAAAACAAGATACCTACCGGCTCCTTTTTGCCTCCTGATACGGTGGGAGATTTCGTAGGCAAATACCAGAATCTATCCCCACAGGCGGCTGGCTTTGTACCGTTGGATCACTGCTATCGTATCGTTGATGCAGTGGATTGGGAGTTCGGTATGAATTTCGCGGGGCTTCTTTACTCGCATAGCACAGGGCTATCTCTGCGAGTACAGACCACTCAGCCGGGCGTGCAGATCTATACGGCCAATCATTTCAAAGGACAGCCGATGCCGAAGCATGGGGCGATATGCTTTGAGACTCAGCATTTTCCTGACACCCCGAATCGCCCCGAGTTTCCCTCGACCTTGCTCAGGCCGGGGGAGGGATATCGTCAGGTTACGGTGTATCGATTGGCTGTTAGTGGGCTGCAGTTCCGGGTAGATGATCGTGATGTAGGCTCCACTCGATCTCTGAATCACTCACCGGTAGGTGATTTCCCTCCGATAGATTATGAGCATTTGAAGTATCAACACATAGATCGATATCAAACACCTCGTGAGGGTGGTATGCCTGAGGGTGGGACTAGACTGCCGCGATTGCCGGTTTTGAAGAGAGGATTCTGATCGGGGGAGGTGAGAGGGCTTTAACGATGAAACTCCACTCGCTGACGCTCGCTGCCACATGTGAGGAGGCAGGGTGAAAGGAGTGTGGGGGCGAGCATCAGCGAGTGCCTTTAGGGGGGCTGCAGGCATTGGCTTGGGGCGATGAAACTCCACTCGCTGACGCTCGCTGCCACATGTGAGAGGCAGGGT
>JAHDID010000053.1:31779-40481 GCA_020630975.1 Verrucomicrobiota bacterium
CAGGGTGAAAGGAGTGTGGGTGCGAGCATCAGCGAGTGCCTTTTTGGGGGGCTGCCGCCATTGGCTAGGGGTGATGAAACTCCACTCGCTGATGCTCGCTGCCACAGGTTGACTGGGGGAGGTGGCTTGAGCCACCTAAGCTGTCGGCTGAGGTGGCGGATCGCCTAGCTTGATCTTCGGGCCTAGGAATTTCGGCTTGGTGCGGAGGAGGTGTAGATCGAGTATCATCTTCACGCGGGCGAAGTACTCGCGCAGGTGGGTCCGCAGTCCGGCGCGGGCGCTGACTTCCTGGCCATTCAGACCGACCGCATCGATGCCGTAGCGCCTAGCGATGTAGATGGCTCGCTTGTTGTGAAAGCTCTGCGAGATGATGGTGAGGCGGGTCTGACCAAAGATCTCCCGAGCACGCACCACTGAGTCGAGTGTGCGAAATCCGGCAAAGTCGCGGTAGATTTTCGACTCAGGCACGCCCAGAGCTACTAGTGCCTCCTGCATGTCGGTGGGCTCATCGTAGTAGCGGCTGCCATTGTCGCCGGAGACGATCAGATACTGGCAGCGTCCGCTGTGGTAGAGCTCGGCCGCAGCCTCCACGCGGTAGCGGAAAAATAGATTTGGCCGACCGCCGACGACTCGCTTTGAGCAGCCTAGGACTAGAGCAGCCGGGGTTGGTGGAGTGGCGCTGGCCTCAGTGTGGAGGCGGCCTCGGGCCGACCACTCGACCAACATGTGGCAGATGAGGATCGCTACTACTGGTGCCACGAGCAGGAGACTGATCACGAGTAGCGTCAGCTTTTGCTTGGTGGAGAGCTGGGTCGTCATCGGTGTGGTCTACTTACGTACGATGCGTCGAGGATCTATCACATTACCGTCTGATTTGCAAAGATTCACGTGGTCTAGTCAGTAGTAGCTGTTATGGTTCTGATAGAAATGACCACACGCAACACGCCCCTCTTTCTTTGCTCCATCGTCCTCTCGCTCTCGCCTTTCGCCCTACGGGCGGAGGATGGGGTGACCTCTCTTTATGATCTGCCGGATCCGGCTCTGACCTCGATGTGGAAAAAGGCCCGAGTGGCGACACCGAGTGCCGAGCGTATCGAGGTGGCGCAGGGATTCGAGGTGGAGATGCTGGCCTCGTCCAACTACATCAGCCGCGATGGCTCGTGGATCTCGCTGGAGTTCGATGACAAGGGCAATGTCTACATCGGCCGTGAGGATAAGGGAATCTGGCGTTTTTCTCTGAATGAAAAAGGCGAACTGGTCGATCCGCGCATGGTCGACGAGCAGGTGGTACAGCCCTCTGGTATGCTCTGGGCCTATGACTCTCTGTATGTGAACTCCAATCGCCCTGCCGACGAGTATCGCGATCTGGAGGCTGGTGTGGGCGGGCTCTATCGACTGCAGGACAAAGATGGCGACGGTCTATTTGAGACTCGCGATCTACTGCTGCAGGCCAATCAATCGCGCGGTCCACACGGGCGAAATCATCTAAAACTCGGCCCCGATGGGATGATTTATTTCCTAAGTGGCGAGGATGTCGACCTGCCTGAGAGTGCGGCGGCCAATTCGCCCTACCGAAACTATCGTGAAGATCAGCTGCTATCTCGCGCCAAAGATCAGGGTACATCAGCCCCCGGTGGTCACCTGATCCGTATGGACGAGAAGGGCAGCTTCTTTCAGCTGGTAGCTGGGGGCTTTCGCAATGCGGTGGACCTGGCCTTCGATGCACAGGGGGAGATGTTCACTGTGGATGCGGCTGCCGATACCGAGGCGACTATGTCGTGGTATCGCCCTTCGCGCCTGCTGCATGTCGCCAATGGCGGAGAATATGGCTGGCGTAGCGATGGCCGCGAGTGGCCTAGCTACTACGAGGATAGTCTACCCGCAGTGACTCATATCGGGCTGGCATCGCCGACCGGGGTGGAGTTTGCTCACGAGTCGACATTTCCCGCGCCGTGGCGGAATCGGCTGCTGGTAGGGGACTGGACCTATGGTCGCATCCTGGCGATCGATCTTTCTACCGGTGGCAATGGCTACGAGGGCAGTGTGGAGGTGCTAGCCGAAGGGCAACTGATGAATGTGACCGACCTCGCCTTTGGCCCTGATAGTAATCTCTATTTCACCACCGGTGGGCAGGGGACGAAGCCGGGCCTGTACCGCATCAAGTGGCAGGGCGTCGCTCCGCGAAAGGCTGATGCCGATGAGCAGGCCCAGCAGGGCAAAAGCCAAGTCGAGATGCTGCGCGAGCTGCGCTCTCAGCTGGAGTTCTTTCAGGTCAGCTCATCGGAGCAGGGGGCCAAACTGGCACTGCACTATATTAATCACCCAGATCGACTGGTGCGCTATGCGGCGCGAGTGGCGCTGGAGAATCAGCCAGCTGAGATGTGGGTCGAGCAGGCGCTAGAGTCATCGGCACCGGCGGCAATGATCGCTCTGGCTCGCACTGAGAGTGTCGAGCGAGGCGCGCTGCTGAAGCGGATGAATCAGCTAAAGTTCAACAAGCTGGGCGAGGAGGAGCTGGTCGGTATCCTGCGGGCGTATGAGCTGGAGTTTGCCCGGCATGGCATGCCAGATCCGCGCGAGCGAGCGGAGACTGTGGAGAAGCTCGGCAAGCTTTTTCCTCACGAGACCTCGACAGAGCTGAATCAACTGCTGGCCGAGCTGCTCATCTATCTGGGTGCCCCTGATATCATGGAGCCACTCCTAGAGCTGGCTGCGAGTAGCGCTACCACGCAGGAGCTGAGCCACTATCTGATGCTGGCTGCGCACAGCGAGCGAGGCTGGTCGCTGGAGAGCAAGCGATCCTACCTGAAGGCGGTGCGTCGTCTCGAGGTATATCCCGGAGGGCACACCCACCTAGCCTATGTGAAGGAACTCCGTGACCGAGTCGTCGATCAGCTGAGTGCGCCAGAGAAGCTAGCGCTCAGTAGCTGGACTCAGCCTATGGTCACTGCGCTGCCCGACAGCGTGCTGCTGGCCGATGCGGGCGATCAGTCTGCCGAGGTGGCTAGCGCCAGTGCGGCGGCTCCGCCTGCGGTATCGATAGATCCCACGGCCGATGGCACAGCCAGTGTGGCAGCAGTCGCGGCATCGCCGTCGCTGCCAGTGGCACCAGCTATGGACCCGACAGCTGGGGATACTGTAGCTGCCGTGGAGGCGGCAGATGCATCGCCAGAGGCCACTGCAGAGCCTGTAGCGACAGAGCCGCCGGCTCTGGCAGCGTCGGCAGCGATGGATCCCACAGCCGAGGCTATCTCTGGCGTGGGGCCGCAGGATGCTCCGCCAGCAGCGCCTGAGCTGGGCACCATATCGATCGCGATCGAGCCGCATCTTTTCCCCAAGAAGTCTGCGATCAACAATGGTGACCGCGAGCGCTTTTACCAGGATATCCTAGCTGTGCTGAATACTTACCCGAAGGCAAAGTTCCAATTGATCGGCCATGCCGATGACACCCAGTGGGCACAGACGAACTACGACATCGGCATGAATCGTGCCCGCTTCACGGCGAATTATCTGATCTCTCGCGGCATCCCCAAAGAATCTCTCACCTGGACCTCAGTCGGCGATCAGCAGCCATCCACCCTCAGCCCGCGCAGGCTAGATGTGCTGGTACATCTGAATGCTGAGCTGGAGTAATCTATCTCTTTGAGGTAGCGGGATTTGCGAAAATTCCGATCCGCTTTCGGTGGTGGATTTAGAGGCTGGTTTTGGCCGGGAAACGGCCAATTCAATAGGGTACAGTTTTCATTCAATAGGGTACAATTCGTTTTGGTGGGGTTAAATTCGACCTTGCCCATGCGAACACCTTCTCCCATAGTGCGCTCACCTATCCATGGCGCGCGAATACACGGTCAACACACTCCCGGCGACACCCAAGTCGGACATCAACTATGCGGCAGATCTGAATGATCAGCAGTTTGCAGCGGTCACCGCTCCTCCGGGGCCGAGCCTGGTCATCGCTGGGGCGGGCAGTGGCAAGACGCGCACGCTCACCTACCGAGTGGCTTACCTGCTCGACAACGGCATCTACGCCGCCAATATCCTGCTGCTCACCTTTACCAATAAAGCCTCGCGCGAGATGTTGGAGCGAGTCGAGCAGCTAGTGCCGCACGACACTCAGGACCTGTGGGGAGGCACTTTCCACTCGGTGGGTAATAAGATCCTGCGCCGCCATGCGGAGGAGCTGGGCTTTGAGAAAAACTTTTCGATCATGGATCGGGAGGATCAGAAAGAGCTGCTGACCACGGCCATCGCCGAGTCGGGCATCAATACCAAGGAGCTGAACTTCCCCAAGCCCGATGTGGTCGCCGATATCTTTAGCCTAGTGCAGAATATGGACTGCGATATGGCCGAGCTGCTGGAGTGGAAATACCCCTACTTCGAGCATCATCTCGAGCCGCTGCAGAAAGTGCAGGAGAAATACGAGGAGAAAAAGCTGGCGACGAACTCGATGGACTTCGACGACCTGCTGATCAAGACGCTCCAGTTGTTTCAGGAAAATCCCAACATCTGCCAATACTACCAAAAGCAATTCGAGTGGGTGCTGGTGGATGAGTATCAGGATACCAATGCGGTGCAGTCTGACCTGATCGATATGCTCGCTGCTCCGCACAACAACATCATGGTAGTCGGCGATGATGCGCAGTCGATCTACTCGTGGCGAGGAGCCGATTTCCAAAACATCCTACAGTTTGTCGATCGCTACGAGGGGGCACGGCGGTTCGTGATCGAGACCAACTATCGCTCCGTGCCCGAGGTGCTTTCGCTGGCGAATGCGGCGATCAAGCCGAACCGAGCCCAGTTTGAGAAAAATCTCGCCCCGGCTCGTCCCGATGCCGAGGAGCTACCTGCTCTCATCCCCGTGCAGGATGTGCGGCTGCAGGCGGCATTCGTCGCGCAGCGTATTCTGGAGTTGGTCGATGAAGAGGGAATCGAGTTTTCGGAGATAGCAGTGCTCTACCGCGCGCATTATCACTCGATGGAGGTGCAGATGGAGTTCACCAACCGAGACATCCCATTTAATATCACCAGTGGTCTGCGCTTTTTTGAGCAGGCGCATATCAAAGATGTGGCGTCGTTCATCAAGTTTGCCGCCAATCGTAAAGATGAGGTCTCCTTCAAGCGCATCGTCAAGATGCTACCGGGAGTGGGTCCAGGCACGGCTGACAAGCTGTGGAATCAATGGGTCGCTTGTCCGGGGTATAAGGATGAAAAATTGGCTGAATTTTCCGAGCACATGCTCGACTTCAAAGTGCCGACCAAGGCCAAGGAGCCATTTGCGCAGTTTGCCTATACGATGGATGAGCTGCTCGATGGCAAAGGTGGCACTGAGGCACCGCCAGCGATGATGCCATCGATCATCGAGGGGGTGTACGACGACTACATGAAGGCGAAATTCCCCAACTACGACATCCGCCGTCAGGACTTGCGCCAGCTCGAGCGTTATTCCCAGGACTTTACCGATGTCGATGAATTTCTCTCTCAGCTCAGTCTGCTAGCCGGCCAAGATGCGGTGGAGGCGAACAAGCAGAAGAAGAGCAACGATACCGATGTGGTGACTCTCAGTAGCGTCCACCAGGCGAAGGGGCTGGAGTACAAAGTGGTATTCGTGATCTGGCTGGCCGACGGCATGTTTCCCAGCAAGAAAGTGATCGAGCACGACGACGAGGACGAGAGCGGTCTAGAGGAAGAGCGGCGACTCTTTTATGTAGCTGTGACACGGGCCGAGGATCAGCTCTATCTGATGTACCCGCTCGTCTGGCAGGGATCCTATACGGGGGAAGTGATTCAGCGACCGTCGCGATTTTTGGAGGATCTACCGACTGATCTGACTGAGGAGTGGAAGGTGGGGGCTGCTAGTTGGTAGGAGGGGATAGGAGGGATGATAAAATGCCCCAGAGAAATAAAGGATCTGGTTCATTCTAGGAATTTATGGCATTGTGGACGTGGGTATGAGCACTCATGAGCAGATGTTAGCAGAAATAAGGCGTTCGCCGAGGCTGCCTGAAATAGTGGACGAGCTGCAGGCTGACTTACGGAAGGAAAACGAGAGGCGGAAGCAGTTTTATCAAGAAATGACTCCCGATGAGAAAGTGGAGTTTATCGATGGTGAAGTCCTTCTTCACTCGCCGGCGAAACTTATGCACTTAACCGTGACTAAGTGGATAGCAGTTCTTCTCAATACCTATGTTGATCTGCATGAGTTAGGCGTTGTGGCGGTCGAAAAGTGTCTGGTCGTTTTTCCTCGCAATGATTACGAGCCTGATGTGGTGTTTTTTTCTAACGCGAAAGCTGCTTCACTTTCACCAGACACGATGAAGTTTCCGGTGCCGGACTTGGTAGTGGAGGTTTTATCGAAGTCGACTCAAGATCGTGACAGAGGAGTGAAGTTCGAAGATTATCAAAACAACGGAGTGGGGGAGTATTGGATAGTCGATGCGGACAGGGGGCTGGTGGAGCAGTATGTCCTAGTGGGCGAAACCTACGAACTGCGGATGAAGTCTGCTACTGGTCTGCTACAGAGTCAGGTTATCCAAGGTTTTGCTACCGAAGTGTCTGCTTTTTTTGATAAGCAGGAGAATATGGCTGCTCTTCGCAAGATGATGAGTTAACGCAACGATCTATCATCTCGCTCCAGAATGGTTATTCGGTATGTCGCAAGACTGGTCCTGCTCTTACCGGTGTTGATCTCGGTAGGTCTCTGGTTGGTTTCGTCTATTGAACAATTCGAGGTGAACGCTTTTTTAGTGTCACCTCGAGGGAAGTCAGGGGGAGATCTGACTGTTAAATCTAAGTTCGGATATTGGAGTGTGGAGGCTTCGAGTTATGGCACTCGAATAGATTTAAGTGGCGACTATTCCGCGTCGACTCGTTTAGTAGATAGAGTATGGAGTTCTAAACTGAGTTTTGAATGCCTTGATAGTCCTTTCGGGCATTCCGTGTTTCTGCAGGTGCCGCATTGGCTGAGTTTTCTAATTTCTTGCCTTCCTGCTACTGTTTGGTTTGTGAAAGGATTTAAAAAAGGAAGGGAATTGCTGTGATATGAGTTTTCGGATTGTGGCTAAACTAATTGTGTCGATACCCATTTTTATTTCATTGTTACTCTGGATATGGTCTGCGATCGAATTGGTAAAGTTTGACACCTATAAGAGATATTCGCTCGCAAGTCCGTCGCAAAAGCATGTTCGGTTTGAATCCGAGTATGGTTATTGGAGTGTTGAAGCGGGTGGTATAGGTAGGGCTGGGTGGGTGTGGCAGAAGAGATACACTTCATTGACAAGATTGAGTGATCGAGTCTGGTGTTCATGGCCCTATATTAGGAGGGGTAGTGCTCTGGGTGGGTTTTATATTGTCGTTTTGGTGCCACACTGGATTACTTTTTTGATTTCTTGTATCACTATTTTTATTTGGTGGTTTTTAAGATTTAGAAACAGAAGAGAGGTCGCTACAGCATGAATTTTCGAACTTTAGGTAAGTTCCTCGCATTGTTGCCTGTGCTTGGCTCGGTCATGCTCTGGTTGTGGTCTTCGATCGAGACGGTGCGGTTGGATCGGTTTTGGGCGCCGGCGGCTGGCAGCGTTGGGTTTCGAAATACCCTGCGCTCTGAGGCGGAGTTTGGGTATTGGAATGTCGAGATCGGTGGCTACAGCCGACGCTGGGAGAGTCAGCTGAGTTATTCACCTACGATGTCGTTACGAGATCGGTTTTGGTGTGCGTGGCCGAGATTTGATTACGGTCGGGATATTTTCGGTCGGCATTTCTTTTTGCTGCTCCCCCATTGGTTGTTATTTCTGCTCTCTTGGCTACCGGTTTTTGTGCTATGGCTGCGGGGTCGTAGGCAGCGGATCGCTGAGTGATGAGGTGAATCATTTTTTTTCATGTCCAAGCAGAAACATCGTGGGCTGCACCCACAGGATACCGAGGATTTTCGGGCGGAGGCGGTGTCTGGCCTGCAGCAGGCAGCAGCCGATCTGGCGTGGCTGAAGTCGCGGGGCTATGCCGATGCCTCGTCTCTGAAGCTGGTCGGCGATCGCTACCAGCTCTCCGCTCGCCAGCGTATCGCGGTGAAGCGTAGCTCCTGCAGCGAGACGGCTTTGGAGCTGCGTTTGGGCAATCGTGTGGCTCTCGAGCAGGTCGCTGGGCGCCACCTGTGGATCGATGGATTCAATCTGCTCACCACCATCGAGGCAGCCCTAGGTGGCGGAGTGCTGCTAGTCGGGCAGGATGGCTGTCTGCGGGATATGTCGAGCATGCATGGGAACTACCGCATGCTCGATGATACCGAGGCTGCGCTGGGCGAGATCCACCGCTTTCTGACACTGTGGAAACCAGCTGCAATCACGTGGCTGCTAGATCAGCCAGTCTCGAATAGTGGTCGACTCCGTGCCAAGATCCTAGAAGTCGCACCGGATGTGAGCGTGGATGTGATCCCCGACCCCGATCCTGTGCTGAAAGAAAAGCTCTCTGTTGAAGATGTGGTGGTGACAGCGGACAGCGGCATACTGGATGCGGGTGTGGCTTGGGCGAATGTAGCGCGCGAGTGGCTGCAGCAGCGTCCAGGGCAGACGGACTATCTGGTGGATTTTTCGCTGAGGTCAGACCGCAGCTAGCATAGGGGCTATCGGGCTCATACGGCCTATAGCATCCGAAACGAGCAAGTTTTCTGCATAGGCTCACCAGTCCGCGAGTCTTATGCTCCATGAAAA
>JAHDID010000054.1 GCA_020630975.1 Verrucomicrobiota bacterium
CAACACCTGCTCCTACCAAGCCAACACCTGCTCCTACCAAGCCAACACCTGCTCCAGCTAAGCCAACGCCTGCCCCTACCAAGCCAACACCGGCGCCAGCTAAGCCGACACCGGCGAAATCCAGCGCCCTCGACGCAGCCCTAAAAGAGCTGACTGCCGCTGTGACCCAGGCAAAAGCTAGCGCCGAAGCCGCCCAAAAAGCTCATTCCGAAGCCGCTGCAGTCGCTGCAGCCGCCCAAAAGCAAGCCGCTGCCGCCAAAGCCGCAGCCGACAAAGCCGTCGTCTTCGAGCGCGAGACCGCTGCTGCACTCCAGCAGTTGATCAAAGCGATCGAGCTCGACTCGAAGAAATAGAGCAAACGCTCGATTCATGCCGCACGCCGTAGCGGGACTCCCCAGAGTTCCGCCGAACAGCAGGTGGAGCGCTTGGCTGTCGACATTGTAGTTGCGGTAGGTTGCGGCTAAGAACAACGAAACGGCACTCGCTGACGCTCGCCTCCACATTTTTCCCGAGTGGTGCCCCTAAAAGTGGAGGCGAGCGTCAGCGAGTGAAGCCTAATCAGACATTAACGACTAACTGTTAGTCAGTTAGAGCACAGAAAAAACCAAATTCAATAGGGTACAGTCTAGACTGAATAGGGTACAATCACCCCACTCTAGTCGATATTCACCCCCATCAGGCGTAGCACGCGGCTGAGATCTTCGTCGCCGTAGTATTCGATCTCGATCTTGCCTTTCTTCTCTTTGTGATTGAGCACCACATTAGTGGAAAAATGACTGCGCAGCTTGTCGCCGATGAATTTTAAGTGAGCATCTTCCTGCTCGGGTAGACCTGGCTCGCTGTCCTTCTTTTTGGTCGTACTCTTGCCATGCACGTGCTCCTGCACCATCGACTCGGTGTCGCGCACGTTCATAGTCTTGCGCACGATCACATCGGCCAGCATCTTCTGCTCGGGGCGATTTTTCACGCCGAGCAGGGCTTTGGCATGACCAGGTGTCAGGTGACGCTGAGAGACCATGGCCTGCACATCCCGATCGAGATCGAGCAGGCGCATCATATTCGACACGGTCGAGCGCGGCTTGCCGACTCGCTTGGCGATGTCGTCCTGCTTCAGGCCGAACTCGATAGACAGTCTCGAGTAGGCCTCTGCCTCCTCGATAGGGTCGAGATTCTCACGCTGGATATTCTCGATGACAGCCATCTCCAGCACCTCCTCATTGGAGGCCTGGCGAGTCACGATAGGCACTTCTGATAGGCCCAAAAGCTTACAGGCGCGCATGCGGCGCTCACCAGCGATCAGCTCATACTTGCCGTCCACCTGACGAACGACGAGCGGCTGGATCAGCCCGAGCTCACGGATCGACTCCGATAGCTCGGCTAGCTGCTCTTCATTAAACCGCTTCCGCGGCTGGTAGGGCGATGGCACGATCTGGTCGAGAGCCACTTTCTTCACAGCCTCTCCAGGAGTGGCATCGGCGTTGATAGGTGTGCCCGCAGGGGCCACGTGATTGCCGATCTTGCTGCTGGAGTGCGATGGGGTCTTGATCAGAGCGTTCAGGCCCTTTCCGAGCCCGCGCTTGGGTAGTGTAGGTGCTGGTGCTGTGTCCGTGTCTGCCATGGTATGCGTTATCGTGGAGATCGATAGGCGTGTGTTTCCGAAAATGAGAATTTTCTCATTCCCTATAATTCAATCTTCACAGATGGGAAGTGAATTTATTCGATTATCTTAACTTTACCGATGTTCAAAGCTTGTGCGGCCATGGCTGCGTGCTCCTCGTCGGTGCAGGCCGAGTCGATCGGTGCATCGGGAGTCTCCTCGCTCTTGGCCAGCAGATCATTCTCGATCATCCAGGCTTCGACCTCCTCGCCGCTCACATCGGCGAGCATATTGTCATTCACGATCACGCAGGGCGATAGGGGCTGGCCACTCTTTTGCTCCATCTCCCAGCGGAAGGCTGGATTTTTGATGATGTCTTTCTCCTCGTAGGCGAGGTCATACTTGCGGAAGATAGCGCGTACGCCCTCGCTCCAGCCGCAATGAGTCTTCAAATAAGCAGTGATGTTGATGTCTTGATCTGGCATAAGAGATATTTAGGTGAAATCTGCCTCATCTGCAAATCGCCATTCCGAGGTTTCCAACGTTTGAGAATGGCTTTATACTCCTGAGCCCCCCTTTATTTCCGTTTACGTTTGATTATACACTTATGCAGACTTTACGATTTCTCGCTGGCGTGCTGCTACTTGCCGTTCTGATCTCGGGCTGTGAAAAAGCTCAGCCCTACACCGATAAGGTGAAAAAAGCGCTTGAGCGTGAGAGCGAGCCCAAACAAGTCGTCGGCATGCACGACGAAGAAGCCACCGCCGCCGCTGAAGCCGCCGCCGTGCCACCACCACCAGAGCCCGAAAAAATCGAGCCGGTGATCAATAAGGACGCGAAGATCGCCATCCTCGGCTACCACCGCTTTACCGACACGCGCAAGCCGACCGACATGATCATCGATATCGATGACTTCCGCGCGCAGATGCAGGCTATCAAAGACTCGGAGCTGCCAGTGATCAGCATGAAGCAATTTCTCGACTGGAAGCAGGGCAAAGCACCAATCCCATCGGAGTCGGTGCTGATCACCATCGATGATGGCTGGAAGTCGACCCACTCCCTAGCTATGCCGGTGATGCGCGAGTTTGGCTTTCCCTTCACCGCTTACCTTTACAAAGACTACATCAATATCGGCGGTGCCTCGATGACTCACGACGAGGTCAAAGAACTAATCGAAGCTGGCGGCACGATCTGTAGCCACAGTATCACCCACGACTTCATGAATCGCCAGCGCGGCCGTAGCGATGAGAAATACACCGAGTGGCTCACTGCGGAATTCACCGAATCTCACGACTACCTCGTCGAGCAATATGGCGAGGAAGCCGTGCTAAAGACCTTTGCCTACCCCTACGGTGCCTATAACTCTCGCGTCGTCGAAGTGGCCAAAGAGTGCGGCTACGAAGCTGCATTCACCGTGAGTCCTGGCAAGGCGAACTGGGACTCGGTAGACCTCGAAGTGAGCCGCTACATCATCCACGGAAATAATGCCCAGACATTCGACGCAGCGATCAGGTTCGGCGGCAGATCGAGCGCCACCGCCTCGGGCCGTAAGCTCCTCTCTGAGCAGCGCGACAAGAAGACCGGCGAGGTAAAAGGCCCACTAGTCTCCGTCTACCCACCTGCCAACTCGACCGTGCGCAATCGCCTGCCACGCATCGAGGCCAGCCTGAACTCGCTCGAGGGTATCCAAGAGGATAGCGTATCCATGCGCGTGACCGGTCTCGGCAAAGTGGCCCACCGCTACTCGGCAGCCGAGAAAAAAGTGGTCTACCAGATCCCACAGCGCATCCGCCTAGACAGTATCGGTGTGCAGCTGAGCTTCCGCCACTCCGGCAACGGCGACATGGAAGTGATCGGCTGGAACTTCAACATCGACAAACAGGCCGAGTACCTCGATGCCACAGCCACCATCCTGCGCGATGCCGACGAGCCAGTCGACCCCGAGCGGGATCTGATCAATCCAGAGGACAAAAAGAAGGCCGAAGAGAAAGAATCTGAGGCCGCCGAGGGCGACGCTGTAGAAGTCGCCGAAAAAGACTCTAGCTCAGATGAGAGCTTGCTCGATCCCACGGCATCGAGTAACTGATTGGCCATGTTCGACAGCCTTTCAGACAATCTCCAGGGCACCTTCAAAAAGCTCCGCGGTCACGGCAAGCTGACCGAGAAAAACATCACCGATGCGATGCGCGAGATCCGTCTCGCCTTGCTCGAGGCCGATGTGGAATTTTCCGTAGCCAAAACCTTCATCTCCAATGTGAAGGAAAAGGCCATGGGCGAGACCGTGCTAAAGAGCATCAAGCCCGGCGAGCAGATCGTAAAAATCTTTCACGATGAGCTGACTGCGCTACTCGGTGGCGACATGGCCGATCTCGATCTGAATCCTCCCGCGAGGATCCTGATGGTCGGTCTGAACGGTGCTGGTAAAACGACGACCTCAGCCAAGCTAGCGCTAAAGCTGCGCAAAGAAGGCCGCCGCCCACTACTGATCGCCTGCGACCTCTATCGCCCCGCTGCGGTCGACCAGCTGGAGACACTAGCCAAGCAGATCGACATCCCTATTTTCAAACCCGAACCAGGCGAAAAAGATTTGGTAAAAGTGGCCAAACGCGCCCTGAAGTGGGCCGAAGACCAGAATGGCACCGTGACCATCTTCGACACCGCTGGCCGCCAGGAGATCGATGAAGAGCTCGTCGAGGAGCTGAAAAAGCTGCACGCCTTTCTCAATCCCAAAGAGACCCTACTGGTAGCCGACTCGGCGACTGGTCAGCAGGCCGTGAGCGTGGCCGAGCACTTCGACGAGGCCGTAGGCATCACCGGACTGGTCCTGACCAAGCTCGATGGTGACGCCCGTGGTGGTGCCGCACTATCGATGCGTACCGTCACCCAGAAGCCAATCAAATACGCTGGTGTCGGTGAAAAGATGTCCGATCTCGAGGCATTCGACCCCGAGCGTATGGCAGGCCGTATCCTCGGCATGGGCGACGTGGTCGGCCTGGTCGAGGCCGCAGCAGAGGCCATCGATGAGAAAGAGGCCATGCGCATGGCCGAGAAGATGAAGAAAGCCACCTTCGACTTCGAAGACTTTCTCTCGCAGATGCGCATGATGAAAAAGATGGGCGGTATGGCCAACATCATGGGCATGATCCCCGGTATGAAAGACCAGATGAAAGGTCTGAATGTCGACGACGACATGCTCAAGCACACCGAGGCCATCATCCTCTCCATGACGCCCAAAGAGCGCGCCCGCCCCGAGATCATCAACGCCTCGCGCCGCAAACGCATCGCCAAAGGCAGCGGCATGACAGTGACCAAGGTCAATCAGTTGCTCAAGCAATTCAGCATGATGCGCAAGATGATGAAGAAGAAAGGCGCAATGAACCAGATGATGAAACAAATGGGAGGTATGGGCGGAAAAGGCGGAGGACTGCCTAAGGGATTTGGGTTTTAGTCAGCGGCTGGCCTAATCTCTAGTCTCGCATCTATATCCAGTCCGACAGCTCAAATGGTCCAGCGACGGGGGGGCACCACTCCTCGATCCGCTTCGCCACTACATCACATCGTATAATACTGCTCCCAACCCGCACGCGGTGCCGGATCTAGCAACGCCTGGGCCGCAGCATTCCCGACAAACTGCTTGGTAGCAGGATCGAACTCCAACGTACCTCCCAAACGCTGCGCGATGATACCCAAACTAAATACCTGAGTCAGCTCTCCTGATACTGAAAACGGCGAACGCGTTCGTTCCTCACCCTTCACACCGAGCAAAAAGTTTTTGAAGTGATCACTATTTTTACCACTGATCCTCGGCAAATCCTTGCGGATATCCATGAATTTCTCATTAGGCACCACAGTCAGGCTCGATGAGTGGCTACCACCCCGGAAGGTCAGATCCTTTCCATAGATAAGCTTACCTGGACCCTGCACCTCCACACCGAGCTCTGGCTCGACTTCTGGCCTATTGTTAGTGCCATCATACCATGTCACATCGCAGGCAGGCATCCCCTCCCTCTCTGGGAAGTGAAAGCGAATCGTCGAAGCCTGCGGATAAACTAGATCGTTTGGCTGATCACGCTTCACCGCCTCGATCTTTGTCGGCAGACCCAGTTTCAAAAATCGGTGAGCGGTATCGAGGATGTGCGGCCCCCAATCACCAAATGCCCCGCTACCATAGTCATACCAGCTACGCCACTCGGCTGGGTGTAGCTTTTTGCTATAGGGATGCTCTGGCCCTGTGCAGGTCCAGGTATCCCAATCCACACCCTCAGGTAGTGGCTCGCTCGGATAATCGGTGACGGATGCGCCCCAGCCATGCCAGCGGCGTGGGTTATTCATGTGAGCGGTGATGCGCGTCACATCTTTGATCACACCGGCCTCTGTCCAAGCTTTGAACTGGAAGTAATTGCCACCTGAATGCCCCTGATTACCCATCTGGGTAGCGAGCCCAGTTTTCTCAGCCATATCCATCAGCCGCTGACACTGGCCAAAGGTATGAGCAAGAGGCTTCTGCACATAGACTGGCTTACCCAGAGACATAGCCAGCATCGCCTGACAAAAGTGCGCATGATCCGCGGTAGCCACGAGCACGGCATCGATCTCGTCGGCCATCTCATCGAACATCTTGCGAAAATCCGTGTAGCACTTGGCATTGGGATGAGCCGCCTGCGCTTCCTGCGTGTGCTCACCCTTCAGATCGACGTCGCAGAGAGCCACGATATTGCAGATGCCCGAGCCGACCAGCGATCTGATGTTCGACTTCCCTTGATTGCCGATGCCGATAGCGGCCACATTCACTTTCTCACTCGGAGGCGCTTCACCACTCGCCTGCCCTAGCACATAGGAACTAGGCACGATCGAGAAAAGACCGGCTGCAGCAGAAGATTTGAGAAACCCACGACGGTCACGAGAGCTAGAGACGTTTAGGTGATCTTTCATGGTGCCATAGACTCATAATCCCCATTCCCTGTCGAGTGGCGGCATTCTGCATAAATCAACGTCTCTTGAAAGAGCCTGGCGGAGAAAGTAGCTTCAAACTAGTAGTGGAGTACATCCTAGTGGACCGAAGACGACCGATCAAAAGTGCTCCAAGCCATCAAAAACTGTCGCAACCCAATCGAAGAAAAAGCCATGTCAGTAGCAGACCAACTCATCGAAGAAGGAGTCGAGAAGGGCATCGAAAGAGGTATCGAGCAAGTCGCTCGAAACATGATCGCTGCGGGCAAATCCGACGAGGAAATCGCAGAGCTCACAGGCCTCTCAGTTTTTGACGTCCAAAAACTGAGATAACCTCTGCCTGCTCAGCACCTATCAACTCCAGAGCTTCTCACCATACGCCCAGCCTTCGCGAGCAGGCTCTTTGATCCACGCATCGAACTCTGGCTGACCTTTCACCTGTATATTCTCAGCATCCCACTCGATGGTCTTGCCTGAGCGCTGTGCGATAGCACCTAGGAGCACCATCTCAGTCAGAGGCACGGCGTAATCAAAGTTCGACCCTGGAGTCGGCCCCTCACCCTTGATGGCACGATGCCACTCTTGGATCGGCCCACCTTTGCCGACGTGAGGTAGACGATCGATCTCCTTCAGCACTGGCTTCTGATCATTGAATCTCGCATCCGGTGTCAGGCGTGGCGCATTAGGGCGCATACCCTTGTGGAAAAGCGTCTCCTTCGTGCCCTCCATATACATCCCACCATCCGACGGCAGCTCCTGGCTCTGGTCCCAGCGTTTCGGCTTCGGCACATCATAGCCTTTCTCATACCACTTCATCACCACAGGCGGCTTCTCACCACGAGCTGGGAAGTGATAGGTGACCACTGAGCCCATCGGGATAAAGCCATCGCCCGGTGGCTCGACTCGATCCACCTCGACCTTGGTCGGAGACCCGAGGCCCAGCACCCAGAAAGGCGCATCGAACGTGTGGCAGCCTATGTCGCCCAGCGCACCGCAGCCATAGTCCCACCAGCCACGCCAGCGAGTCGGCACATAGTGCTGGCTGTAGTCCTTCATCTCCACTGGACCATGCCAGAGATCCCAGTCCAGCGATGCTGGCACCTCTTCCTTTGCTGGCGGGAATTCACCCGGCGGCACAAACCATGGCGCATTGGGACGGTCCGTCCAAGTGATGACCTCGGTCACATCACCGATCACCCCAGCATCGACCCATTCTTTGATCCGCAGCATCCCCTCAAAGGTGTGCCCCTGGTTGCCCATCTGAGTCACCACATTGTAGTGCTTAGCGGCCTTCTGCAGCGTGCGACACTGCCAGATATTATGCGCCAGCGGCTTCTGAACAAATACGTGCTTACCCATCTCCATCGCCGCCATCGTCGCGGCAAAGTGCGTGTGATCAGGCGTATTGATCGACACCGCATCGATATCGTTGCCCATCTTATCGAGCATCTCGCGAAAATCTTTGAAGCGAGGCACATCGGGATACTTCTTATAGTTTCCCGCAGCACGGGCTTCATCCACATCACACATGGCCACCAAGTTTTCCTTGGCAGCCTCGCCCACAGCGTAGTTACCCATCCCCCCGACACCGACCACGGCAACGTTGATCTTTTTAGGCGTATCAGAGCCGATCGAAAAGTGTGGCAGAGCTGAGGCAGATGCAGTCGCGGCAGTCGCTGTGCCGAGAAATTGACGTCGATTTAGCTTTCTCATATCACGAGTACAGCACCAACCAAACCAAGACACAAGTCCCGCGATTTTCACCCAGTAGGGCATCAACTCAAATTACCATAGCAATCTTCCACTGTCCCAGCACCCACGTGAGAGAAACCCCACGCAAAAAATAAGATAAGTCGACAGCTCAGCACTAAATTTTGCCACTTTATGCTTCACTTATTTTAAAAGAACTGGCACAACAGTAGGATGAGAGCTCTTCTCAAATCCATTCGGCTCCCTCCCCCCCAAACACATAGGCGCGACTCTCCTAAACTTCCTAACAGAACAACAGCACTTTCCAAACTAAGGCAAAGCTCTCACTTACTCCGCTGCTGCACCCTTGTTCTAGTTCCAGCCTTTGCAGCTCTACCCGTAACAGTCTCCAGTAATCCAAGTGGTGCGAATGTGGTGCACGGCGCAGCTACATTCAACGGCTTGGGAACGTCTGGGCTCACAATCAACCAAACCAGCGGCACCGCTATCATCAATTGGCAAGACTTCTCGGTCGGTGCAGGAGAGTGGACGCGTTTCGTTCAGCCGGGTAGTGACTCATTAGCTATCAATCGCGTGATCAGCGGCAACCCATCAGCCATCTACGGCAGTCTCAGCGCCAATGGTAATGTCACCGTGATTAATCCCAACGGCATCGTGGTAGGAGCCAGTGGCGTGATCGATGTGGCCGGAGCGATGACGCTATCGACTCTGGACGCCAGCAACAACGACCTACTAGATCGAGGAACCAATCGCTACTTTGGCAACAGTAATGCTGGAGTGACTAACTACGGGTCCGTCTCTGCAGGCGATGTGGTCATCCTCGGAAATTTCATGAGCAACCATGGCTCCATCGTAGCAGACCGCTCCATCGCTATCGGGGCAGGCGGAGACATACTGGTTAACCAAACACTGGATGGAGCCACGATCTCTGTCCGCTCGGGTGGCCCAGGTGGGGCGACTGGCATTGAAAACAGCGGCGATATCGCTGGAGGCAGCGTAGCCCTGAAAGCCCATGGCAACTCGTACGCCATGGCCATCAATAACACCGGCACCGGAAATATCCGTGCCCGAGGATATAACTACAGAGGTGGCATCCTGACGCTCCACGCGGGCCGAAGTGGCGGCATCATAAATACTGGCAATCTATATGCGCGCCAACAGCAGACTGGCAAGGGTGGCCGGATCCATGTGGAAGGTGGAAATGTGAATCTGAAATCCGGCAGGATCGACGCCTCAGGATTCGTATCCGAGACAGGTGGTTCGATAGCTGTCGACGCAGCGGATCTGAATGTAGGTGCCAATGCACTACTTATTTCCGATGGTGTCGATGGAGGATCGATAAAGCTCGAGGGGCGAGACTCCGCTACTCTGGCTGGTAGACTTTCAGCCCGTAGCTATATCGGCAATGGCGGCGCAGTTGACTTCACTTCAGCTGGCAGCGTACAAGTCGAGAGCTCTGCGAGTGTGAATGTGACAGGTATGGGTGGCGCAGGTGGAGAAGTGCGCATCGGCGGCGGCTATCAGGGAGCCGCTAGCGACATTACCAATGCATCATCTACCACGATAGAAGACGGCGCACTGATCATAGCAGATGGCCTCGGGCGTGACGGCGGCGAGGTAGTGATCTGGTCCGATGGTGATACCATGTTCTCTGGTGAAGTGTCAGCGCAGGCTCTAGGGTCAGTAGGTAATGGAGGACTAGTAGAAGTATCAGGTGCTGATCAGCTGACCTTCCGTGGCAAAGTATCGACACTAGCCAACAATGGCGAAACCGGAGTGCTACTCCTAGACCCCACCGATATCACCATCGTCGATGGAGCAGGCGCTGCGGGCACCATGACCGAGGCAGGCATCAATTCTGCACTACTGTCGAATAACCTGATCATTCATACTGGTGCCGCTGGCACCGATACAGGAAATATTTTAGTGGAAAATGATGTCCGCATCGAGTGGGGAAATCCCAACTCTGATTCGACGTCTACAAGCGGTCAAAACTACCATTCCCTTACCTTACTGGCCAATGGCGACATCACTGTCGAAGGCCACATCATCAGCCATGGCATGGGCAATGTAAATCTGTTCGCCGGCTGGGATGGGGTGAGCGGCAATCCGAGCAATACTGGGCCGGTCGACATCGCTGCACTCCGCGCCTTCGGCACACCAGGTAGTGGCAGTGTCCGCATCAATGATCAGGGCAACGATCAAGCCGTGCAGGTAGGTAGTCGATTTGGTGAGACCAATGTGATCGGCCATGATGTCATTTTACAAGTCCCGTCCAGCGGAGACGATCGATTTGCACAGGTCGGCTATCGCGCTACCACACATGTCGAATCGGGCGGTGCCGGGATCTATGGGCTAGTGAATTCCTCGACTTTCCGCCAGGGGCTAAATGGTACGGCGACAGGCAGCATCGATCTACGGGGCACAGCCTTCGGCAATGCCGTAGTCGCATCGGGCGTATCTGGCAATATCAATATCGAAGCCCAGCGCAACGTCTTCCTACTCGGCCGCCAGGGAGAAGCCTCAGATAACTACACCCAGATCGGACATGGAGGCAATGTCTATGCTACCGGCACCGGCGACGCCATCGATTTCTCCATCATCGATGCCGATCATTCTGGCGATATAGCTGTGACGGCCGGCATAGGTGCGGCTAGCGCTATCGTTCTTCAAGCTGGGCAAGAGCGAGGCTACTCACGGATCGGCCATGGTGGCCTGAGCAATCCTGATGGAGGTCCTGCTGTCGGCGGCGTGAACGAGGGCGGAGCCTCAGCTCTCGCACATGGTGCAGGAGCCTTCCAAGGCGATATACACGTACGGAATAATAACGGCACCATCCTCGCCAGAGGTAATGATGGTGGCGGCTGGGCAGGATTTACCCAAATCGGTCATGGCGGCTACCGCAATGCTAGGACTTACGAAAAGACAGAGGGTATCGATACCATCAGGGATGGCAATGATGTCGCCGATGTACTAGATGATGCGCGCAACTTAGACACAGCTCTAGGGCCTCGAGCGTTTGACCCCGATCTACTTACGCCAGATGGCAATCCACTAGGTGACCGCGGAAATATCACAGTCGAGGCCGAATCCGGAAGTGTTATTTTTCTAGCCGGAAACACGAGTCGCTCTGGTGCGATTTTAGGTCACGGCGGTCACGAGCGCCCGGGAAATATCGGCTTATTCGATGCCAATGGAGAGGTCATAGAGAGAGCCGATATCACCGTCACTGCGGATCACATCCTATTTGGGAATCAGGTCGATACCGATGACCAGCGCTATGTAAAGCTAGGCCACGCAGGCTATCAGTCGCCGGGAAATGCTGCGGGAAATATCGATGTCACCTCTAGAGTTGGTAGCATCAGCTTTGAAGGCGGGGAAAATGAGGGCTACGCTCATCTAGGTCACGGTGGCTTCGTCCGCACTTGGAATGCAGGTAATCAAGGTGTCGCAGGCTCGCTGCGGGGAGATATCACGGTCCAATCAGCAGCCGACATTGTTTTTCGTAGCGGTGGTGAAGTGTTAGGAGCGAACTCAGGCGCCGACCGGGCCTTCTCGCAGATCGGTCATGGTGGATTTGGTTGGACAGCCATATCGCAAGCACCCAACGAACTATTGCATGGCCATAGTGGCGATATCGTAGTCAGTGCAGCGGGCAAAATCGATTTCATGTCGGGCCAGCCCGATGAAAATATGTCTGCAGGAAATTCGTCGTATAGCATGATCGGACATGGCGGCTATTCCTCTAGAGGTGACCACTGGGGCAAGATCGATGTCTCTAGCGGTACAGGAGTCCGCTTTGAAGCGGTGGGCGGCTGGGACTCGGTAAAGTCAGACGGCACTGCAGGCGATGCCCGAGGCGATACTAATTTCGTCCAGATCGGCCATGGCGGTCGTGCCAATGATTTTGAGGAAAACGATGCTCGTGGCGGTGTCATCTCGAATCGCCTAGGCGGGTCAGCAGGCTCCAATCGAGATTCATCCATTTCAGTTACAGCACTATCTGGAGATATCGAGATGATCGCCCCTCAAAAAACGACTATCGATCACCAGTTAGCACTCATCCAAAATCCAACCGATGCATCGAGCCGCTGGGCGGATGAGGATGATGCACGCTTCTCACACTACGCGGTTCGAAGCTGGGCGAAAATAGGTCATACCGATGTGGATGGCTCGAACTACAGACTCAGCACTGCCAGCGAAGTCGGAGATGGCTCAGGAGTCCTCGGCGATATCACAGTCAATGCCTCGGCTGGTGCTGTTAGATTTGTCGGTAGCCAGCTCAAGCAAGCATTTAGTAATGATACTAGAAATGCCGATGCTACCAGAGATGCCTTTTCATCGCGCAGGTCAGAGCAGAATTTTACCGGTGTAGGCCACGGAGGCATCACCATGCGAGGCGTGAAGTCCGGCGACATCACAGTCATGGCTAGAGACGACATCCTTATCGAGGGTGGCATGGGTCGGCACGATCACTCACACATAGGCCATGGAGGCTGGGACAATGACGGTGCTGGCGGTAATAATGGTGCTCTCCGCGCCAGTGATTCGCACGATGGCTCTATCACTGTGCTTACCAGCGCAGGCAGTATCGATCTCCTCGGTGGAAATGGAGGCGCGACCAAAGCTAACATCGATGCCATCCTCTACACCTACGCCCAGATCGGTCATGGTGGACGTAGCTCAAACGGCTCCGTAAAAGGCGGCGACGACCACATCACTGTGCGTGCTGGCGGAGGTGATCTGAATGTGCATGCAGGCTTTGGCTTCGCCGAAAACTTTGCGCTGATCGGTCATGGAGGGCACGATAGTCGAGCTCAGGAATTCAATGGCAATATCGATACCTACGCCCTAAACAATATTTCGCTGCGCGGCACGGAGTCTGGCTACAACCAAGTCTCCAATTTTGCCCAGATCGGCCATGGTGGATGGAATGTAGACATCGAGCTCAGCAACAACGATCTAGGGAACGATGGCCTGATAGTGGTAGGCGACATCTCTGCCGTAGCAGCTACGGGCGATATCACTATGGCAGCCGGTGTCGACAATATCAGCGTAGCCTCTGGAGGTGCGAATAACTTCCGCTACGAGGGCGATGCCGCACCCAATACTGGTTTTGGAGGAACCTCATCCGATGGATATATGTATGCAGGCGTCGATACCGCTGCAGATGTCAATGTGCGATCCCAAGGTGGCTGGACCCGAATCGGTCACGGTGGGCAGCACACCAATATCACTGCGCGAGATGAGGACATCACCGTAGTCGCAGGTGGAAACCTGGTCGGAGTCGCTGGCGAGTTTCGCGATGCCATGGTCCAAGTAGGCCATGGTGGTGGACCCGACTCATGGGGTGGCAACCGAGCACGCAGACGCACCATCGCGATCGGCGATATCGACATCACCGTAGGTAACGATATGTCGCTATTCGCAGGCTCGGGGGACAATGCCGCGGTAAAAATCGGCAATGGAGAGTATCAACCAACAAGTGATCGAAACCGCACAGAAGTAGGAACCGATGGGCGGGGACGAACCACGACATGGTCCGGCGACATCCATGTAAAGGTAGGAAACGATCTAGTCCTAGACGCCGACGAAACAATCAACCCAGCTGTGGCGATCGTCGATGGGCAAGCCATCAATGCCTTAGGCCTTCGTGATACCTACGCAGGCGGGCTGGATATGAACCGAGTCTTAATCGGACATCGAGATAGCAATGACAGCCGAGCCAACCACACCGGAGTCGAGTCTACAGGCAATACTTTTATCGCCGTCAGTCGCAATAATCCAGACTTCATCGCTGGTGGTAGCGGCGAATTTATCACCCGAGTCAGTGCTGGCAATCCCAACGGGGTAGCCATCTCCAGTGGCGGCAACGGCTTAGAAGGCGATCTGAGACTTTACATGCCAAACCGCCCGCAAAACCTAATACAGGCAGGCACCCTCCTAAATGCAGCAGTCTACAGCGATCCCGATGGGCAGGCAGCAGGCTCTAGATCAGCGGTCTCGCTTCTTGCTAACGATAATCGAAGCGATGAAAACCTAGACTACTATGAGCATCAGTTTGGCTCGACCGGCACGCCAAGCGGTACCTTTTCTCCCGAAGGCCCCTATGCTGTCGTCAATGGACTGGGCGACTTTTATCAAATCTATTACAACAATGTCTCGCCCACAGTGACCACCCCAAACATCGGTGGACCAGGGAACAATGGCGGAGCAGCAACAACAACGCAATCCGTATCACCACCGCCCCCCGTCCCCTTCGATTACACGGCATTTGTCGGAGATGAGATGTGGGAAGCCTATGACTGGCCTTATGGATTGTTAGAGTTCGATGGCTACAACAATCTGCTAGAAGGCCTCAGCCCGAGAGCTATTGTCGACTCAGCAGACAATTACATCCCACGTTCGGGCCTAGAGGAAGCTCTAGATGCGGCTTTTGGCAGACGCCGCTGGACTTGGCGACCTGGAGGAGAGGACTACTTTCTGTCTAGCGAGGGCAGCTTTGCAGCCTCCTCCGACTATGCCAAAGAGCTAAACGAGGACAACGACCGCATCCGAGAGCGAGCACTACGCGGCATTGGAAAAGGAGAAAACACCTTCTTCCTCTACGAACCGAGTACCAACCGATACTCCAGCATGCGCATGTTTGGTTACCCTACCGCCGATATTCCCGCCTTTCAGCCCGGGCAGTAGGGTATAAATAAAGCAAATTACTTGTCCTTTGGGCAAGTACTCGCTTCCAGGAGTTTTTCCATAGCCGACTCATCTGGAATAGTTTGCGTCGCAGAACTATCGAGCAAAGAGATAGTCGCATTGCACCCCTCTAGCAGCACGACTCCGCAGTCAGAAAGCCCCTCCGGCACACCTCCTTTGTTCACTACCTTTTTCATGTAGTAGGCGTTACAGCATTTGTTGATGTACTGAGCCGCTTTGCGAAAGTTCTTCGCCTCATTTTCATAGTTAAAGACAGTGTTCAACTGGGCGACATCGATCAGATTGAGCACTGATATTTTCTCAAGCGACCGCTCAAAAATAGAACTTTGCGTCAAGCCCTGGATCCCTCCTTTGATACCCACCTCAGCGAATTTCACGTACTCACCACTGACGCGCTTTCGCTCACTCGCTTCCAGAAAGTGCTTCGACAGTGCCGTGGCAAATGCTAGGATCTCGGCATCCGTGATATTGACGTCATAGGGTGTGACGACATCTTTCTTGGCTAGCAGGCAAGTCTGAGGATCAGGTGCGCACCCTTCTTCCTCTACGATGACTTTGGCTTCTTCCACAGCCTCTCGGTGCTTATTATACCCCTGAACCGAAGTCAGGTGACTGATCTGAGTATGCTGGCATGAACTCCCTGCAAAAAGCAGAACGATGACTCCAGCAATTCTATTTATTGATTTATATTTTGTTGACATAGCGGTTTGTTCTGAGAACGCCGCATTATTTAAGAGATCTTAAGTATTATCAAGAATGAATGTTACGATTACACGAAATTCTAACTTTTGTTAACTAAATTACCACCACGAAAGCTCAAAGTGCCGGAGGCACGACAGAAAATAGCCGGTGGCGCGCAGCGCAGCGAAACCACCGGACCTCGATTCCCCAAAATACCAAAGTCCCAGCAGGGACGGCAGAAGCGTGCCACCACCAACTCACCGCCCCTCTTAGCAAATCCACCCAACGGACTTAGGCCATAGGCATTTTCCCAGATCGTGTCTACGTTCTCCCCATGATCGATCCCGATAAGTCTCTCTCGCGCCGCAAAGCTCTGAAAAGCGGCCTCGCTACGATAGTCGCCGGCTCTGCAGCCCCCATGGTCCTGCCCTCCCGTGTCCTCGGGCGCGCTGGCGAGGTCGGCCCCAATAGCCGCATCAATGTCGGTATCGTCGGCAATGGCCTGATCTCCAAAGGCCACCGCGGCTACTGCGTGAGCAACAAAGAGACACAAGTCGTAGCACTCAGCGATGTGAACCAAGCCGTGCTCGACAAGCTCGTGCCCGAGGTAAAAGCCGCCGAGGGCGCCTGCGATGGCTACATCGACTACCGCGAGCTGTGCGAGCGCCCAGACATCGATGCCGTCTTTTCCACCACTCCCGATCACTGGCACGCCGCCGTCGCCATCGATGCCATGCGCCATGGCAAAGATGTCTACGTCGAGAAACCTATGACTCTCACCATCGAGGAAGGCATCGCCATGCGTGCCGCTGTGGAGCGCTACGGAGCAGTCCTCCAGGTCGGCTCGCAGCAGCGCTCCGAGTGGCAGTTTCGCAAAGCGGCAGAGCTCGTGCGCAATGGCTACATCGGCGAGGTGCACACCATCATCGCTCGGCTAGGCGGCTTTCCTCCTCCGACTCAGTTCGACGAGCAGCCAGTTCCTGAGGGATTCGACTACGACCGCTGGCTCGGCCCCGCGCCATGGGAGCCGTACAATATCGAGCGCGTCAAAGGCCAGTACAGCGGTGGTTGGCGCCGGTTCTGGGAATATGGCTCGCGCAAAAATGGCGACTGGGGCGCCCACCACTTCGACATCATCCAGTGGGCACTGGGCATGGACGACTCCGGCCCCGATTACTTTGTGCCAAAGGGCTACGAAGGTGCCGAGCACCAGATGCACTCCTACGCTAATGGCCCCAAAGTCATCCGCGATGGCGATAGCAAAGGCCAGATGATCCGCTTCATCGGTGAAAAGGGCGAAGTCCTCGTCAGCCGTGGCGGCAAGCTAGAGACCACTCCAGCCGAGCTCAAAGGCATGCTACTGAAGCCGAACGACACGCACCTCTACAAGTCGACCAACCACCGTGCCGACTGGCTCAATGCCATCCGCACCCGCAAACAACCCATCTGCGATGTCGAGGTCGGCCACCGCACCTCTACCATCTGCCAGCTCAGCGGTATCGCCGAGCGCCTCGGTCGCCCGGTGAAGTGGGATCCAGCAAAAGAGCAGGTCATCGACGACCCAGTAGCCGCTCGCATGATGGATCGTCCGCGTCGTGGCCCCTACACCCTGCCAGTCTAAGTCTCTCACCTCACCATTTCATTTATACACCTATCCTTTTATGAAAACGATTTACGCTTTTCTCACCATGGTCGCCGTGGCATCGCCGCTAGCAGCTCTCGACCAGGGCGCTCTATCCGCTGTCGCCCAGAAGTTCTCCGGCACCACTGCCGATGAGCAATACCTCGCCAGAGTCGAGCTTAACCGCCTGATCGATACGGCCAGCACACCTGGCACAGGCGATCGAGCAGCTGTCACCACTACTCTGCTAGCAGTGCTCGCTGCAGCCGACACACCCGCTGAGGCGAAAAAATACATCGTCCGCTCGCTGGCCAATACCGGCACCGCCGCCGCTGTACCAGCCCTCACCGACATGCTCAATGGCACCGATGCCCGACTACAAGAAGAGGCACTCCAAGCTCTCGAGCTGATCCCTGGCGATGCCGCTACAGCATCCCTAGCCGCCGCTCTCGATGCTGCCACCGATGGCCGCAGCAAAGTCAGCCTAGCCAATGCTCTAGCTACCAAGAAAGCCACCTCAGCGATCCCCGCCCTGGCCAAGCTCGTCTCAGATGCCGATGCAGACGTCGCCCAAGCCGCTATCGAGGCACTCGCACGCATCGGCGGACAGCCCGCTATCGATGCCCTGCTCGCAGGCGACACCGCTAGCTCCGATGTGGGCAAAGCCCTACTCATCGCCAGCAGCGGCTCTGCAGAGGTCGCGCGCCAAGTCTACACTGCCGCTACCGACTCCACGGTGAAAGCCGCCGCCCTAGCCGCACTAAAAGACAGCGCTCTCATCGATACCGCCCTGCAGAGCGACGATGCCATCCTGCGCCGCACCGCACTCCAGACAGGGCTCGCCTCCGGTCAGCAGAGCGTCCAGCAGCTAGTCACCAGCGCCTACGGAGATCTTTCCACCGATGAGCGCCTACTCGTGCTAGCCCATCTCGATCTCGTCCAGCCAGCCGACGCTGCCGCACAGCTAGCCCTGACCAGCGCCGCCGCTGAGGACACCGCCGAAAAGGCCGCCGCTCTACGCGCCCTACGCAGCGCCGACAGCCAGGAGGCATTTGCCGCCACACTCGCAGGTCTAGCCGACCGCGATAGAAACGTCAGCGATGCCGCCAGTATCGCCATCGCCGCCATGCCCTACGCAGCAGCCGAGTCCGAGCTAGTCGCCATGCTCAAAGGCGACAACAGCGATGCCAAGCGCAACGCCATCAAAGCTGCGACCTACCGCAAGATCGACGGACTCAATGCCATCCTCATCGACATCGTGAAAGGCAGCGATAAAAATGCCGGCAAAGACGCACTCAAGATGCTTTTCACCACAGCCACCGTAGCCGATCTCGAAGCCATCGTCAGCGCCGCCAAAGCCTCCACCGATACAGCCCAGCAGAAGATGATGTACGCCGCCTCAAAGAAAATCGCCGAACGCATCGGCACCGACGCCGCGACTAAGCTAGTAGAGGGCCTATAGAAAAAAATCAGCACCCTCACAGGGGTGCTGACAGCTTTTGTACCCTATTGAATTACCTATTCTCGAAGAGCTTGAGTTTTTATAGCATTGGGAAATCCATGTAGAATCGCACTGCAAGAGAAGTTTCTTCATGGATTTTTCGAATGGGCCATGGATTCGCATGCATTTTATATCGTAGCTTTCAGCTTTCGCAGGTTATTAAATGTTATACACAAGGAGAGGCGACGTCCCGTCGCCCGGCTACCCGAGCCATCAACCCTCTGATCTAGGCATGCCACCACTCCATTCCTTCGACTGCAAAGGAATGAATACGAACTTCCAGATTCGTATTCACCACCCAGACGTATCCTTTGCTCGAAAGGTAGCAGGCAATTGCTTTGTCCAACTCGAGACACTCGAAGCCCAGCTCAGTCGCTATCGCCACGATAGCGACGTCACCCGTATCAATCAGCTTCAGGCCGGCCAATCTCTACTCGTCTCCGATATCACTTGGCGCTGCCTACAGCGATCACTAGAGGCCACGGCCCTCACTCAGGGCCTGTTTGATGTCACACTCGGTGCCCAGACTCGCCACCCCTCCGAGGAGCCCACTTGTCCGCTTTCCACCGGCCGACTGGCCCTATCGCCCGATCGCCCCGAGATCATCTGCGAAGAAGACGGCCGCGAAATCGACTTCGGCGGTATTGGCAAAGGCTTCGCCCTAGACGAGATGGCCACCACCCTGCTCGACCTAGGAGTCGAGTCAGCCCTGCTCAGCTGCGGTGCCAGCACTCACTTAGCCATCGGCTCCCACCCTTGGCAGATGGAGCTCACTGGCGATCACCAGCAGCGAGACATCGCCCTACTAGGCCAGTCACTCAGCGCCAGCGGGACCGGCGCACAGGGCGAGCACGTCATCCATCCCGACACTGGCTTACCACCTCCCTACGCCTACCGCCGTGCTTGGATCGTGGCAGACACCGCCGCCCTAGCCGATGCCCTATCTACCGCCTGCCTCATCATGGACGATGAGATGCTGCCCCACTTTGCCACATCCATACAAGATCGATCCATCGCCATCCATGTAGAAAGTATAGACAGCGATGAAATCCGACAAATCTGCTAACCACCACTACCACATCAGAGATATGATATCACGACTCAGCCACACACTACACAGCGCCGCTCTAGCTATACTTTCCGCTACCATCCTCACCTCCTGCCAGGAGCAGCCATCGACTCCCGAGCCCACCCCAGAGATCCAGCCAAAACCGGCAGCAAAAATCACCAGCATCGACGAAGCCATTGCACGCGGCAATACCGAAGCCGTCGAGCAGATCCTAGCCGCTACCCCAGAGGCTGCTAATACTGGCACCCGACCCAACTCCCCCCCACTCCACCAGGCCCTACTCCGCAAAAAGCCAGAGATCGCCCAACTCCTGATCGACGCTGGTGCCGATTCCAACGCCACAGACGCCACCAAGCGTACCCCTCTACACCTATGCGTCGAGCGCGACCTGCCAGACCTCATAGCCCCACTCATAGCAGCTGGCGCCAAACCTAGCCAACGCGACGACGCAGGCTGGACCCCACTCCACCTAGCCGGCGCCAAAAACCGCCTAACCGCCGCCCAACAACTCCTTGCCCACGGTGCCAACATCGATGCCCGTAGCAACTTAGGCGGCACCCCCCTCCACGAAGCAGCAGCCAGCGGCAGCCCAGAGATCATCCAACTCTACCTAGACGCCGGAGTCGACACCTCCGTGGTAGCAGAAGGCGGCACAGCCTTGGATATTGCTAAGGAGTTTGAGAATGAGGCTGGGGTGAAATTATTAAGTGAGTAACGCGCCAATTCAAAAAAGCACACGATAATAAGTTGATCAACCAGACAAAAAAACCACACTGAAAGAAAAAAATTTCAGCATGTTCAGAATATTAATCACACTAATTTTCACATGCTCTCTATCATATGCTGACAGAGAGGTTTACCCGAATGAAGACGACTCTTTCGAGAAGAAGCTTAGAGCGGATATCATGGGCAGCCAGTATGAAAGAGTAGAGCACTGGATTCGGCAATCCACACCCGAGCAATTGCAAACCGAATACCGAGGATGGTCATTCCTTAGCCGACTAATTGGCGGTCCAAGACTAGGTCTAACGATCACTGAGTCAGGCAGCATCTTCTTTTCAGCAGACGATACAATGACCTACGGCGGCGATCCCGAAAAAGTCCTGCCACTAGTCAATCTAATGCTAGACAAGGGAGTCAACCCAGACTTCAGCGGGCCAAATGTAGAATCTACCCCATTAAAACATGCACTTCGGTACCAAATGCCAGAGGTAGCAAAAACGCTAATCAACCGAGGCGCCACTTATACAACAGAAGAACTCCTAAACTGGGTAACCAGATATAAAATTACCGATAATTGGCTAATCGAACAAATACTAAGCGAAGGGCACACCTTAGACACTAAAATCAAAGACGACTCCGTCTCCCTTGCCACAATTTTGAGCAACCAGTCAGACGAGGGTAGAAAGGTAGCAAACGATAGCTACTATCCGTGGCTCGACTTTGCGCCAATGGACCAAAAGCCGGAGCAACTCACTTTGTTGCAAGATCAATTCTGTAGAGCGATCTTTAAGAGATCGAAAGCGTTCGATTCCTGGGCCAAAAAATACTATGGCGCATTACAAGCTCTTGCAGCCACATCCGAAGACCCCAATATTCCCTTGTTATGTAAGCAAGAGCAAAAAGCTATATTACAACTGGATTTCACCACAACTCAAAACCCAAGCATCCGATCTCTGCAGAGACAGCAATGGAACCTCCTGATTCAAGCTGCAAAAAGTGACAAAGCAACACTAATCCCACTCTTCACAGTTTATCTCGATCAATTGTTAAAGATTAGCGGCGAACTCCTTGATGAAGAGCACCCACAGAAAGTTTCTCATATCTGGAGAAACTTTAATCGCATCGAGATGCTAATGACAATCATCGACCCCGATAACCCCCGTTTTTATTCACCACATGGACTGAAGATTTGGACTAATAAAATCGCAATCGTCTTCTGCCTAAACACACTCCCAGTCGTCAATCAATCTTGGAACCACAAAGATCCCACCAATTATTTTAGAGTAGCTAAATTATCTGAGACTACAATCCCCATTATACCAACAAATGTTAGGTATCAAGTAATGGTTGCAAGCGGTGCGGTCTGCTGGCAAGGGCAACGGCTAGAAGGTGGAAGTTCAAGTCCTAGATTAAAAGGAAAAGGCTTCACTTTGGACTGGGAGATCAAAGATGGAAGAACCGCTACATTGATCCCTGATCAATCTAAAATGCGAATTAACAAATACAAACCTGGAGAATGGCTTGTTTCATCCCAAACAAATAAAGACGAAAGCTTTCAGTTTATAAGAGGTTCCCGCCGACTACCCTACCGAGATGATCTAATTGCCGTTCAATTCGCTAGCTCCATAAAGCCAGACACCATTCTCTTTATAACAGACAATTGGGCCATGACACAACAAAGGCAACGAGAGATTTTAACAAGTGAATCAGAGCATCCCGAGATCCAAGAAATGCTTCATACAAATAGAACAGCCTCGAATGCTCGCATCTTTTCTATCTCCGTCGACTCGCCCTGGCTACCCTCATTTACAACACAAAGCTTTGGAAAGTGCGTAGTCGCCAATCCTACTTTACCATAGCCCCCTTCAACTATTCTGAAATTGGCAACTTATCACAGCTCGAAATATTCACCCTATCTGGGCGACTAATCGAAAACATTGGCTCAATCGAGCTAAGATCGTCACAAAACCGCAAATCCAGATGGTCGATCGAATTTACTCTTCCCAACGAATCTAAATCAGATAGTTTTGAAACACTAGAAAGATAGAGGTAATTTAGTCTCGATTTGCTTAATACGGGCTCAATGGCAAGAAGGCTCCCACCCATTACAACCAAATCACTTAAAGCCATATGACCATCAAGTCCTGACAACAATCGTAAATCGCACTTCCTAAGTGTCACACTCTCTAATTCAGGGGACACCGACAGATCAAGCTCATCTAAGGTATATCCCCTCAGCTTCAAAAACTCCAATTGCGGCCAATTCTCAAGTGATAGACTGCTAAGCTCCCCACCTCCGAGGTCTAAACGTTTAAGACCGCTAAAGCGCTCTGCCGACTCTATATGCTCGTCAGAAACAGCATACAAGGTAAGATCACAAATTGATTCGGGTAAACGCTCAAGATCCCCCACTTCTGCATCAACAAGGCTTCCGGTAAATCTCTTCAATACTGGACAATCGCTAGACGTCGGCACGTATCGCCCCTGATAAACTTTTAACCCCTTCAAATTACCCGAACCAAACCAATCATCTAAGGACTCCCTATCAAGCCGGTAATCTGCAATATCTAGATATTCTAATTCTTTCAATCCTTTTAACAAATCGAAATCATCGCTCCGATATAAATCAGACTGATTACTAATTCTCAGGTACCTCAAACCTGATCCTGATTCGACTCCCGCTCCAATCAACTGCTTGCTATCAGCCACGCAAACAGCTCTCAGCTTCCTATTTTCTGAAAAGTCGAGATTTATCTTCGTACTGAAAGAAGCTAAATCTCTATTATTTACTTTATAAGTCCCTCTTTTTGTAATTAAGAACAATAAATCTTTGAGATTTCTAGTGCCAACTTGCCAATCGATATTGGAATAATTCCAAAAAGTAAGTTGCGTAAGCCTCGGAAAAGATAACTCAAGGGGAAGACATCTCGAATTTACATTTCCATAATAATCGAGAAATAGCAGATCTAGTTCTCGAAATTTATCGAGATTCGAAAGCTCTACCTGTCCCGAAAAGCCGATAATACGCTGACCGCTTAACTGTGCCAGTAACTCTTCGCCCATTCGTTCTCGAGTCGATATGAGTAACTGTTGAGTCTTAGGTAATTTTTTAAATAAACCCTTGAGATTATTGTTTTTATTTATTACGCAGAGATGATCATCCAATTGGCCAGGAGGTAGTTCAATATCAGAAGTTACCGCAAAGATTTTCACAGGCCCTTCTCCACGTTTCAACCATAAGCAACCACCCTTTTCCACCACCCCTATAGTTTCTTCCCCTTGATACTGGAAAAAAGCTTTTCCAACATCACCTTCTATCTCCACCCAACTCCCCACAGGGAGATACTTGTGGAAAATACGTGCCTCTGAATCATGGTTATCAAGATACGATCCAAATCGCGGCTCGTATAACTCTCCTCTTGTAACGATCTTGACGCGTTTTACGCTCCCAAGCCTCTCTTCAGATTTCAATATTAAGGCCTGCAGCTTCTGTTTACTACCATCACTTAATCGCTTATATGGGTACGGTATCGTTCTAGCATCTGTTGTTTGAAAGATAACAGTCTCACCCTCAAGCCTCAGAAAGATTGCTTGCATTTCTTTTCCTGACTCATTCGTCCATGTCTCAACTCCTTGTTGGCATACGGCCGACTTGAGCGTCCAGAGCATCAAAACCACGTAACAAAAAAATTTAAGATTAAGCATAACTTTAGATCCAAACAAACTCTCTTTTCTTCGCCTGATTTAGAAGCATATTCAATACCAAAGCGTAGAAACTACCTTCCGACGATTTCACCTAAATACCGAATGTTTGGGTGAAAGTCTAAAATTAAACGAAGAAATGCCGGATGAGGTGTGATTTCTTGTCATTTTGAGGCAGTCACGAATTTGCTTTAGTAATTTTTTGTGATGTCAATAGCTGGATACTTGGGGCAGTAGAACCATTTGTGCTCCTACCCAAATGTCAGGATACTTGGGGCCTAATACACACAACCGATCCATCCCCCCACACCTGAAGGCGGTGGAAATGTGTCAAAGGCGACAGGCGAGTGACAGCGGCATTGGTTGCGTCACCTCAGACTCGATCCACTCCGAGGTGATTGGAGCTAAAATGTCTGCCTGAATGAGAGATAAAATTTTATGGAAATTATAATAAAGAAGCTTAAAGTTTTTGGCGCCATTCATGAATCTCGAAAAATCACTGTACCTCAGCTTGTTCTTATCCTTTAAGCTCAGGCTAGCTGTTGGGATTGGGACAGTGCTTTTGACTCTACCCATTGTATGGCTCGTAGTTGGGACCCCAGCCGAGCTGAAAGATCTGCGGTTTAATCTCGATATTGCATCCGTCTCTCTGATGATGCTTCCGATTATAGGAGCCATCCTTTGTTTGCCGATACCAGCCACATTGGTGATTAAGACAGTGGCGTTGCTTCTGGTAGGACTGTGCGGGATTACACTGTCACAATCTTCGTCTCCTTTTTCTTACTCGTCTATTAAACTCCTTCTTTGGGGAGGTGCCTCTTGTACAGTCCTATTTCTGCCCCTGTCAAAGTGGTTGGCTGATCCTAGTTTGATGGATAATTCTTCGGCTAAGCAACGTGTCCCCACTGAGGTAATGGCCACGACCTCAGATCTGGGCTTTATGACAGTGTTTACCAATCCTGATTGCAGTTGGAACAAGCTAATCGGGGTCGCAGATGGGTATGTCGTATTTGGGAAACCTAAGGCTGATGAATTGCCCAAGGTTATCGAAGCGTTAAGAAGTCACAGGGCTGTATCGGACAAAGTGACCACGATCGAATTTTCAGATATCACTGAAATTAGTTACTTTGAAGGGGCTGATTTAGGCATCCATTACCGCGGAGCGGACGGTAAAATTAAAGCTTCGTACTATGAAGGCGTAGATGAGCAGGTCCCCGAATGTTTCCAGATATTAAAGCACAAGATTGGTGATACTTTTGTATCTCAGCGAATGATCTGGACACCAGCTCAAGCAATAGTATGGCCAGCTGCTTTAAGTCTTGTGCTCGGAGGCGCCGTATTTGGTAGTTATAAGTTACTTCATGATGTCACTTTGGGCCCTATTGCATGCAGACAATTGGTTTTATTTATAGGGGGGGCCTTGGTACTTTTGTCCCTTTTTTGGGGTTTGAAACGGTACAAATCTCCCCCAGTGAAACTGGCTCTGCTATCAGTTTGAACTATACGGTAGAGTGATGAGTTTTGACTTGGATATTGTTACCTCATCCAACTCACCGAACCAACGCCTCGAGCCTACAGATTCAGCCCGCACCTCGCTAGCCTCATTGTCGCAGCACCGGTGGCCATGCCGCTCTTGAAAGCCCTCAAAGGAACCGGGACCCAGCACCTACTCTCACTCGACCACCGCAGGCTCTTCAGGCCATGGCCCCACCGAGGGCGTACAACAACATACGAGGAGGCTGCACGATACCGCGCACTACCAGTTCGCGGTATGCCCCAGCGCTCCGATAGCTTGCAGCCACGCCTCATCGTAGATCTCGATTTGCGCCAGCCTCCCGGCACAGCGCGGCCCCAGATTTCGCATCTGCTCGATGGATCGATTGTCATTCATCTCGTCACACTTTACGCAACCCGCCCCCCTCTTTTTTTGAGGTTGGAGGCCAGGCTAACTCAAAGAAGCTGTTTGACAAATCTACCGATCGGTTGATAAATTTCTACCGATCGGTAGATTTTGATTACAGCCGAAATTCAGCACCATGAAAGACCCCGATAGGACTATAGCGACAGTCGCAGGGCAGGCACGTAATGACGAGGTCTATCGTGCTGCTGCTAGGCTGATGGTGCAGAGAGGGTATACGGGGACGTCCATGACCGATCTGGCCAATGCCGTTGGGCTGACCAAGGCCGCTCTCTATCATTACATCGCCAGTAAACAGGATATGCTGTTTCAGATCCTAAGTCACGCGTTGGATACTCTGGAAACTTCTGTCATTGACCCAGCGAAAGCTATTGGAGATCCCGAGGTGCGGCTGCGGGAGTTGATCAGACTGCAGGCGCAGGGTTTGCTAGAGAGTGGCGGCGACTTTGCATTACTGTTTCCCGAGCGCCGACATCTTGAGTCTGCCCAACAGAAAGCTGTCGTCCTAAGGGTGAAAAATTACCTCGATCTGATCGCTGAAGCCATGCGGGAGCTGCACCGAGCAGGGAAGCTCCAAGATCTGAATGTCGACATCGCAGCTAGGCACATCGTCCAGACAGTAGCAGGGATCGCTCGCTGGTACAGCAAAGAGTCTGGAATACCCAAGGAGCTTATCGTCGAGCAAACCGTGAAATTTAATATGTCAGCGATTCTCAAATAACTGACGTCTTTTTTCTATATAATTACTGAAAATTATGAAATCAAAAATCACTCTATTCCTGGTACTCTTCTGTGTGCATTTCACAGCTTCTGCCCAGCAGCTCAATCCTGATATGGCCCGCAAAATCCTGGAGCGTTTCCCAGAGGCTGATCGCGATGGTGACGGTAAATTGTCTAAAAGCGAGGCGCAAATGTTACAGAAGCAGATCATAAAGAGATATCCAAAGGCAGATGCTAACGATGACGGCAAGCTCTCGAAAAGCGAGATGATGAGATTGGCAAAAGCTTTGAGGGACAATCAGGCAGATCCCAACAAGCCTGCGGCGACTCACGCCAATGTAAAATATGGTGATCATGAGCGACACGTCTTGGATATCTGGATAGCTGATGGCGCGGCTAATCAGCCTGCCCCTTTGGCTCTATACATACATGGCGGCGGCTTTGGTAGCGGGAGTAAAGAGAAAATGAAAGCGGAAGAATTGGTCGCCTTGTTAAATGCAGGGGTATCAGTGGCGGCGATCAACTATCGCTACAAGACGACTGATCCTCTACCCGCAGCTTTCTACGACAGCAAACAAGCCCTACAGTTCATTCGGTCGAAGGCTAGTGAATGGGATATCGACAAAGATCGAGTCGCCGTATTTGGTAGCTCAGCGGGCGCTCAGATCTGTATGTGGCTCGCGTACAGCGACGAGATGGCCGACCCTACTAGCACGAACCCAATCGAAAGAGAGTCCACCCGAGTGACCTGTGTCTCTACTAGAGGGGGCCAGACCACCATGGAAGAGCAATTCTGGACCAATCATGTCGCGGAGCATGGCGGCACCTACGATCCTCAGCCTCGGCTTGATACCTACGTCGGCGACACCCTAGAGGAAGTCAACGAAGTCGCAATCTCGCTAGCGGCTCTCACTCTGATCAGCTCAGATGATCCACCGATCTACATGAGCTACAGTATGACGCCTGAGGAGGAGGCTCCGCCCATTGGCGATCCATCCGCCCAGGGCTGGGTAGTTCACCATGTTGTATTCGGCCTCGAGCTGGAAGATCTAGCCGATACGCTCGGAGTGGAGACTCATCTGGTCTACCCAGGCACGGTCAATGATTACAATTCGCATGTGGATTTCATGGTAAAAAAACTGATAGAAGAGTAGTTCGCCATCAGCAGCGAACAGCGATGCATAAAGCCTTCTCCGAATCTCAACTTTCATCAATAACTGGCTAAAGTGTGCTGGTGGCGATGTCGGCATCAGTAATAACCCAGGGGGAAATCCTGACTGAACCTTCACTCGCAATGCGGCCAACATCAAATCTGGGCGCTTGAGAGTGATGATAAAGTGAGGGCTGATGCAGCCCTCCATCCCCCATTAGTCAGACATCTCAAGCAGCTCACCCTAGAAAAAGAAGTTAAGCTGATCGAGTATATCCTGCCAATTCAGCGCGTCTGCACTGTCGGAGATTTCGCGCGTTAGCCCCTCTAGATTCAGATCTGCTTTTGCGGTATCCGCATCGAGACAATTGTAGCAATAGGACTCAAAAAATGCCTCGATGGAGTCTGGCATGCGGATTACCTGGCTACTGTCGTCTCGAAAGCATGGACGACCGGCATATCGCGACGTACGCCCGCCCGCCGGCATCCTAAAAAATCCCCTTCTAGCGATTTATTTTGCCTCCATAACTCTCACGAGGCGCATTTCTCAGTGTGTAGGCATCTGCCTCGCCCTATCTGCGACTAGCTCCCGCTTGGGTGGCAGGGGCTCGCCGGGGTGATCGTAGGTCCACATCTCGCGCTCGAAATCGTCGGCATAATATTGCATGTAGATCTCACCACCGAATTCCATATCTTCGCACATCTGAAACACGGCTACGAACTGTGTCAGGTCTGTTGGCACTTCTTCCACCTCCTCGTTTAGCGTCTTGTCCCACAGCTTTTGATAGAGCTCCCGGTCCGTCAGGTGGTCGGTGTTTTCTAGGAAATGTCGGCGCTTGGCCATGCCATGGATCACTTCCCAGAGCTTGGTCTCTAGCTCGTTATCTGCGAGACTATCGGGCACGGGGAGCTCGATCCCATCGCTGATCAGTAGCTTGCTCAGTGTGGTGTTGGCAGGCGACTCTACCACTGCCAGACAGCGTAGGGTCGATAGCTCGCTCTCTAGGCTCTCTATCGTTCTGCCCTCGCCCAAGTTTTCCGGAAGCGGCATCTGCAGAAAACGAAGGTGAGAAGAGATTTCAGCCAGTAGCTCGCATCGTTTCAGTGAATTGTGTTCCATAGTGTTTTTGCGAACATGTGTTCATAAAAACAAAATAGCAAACCAAAAATCAATCCAGTAGTAAATCTGCTGGCCAATCTAGAGCCACACGAAAGCCATCTCGAGCGGTAGCGAAGGCTTGTGGACCTTGCTCCAACCGATCTGGGCTGACCGCTGGCAGATCTGAGATCCGTACCATGGCGAGACTAGCTAGACGCTCCACATGATCTCCCGACACCGGCGCTCTGCTATTTTTCCGCTCTTTGCGAGAGTTGAGATGATGATACAGCACCCGCTGCCCATCTGGGATGCCCTGCAGTCCTGGGCGATCGCCAAAAGCCCCATCACAGAACCAACTACCAGCCATCCTGATCGGCTGAAACAAGGGCGGAATCGCACAGCTCGCGTAAACCGGCCCGGCGACAGGGCCAGAATCAAACACTTCGATCTGCCGTGTGAGTAGGTTCAATGCCGATACCGCTACGGGGATCGGACTGTCCTCCAGATTTGGCACCCGAGAATGCTCAGTGATCAAGTTGCGGAATTTTTGCCCTCTCAATAGGCCCAACCCTAACGCCGGGTCCCAAAAATCCGATTTTTTCACCTCAGTGAAGAAACCCAGCATCTCCTCGGCAGACATGCCACCGGCCCATAACAGACTGGCTAAAGCGCCCGCACTGCACCCAGTGACGCGCTCCGGCACTAGCCGCTCCTCCTCCAGCACCGAGAGAAATCCTCCGTGAGCGAAGAACCCGAAAAAACCAGAGGACAACGAAAGCGAAAACGCCCCGTCCTGCAGCCACTCTCTGAGTGTCATGATCTCTCCCGTTTGGTCTGGCATCCGAGGCCTATCTTTAGCGAGGATCGAGTCAGAGAAAAGCAAGAATCTGGCTGCCGAGCAGCTCTGAAATCTGAATTCTCGCAAATTCACCTACCTCTGATTGCCCACCGGTAGAGGCAGAACCAACTCGCAGGTAAAGGAGACCCAGAGGCTAAATCACAAAGCCTGCCACCAGCATCGCGATCCCTACGAGGAGCAAAATCGAGAGGGAAAATTCAGCCGATTTCTTGTCTCGCCACCCTTTACGCACCGAGGTGCAGAAGGATTTGATGAACAAGAAAAAACTATCAAAGGCTAGGAAATCGACTACTCGGAGGATTTGTTTTTAAAGCCCTCCATATCCATCATAGCGAGCCCCAGACCGGCGGCCCAGGTCATGACGCCGCCGATGGTGAAAAGAATGATTTCTGCTATGATCATATCAGGGTTTCACGGGCTGTGGTTGTGTGTGCAGGGTAAAATCTCGGATCAGATGCTTTTCCACCGAGTCCGGATCGATGATCCGTCGCAGAGCCTTTAGCTCGGGGATATCGGGCACTCGCATTCTCACCAAAAAGCTATGCCACTGCATCGTGACCCCATCGATTTCTGCCGTATGCGCTGTCCGACTGGTGATTCTGACACTGCCATCAAACTTCTCAAACCGCTCGATGTAATCCTCGGATAGCCAGGCACCATTCACAGCCTTCATCCAAGCGAGTTCGGCGCGTCTTGGTGAGCCACTCCACTCGACGCAAAACAGCATAGGACCGAGATCAGTTCCATCTTTGGCGAACTCGAACGGAATGATCTGCTGCTCCAGAGCATGCAGAGGAGCCAGAAATAAAATTATAACTACTACAAGTAACTTTATAACAAATCCGACTTAAATGGACATTCCTGTGAATCGCTAGCTCGCTAGCTCATCATTTTTTTAAATACCAGCAACTTGGCACGAGTCATGCTTAGACCCAAGGATGTCCACCAGTCAACTGGTGAACATCCAAGGGTTGAAACCAAGGTGGCCCGGCTGGGTTAACAGCGTGGAACGGAAGGGGTTCCTAGCTGCAGCCGGGTCGCCTATCGACTCCAATGCATGCTAGCAAATGCGCGATTGTGCAATCGCAAAGACGCCTTTGATCGATCAAAGGATCTCGTAGAGGTTAGCCCCTATGCTGACAACTCGTCACATCTCCTACCTCTGCTCCTGCCTCCTAGCTAGCCTAGCGACTCTTGTGGCTGCTCAGGACTTTCCTGCAGAGCAGATCGAATTTTTCGAAAAAGAAATCCGCCCCGTGCTGGTGGAAAGCTGCCTCGACTGCCATACCGGCCAGACTGCTAAATCCGGCCTGCAGCTCGACCACCGCGAGGGCTGGCTACGCGGCACCGACTACGCCAAGATCGTGGATCTGGAGAAACCCGCCGCTAGCCTGGTGCTGGCCGCCATCCGCCACACCGGCAAAGCGAAAGCCATGCCTAAAACAGGCGATAAGCTGAGCGATCATGAGGTGGCGGCGATAGAGAGATGGATCACCATGGGACTGCCCTGGCCCGAGGAGCAGAGCGATAGACCTGCGCGAGTCGACCGCAGGCAGCACTGGTCATTCCAGCCTGTGGAGAGCCCCGAGCTACCTGAGGGAGCCGGCCACCCGATCGACTATTTCATCCGCAAAAAGCTAGCTGAGGCAGGCATAGAGCCTGCGCCACAGGCCAGCCCTGCTACAGTCTATCGTCGGCTCAGCTACGATCTGATCGGCCTACCACCGACCTACGAGGAGATCCAGGCCTATGCGGCTGCGGAGACTCCCGACCTAGCTGCCCAGATCGACCAGCTCATGGCCAGCCCCCACTACGGCGAGCGCTGGGCACGCCACTGGATGGATGTCGCCCGCTACTCCGATACCAAAGGCTACGAGGCAGCAAACCGAGCCCGCGACTTTCTGCACAGCCACACCTACCGCGATTGGTTGATCCGTGCTTTCAATGAGGACATGCCCTTCGACCAGTTTCTCATCTATCAGCTCGCCGCCGAGCAGGTGGTCGAGGACTGGGATGGGCCAGATCGCCATCATCTGGCAGCTATGGGCTTTCTCTCGCTGAGCAAAAACGGCGCTGCCGAGCTGGTGCTGGATGACCGGGTGGATACCACCTTTCGCGGCATGATGGGGCTCACCGTATCCTGCGCGCGCTGCCACGATCACAAAAGCGACCCGATCTCGACGCGAGAGTACTACAGCCTCTACAAAATCTTTCGCAATTCCAACGACCTGCAGAAGCACCCCATAGCCGAAGCCCCCGACACACCGGAGTATAAAAAGTACCAGGCGGAGCTAACTGCTCTGGAGAAAAAACGCTCAGACTACCTAGAGCCATTTCTGAATCGAGTGCGCAAAGAAAATCCCAAGATCCGAAAAGACGATATCCCAGCCCTGATCCGCAAACTATCCGCCGACGAGCGCAAGCGGCAGCGAAATATGCTGGATGATGTGAACCGCTTCATCGCCAAGGCGAAGATGGAGGCCGACCATGCCTTGTTTTTCAAAGAGCGCACCAAGCACATGCCCCAGCACGTCTACATCCGCGGCAATCCTGGGCGTAGAGGCGAGCTAGTACCTGCCCAGTTTCTCCAGCTAGCGGCAGCCGAGGCACCTGCAGAGTTCTCAGAGGGCAGCAGTCGCCTGCAGCTAGCGCACTCGATCGCCTCCGCCGAAAATCCGCTCACCGCCCGCGTCATCGTAAACCGAGTATGGATGTGGCACTTTGGCGAGGGGCTAGTCCGCACCGTCAGCGACTTTGGCCTGACTGGTGAGCCGCCCAGCCACCCTGAGCTGCTCGATTGGCTGGCCGACTGGTTTATCAAAGAAGGCTGGTCGATCCAGGCGCTGCACCGGCTCATCCTCACCTCACAGACCTGGCAGCAGAGCTCCGATCATCCCCAGGCCGAGGCAGCTATGCTCATCGATCCCGAGAATCGCCTGCTCTGGCGTGCTTTCAAAAAGCGTCTCGACTTCGAGCAGATGCGCGATGCCATGCTCACCGTATCTGGCGAGCTAGATCGTAGCCAATATGGCCGCTCCGTGAAGATGCTCGAGGCGCCCTACAGCCAGCGCCGCACCGTGTATGCCTACATCGACCGGCAGAATCTGCCTGCCGTGTTTCGCCACTTCGATTTTTCCAATCCTGCCGAGACCACCGGTAAGCGCCCCGATACCACTATCCCCATGCAGGCGCTGTTCACCATGAATAGCGACTTCGCCATGGACCGCGCCAGCGCCCTAGTCGAGCGAGTCGCAGAGAGCGAGGACCGAGTCGGCCAGCTGCATCGCCTAGCGCTGGGGCGCGAACCCAGCGAGCAGGACCGCATACTCGCCGATAGCTTCATAGGTAGCTACGATAGCGATGAGCACCCCGACGATACGCAAAACCTATCCGGCTGGGCCTATGGCTGGGGCCATGTCGATACCAGTGCAGAGCCAGCACAGGTCACCTTCCGCCCCTTTCGCCACTGGGAGCCCAAGGCCCGCGAGTACCGCATCAAAAAGGAATACCCGATCAAAGACGGCCCCCTCTCCTACCTACGGATCAATCCCAACATCCTCCACCCCGGCCACACGGCTAAGCAGTGCGTCATCATCCGCTGGCAAGCACCGCGCGACATGACCATCCGCATCTCCAGTCTGCTCGAGCGCCCAGCCATCGGTAAAGGCTCTGGCGTGCTCGGTCGCATCGTATCTGATCGCCAGGGGCTGCTACTCGATCGCCATCTACTGCCCGAGGCAGCGTCCATCGAGATAGGGCTCGATACCCTAGAAGTCGACCGCGGTGAGCAGATCCATTTCATCCTAGATCCCAGAGAAAACAACTGCGCCCACGATAACTGCAAGTGGGCCCCCATCATCGTAAACGCCCACAACGCCGCCGAGCGCTGGACCATGTCGCTAGATATCGACAAACCTCAAAAGCCGATCGGTAGCTGGCAGGCCTATGCGCAGGCACTACTGAATACGAATCGGTTTTTGTTTGTGGAGTGATGCACGCGACAACTATTACCTCTCGTTTACGCCGCCCAAAGCTACCTATCCGGATAGCTATTTATGTGTTTATCACAATAAACATTGCAGCAGGAACCTTAGAACATATTGGCCGCTAACGTGATTAAAGTCAGACCTCAACATAACTCCTTATCACGCAGTATAACGCCCGCAAGAATCTATGCTGAATTTTGAAAGCGCTCCGAACGGTGGCTAATTTTTATTCCAGGCACCCGTAACGCCCATACTAAAGGGGCTACAGCACATAACTATGCAAAAAACATAAGGAATTACAAGGGGGATATAGTTAGTTATATTGAGCCAAAAAAGAGGTGTCGTTTTTTGTCAGCTTTCTGGAGAGGAAGAGAAGAGGGACTGGTAAAGTTGGTGAAACTTTTCTACCACCCTTCCAGGGTGGGGTAATTCTTATGGATATCCGACCCGGGGTTTTACCCCGGGCTACCAGCTTTTAGCCCCTCCGGAGCTCGGAATTTTAATAGTCCCGGAGGGACTCAAAGATGATAGCCGGTGGCAAGTCTAGCGCAGCCACCCGGTGGTGGGGCAGAACTGTAGCTGCACCCCGGCGGGGTGCTAGAAACTTTGGTTAACCTATGGCGTTCCATTGTCCGACCAGTCGAAACTAAAAACGGCATTAGAATTTGCGAGTGATGCTTCGGCCAAGGTAGCCGGGCAGCTAAAAGCAGCCCCTCCTTGAGCTTGAGTCTTCGGCAAAATCTATCTAACCATCCCCTTCCTCATCAGTCACGATCTGGTGCTCGATAGTCATGCCTGTAGTGTAGCGCCTAGTAGCAGGAGGTGCCAGAGGCTTTGGCTAGCTCCTCATCTACCGCTGAAACCAATCCATAAACTTACCCAAAGCCTCCATACCTTCAGTCAGAGCCTTTACCTCCTGCTCTAGCTCTGCTACGGACTCTGGTCCGGGTCGGCGAGTGGCTAGCAGGCGCATCAATGTATCCGCCCCTTCTCTCACCACTTCCTGATCGGTTCCAGAATCAGCCGATAAAGTCCTATCTAATGCCGCTAAATCCTCCGGCAACAGGTCTACCGCTTGATAACGAGCCAGCGGATCGTCCTCCGACACAGGTATCAGTAAGATAGCAAAACGAGCAGAATGATCGCCGCTATTCGTGAGAGTGACAATGATTTCACCCGCCTCGTAGCGGAGGAACAACAGTGGCTCCGTAGGGCATAAAGGATAGTCCAACTGGCCGGGCAGCAGCACTTCCTGTATGGTATGCCTCACATCGGCACCAGGCTTTTTCTCTGCCACCACCTGCAGGTGCCTCCTCTGCTCCGACGGAACCCGAAACTGATGAGTCTCGCCAGCCTGCAGGGTGAATTCGCCACCCAGCTCACACCAGCCATACTTGATCCGACCACAGTCTCGGTCTTGCTCCCAAAACTGGGGCGGTTCGGGTATCGAGATCGCTAGCTTGGCCTGTTTTTGCTCGATCGCAGTCGCAAATGCCGCGGGGAGCAGATCGCTATCGACCGTGGCTATACCACTGTCATGCTGGATGCTCACTCGTCCGTCTTTTGTCAGCTCTCCAGTCGCTTGCCGATAGACTCTGCCATTGCTCAATACCAGTGTCTCCACACCCTCAAAGAGCGGCTCTTGCTCCTCTATCTCATCCAGAGCTTCAGTCATGCTCTCCAGCACTTCATCCATAACCAGCCACATCACTCTGCGGAACACCTCTCCGGCGGATTCTTGTCTTTTCTCTGCTGGCGTCTGTAGCTGGGCGCGCAGATCGTCTGGCAGCTGATACAGCTCGACTACAGCGATACCTGTCTCGTGATAAATCTTCACCTTGCGATCTGGCAGTATCACCCCCTGAGCCTGGCGATACACTTTGCCATCTTGCAGGTGTATTTCCTCCAGTTTAAAGACCTCCTCGCCATCCGCATGAGCACTGGGGAGGCACAGTGCGGCTAGCGCTAGAGTCAAAGTCATGCAAATCCACTTCATAAATCCTAAGGCTCAAAGCATGAGCCCGATCAAACGACAGCGGCGCTACACAGTTCGACGCCGTTTATAGAGGCGTGCTACAGAGTCCCGTCTAAACGGACGTTGATCCCAGTTGCCTCTTCGGCGAATCTGATCAGATAGATGGAAACTCTGGACACACCAGCCGCACAATCTCGACGCCAATTCATCCAGTCCACCGGTATGGGCATGGGGAGCTTGGGCCTAGGCTCGCTGCTGGCTGGAGAAGAGCGGCGGCTGAACCCTCTAGCCACAGACCACTCACACCACCCTGCTACCGCCAAACGTGTGATCCACATCTTCGCCAATGGCGGCCCATCACAGGTCGATAGCTTTGACTACAAGCCTGCTCTGCGCCGATTCCACGGCACGGCGATGCCCGGCGACTACATCAAGACCGAGCGCAAGACCGGCACACTCATGGATAGCAGCTGGGACTTTCGCCCGCGTGGCGAGAGCGGTATCTGGGCGAGCGATCTTTTCCCCAAAGTGGCCGAAATGGTCGACGACCTGTGCATCATCAACTCGATGACGGCCAATGCACCCAATCACGAACCCTCCCTAATGCTCATGAATACCGGTGCCGAGCGCGTCTCACTAGTGCGGCCCAGCATGGGATCGTGGGTGACCTATGGGCTCGGCACGGAGAATGAAAACTTGCCCGGATTTGTCTCGCTATGCCCGGGCGGCGTACCCATCGTCGAGACCCAAAACTGGCGCTCCGCCTTTCTCCCAGGAGCCTATCAGGGCACGCATGTCGATACGAAAAAAGCCAACATCTCCGCCCTGCTGCCCAACATCAAAAACAAGCGCATGCTACCCGCCCAGCAGCGCAATCAGCTCGACCTGATCCAGGCGATGAATGCCGCCGACGAGGCCGACGACCCGCGCATGAATGCCCGCATCCACTCGATGGAGCTAGCCTACCGCATGCAGCTAGAGGCCACCGATGCCTTTGACGTGACTCGCGAGCCCGAGCACGTGCGCTCGCTCTATGGCAAGACCCTGCACGGCGACCAGATGCTGATCGCGCGGCGTCTGGTCGAGCGTGGTGTACGCTTCGTCCAGGTCTGGCATGGCGCGGGGCAGCCCTGGGATAGTCACGACAATATCGAGAAAAACCACGGCAAACTCGCTGCCGAAGCCGATCAGCCGATCGCCGCCCTGCTGCAGGATCTGAAAATGCGCGGCCTGCTGGAGGATACCCTAGTCATCTGGGGTGGTGAATTTGGCCGCACGCCGACTGTCGAGCTACCGACTCCTGGTATCAACGGGCCCGACACCAAACTAGGCCGCGACCACAACCACTATGGCTTCACGATGTGGATGGCTGGCGGCGGCGTGAAGCCCGGCTACCAGTATGGCCAGACCGATGACTTCGGCTTCAAAGCCGTCGAAAACCCCGTGCACGTGCACGACCTCCACGCCACCATTCTACACCTGCTAGGATTTGATCACGAAAAACTCACCTACCGCTACGCCGGCCGCGACTTCCGCCTGACCGATGTGCACGGCCATGTAGTGAAAGACCTACTCGCGTAGACTGGTCGTCTTATGCTGTATATCGAGAAAAAGTGGAGGCGAGCGTCAGCGAGTGTCCGGCAGAAGTCGAGCGCCGAGCTTTCCGCTGTTAAAGCAAAGAGGGATATAGGTATAGGTATAGTAGGTGGAACGTTTCTACCACCCTTCCAGGGTGGGATAGTGCTGATAGGTATCCACCGGGGCTTCACCCCGGGCTACCAGCTCTTAGCCCCTCCGGGGCTTTACCAGTCCCGGAGGGACTCAAAGATGGTAGCCGGTGGCAAGCATAACGCAGCCACCGGATAGGACAAAAGTGAAGCTGCACCCCGGCAGGGTGCCAGAACATCTTGTTAACCTATAGCGCTCCACTGTACGATAAGCCGTCCCGAAACCGCTTGTTGTGGTCTGATATTCTGGGGCTACCTACCTAACCATACTCTAGTCTAGCGTTGCTTTCGACTAGTGGCTCCGCGTCGCATCTAGCCCCTCGTCCTTACGTAGCGCTTCGGCTACCTCGGCCATCACTGTCAGCTGGCCACCGTAGGTGCGGCCGAGATTCTCGGTGGTAAAGGTCTCGGCTGTCGGACCGTAGTCGATCAGGCGAGCATTGAGTAGGATCACAGAGTCAAAGTAATCGGGCACACTGGATAGATCGTGATGCACGACGAATACCGTCTTGCCCGCATCGCGCAGCTCACGCAGCAGCTCGATGATGGCGCTCTCTGTGGACGCATCGACACCGGCAAAGGGCTCATCCATCAGGTAGAGATCGCTCTGCTGAGCCAGAGCACGAGCCAGAAAGACACGCTGCTGCTGACCGCCAGATAGATTCGAGATCTGCCGATCGGCAAAGGGCAGCATCTTCACCTTATCCAGACACTCGCGAGCGATCTCGCGGTCGGCTTTCTTCGGCCACTTGAAGAGGCCGAGCTGGCCGTAGCGCCCCATCAGCACGACATCCATCACATTCACGGGGAAATCCCAATCGATATCCTCGCGCTGCGGTACATAGCCTACGCGGTGGCGATTTTGCTCGAGTGGCTTGCCATCTACCTCCACCCAGCCGCTACTGAGCGGTAGTAGCCCCATAGCGGCTTTGATCAGGGTCGACTTGCCTGCGCCATTCGGCCCGAGTATACCTACCAGCTGCCCCGGCGGTATCTCAAAGTCGACACCCCAGAGCACGGGCTTTTTCCGGTAAGCTACCGTCAGATCGTGTACCTCTAGTGCTGGATTCGCCATTTGCGGAGTTTTTTGAATAGAGTACAGGAAAAATTCAATAGGGTACAATTTTTATTCAATAGGGTACAATGCCCCTTTTGCCCCTTTATTTCAGCGCATCGACGATGGCATTCACATTGTGCCGCATCATGCCGATATAGGTGCCTGTCGGCTCCTCTGCCGGACCGCAGGAGTCGGAGAATAGCGTCTCCCCCTTCTTCACACCCGCATCCGTAGAGATACGCTCGATGATAGCTGTATCGACACTGCTCTCGGGGAATACAGCCTTCACACCGCGCTCTTTGATCAGGTCGATGGTCGCGAGGATAGCCGCACCACTGGGCTCATCCTCGGTGGAAATCCCCTGCGGAGCGATCACCTCGATACCGTAGGCATTACCAAAGTAGTTAAACGCATCGTGACTGGTGATCAAAGTGCGGTGACCTTCCGGGATCTCAGCGACCCGCTGTTTGGCCCATTTATCCAGCTCGATCAGCTCGGCTTGATAGGCGGCACCGCGCTCCTCAAAAGCTTTGGTCTGCTCCGGCAGTAGAGCCGATAGCTTGCCGACCACTGCAGGCACAGCCTGAGCCCACAGAGCCGCATCGCCCCAGACATGGGGATCGCCATACTCTTCGTCGATCTCCTCCGCCGGTATCAGCTGATCGGCCGGTAGATGGTCAGTCAGCGCCAGAGCCTTGCCACCCAGTTTTTCAAAGGTCTCAGTCAGCTTGCCCTCGAGGTGCAGCCCATTGTAGATGATCGCATCGGCGTGGCGCAGCGCGCTGTAGGCCTGGGCTGGCAGCTCGTAGCTGTGTGGATCGATGCCCGGTGCCATCAGCGCGGTGATGGCAAAGTCATCCCCAGCGATGGTCCGCACCATGTCTGCCACCATCGTCGAGGTCGCTACGATCTCAGGCTTACTCGGTGCCTCGGTAGTCGGAGCCGCTTCATTGCCCTCAGTGCTCGTTTCTTCTTTAGGCGAGCAACCCACGACTGCCATAGTAGCAGTCAAAGTCAGGAGGAGTAGGTCTCTTAATTTCATGGCGGGGACTATGGGCCGGTCCCC